>NZ_AZNY01000014.1:0-35567 GCF_000510705.1 Pseudomonas sp. MOIL14HWK12:I1 | reverse complement strand
GACCTGGAGGTGTATTCCATCGACGAATGCTGGGCGGATCTCACCGGTATGCCGGGCGACCTCGACGCGCTCGGCCGGGGGATCCAGGCGCGGGTGCACCGCTGGGTGGGCATCCCGGTCGGCGTCGGGATCTCGACCACCAAGACGCTGGCGAAGCTGGCCCAGTGGGCGGGCAAGACCTGGCGCGCGACCGGCGGGGTGGTGGATCTCACCGATTCGCTTCGGCAGGGGCGGCTGCTGCCGCTGGCGCCGGTGGGCGATGTATGGGGCGTGGGCCGCAAGCTGACCACTCGCCTGCAGGGGCTCGGGATCACCACCGCCCAGGATCTGGCCCGGGCGGACCTACGCGTGCTGCGCAAGGAATTCTCCCGCGTCCTGGAGCGCACGGCGCGTGAGCTACGCGGCGAGCAGTGGATGCGCCTGCACGAGGCGCCGCCGTTGAAGAAGGAGATCATCAGCTCGCGGATGTTCGGCCATCGGGTGTATCGCTTGGAGGCGCTGCGCGAAGCCATGGCCACCTACGTGACCCGGGCGGCCGAGAAGCTGCGGGAGCAGGGCTCGCTGTGCTCCACGCTGCTGGTGAGCGTGCAGACCGGCCAGCACGAGCTCGAGGACCGCCGCTACTACCGCAGCCTGGGCATCCAACTGGCTCACCCAACCGACGACACCCGCATCCTGGTGCAGGCTGCGCTGGCCGGACTGGACCCAATCTATCGCGAGGGCTACGCCTACTCGAAGTGCGCTGTGGTGCTGGGCGGCATCGTCCAGACGGACGAGTTCACGCCTGATCTCTTCGCCCCGGCCGGGCAGGGGCGGCCCAGCGAACTGATGCAGGTAGTGGACCGGATCAATGCGCGGTACGGCAGGGCGGCGCTGCACGTGGGTCGGGTGCTCGCCGATCCGGGGTGGCAGATGCGGCGGGAGCTGTTGTCGCAAGGGTATACGACGCGGTGGGGGGAGTTGCCGCAAGCGGTATAGTCGCTTAATGATTAGATGTGGCGTTGAGTAAGATGAGTGTCCGTGCTGCTTGCGGCTTGATCGGGTTTGAAGATGGAGTATCTCAGATATTTAAATGGAGGTTATGGTGAGGATTTATAAATATTTTCCCCCAGAGCGCATAGATGTTGTCGAAAGTGCAAGGATATGTTTTTCAAGTGCTAAGAACTTAAATGATCCTTTCGAATTGAAGGCGCCCATGCAGTTATATCGTTCAGATGAAGAGATGAAGGCGACTTTATTGAAGTCTCTTCCTGGTATTATTTCTGCTGAGTACGATAACTTGCCTGATTGGCAGAAAATAAATTTGCCGAAAGATCAGGCGATGGTGATGATGCTGGAGATTGCGGCTGGACAAATGGATAAGATGGTCAGAGATTTAAAGGATAATTTGCCAGCGTTAGAGGTTCAGATTTATGAAAGAATGTCGGCGTCAATAGGAGTTTTATGCCTCACGGAAACGCCAAACAACCTGCTCATGTGGGCTCATTATGCCGGTTCTCACAGTGGCTTCGTTGTTGAGTTCGACCATCAGCATGAGTTTTTTAATCAGCGGCGAACAGAAGTGGATGAGTTGCGCCACTTGCGGAAGGTTTTATACGCGCAGGAACGTCCAATTTTGTTTTTTGAAAACTCTGATGGTACAGAGCTTTTGCTTACGAAAAGTCATCACTGGGCCTATGAGCAGGAGTGGAGAATGTTCATGGCCCTGGAGGATGCTTCATCAATTAAGTCTAATAGCATTGGCGACTTTCATCTGTTCGATTTTCCGATCGAAAGTGTTGTTTCAGTGACGTTCGGTTGTCGGATGAATGTGGGCGATAAAATTAGGATTCGTAAAGCGATTGAAGGCCATTTACATTATAATTGTAGGTTCTACGATACGTTGGTAAATCCAAAAATATATGAGTTGGATATGGTGGAGGTTTCTTAATTTTTAAAATATAAAAATTTTCCTCAAATGGAAAGCTCTTAATTAATTTGCGTTAACTATCAAATAGTTTAAATATAGTAATTGCTGCATTTGTAGCGCCTGCCACGCCGGAAAAGATCGCCGCATATAAAGCATATCGTGCGGTCTTTACGGATCTCTCTTGGAGCATGAACGTCCTCGTCTGAGCGTCGCGTTTCTCTTCCCCTTGCTCGTAGTCAGCCATGAGCTCTTCGAGTTTTTTGACAATTTTTGATGTGGCAAGATAGTTTTCTTGGACTTTGACTAAAATATTTTCGTCAACAAGAGAGTCTAGTACGAATTTTTGTTTATTTTCCAAGTCAAAATGGTTATGACTGTAAGACCACTCATCTCCATATATGAGGATGAGCGAGTCCCTAGCGCTAAATGGAATAGGTCCGGTGTCGCAGTATTTGTCGAAAATTAACTTTACAAGCTCAAGTTGAGGTTTTGGTTTCGTTTTGATTGAGTCTAGATATGAATATCTTCGTACCATTTCAGTTGTGTATTCGATTTTTCTTCTATCAATAAAATTCCTTAATTTTTTTTGAAGTTTATAGATATTGAGAAGATTTATACCTTCAATGTGGCCGAATGGAGAGTCAATAGTAAAGCGTGAGAGGCTGGCTTCTTGAATCGATATCGACCCCTCGTATGATCTATCTGCTTCAGTCCAAGTTCCGCTTATCTCCAGTCCGCTAATTTTCTGGCACCAAAGTCGGCGGTGATCCTGGACCAAGAAGATAGTAACAGCGGGCATGTTACCCATAGGCTTTGTCCACAGTGCTGGCGGGTGCGCGTACCAGCTGTCCAAGAACTCTTCTAAAATTTTAGCAACGTGTGATAGATACAATTTCCTTAGCATTTTATCTCTTAACCCCCTCATCGCTTTGTAGCCGATTCTTGCATTCTTCTCCATTCTCTTTCTACAGCACGCTTCGCCGTTGCCTTTGTGGCGTACAGGTGGTGGAGCCGTCGCGGCTTGCTCTGGTCGCCCTCGGTGAGCGTGTGCTCTTCGCCGGTCTTGGGGTCGCGGTAGTAGGCGATGATGCCGGTGTAATCGCCCTGGATCTCGTCGACCAGGTCGGCGACCAGGTCCTCCGGCAGTTTGGCTTCCAGCTCCAGGCGCGTGGTGTAGCCGCCGTCCGCGGTGAGGCTGTGCTGCACGTTTCCCCCGTACCAGATGATGGCGTCGATCTCGGTCTTCACGCCCTGCAAGGTGTAGGTGAGTTCGGGCATGAGCTCAGGCCGGCCCAGGGCGAGCTGGTAGGTGAGGGTGGCGGTACCGCGCTGCAGGCGGTTCCACTCGGCCCGGGCGGCGCGCAGCGCGGAGAGCTCGTCGGCATAGGTGTGGCGCAGGTCTTTCACGTTCTCGCCGCCGCCGGCGATGGCCTCCTGCTTCTTGGCGCTGTTGACGTCGTAGTAGAAGGCGCGCACGGCGTCGTAGCTCTCGCGGTCGGCCTGCAGGTAGCTGTGCTGGTCACCGTCCTGGCGGGTGAGGGTGACGTGGCCCAGGTCGGCGCCGCTGACCGCCTTGCCACCGCCGGCCGGGAGGAACAGCAGCCGGCCCGCCTTCACGGTGGCCACCGCGTCGTAGTCTTCACCCAGGCGGGTGAGGAGGTTGGCGTCCGATTCGCCGGTCTGATCCAGCTGCAGGATCTTCTGCGCCTCGAGGTCGCGCGCGATGAGCGGGGTGAGGCCCTGGCGCGCGGCCAGGACGCGCAGCACGGCGCCCAGGGTGGTGGCACTGTAGCTCTGGTCCCGCTTGGTCTTGAGGCCCTTGCGCAGGTCGGCGCTGCGGGCGCGGATGCTCAGCACGTCGGGAGCGCCGCTGTGTTCGGTCTCGTCGACGATGTAGCTGCCCTTGTCGATCAGTCCGGTAGTGGACCAGCCCAGCCAGAGGCGAATATTGGCGCCCCGGGGCGGGATGGCCAGCAGGCCGTCGTGGTCGGACAGCACCAGGCTCAGCTGGTCGGCCTCGAGGCCGCGGTTGTCCGTCAGATCCAGGCTGATCAGCCGCGGCGCGATAAGGGCGCTGATGTCCTTGCTGTCGACCAGGATCTGGTAGCGCGCTTGGGCATAGGTAGCGCCCTGGACCAGGTCGCGGCCGAGGGTGCGCAGCTGGCCGGTGGCGGTATCGAGCAGTTCCTGGATCACAGCAGCTTCCTCAGCACGGTACCCATGCCGGCAATACCGACGCCGAGCAGCTCGCGGCCGGTGTCGTCGTCGACACGCTTGAGGGCGATGCTGAATTCGATGCGGCGCGGGGTGCCGTCCTGGAAGAAGAGCGTCTTGGTCTCGGTGATGCTCTCGATGACCCAGAGGCCGTAGATCCGCCCGCTGCCCTCGATCAGCGGCCAGGCGCCGCCGGTACCGGCCATGTAGCGCAGCACGTCCAGGCTGCTGGGCGTGCCGGCGAGCTCCGGGGCGAGCCAGCCGGGGAGGGTGATGCTGTCGTCGCCCTTGCCCAGGAACTGGCGCGCCGGCGCGGCGCCCACGCGGGAGCTGGCAGCATGGCGGTAGTCGGTCTGCCGCTGGAGTTCCTGGTAGGCCAGGGTGTAGAGGCTGAAGATGAAGTTGCCGAGGGCCATCATCATGGTGATCAGGTCCTGTCTCTGAGGCTGCTGCGGCTGCGGGCGGCCTTCTGGCTCTCGATGCGGGTCAGGGCGGCCTGAACCTCACGGGCGATCGCCCGGGCGTCCATACCGGCACCAGCGTTGATGGTGAAGTTGTAGGTGTCTCCGGCGGCTGGAGCAGCAGGAGCCACAGGCAGCAAGGCAGGTCGGCTATCAAAGATGATCGGCTCGCGCGCCGGCTGCTGCAGAGTGGCCTGGCGTACCGCCTCGATCTGCTGTTGCAGCGGCGAGGCATCCTTGGGAAAGTCTAGGACAGCAGCCGCTGCCGGCTGCAGGATGGCCTGGCGTACCGCCTCCATCGACCGCTGCAGCAGCATGGTGTCACCGGCCGGCTGGGCCAGGGCGATAGGTGCCGTCTGCTGGGTGACTTGGCGTACCGCCTCCATCCGTTGCTGCTGGGCAGATGGCAGTGGCTGGGCTGCTGCCATCTGTGGAGCACCGCCGAGGGCCAGCGCCGCCGTTGCCGTAGCTGCAATACGCTTGGCGGTGTCGGCAATCTGGCCCAGGGGGCTGCCTTCGCCTTTGCCCATGCCGAGAGCCAGGCCCTGCATGGTGTATTCGCCCAGGGCGGCGAAGACGCGGGACGGCGAGTGGATGTCCAGCTTCTCCTTGAAGAAGTTGATCGCACTCTGGCCGGCGTCCATCACGGCATCTTTCACCGCGCCCAGGCGGCCGGTGATGCCGCGGACGAGGCCGTCCATGATCATGCCGCCGAGTTCGGTGAATTTGGCCGGGAGGTCGAAGCCGAAGTAGTTCAGCACGGCCGCGAAGGCCTGGTAGAAGAGCCCGACGGGGGAGAAGTCGATGATCTTGCGGGCGATGGCGCCGATCCCGCCGCTGACGCCCGCTGTGAGGCCATTGAGCAGCGCGGCGCCGAGCTCGGTCAGCCGGGTGGGAAGTTCCAGGCCGAAGTAATTCAGCACGGCGGCGAAGGCCCGGTAGAAGAGGCCGATCGGCGAGAAGTCCAGGATCAGCCCAGCGATGCTAGCAATACCACCCGTGGCCCGTGCCTTCATCTCTGCCCATACCCCTGCGAACCACGGACCGATTGTTTTCCAATTGGCGTAGATCAGGGCGCCGGCGGTGACCAGTCCGAACAGGACAGCGCCAATGGGGTTGGCGATCGCCGCAGCGCCGATCATGCGAAGACCAGCCGCTACCAGGGGGAAAGCGCCTTTGCCCAGCTTGAAGAGCAGGCCCAACACGCTGGGCAGGCGGATGCCGACCTGGGCGAGCATGAAGCGGAGCGCGAGGAAGGGGCCAAGCACGCCGGCGACGCCCAGGGCGACGGTACCGAAGGCGATCGACACGGCAGACAGCACCGCGGCCACCTTGACCAAGTTGCCAGCGAGGACCGGATTCTCGCGGGCCCAGGCGCCGGTTTTGCCAGCGAGGTCACCCAGCCAGGTGATGATTTCCTTGAGCTGGGGCGCAACGGCGGCGCCGAAGTCGGCCTGGGCGTTGGTGAAGGCGCCAGTTGCCGCCTCCCAGGTGTTGGAGAGGGTGCCCAGCTGCTCGTTGACGCGCATCTGCAGGTCCGCCTGGGCCTTCATCTTGCCCTGGACTTCCTGGTAGCCGGCCAGTCCCTTGGACATCATGGTATTGAGCGCGGTGAGGGTCTCGGAGTCATCGCCGAAGACCTGTTTCAGCACACCCAGGCGGGTCTCAGTGTTGAGGCCCTTGAGCTTGTCCAGCTGGGCGTAGAGCTTCTCCATGCCGCCGAATTCGCCCTTGCCGTCGGTGAAGTCGAGCTTGATGCCCTTGTCCTTAAGGCCTTTGTTGGCCTTGCCGACTTTGTCGGTGTCCATGCCCATCTGGAAGATCTTGCGCAGGGCGTTGCCGGCGGCGCCGCCCTCCATGCCGGTCTGGTCGAGCTGGATCAGCAAGGGGGCCAGGGCGTTGGCTGCCTCGAGGCCCTCCTTCTTGATGATGTCCAGCGCCGGGCTGATCTTGCTGAAGCCCTCCAGCATGCTGTTGGAGTCGACGCCCAGGTAGAAGCCGCGCTGGATGGTGTCCATCAGGCCCATGAGGTCTTTCTCGCTGGTGCGGGTGGCGTCCTGCATCTTGGCGGCGAACTCGGCCGCCTCAGTGACCGGCATCTTGAGCTGGACGCCCAGGTAGGCAGCAGCCTCGCCCATGCCGCCGAGGATGGTCTTGGCGGACATCCCTTGGCGCACCAGCATGGTCATCATTTCCTGGAATTCGGCTGTGGTACCTGGCAGGCGATCGCCCAGGCGCGTGGCCAGGTCGGAGATCTCCTTGAATTCCTTAGGGGCAGTGCCGTCGCTCAGCATCAGCGAGGCGCGCAGCTGGGTGGCCGCATCCTCGGCCGGGGCGAAGGCCTTGATCATGCCCAGCACCGGGCCGCCGATCGCGGCGCCGGTGGCAGCCGAGCTGGCTCCGGCCATAGCGGCATTCCCGGCCAGCTCCTGGCCGCGCTTGAGCTTGCCGCGGGCGCGGGCCAACTTCTCCTGGGTGCGATTGAGGCGATCGAGCTTGCCCCGTTGAGTGTCGATCGCGACATTGGCGCTGGTGATCTGCACCTGCAGGCGCGCCTGGGCGCCGCCGAGGTCGCGGGTATCGACGCCACTGGCGCGCATGATCGGCAGCAGGCGCTGCAGTTCGGTGCGCTGGGCGGTGTGCTTGGCCTGGAGCTTGTCGACGGCAGCGGCCGCGTTGGCGAAGGTCTTCTGGAAGGCTGCGGACGGGGCGTCTATGGCCTTGAGCTGCTCGCGGTAGGACCGCAGTTTCTCCTGGCCCTTCGCCAGGGCCTCGGCGCTCTGGCGAACGGCCTCGCGCTGGCGCTGGTAGGCGCTGATGTCCTGCTGTTGCTGGTTGAGTTCCTTGACCCGGTCCCGGGCGGCTTTGAGCGCCCGGGCGGTCGCGTTGCCGCCCCCGGCGATGCGTTTGAGGGGAGCCGTGACCTTGTCCAGGGCGGACAGGAGGACGCGGATCTGCAGGTCATTGGCCATCGGGGGCGACTCGTTTGCGGGCGCGCTCGCGCCAGTCCATCAGTTCAGCCAGGCCCAGCTGGTCGAGCTGGGCCGGTTGCCAGTGGAAGGTGATGGCGAGATCCGCCATCGCTTCCTCTACGCGGACGGGGAGAGCTCCGCCCTGACCGACTTCTTGAGCAAAAAACCGGCGATCTTCCCACCGACGTCGACCAGGTCGGCCGGATCCATGGACCGAACTTCGCTCTCGGTCAGGCTGGGGATGCTGATGCGCGGGGTCACGCGCATGATCGCGGCGACATCCAGCTGCAGGAGTTCGGCCAGGGAGACGCCGCGCAGCTCGCCGGCGTTGGGCTTGCGCAGGGTGATCTGGGCGATGGTGGTCTCGCCGCGGGTGATGGGCTGATCGAGGACGACGACGTTGTCTTGGGTGGTATCGCTCATGGTGGTACTCCAGGTAATAGGCTAGGGCTGGCCCGCCGGAGCGGGCCGGAAAGAGAGGGATCAGATGCCGAGGACAGCGCGCTGCTTGACCAGGCGGTCTTCACCGCCGACGGTCTCGACGAAGTTAAGGAGGTCGATCTCGATCACGGTCGCGCCCGCCACGATCAGCTTGTAGTAGCTGCAGGAGGTGGTGATCTTGTGCTCGGTGTCCTCGCCCGGGGTGGCTTCGCCCATCTCGATGGTCTCGTGACGGCCACGGACCACGATCTCGACGGCGGTGTCTTCGCCGGTGTCGTCCTGCTGGTAGGTGCCGGTGAAGCGCAGGGGTACGGCTGCGGCGCCCACGGCGCCGAATTGCTTTAGGGCGGTGAGGTCCAGGCCGCCCAGGGTCCACTCCAGCTGGATGCCGTCGTCGGAGAAGCCCAGGTCTGCCTTGACGGGGCCGTTCATGCCGGCGCCGCGAAAGGCTTCCATCTTGCGGCCGAGGGTCGGCAGGGTGCAGGACTTAGCGACGCCCAGGTAGGAGTGACCGTCGTTGAAAAGCATCATGTTCTTGAGTTTGCGGGGCATGGCCATGGGGGCAGATCTCCAGAGGGCGCCCCAGGGGGCACCGGATGTTCAGGGTAGGGATCAGGCGTTGACGCGGCTGGCGAAGTCGACCAGGAAGCGGTCAGTGATCCGCTGGCGCAGGGTCAGGTCTTCCAGCGGCGGGACCGGGGTGTAGTCGTAGTCCAAGAAGAGCTTCCCGGCCTTGAGCGTCTCCTTCTCGTTGGCATCGGCGTCGTACCAGCACTCGCCGCCGAGCAGGTAGCCCTGGCGGGTCAGCTCGCGGAATTTGGCGTTGATGCCCTCGACGATGTCGCGCACCAGGCTCGGGTGCATGGGGCGGTCATTGGCCCAGAAATGCGCCTCGGCCATGGTGTCGGCCAGCACCTGGGCTGTGCGGGTGTAGTTCTCGAAGGCGAAGAGCGGATCCTCGCTGGTGGTGCGCGAGCCCCAGAAGCGATAGCCGTCGTGGTTGATCAGCGTGGTCACCTCGTTGCCGTTGAGGTAGTCGCTGTCGGTCGCGGTGTTCTGCAGATCCCAGAAGACGTCCTTGGTGATCCCGGTCACGCCTTCCACGGCGACGTTGGACAGGGTCTTGTGCCAGCCGGTGCTCTGGTCCAGCTGCGCACGCAGGCCCAGGGCCCGGGCGGTGGCATTGGCGGTCACGGTGGCGTTCTGGGCGGTGGACCAGGCCAGGAAGTCCGGCCAGTGGAGCATGAGCTCACGGGCGCCGAACTGGTTGCGATAGGCGACGGCCTCTTCCTTGGTGGCGCAGCCGTTGCAGTTTGCATAGACGAAGCCGCGCAGCTGCTTGGCGATGGCGACCATCGCGGTGGTGACGGCCTGGGTGTCGAGCCCGGGCACGCCCAGGATGCGCGGCGTGATGCCCAGCTGGGCCTTGGCCGCGAGCAGGGCCTTCATGCCGGTATAACGGCCATTGGTGACGCCGCCGATGATGTTGCTCTGCAGCTCGGCCGCATTGGCGCCGTCTTCGACGCGGACCACGACGGTGACCGGCTTGGATTGGTCGGCGATCGCCTGCAGCGACTTGGCCAGGGTGCCCCTGGTGCCGGCTTTGCCGACAGCGCCCTGGACGTTGGTCAACAGGACGGGGGTGTTAAGTGGGAATGCGGCGGCATCGGCATCGCTGCCGGTGCAGACCATGCCGATGACGGCGGTGGAAACGGTGGAAATGGAGCGGGTGCCCTGATTGATCTCGAGGACACGCACGCCGTGATGGTAGTCAGCCATGAGGGGTTGCCTGCGCAGGTGGGTAGGTGACGCTGCACAGGCTGGCGGATCCGCGCGCGCGGGTCGCGGGGCCGGGTTTGTAGGGTTGGGCGCTACAAATCCACTCGATGTGGCCCTGGATGGTGGGCGGAAAGCGCTTCTGTATCGCCTGTCAGGCGTGGGACCGGCGTCGTTTCGCCAGCCTTACTGATCGGCGCTTATTTCGCCACAAGCGGGGTACGTCGCGAAGCGGAGCCGTGCCGATCCGGAAGGACCAGTATGCCCAGCCAGTGGTGGTCATCAGCCCGCGGCGTTGTTTGTGCTCCTCGAGTAGAACCAGTTCCTTGATGAATCTGTAAAAGCTCGCATCGCTGAGATAGTCGTCGTTGGCGCGCTCGACCACTCGATGCCCTAACCCGGTCACCATATCGAGAATGCACGCGGCAGGCAGGATGCACGCGGCTATCGGCACGACGATGATTTGGAACATTGCCGAGTAGGCGGAGGAAAAGTCCGACCAGAGCGTTGGAAGCGCAGGGTAGAAGGTTTCCTTGTCGATAAGGGCCACGACCACAGCCGCTATCACGGCGAGAAGCCCACCAAGATACGTCGCGAAATTACCTGCACTCGGTAGGCTGAAAAAGTGACGGGTGCGAAGGGTCGCGGGGCTACCGGCGCGTCGCTCCAGTGACTGACGCCATTCCCATTGTTCGATGAGCTCTTTGGCCACCTCGGCAAAGTCTTCACGGCCAGCAAAGTGCTCGGAGATCATTCGCCGCTTTGCGCGATCCGTTGCCGCCATTGCCTGCCGGATGCCCAAGATTCTCTTACCCGGGTAATTTCGGGCGAAGCGACGACGGTCAACCTCTATCAGGATCTGGGCGAGGCCTAGCAGCATCGGCATCTCCCAGAAGAGGGTCCAGTAGGAGAGATTCGCGTAGGTCGGAAGCTGCAGGTAGACGTGGTGATAGAAGAAAAACGCCATCGAAAGGATGACAAGCAGCATCGCCGTGGCGAAAAGAATGAAGATTCGCGATCCCCAAACGAAGCTGGGTATTAGGCGAAATTCGCGTCTGAAATTCTTGGCGTGGTGGGCAACGGTGCGCATTCTTGGCTTCCCTGCTAGCAGAGCACTGAAGATAGGCTAGGGCTTGCACCTATCACCAGCTGCCCACAACCCTGCGCTGGCATAACCGCGACAGCCGGCGCCATCTATGTATTCGCTGCCAGATAGCCAGCCGTTGCGTCCGGATCTGGGCTTGCCGGCCAGTCGCCTTCGGCCGGGACGGCGCCGATGGTGTCCACGCGGTTGAGCAGTACCCGATAGGTCTTCCAGGACTTGAGCGCCTTGGTCTCGGCCTCGGTGGCGATCTCCAGATCCACGGCATCCTGCAGGGCGTTGACCTGGTTGCTGGCGTACTGCAGCAGCAGGGCGCGCTTGCGGGTGGCCAGGGCCTTGGCCGCGGCCAATTTCGCTACCTCATCCAGCTGCCAGTGGTCGTCCTGCCAGGTGTCGAATTCGGTCAGGGGCGCCACCAGGGTGTAATCGCTGGGCAGGGGGCCCAGGAGTGCCCACTGGCGTGGCTCGCCGGTGCCAGTGTGGTAGACGGTGGCACCGCGGTGATCCTCAACCTCGATCCAAGCTTCATCACGGCGTACAAGGACCAGGCCGGCGCTCGGCTCGGGCGGATTGTCCAGGGTGCTGTGGGCCGGGATGAGCCAGACATCCGGCTCCAGCGGGCTGGGATCCGCCGACGTTTTGCCCAGGAGCTCGCCGGACACCGGGTTGAAGGTGGCCACCTGCGGGGCCAGGCGGTCTTGCCACCAGGGAAGCGCAGTGGCCTGGGCGGGAAGGTCCAGGCTGACCAGCAGGTTTTCAGAGTCGGTAACGGTCATGGTGCGATCCTCAATACTTGATGCAGGCCAGCAACGCGATGTTGCGCGGGCGTGATTCGGTGCCGCCGCTGAAGCTGACGGTGATGGTGTGGGTGTGGTCGCCCGCGGTGCTGGTGCCCTGACTGGCTTCACCGGAGTAATAGGCCTCATCGCCATACACGGCATTACCGGCACCTTCCGGCGCCCGATCCTGCTTGAACGACATGGTGTGCTGGTGGGCACCGGCGTTCGCCGCGGTGGCGCTGTGGGTGTGGTTCAGGTTCTGGCTGGCCTGGCTGGTGTTGAGGGCCCGACCGCCATCGACGCCGCGCCCGTCGTCCCAGGCGCGCAGGAACTCACCACGCAGATCCGGCAGGTTGAACGTGCTGGAGCCATCCCCTGCGCCGAAGTTGGTACCGATCACGGCAAAGAGAGCTGCGTAGGTTGAACGCGAAACGGCCGCGCCGTTGGCCTTGAGGAAGCCGGCCGGCGCCGAGCTGCTGGGGAAGAAGACGACCTCGGCGGTGCGGGTGCCGGTGGCGTCCTGGACAAAGGCAGTATTGGCGCCATCGTTGGTGCTGTCGCCGCGGGCTTTGCTCGGCATTTCGATGCCATTGCCTACCACGACCTTGCCGGTATCCAGCCTGACCGAGAACGGACGCAGCGAGTTGTAACCGCCATACTGATCAGCCGAAGCGGTGACCATGAGCCACAGGTAATTGCCGTCGTTGCGCCAGAAGGTGCCGTAATTGCCGGACACGATCCGATAGGAGTTCGACGACAGCGACCGAACCTCACCGCCAGGGGTCACGCTCAGCAGGGACGGGTTCCACGTTGCCCCATTGTCGCCATTGTCCCACTCCAGGAACAGGTTGTTGCCGTCGGTCTTCCATCGCGAGGACTTGGCGCCGCCGGTCCGATCGAGCATGGCCACAGTGGGCGCGTAGCTCATGACGGAGAGGCCACCCGTGCCGTCGCCGGCATCGCTCTGGACGCACAGGCTGGCCCCGCTGGGATCGGTGACCCAGCTGCTGCCCGGGCGGATTCGCGTCTTGACCACGTACTCCATCTGGTCCTGGTCATTGAGGCCGCCGAAATAAGCGCGGCGGTCTGCGGTAGCTGAGCCGCTGGGCGTGAAGAACCAGCGAGGCCTCCAGCCGCCGTTGCCGTCGTTGACGCCCTGGTAGCACAGCGTGGTGATACCGGCACTGTTGCGGTATTCGAGCGACAGGTTTCCAGCGGCTTCGAGGTTCTGCAGGGTGACCAGCTTCCAGCCATTGCCCGTCGTCGTGCCTTTGAGTATATGATCGGTCTGGTCCTGGAGATCGGAAAACTTGCCGGTTCGGGCAACGTTGGCCAGCTGGTCGGCGAACGCGAATTCGCGCCACGGATACCAGCTCGCGTCGTGCCGCACCCGAACGAACGTCCGCCCACGACCGCCCGAGGCGCCAAATATTTCGGTGGCCACCTGGGTCAATCGAGCACCCGAGCCCGGCTGGCCGTGGGTGAAGACCTCGAATGCAACCCGGGCCGCATCCGCCGCACCGGTCACCGGCCAGTTCAAGGCTGCGCCGGCGGTCACGACGTCTTCACAGCGGATCATGCCTCCTACCGGTGCGTCGTTGAGGTTTATCGCGTTGTTCTGTACCGGCGCCGCGCCGGCCAGCCCGTAGGCCGCCATCACGGCCTGCACAAAGGCGGTGGTCGCGATCTGGGTGGTGTTGGTGGCGATTCCCGCCGTGGGCGCCTTGGGCGTACCGGTCAGGGTCGGCGATTCGGTGTTGGCCTTGAGCCCCAGCGCCGTGGCCATATCGGTGGCGTAGTTCGGGTTGTTGCCCAGGGCGGCCGCCAGTTCGTTAAGCTGGTTGAGCGCTTCCGGCGAGCCGTTGACCAGGGCGGCGATCGCGGCCTGGACGAAGGCGGTGGTGGCGATGCTGGTGTCATTGTCGCCGGCGGCCGGGGTTGGCGCGCGCGGATCTCCGGTCAGCACCGGCGAGTTGAGCGGCGCCTTGCTGTCGTCGGTGATGGCGATGTTGCCGGTGCCGTCGAAGGCCACGCCGTTGATGGTCCGGGCGGTGGCCAGCTTGGTGGCGCTGGGCGCTTGGCCGGTGCTGTTGCCGGTACCGCCATTGGCGATCGGCGTGACGACAGCTCCGGCCGTCACGCGGCCTTTCTCGTCGACGGTCACTCCGCCATAGGTGCTGGCTGCTACGCCAGTCTTGGCCAGGGTCACGGTGATGCTGGCATTGGCTGAGCCGTCGAAGTTGGCCGTACCGCTGGCGTCCCCCGTCAGGCCTATCGCGCGCGCGGTTGCAAGCCTAGCAGCAATCGCGGCGTTTTTCGTTCCGCTCAACAATGCATCGACCAGGCCTTTGAGGTACTTGGTGCGGTTGGCCAACTGCTGGCCCTGGCGGTTGGAGAGCCCATCGGGGCCGCCGACTACCGGATCGGTTTTCTCGATCTGGTAGACGCCGTCCTCCCACTGCTCTTTTTCGGTGAGGTTCGTCATCAAGCGACTCCGTAGGTAAAGGTCTCGTCGTAACGGAAGGTGCCGCTGTGATCGTTGAGCGCAGCGGTGAAGTTGAGGGCAATGAGCTCGCAGCGCGCCGGGGCGACGTCGGCGAGGGTTTGGCGGATCCGCGCGGCCTGGGCCACGCTGATGAGCTGGGTGACGTACACGCTGTACTTGGCCCAGTGCTCGTCGTGGCCGTAGAAGTTGTCGCCGTTGTAGGTGCGGCTGCCGTCGTAGAGGCCACCGGTGGCGCCCTCGATGAGGGTGAAGGCCTCAGAGCCGAGCAGATTGGTCAGGGCGCGGCGGACGGCGCCGCGGGTGCCCTTGTGCCGGTGGACGGTGACGGAATCCGCGATGATCTGGCGCTTGGCGTCCTCACCCCAGTTGACGTCCCAGTCATCCACCGAGACCGCCCAGGCCAGCCAGGGCAGCACCGCGGCCGGGCACTTCCAGGGGTTCCACAGATCGCGGATCGGGACCGGCAGCGCATCGAGGCCGGCGCCGCTGGCGGCGATCGCACGCTCCAGGGGCAGGCTGTTGGGTGGGAGCAGCACGCTACTCATCGGTGCCGCCCTGGGTCAGGGTGATGCCGGTGCAGTAGGCGGCCTGGTGCTGGGTGACCTCGAGGTCGGTGGCCGGGCTGGTCAGGATGACGTTCTGCACGCCGCTCTGATGCAGCGCGGCGAACAGGCCCGAGCGGGAGACGTCCTGGCCCATGGCATGGCGCTCGGCCACGTAGGCCTTCGCCTTGGCCAGGGCCGCGGCTTGCACGACGGCCATGTCCGGGCCGCTGTAGAAGATCAGGGTGGCCGCTACCTGGTAGGGCAGGATCTCGGCGGCGACTACTTCGACGGTGTCGCAGAGTGGCCGGACGTCTTCGTCGTTAAGCGCCGCGGTCACGGTGGCCAGCAGCGCGGCGCTCGGCGCGCCGTCGCCTTCGGTGCTCAGGACCACGACGCGCACGGTGCCCTGGATGGGACGCAGGATGGCCACGTCCTTGACCTGGGCCGAGGCGGACAGCGCGTGGTAGCGGTAGGCGTTGCGCGGGCCGGCGGTGGTGAAGCCTTCCAGGGCGAGCTGGGTCCGGTACCGCAGGCGATCGTCTGTCTCATAGACGGCGGGGATGGCCGGGGTGACGCGGGTGTCCGCCGGCGTCACCAGCAGGCGCTGGACGCCGTACCAGGCCGCGACGTTCTCCAGGTCCGCACCGGTGGCGTAGGCCAGCATCACCGCCTTGGCGCCATCATTGATGCGCTGGCGGAGGATGAGCTCGCGGTAGGTGTTCTCCTGGAGCAGCTTGTTCAGCGGCTGCGACTCCAGCTCCAGGCGCGCGGCGATGTTGGCCTGCTCGGCGGCCGGGTACAGGCTGACCAGGCGGGCCTTGCGGGCGGCCAGCAGGGTCTCGTAGTCCAGGGACTCGACGACGTCGGGCAACGGCAGGAGGGAAAGGTCGATCATGCGAGGCCTCCAAAGACCAGGGGGGCGCGCAGGCTGACGGCGGCGTTGGTGACGGTGCTGTAGCCCTCCAGGTCGACGAAGGCCTGGCCCGGGGCGTCGCCCAGGGTGAGCGCGATGCGGGTGAGGTTGAGCCGCGGCTCCCAGCGCATGAGGGCGATCACGGCCACGGCCTTGGCCTGCAGCGCGGTGGCGTCGTTGAACGGCTGATCTATCAGGCTGAACAGGTCGCAGCCATAGGGGCGGCGCATCACGCGGGTGCCGATCGGCGTGGTGAGGATGTCACCGACCGATTGCTGGAGCTCCTCGAGCTCGGTGACGGCGAGACCGGTGGTGCGGCTCATCATGGCGTGGGCGCTCCGGTCTTCGCGTTGCCGGCCTGGACGCCGCCATGTGGGTGCTTGACCAGGCTGATGCCGGCGGCGACGACGTCGCGGGTCACGGTCACCAGGCCGTCGATGTCCACGTCGCCCTGCAGCTTGAAACCGCCCGGGGCGACGATCTCGACCCGGCCGGCGGCGGGCAGGGTGGCCAGCAGCTGGTGGGCTTCGCTGTCGTACTCGACAACCGCGCCGTCCGGGTAGGTGCGGCGGTGCAGGCCGGCGCGATCGCCGTTGGCAGGGATGAGCGCGCTGAACAGGCCGGTGATGGCGATGCCCTGGGCGGTTTGGCCGCTGGGGCTGAGGACTAGGACCTGCTCGCCCACGGTGGGCGGATCCCAGTCGCGGGTGGTGCCGGCGCGCAGGGCGGTCCAGGGCAACCAGCCGGTCAGCAGCTCGCCGCTCTGAACCTGAACCCGGGCAGGGCGGTTGGCTTGGAGACTGCCATGGTCAACCTCGGCGACGGTGCCGAGGCGGATCAGGTTCTCGATGAGGCGGGAAAGGGCGGCGGTATCGGTCATGCCGATAAACTGCTAGATTTTTCTGAAACGATCATTGAATCTGATTTGTAGTGCTTCGCTCTACAAAGATTAAAAAGACAAGTGAGAAGAAGATGGCTTACCGAGTTAATTCGATAGAAGTGCCTCTGGATAATCCTTTTGCAAATGATGCATTTGAAAGAAGGGAGGTGGTCGAGCTGTTGAAAAACCTTGTGGCACGTACCGGCGGTCCATTTGTGATGGCTTTGGATTCGCCTTGGGGGACCGGCAAGTCAGTTCTTGTGCAGATGCTGCGCGCAACGCTTTCGAACGAGGATTTTCAGTGCGTCTATTTTGATGCTTGGAAATCTGATCACGTTATTGATCCCTTGGTTGCTCTAGTCGCAAGCGTAGAGTCTGCTCTAAAAGAGGCCTCGAGAAAAAAAGCGCTTCCAGGTATTAAGAATGTCAAAAAAATAACTGGAATATTGGCGAAGCGGGGTGCGGTGGCGGGAATTAAGGCTGTTACTCTGGGTGGTTTGGATCTGGATGAAGAAGTCGAAGCGATCGTAGCAGAGTTGGGTTCTGATAGTTTTTCAGATATGGTTGATGCTTATAAGGTAGAGGTTGCGCTGTTTGATCGCTTTCGGACAGAGCTCGAAAAGACTGTTTCTGCTTTAGAGTCAAATGGTAAGAAGCCCACTTTAGTGTTTTTCATCGATGAGCTTGATAGATGCCGACCCAGCTTTGCTATTCAATTACTTGAAAGAATAAAGCATCTTTTTGATTTGGCTAATATTTTCTTTGTGCTTTCTGTCGACAAGAAACAGTTAGAGGCGGTAGTTCGCGCGGTGTACGGTAACAGTATTGACGCCCAAGAGTACCTCAGACGGTTTTTTGATATTGAGTACGGCTTGCCTAGTGGTGACTCTAAAGCATTCACAATGGCAATGCTGCAAGGTTTTGATATTGATAGCTACTTCTTTGACGAAAATGGCAGAGGTCCAGTTGGTTTAGTGCAAGATCGGGAGCTGTTTGTTGAATACTTCACGGCTCTGGCAGATATCTATGGTCTTACACTAAGGGCGAGGGAGCGGTGTATAACAAGGTTTAAAATTGTGTTGGATCTCACTCCAAAAAAACAAAATCTGCATCCGCAGCTTGTAGCATTGTTGATTGTTGTAAGAGCTATTGACTATCCGCTATTTAAGAAGATCACAGATGGTGCAATTACACCTTTTGAGGTTTTAGATGATATCAGGGGTAGAGATGGTGGGGTTGCATTCGAAGACTCAGATGAAGGCTGCATCTTGCTGGGGCTTTTGATAGCGTATTTCCCAGTGGAAAAAGAGGGCTTAGCGCACAGGAATTTCGCTATTCGGAAAATGGAAGCATCCTCGGGAGATCAAGAAAAGAAGTGGACCTTAGTGGCTCAGGTGGTTACAACCGAAAAAAAATATACTAATATTGGAAATTTTAAAAATACTGCAAGGAAGATAGATATTGCTTCTGGTGTCAAATGATTGATGCGGCAATCACGCTTTGAAATCGTTAGTTATTGGTGTAGATAATTTATTTAGGTCGTTGTCTGTTATTCCCACTGCTTACGTTTTGCAGATATTACTTCTGACGCGCCCTTCGATGGTCGGTCTTTAAGGCCAAGATTTGTGTTTGAGCATTACGGGCTGCACATCCGACAAAGCCAATCATTGCCTGCTGCGGTGTGCCCTTGGCCTTGAGATAGAGGGCCAGCCGTAGCTTCTCGAACATCCGCCGCTTGATCTGTCCTTTTTGCCGCGCAAATCCCAAGGTTTGCACCCCTCCAACGGTGAGCCATCCCGGCACTGTACCGTTTAGATGAGCACTTCTAAGCGTACCGACTAGCATATTGTCTA
This sequence comes from Pseudomonas sp. MOIL14HWK12:I1, assembly GCF_000510705.1. Taxonomy (NCBI): domain Bacteria; kingdom Pseudomonadati; phylum Pseudomonadota; class Gammaproteobacteria; order Pseudomonadales; family Pseudomonadaceae; genus Pseudomonas; species Pseudomonas sp. MOIL14HWK12:I1. The sequence goes on along the minus strand of NZ_AZNY01000014.1, from coordinate 17,216 downwards.
GCGAAGTAGCCGCTTAAGAAGCGAGGTGACCGGCATGCGCTCATCGATGCATGTGGCGCTACAGCGCTGCGAAACTATGATCGCCAGGCATGACATCCAGGTAGAAAAGTACGAAGTTCTTCTCGCGCGTACCCCGAGGATGCACCCATGTTTCGAATCCATCGAGATGCTGCTCGTTAGAGAGCGAAAGAGACTCGACCTCGAGCAAGAGCATCGCCTGAGACTTCTGGACCGCATGTACTACGCCTCACAGCAGCAGGCAGTAGGATCAGGGTTATAGGTGCGAGACAGCTATGTCATGAGCTCAATCGAGTAGGCCACCCAGGAGCGAGTCGCGGAGTTGCTGCAGGTCCTGGTCAGACAGACCAAGCAGTTCGCGGCGGGCGTAGCGAACCTCGGGGGCGCCACGGTCAGCCCGGTCTTTCAATCCGTATTGGTGGACGCGGGCGATGCGGGAGACGCGGCCGGCGAAGCCAATCACAGCCTGCTGTGGCGAACCCTTGGCCTTGAGGTAGCGGGCCATCTTGAGCTTCTCGAACATGCGCCGCTTGATCCGGCCCTTCTTGCCGCGCAGATCCCGCGGCTTGCGCGCCTCGAACGGTGAGCCGTCCGGGTTCACCTGGGCGCGGATCCGCTGCTGCTGGCTGCGGCGTAGCTGCTGGGCAGCCTTGCGGGCTAGTTGGGCCCGGCCGCGGACGTCGAGCTTCTGCAGCAGCGGTGAGAGCCAGTTCTCCAGCGCCTCGAGGTCAGCCACGGTTGCGGCCCGGCTGCGGTGTTTCCAGGGCCAGGGCGTCGCCAGCGGATCCGGATTGCCATTCGGCGAGCAGCTCGTCGCCGGCGAAGACCTGCCAGGTGGCCGGTTCCTGGTACTCGGTGTACGGGGACTCGGGCACGTGGCTCAGCTGATAGGTGTCGTCCGGCTGGCGTTTCACGACCACCCGCTCGGTGAGGGGCAGGGTGATCGCCAGGTCCACCTTGGAGTTGTCCAGGATGTCGGCCTCGAAGCCGATCCCCTGGGCGGACTTGTCCAGGTTGACCAGGAGCTCGGACTGGTTCGTCCGGACCCAGGCCAGCAGCGGCAGCATCACGGCGTCCGGGTGGCCGGCGAAGTCGGTGAGGATGATCTGCAGCTCGTAGCCGTATTCCCAGGAAAGGCTGGCCGCAGCGGTGCAGCGCAGCTTGCCCTTGTCGATGAAGACCAGCAGCCGGTCAGGGCTGTGGCGCAGCTCCGGCACGGCAGCGAGCAGGTAAGCGCGCAGGCTCTCGGGCTTGTTCATGGGTGGGCCAGCTGGGCGTCATAGACCATATCGACCTGGGCGGCGCAGTCGGCCCAGGCCGCTTCCAGCGCCTCGCTGTCGTCCAGGAGCTCGCCGTTATTGCGCGGGTGGGTCGACGGCAGCTGGCAGCGCGTTACCACTGGACAGCCACTCACGGTAAGCCGTGGCTCCGGTGAGGACGGGCCGTTGGCGCAGCCGGCGAGCAGCAGCAGGCAGAGGCTGGCCAGCCCAAGCTTTGAGGTCGGCGTTTTCATCTTCGAGTTCCTGGATCCGGCGCTTGCGGACATCGATCTCGCGGCGCAGGTCTTTCTGGGTGGTCTGCAGCTGGGCCTGGGCGGCCCGCTGCTCGGTGAGGGTGGCCGTGAGGCGGTCGCGCTCGCCGGTCAGCTGGGTGACCTGGTCCTCGGTGGCCTCGCGCTTCTGGTTGGCCAGGTCGATGCGCAGGCCCTGGCCATAGAGGGCCAGGCAGAGCACGGCGATTGTCAGGACCAAGGCCAGCGCGAAGAGCGCCTTCTCCTTCCAGCTGATCATTGGCGGTACCAGCCCGCGCGGTTCATCGCCGCCTGGTCCAGGTGCTCGAGCTCGCCGATTACTACGACAGCCCGCACGCCCGGCTTGGCGGTCTGGATGGCTTCGCAGAGGCGCTCGGCCTCCTCGAAGGACGCACCAGCCGGCAGGATGAAGACCTCCCCATCCTGCGGTTCGAGGCGCTGCACGTCGGTGACGTGTGTCATGCGGCGTCCTTAGCCGGGGCGGCGGTGCTGTAGCGGGCGAAGGCGCGCTCGAGCTTCACGTCGTAGAGGTTGCGAGCGTAGGCCGGGCCGTTGTAGCCGCGGGCGAAGTCTGCCCACTTGCCCGCCTTGAGTGCCTTGAGCAGCGCCGGCTCCGCCTTGACGAAGCGGATGAAGGCGTCGAGCTGCTCGGCTTCGCTGGCCTGCATGCGGGTGACGAAATCCTGAACGCTGGCATAGCCGAGGTCCTGCCAGTGGTAGCCCATGACCTGGAAGAGGCCCCAGCTGCACGACTCCAGCGCGCAGGCCTCGTCGATCTGCCGGGCCGAGGTTAGGCGCTGCCACTCGGCCGCGCCGCCGGCGTAGCCGCCGGACTTCGGGTTGATCAGGTTCGGGTTGAGCGCAGCCAGGCGATCGGCTTCGGGCTGGCCGTGGGCCTTGACCAGGCGCTGGTAGAAGACGTGGCGCTCGAACAGGATCACCACCCGGCCGTTGTCCAGGAAGCCTTCGCCCTTGGACTCGACCTCATTGACCGCCTGGACGGCCGCGATGGGGACGCTCAGGGTCTTGGCGGCGAGCTCGAGGTCGGCGTAGCCCAGGTGGAGCGGATCGCGCTTGCCGAGCAAGGCGGCGAAGGTCTTCGGGCCGGCGATGCCATCGGCCACCAGGCCGACAGAGCGCTGGAAGGCTGCGACGGCCTGCTCGGTGCCTTCGTCGTAGTCGCCGTCCAGGTCAACGGTGAAGCCGGCCGCGGCCAGGGCTTTCTGCAGGTCGCTCACGGCCAGGCCGTGAGCGCCGATGAGTAGGATCTTGGGCTGGTTCATTGCGTCTCCACCTTGCGTTCGACGAAGCGTTTAGCTGCAGCGCGAGTGCCCTCTACGCCCAGCAGGCCGATGATTCCGCCCCAGAAGGGGCCAGTACTGGCAGGGATGCCCAGTAGGGAAAGGCCATGGCTCGCCGCCAGGGCTAGGGCGCCACAGAGCGGCGCTTCGAGCAGCACGCGCCGCAGGGTGCCGCCGCCGTAGGCGATGCGCAGGGCGGCGATGACGCCGGCCACCAGTCCGGCGTAGAGCGCAGGCCAGTTGTCTTCGAGCCAGGCGGCGAGCCAGGCCCAGGTGTCGGGACGGTCGGGCATAGGAGGTTTCTCGTGCATGGGGTCAGTCCCAGAGGTTCACCGGCTGCTGCGCGGCAATGCCGGCAGAGGCTTGGGCGGGGGCGTCTGGCAGAGTGATAGGGATGCCGATTGGCAGGATCGGGCCGAACTCGGCCAGGCCCGGGTTGGCTTCGAGCGCGGCCTCGGTGACGCCCTGGGTGCGCCCGTAGTGCCGCAGGCAGATCCGGTCCAGGGTGTCGCCTTGCTGGGCGCGCACGGCGGTGGCCATCAGATGAGCTCCACGGTGGTCCGGGCCAGGCCCAGGAAGTCGCGGATGGCCCAGCGCTGATCACGCCGGTACTCGTCGATGGTGGGTGTCTGAGCCTCGGCGTCCTTGTCGCCCTTGGCGGTGCTGTCATAGCTGCGGTATCGCTCGGCGACCTCGGCCGCGGTGGCGGCATCGATCGCGCGCAAGTAGAGGTGGGCACGCTCGCTGACGCCGTCGACCAGTAGCCCGGGCACGGCGGCCAGGGTCGTGTAGCCGCTGGTGGACTGGGCGAAGCGGTAGCCGGCGAGCTCGCGGTTGACGCCGATAGCCGCGGCGATCACCGCCGCTTTCAGCTTCTCCGTGCTGACGCTGCTGTCGATCCGCACCCGCGCTCGGACCTGGTCCAGATCGATCGCCGGCCAGAAGGGGTCGGACACCACTTGACCGCTGGCGACGGTGCCGCCTGCAACGAATCCGCTCATGGTGCTGCTCTCGAATGGGTCGCCGGTGGTCGGGGCTTCACGGTCCTAGGCGAGGCCTGGCCGATCCGCCCCGAGCCGGCGGGGTTGCGGGGGACCGCTCGGTTAGCCGCCAGGGGCGGCATGTTTCTTGGCCAGGCGCTCGGCCCGTTCCAGGTCTTTCTTGCCGCCGCAGCGGTCGTGCAAGCCGATCGCCTTGCGTAGCATCTCGATCGCCGAGACCAGTTGGCCCGGTCGGCCGGGTCGATCCTCGTCGACGTCGGCCAACTCGGCCCGGCCGATGGCCAGGTAGAGCTTGGCGCGCGCCTCGTCGGGCATGTCGTGCTCATCGGTGAGCACGGCGGTGCGGATCAGGATGTCCAGGTCGAAGGTCTGGCCGGCCTTCTGCGCCGCCAGTGCGCCCTCGGCCACTTCCTCGGCAATCAGGCAGCCCGGGGTGCGCTCGAAGCGATCGGGCATCAGGAGGCCGTGGCGCAGCACATAGGCGGCGATGTCCAGGGCGCCGGCGAACTCGCCGGCATCGATGCGCCAGATCATCACGGTGACCAGCACTTCGTCTTGGGCGCCGTTGCCGCCCTCGAGCACGCCGCTGACATAGTCGGCGTAGGCACCGAGCAGCTGCCGCTTGAGCTCGGCCTTGGCCTGGGTGGATTGCACCTGCTTGAGTCGCAGCCGGTCCTGCAGCAGCTGGGCCAGCTGCTGCTCGTACACGGTGCGGCCCGCCATGCTGTCGGCCGGCCCGGCGGCCGCGGCGGCGAGCGCCGCTGCAGCTGCCTGGAAGTGGCTTTTCGCGGGAGAGGAGGCCATGGCTTACACGCCCGTCACGATGTTTTCGATCAGGCAGCCGAAGCCGTAGTCCTCGACCACGTAGGCGTCGTTGCTCGATTCGTAGTTCTCGATGCGGTTCTTCTCCGGCGCCTCCTTGACGAAGCGGCGGCGGCCACCGGTTTGGTAGTACAGCGACAGGTTCTGCAGCGAGGTGATGAGCATCCCGTTGTCCGGGCAGTACGGCACCTCCACCGGCTGCAGGCCGCCCATGCGGCGCTGGGCCAGGATCACATCAGTGGCCAGCTTCTCGGAGGCGGGTTGCTCCTTGTTCACCAGCGGGAAGTACTTGTCGTGCACCAGGTCGCGGCCGAGGATCACCACCAGGCCCGGATCCTTGCGGTACCAGGGGTCGATCAGGTTGCTGACCGCGTCGAAGACCAGGGCGTCCAGGTTGTTGTAGTCGGCGTCGCTGCCGGTACCGATCACGATCTTGCCTTCGGCCTTGCCCGACTTCAGCACGCGCTGCGGTGCATTGCTGCGGTACTGCTGCAGCCAGCCGATGTTCACGTCCTGCAGCAGCGGGTTGGTGGCGCGGTTGGTGGTGGCCGCGGCGCTGGTGCCGTTGAAGCCGATCATCAAGCGGTCCAGGGCCTGCCGCTTCACGATGGCGTCACGCAGGCGCGACTGGAAGTCGGGGAACTTGGCCCAGGTATCCAGCAGCTGGTAGGTGATGGCGGTGTCGAAGTCGGTCTTCTTGCACTCGTACCCGCGGTTGTCGAGCGCCTGCATCTCGCGGGGTTGGCGGGTCGCGGTGCCGCTGGTGTCGGTGCGGCCGGCGATGGTGCCGGAGACGCCCAGGCCGACCTTTTCGCCCATCAGCTCGTCGACGGGAATGACGTTGACCTTGCTCAGGAAGTCGCTGGACTCCTGGATGCGGGTCTCCAGCTTTTGCTGGATGGTGGGCGCTACGGCGAAGGTCGCCGCGGAGGAGGAGACGCCGGACAGCTTGGCGACCTGCTCCAGGTATTGGTTGAACAGCACACGGGTATCGTTACGCATGGATCTCTCCGGAAAGGTGAACGGCTGATCAGCAGTCGGTCAGGTTTTGGCCATCGCCGCCGGTGACCGGAGGGCGCTTGGGTTGGTTGGGGTCTTGGGTTTGGCTGAGCTGCAGCTGCAGGGCGGCGAAGTCGGTCTGCAGCTGCTGGTGCTTGCCCGTCAGCTCGGTGAGGGCGGCCTCGGTGCGGGTGAAGCGCTCGTCCTGCTCGCGAACGTGCTCGGCCACGGCAGTGACCGCGGCGCCGAACTGGGCGAACTCACCCTGGGTCTGCGCCTCCTTGCCCTTGAGCAGCTCCTGGACCTTGGCGAAGAGCAGGGCGCCCAGACCGGGCTTGTCCTCCACCTCGTCGAAGGTGAGAGCGGTCTCTTCGGCCACGGTGAACAGGTTGTCCGCGTGCAGCTTGCGGCTGGCATAGGGATTGGCCGCCGGATTGGCCGCGGCGAAGGACAGCACGTCGGTACCCAGGCTGGCCGGGCTGTCGGTGATGCCCAGGCCGACCAGGTAGGCGGCGCCGGTGTCGGCGAACTTGGGCGAGATCTCGATCGAGGTGTAGATCTTCTGCTTGGCCTTGTTCATGGCCACCAGGTCGGCGGTGGGCTCGATCTGGGCGAAGAGGGCCAGCTTCTTCTGGCCGTTGATCTCGACCTCTTCAGCCTTCACTGCGACCACGTCGCCGTAGGCCTTGAAGGGGCTGTCCGCCACGCTGCTGCGGATGTGCTCCATCCAGATGCGGGCGCCGTAGGTCTTGGGGTTGTAGCTGGCCGCGGCCTGCTCGATCCAGGCGCGTTCGATCTGGCGGCCATCGCTGGTGGCGCCCTCGACGGCGACACGGAAGAAGGGAGAGCGAAGTTTCGGGGTCTTGGGGTCGGCCATGCCGGGGATCCTCAAAGGCTTAGCGGGAGTGCTTGGGCGATGAGGGGCATGGTCGGGACGCCCGCGCGTCCCAGCAACGAGGGGCCGTTGTAGTGGCGCCCTGTACAAATCCGCGCGCTATGGAGGAGGAAGCCGGGGCGGCAGTCTGGCGGCCATGAAAAGCCTACCTGAATCCGACTCCGTGCCTATCCCGCCCACCGACCTGCTGATGGACGTGCGCCGCCGCGCCAAGCATCTCTACTGGATGGGCTGGCGGGTAACAGAGATCGCCGAGGCGATCGAGGAGAAGGAAAAGACCGTCCATAGCTGGAAGGCCCGGGACGAATGGGATCGGGCGGACAACGTCGAGCGGATCGGCGGCGCCCTGGAAGCGCGCCTGGTGCAGCTGATCCTCAAGGACGGCAAAACCGGCGGCGACTTTAAGGAGATTGACCTGCTGCACCGCCAGCTGGAGCGCCAGGCGCGGATCCAGCGCTTCCAAGGCGGAGGTACCGAGGCCGAGCTCAATCCCAAACTGGACAACCGCAATGCCGGGTCGAAGAAGAAGGCCGCGCGCAATGAGTTCACCGAGGAGCAGATCGAGGCCCTCGAAAGCGCGTTCCGCGACCAGTGCTTCGGCTACCAGCTGGACTGGTACCGAGCAGGCCAGCAGCGGACCCGCGCCATCCTCAAGAGCCGGCAGATCGGCGCCACCTTCTACTTCGCCCGCGAAGCCTTCCTGGACGCCCTGATCACCGGGCGCAATCAGATCTTCCTCTCGGCCAGCAAGAACCAGGCGCATATCTTCAAGGCGTATATCCAGGCCTTCGCCCGGGAGGTCTGCAGTGTCGAGGTGACGGGGGATCCGATCATCCTGGCGAACGGCGCCGAGCTGCATTTCCTCGGCACCAATGCCCGCACCGCCCAGGGCTACCACGGCAATTTCTACTTCGACGAATTCTTCTGGACCTTTCGCTTCGAAGAGCTGAACAAGGTGGCCAGCGGCATGGCCATGCAGAAGCAATACCGCCGCACCTACTTCTCGACGCCCAGCTCCATGGCCCATGAGGCCTATACCTTCTGGACCGGCGAGCGCTTCAACAAGGGCAAGCCGGTCGCCCAGCACCTGAAACTGGACGTCTCCCATGACGCCCTGCAGCAGGGCCGGCTCTGCGAGGATCGGATCTGGCGGCAGATCGTCACCATCCTCGATGCCGAGGCCCGCGGCTGCGACCTGTTCGACCTGGAAGAGCTCAAGCTCGAATACAGCGCCGAGGCCTTCCAGAACCTGCTGATGTGCCAATTCGTCGACGACGGCGCGAGCATCTTCCCCCTGGCCATGCTGCAGCCGTGCATGGTGGACAGCTGGGTTGAGTGGGCAGAGGACTACAAACCGTTTGCAGCCCGCCCCCTGGGCGAGCGTCCGGTCTGGGTCGGCTATGACCCTGCCGAGACCGGCGACACCGCTGGCCTGGTGGTGATCGCTCCGCCGGTGGTACCGGGCGGCAAGTTCCGCGTGCTCGAGCGCCACCAGTTCCGCGGTATGGACTTCGCCGCCCAGGCCGAGGCGATCCGCCAGGTCTGCCAGCGCTACTGGGTGAGCTACATCGGCATCGATGTCACCGGTATGGGCAGCGGCGTGGCCCAGCTGGTGCGCCAATTCTTCCCGGGGCTGACCACCTTCAGCTACTCGCCCGAGGTCAAGACCCGCCTGGTGCTCAAGGCCTACGACGTGATCAAGAACGGCCGGCTCGAATTCGATGCCGGCTGGACCGATGTCGCCCAGTCGCTCATGGCTATTCGCAAGACCACCACCGCCAGCGGCCGCCAGTTCACCTACACGGCCGGCCGCAACGACACCACAGGCCATGCGGATCTCGCGTGGGCCCTTTTTCATGCCCTGCACAACGAGCCGCTGGAGGGCCAGACCGGCCGCAACACCGGCGTCATGGAGATCTACTGATGAGCGATTCCAACGCCCTGGTCAGCCCGGCCGCGCAAGCGCCCGGCGTCGAGGCCTTTACCTTTGGCGACCCGGCACCGGTGCTCGACGGCCGCGAGGTCCTCGACTACCTGGAGTGCTGGTTCAACGGCCGCTACTACGACCCGCCGCTGTCCCTCGATGGCCTGGCCAAGGCCACCCGGGCCAGCGTCTATCTGGATTCCGGGCTCAAGTTCAAGCGCAATCTCCTGGCCCGCACCTTCATTCCGCACCCGCTGTTGAGCCGCGCCGCGTTCGAGCAGCTGGCCCTGGACTACCTCTGGTGCGGCAACGCCTACCTAGAGCGCCGCCAGTCACGCCTGGGCACGCCGATCAGCCTACAGTCGCCGCTGGCCAAGTACATGCGGCGAGGGGAGGAGGGCCGCTTCTTCCAGGTCAGGGGCTGGCAGGACGAACACGAATTCGCCCCGGGCACCATCTGCCACCTCCGCGAGGCCGACATCAACCAGGAGATCTACGGCATGCCTGAGTGGCTCGCCGCCATGCAGTCGGCGCTGCTCAATGAGTCGGCCACGCTGTTCCGGCGCAAGTACTACAACAACGGCAGCCACGCCGGCTTCATCTTTTACATGACCGACGCCGCGCAGAAGGAGGAGGACATCGACTCCCTGCGCACCGCGCTGCGCTCGGCGAAGGGCCCCGGCAACTTCCGCAACCTCTTCGTCTACGCACCCAACGGCAAGAAGGACGGTATCCAACTGATCCCGGTCAGCGAGGTGGCGGCGAAGGACGAATTCAACTCGATCAAGAGCATCACCCGCGACGACATGCTCGCGGGTTTGCGGATCCCGCCGCAGCTGATGGGCATCGTGCCGCAAAACGCGGGTGGGTTCGGATCGATCAAGGAGGCGGCGGAGGTGTATGCGGCCAATGAGCTGGAGCCGCTGCAGGCGCGGCTGGCTCAGGTCAACGACTGGCTGGGAGAGGAGGTGATCCGCTTCCGGCAGTATGAGTTGGTCAACACTAAAAATTAAGCTCTATGCGAAGATCTAGCCTGGCTCAATAGCGATTCTACCTGTTCGGCTTTATCGATCAGAACCGGCGTTTAGCCAGTCTCGCGTTGCCGCGGCAGCAGTCGCATCTGCGTCGCGTCGCGCCGTTCTAGCAGCTGCTTGCGACTACGCAGTTGCAGACCCAGGGCGTTATCACGTCCGCTCATTTCTACCGCCTGCGCCTGACTCTCAAAATCTTGAAGGATAAGGTCCCATCGCTCACAGATTGCCCGTTCGGCACCCGTGTCCTGCCGCTTGCGGTAGATAAGTGCGGCTCGCACGAAGACGAATGGGTCAGCGCAGCGACGCTTTCCTGCAGGTTGACTGAAATAGTCACGCTCGCGCTGAAGACAATTGTCCAGCAGTACCTGCAAGTTGCCGATACCGGTTAAGAAGAAGGACATATTTTAGCCTCGGATGCCTCATTAGGGGTCAGATGACTGCCGCTCTTGGCATCGCACCACCACCGAGGAGACATGGACCACTGTATCTTCGCGGCACCGGATAAGCTTCCTTGCCAGCCAAGAGTGGAGCGGCAAAGACCTGCGTTAAAAAGATCCCCAGCGCGTTCGTATCAACGGTTTAGGGGGTCGCCTGCACCGGCCTGGTCATCGACGTCACCCGGATCGACATCTTCATCGGCATCCGTTGTTCCTGGAACACCAGGCGTGTCGGAATTTGGCGGTTCAATAGGATCGGGCTCGACGGCCTGTGCCGATAACTGCTCGAGTTGTTCCTTCCGCGACTGGTTGGCCAAATGAAGGCTGTTGATGGAGCTTTGCAACACCGACAGTGGGGCGGTTGTGCGGGCGCTTGCGCCTGACGCGCCTATTCGGGCCCAGGTACGCATATCGATGATCATCCGACTACCTCTCAAGGAGACCAGAATGGCCTCAGCCATGGGAGGTCGACCCAAACCTTACGTTCAGTGGCCACTATCACCACCGGTCCGGCGGATAGCTAGTCCTAGCACACAGGAAAGAGGACGGGGCGCGCGAGGCACTCGAATTAGTTCCCGATGGTGAGATGAACCGCCAGACCAGCTGAACGCCGCGAGACTGTACCTGGCGCGCGCCGTCGTCCCCCCGCCACGCCTGCGGGCTAAATGTGTCCCTTTTTCCGCAGCCCTGCAGGGCGCTCCGCTTCCCGCCGCTGCTGGGCCGGCTGAGGATGTTGCGTCTGCCTTTTTCCCTGCGAATCCCTGCACCGGTCACTGATGAGTGGACGGCTTGGTATCAGCCCCATGCTGACAACCTGGCGCAGGTAGTCAGCGGCCTTCTCCATGTAGCAGATGTCGAGAATTTGATGCTGATAAGCGTCGTGGAATGCCGTACCTCCGTTGGGGGCAGCGACTGATATGCAGACAAGGGGAGCACAAGCCCCCTCTAGCGCATAGACCGTCGCTGCGACCTGATAGGACGGTGGGAAAAACCCCTTCACGTAGGACGTGAGTTTTGCTTCGACGGAGAGATCCATATGCGCGCTCGTACCTTCTTGCCATATGAAATCCTCTCATCACCCCTCACGTTCGGCTCAAGCGTAAGCGGCGTGGATGGGCCATTTTCCATATGGGGTATGCGGGGGCGTTACTTCCGTTACCGCCCAGATGCTTGAGGCCTGGAAGCCTTGCTAGGCCTAGCTTTGCGGCAGCATTTGCCTGCGTAACCTAGCCGTTACCTCTACCGTTACTTTTATGTAAGTCATTGATTTATAAGCATTTACGAATTCTTGAAAGTAACAGTAGGGTTCCGTTACTCAGGAACGGTGAAGTAACGGAAAAGTAACGGCAGTCGGATTGGCTGAAAGCCTTGCAGCACGGGGCTTAGCGCGGTGAAGGGCGCCCAGGTAACGCAAGTAACGGCATCCCCTTGGCCGAACATAAATCCGGGATCCAGCCCAATAGGCGCGCAAAAGGTCTGGCGCTCGTCGTGACGCTTTCACACGTTCATAGGAACTCAAACGCCCGCACTCAGGCGTTGATGAACAGGCCGGATTGAGGGCTGAGAAAGGGCGAAAAAGTGGGGCAGGGGGAGGGCGTTGCTACAAATTTGCTACGAGACGAACCGGGAGGCGCCGGAGGCCACGCCAGCCGGGCGTTCCAGCTTCAGTCGGCCCGATCCATCATGGGCGCCACGGAAAAGCGGCGGGACGGCTCAGGGCGCATGGTTGCTGGGGGTAGGGCGGTTTCGGCAAGCATCTGGAAACTTCGTTTGTAGCACTGTTCTGCCCGGTTTCAGCGTGCTTTTCCTGGCTCAATGCTGAATCTAAGCACTCGGAAAAAACGTATAGAGCTCGGCGGCAGACGGGAAGGATGGCACGGCGGGAAGGCGCCAGGGCGTGAATGTTTATGCCCTGATCCGACTGCGCCGCGAGAGGGAAACAGTCTATCAAGAATCGCGGGTGCTGAGCGGGCGGGGACGGTCCTGGCTTGGCCAGAGAGCGGTTGAAGTGACTAACGGGGTGGGAGCCAGCTATGACTGCAGGATTGCACTGTAACTGGGACCGTCTTGCCCGTGTGAGGTGATTTCCTTTGGGACTGATCGGGTCACCGTTGTTGCTGCCGTTCGTGCCTGTCATGGCTGTGGCGCGACAGCAGCGAGGGGATGTGCAAGGAGCCTTCCAGGGTTGGTCATGGATGGCTCCGTCAGACGTCTTGGCGCATGTCGGCCCCTGCTGTTATGTGAGTCTCCAGGGCCTCGCTGTCGCGCAGTGCGACTTCGCCATTCGTATGACGGTATCGCCATCTGTCGTCTCGCGCAGGAAGTGAACACGGTCCTGCCGGATAATCCGCGCGTCATCCTTCCCTGCCCATGCCCCTCTTAATGACCAGCCGAACCAATACCTCTGATCAAACCCTTATCGCGCTTACCACTGAAATCGATCGCCTCCGTCACGAGCTTGCAGCCGCGGAACAATACAAGGCGGATTCCGCGTTTCTGCGCAGCGTCCTGGCTGCCTCAGGGGACTGCATCAAGGTTCTCGATCTTGAGGGGCGGGTTGCCTACATGAACGACGGCGGGCAGGCGCTGATGGAGGTCAGTGACTTCAATTCGATCAAGGGCTGCCCTTGGCCGAACTTCTGGGAGGGTGAGGGGCACGAGGATGCTAGGCGGGCGCTACAGGCGGGGCGTGAAGGGCGGACGGGGCGCTTTCAAGGCGAGGCCAAGACGTTCAAGGGCAACGCGAAATGGTGGGATGTTCAGGTCACACCCATCTTCGATGAGGCTGGTCAGCCCCGGCGGATCCTGTCCGTGTCACGCGATATCACCCAGGCCAAGCTGAACGAGCTGGAGGTGGCTGAGCAGGAGGCGAACTACCGCAACCTCTACAACGCCATTGCCATCGGCTTCTGCATCGTCGAGGTCCGCTGCAACGACCAGGGCGCACCGGAGGACTATCGTTTCCTCAAGGTGAACAAGGCGTTCGGCGAGATCACGGGCCTGACCGATATCACCGGGCGTTGGATGGGTGAACTGGCGCCTCAGGGTGAGTCTCCCTGGGCCGAGCGGTACGCCGAGATGTTGGCTACCGGTAAGGCCGTGCATTTCGAGCACCTGGCCTCGTCACTGAATAATCGGCACTACGACGTCTATGCCTATCCCCTGGGGCAGCAGGCACCCAACCAGGTTGCCGTGCTGTTTTCCGATATCACTGCACGGAAGCACCGCGATGCTCAACGTGCCGCGCTGATCGAGCTGAGTACTCGGCAACATGACTTCGACAGTGCCGCCGATATCGCTTATCTCGCGGCGGAGATCACTGGTCGTACCTTGGGGGTGAGCCGAGTCGGCTATGGGATCATCCAGCCGGGTGGGCTGACGCTGGTCATTGAGCGCGATTGGACGGCGCCGGGGATTCCCTCCGGCGCCGGTCTACATTTTCTGAACAGCTACGGCGAGGCCTTAACCGGGCTCGACGAGGGTAAGGCGATCGTGGTCAACGATGTCGCCGTTGACCCTCGCACCCGGCGCGGTGCTGCGGCCTTTGCTGAGGTAGCCGTGTCGGCACTGGCCAACATACCGCTCTTCGACGGGGGCAAGCTGGAAGCCGTCTTGTTCGTCAACAATGATCGGCCACGCGTCTGGTCTGAGGACGAGCTGAATTTCATCTCAGACGTGGCAAAGCTCGCCCAAGCGACCATAGAAAGACGGCGATCAAAGCGGCAACTCCGTCAGCTCGCAACGTCGCTGGAGGGGCAGGTCGCCGAGCGGACCCGTGACCGTGATCGTCTCTGGCGGCTCTCTGGCGATCTCATGCTGGTAGCCGACGCTGAGGGACGCATCATCAGATCGAATCCGGCCTGGAGCGAGATCCTTGGCTGGTTGCCAGAGGAGCTCATAGACGTGAGCTTTTTCGACCTTATTCATCCTGACGACATCGCTCATACAGAGCAGGGTGCAATAGATGTAATTGAGCACGGTATGCGATTCACCGGGTTCGAGAATCGCTATCGCCGCAAGGGCGGTGACTACCGGTGGATCTCCTGGACCGCACAGGCCGGGGAGGGCGTCATTATTGCGGTGGGACGCGATATCACCGAAGACAAGGAGCAGGCGGTGGCCTTGGCCGCTGCCGAGGACGCCTTGCGCCAGAGCCAGAAGATGGAAGCAGTGGGCCAGCTCACCGGCGGCTTGGCACACGATTTCAACAACCTGCTGGCGGCCATCAATGGCGCCATGGAGCTGCTAAGAATGCGGCTCAACCAGGGACGGCTAAAAGACCTGGATCGCTATATTGGCGCGGCCCTGGGCGCCTCCAGCAAGGCGGCTGCCTTGACGCATCGCCTCCTGGCATTCTCGCGCCGGCAGGCGCTCGATCCGCGGTCGACGGACGTCAATGCACTGGTGGCGGATATGGCTGACCTCATCAGCCGCACGGTGGGTCCGGAGATCGAACTCGTGGTCGTCGCCGAACCCGAGCTCTGGCATGCGCGGATCGATCCGCCCCAACTGGAGAACGCGCTGCTCAATCTCTGCATCAACGCGCGGGACGCGATGCCTGGCGGGGGCCGCATTACCATCCAGACCGCCAATCACCACTTCGAGGATCCCGCCGCCGAGAATCTGGATCTGGATCCAGGTGATTACCTATCTTTGTGTGTGATCGACACCGGGACCGGCATACCCCCTGAGCTCTTGAGTCGCATCTTCGATCCGTTCTTCACGACCAAGCCGGTCGGAGAGGGTACCGGGCTGGGCCTGTCGATGATCTACGGTTTCGCCAAGCAGTCCGGCGGCTGGATCACGGTCGATTCGACCCCAGGTGAAGGCACGACCATGTGCTTGTACATGCCGCGGTGCAATGAGCATGACCCGGCGAGTGATTGCCTCGGTGAGACAGCAGCAGAGCCGGAAAAGAAAGGGCGCGGTGAGGTGGTGCTGGTCGTTGAGGATGAGCCGGTGCTGCGGATGCTGGCCACCGAGATCCTCGGGGACCTGGGCTACACCACGCTCGAGGCGTCAGGAAGTGCGGGCGGGCTGGAGATCTTGAATGCTGATGGCCGGATCGATCTGTTGATCACGGACGTGGGCCTGCCGGGTCTCATGAATGGTCGGCAGTTGGCCGAGACTGCGCGGGCGGTGCGCCCGGCGCTCAAGGTACTCTTTGTCACCGGCTACGCCGATACGGCCTTCCAAGACGAGGGTCAGCTCGGATCAGGTATGGAGGTGCTGGCGAAGCCCTTTTCCGTTGAAGCCTTTGCTGCTCGAGTTGATCGGCTGCTGGGCAACTAGCCGTTCAGCCGGACAGTGCGCTGCTCAGCTCAGCGCCTGGGCTATCGCGGACTCCAAGGCGGCTGGCATCCAAGGCTTCTGGAGATAAACCACGTTGGAAGGGAGATCGGCCTGGATCTCGAAGCTGTAGCCAGTGGTGATAATGACTGGCAGCGTTGGCCAGCGGCTGATGAGCAGGTTGGCCAAGTCGCCGCCGGTCAACTGTCCAGGTACCAGGTGGTCGGTGATGAAAAGATCGGGTTGCCCGCTGCGCAGAAGGGCTACCAGTGCATCGTCGGCGGTCAGATATTTCGTGCAGCAAGCGCCACGCTCTTCGAGCAGGTCTTCCAGAATCTGGCCCAACATCGGGTCGTCTTCGACCACGGCAACCCGAAAGGACGTCAAATTCAGCATCAGACCAAGACCAGCCGTGAGTAAAGGACGGACTGTATCAATAATCAGCATTAACAGCTTCGCTTTTACAGAGGCCTTGCTGCTACTGCATGACAGCGCGTACTGCGTCCTCAAGCTGCTGATACGACCAGGGCTTGGCTACGAAGGTGGCGTTGGGTGGCAAACGGTGGGTACTGGCATCCGCGTAGCCCGAGGTGATGAGTACCTTCAAGTTGGGCCAGCGCAGAGAAGCGATCTGAGCGAGCTGGTGGCCGTTCAGACTGCCTGGGGTAAGGATATCGGTGACCAGGAGGGCGATGTTATCGGCGTTTGATTCAAGGCACGCAAGCCCTGCGTCGGCCCGGTCGCATTCGATCACGCCATTGCCCAGATCGCTCAATACGTCCTTCATCAATTCCCGGACGAGGGGCTCGTCTTCCACGAGCAGGATCTGGAGCTGGTTGTTCATCACGCCACGATAAATGTCTTGCTGGACTACTAAGAGCGAGACGATTCGGCAAGGTTTTACCCGCCTGACGACCGGGCTAACAGGTGCGACCGGGAGCGTTTACGTGGTGTGACCAGTAGGCGATGAATGGCGCTTTCCAGAAACGATTGCCTGGGATCGGCGCTGATACCATTTTCCGCTCCACCATCCTTCCGACTGTAAACGTGTCTGCTGATCTTCCCTTTCCGAATCAAAAAGTCGAAGCGCTTGTGACTTCGCTCCTCAATGACATCCAGCGAGCAAGCGACCATGCATCGTTGGACCTTCACCATGGGCGTGCAGGTGCGTACCTGGCGGCGCTTCGCGATCTGGAGGTCCTGGCTCGCGAAGACCTGGACGGTGTGTTCCTGGTGCTCGATCGCCTCTATCAGGTTCAGTTCAGCCGCCTTGGGATGCTCGGCGCGTTGTAGAGGATTTGTGCTCGTCCAATCGTCCGCGTCTGCGCCGTTTTGCAGGTGGTCTCGGGCCTATCTTTTCCTGCCGCGTGCACCACTCGTCGCTTCGTCTGTTGACCTATTTCTGATGCCGTCACCTATACTGTTTAAACGTACAGTATCAAGGTGCCACCATGGACGCTTTCCAGACACTGGGTCGCAGACTTGCCCAGCTCGCGCTTTCGCAGGCGTGGTTGAAGATCACCGGTTTTCAGAGGCCAGCCGAGGATCACCTCAGCTGCCGCTCTCGATCGATGAGGCGATTGGCTGGGGCGCGCCCAACCTATGGCTTTGGCTGGTGAACAGTGAGGCGCTGGCGGGGCTGAGCATCCACCAAGGGGATGTGCTGGTCGTGGATCGTGCTGGCGCTGTGGAGCCTGGCCGAGCGGTGATTGTGGTGGCCGAATGTGAGCACCGGCTCTGCACGGTGCTGACCAATCAGGAGCGGCAGCAGCTGCTGACGACGATCGGGCGCGACGGGCACCCGCGCACGCTCGACCTGGTGGGCGAGGTCGAGCTCTGAGGCGTGGTGGACTTTCTGATGCGAGACCTTCGGCCATGAGCGTCTACGCGTTGATCGACTGCAACTCCTTCTACTGCAGCTGCGAGCGGCTGTTCCGGCCCGAGCTGAAAGGGCGTCCGGTGGTG
>NZ_AZNY01000013.1:0-67088 GCF_000510705.1 Pseudomonas sp. MOIL14HWK12:I1 | reverse complement strand
TACGCTGTCCTCACATCCTGTCAAGCGTTGATTTGAACTTTTTCGTTTCAACTCAACCACTTGCGCTTGCCTGACCGGTCTAACCAATCTCGGCAGCGGGAGGCGAATCCTACAGCATCCCAAGACGCTGTCAACCCCCTCCGCTTCACTTCGCTGTCACCCGAAGGTGAGAACCAAATGGCGAAGAATCCATGGNCCCCTCACCCGACTCAGACCTAAGTGCTTGATTTTCAAGCCGCTTCAGCGCCTGCGCCGGAAGTGGGGCGCATTATAGGGGAGTTTTGGGGCAGGTCAACAGGTTATTTCAAATTTATTGCTGACGGACGCTGATGCGGGCAAAAGCCTTCTTGCCGGCCTGACATATATAGGTACGCCCGATCTCGAACAGGAAGCCGCGATCGACCACCTCGCCATCCACCTTGACGCTACCCGCCGCCAGCAGGTCGCGGGCTGCTGCTGCGTTCTTCACCAGTCCAGCCTTGTTGAGGACGGCAGCGACCGGCAGCGCCGCATCGGTTTCCAGCTCGACTTCCGGCAGGTCTTCCGGCAGCTCGCCATCCTTCATGCGGTTGCCCGCGGAACGGTGGGCGGTCTGGGCGGCTTCTTCTCCGTGGAAGCGGGCCACGATCTCTTCGGCCAGCTTGATCTTGATGTCGCGGGGATTGGCGCCCTGCGCAACATCGCTGCGGAACTGGGCGATCTCTTCCAGGCTGCGGAAGCTGAGCAGCTCGAAGTAACGCCACATGAGGGTGTCGGGAATGGACACCAGCTTGTTGTACATGACGCCGGGCGCTTCCTGGATGCCGACGTAGTTGCCCAGGGATTTGGACATCTTCTTCACGCCGTCCAGACCTTCGAGCAGCGGCATGGTGAGGATGCACTGGGCTTCCTGGCCATAGGCGCGCTGCAGTTCGCGGCCCATGAGCAGGTTGAATTTCTGGTCGGTACCGCCCAGCTCGACATCGGCGCGCAGGGCGACGGAGTCATAGCCCTGGACCAGGGGATAGAGGAACTCGTGGATGGCGATGGGCTGGTTGCCGGCGTAGCGCTTGCTGAAGTCGTCGCGCTCGAGCATGCGCGCTACGGTGTACTGGGAAGAGAGGCGAATGAAGTCGGCCGGCGACAGCTGATCCATCCAGGTGGCATTGAAGGCCACTTCGGTACGGGCCGGATCGAGGATCTTGAACACCTGGGCCTTGTAGGTCTCGGCATTCTCCAGCACCTGCTCGCGGGTCAGCGGCGGGCGGGTGGCGCTCTTGCCACTGGGGTCGCCGATCATGCCGGTGAAGTCGCCGATCAGGAAGATGACCTGGTGGCCCAGCTCCTGGAACTGGCGCAGCTTGTTGATCAGCACGGTGTGGCCAAGGTGCAGATCCGGAGCGGTCGGATCGAAGCCTGCCTTGATGCGCAGCGGGGTGCCACGCTCCAGTTTTGTTACAAGCTCTGACTCGACAAGCAGCTCATCTGCTCCACGCTTGATGACCGCCAGCTGCTCCTGGACCGTTTTCATGGGGGCTTCGCCTCTGAATTTCGAAAGCGTGAACCTTATCAAGATGCCCCTAGTAGCCGCCAGCCGGCACGTCGGATCACCACCCCAAAGGGTTGTGACAGCCAGATTTTGATTATATTTTAGGCAGTTATTCACTTCTTTTAACGTCAGATCATCACTTTAGCTAAATGACGAAGCCAATCCCCAAAAGTCCGTTCTACCCCAAAAGCCACCTCGTGGCCGCCAGCGGGGTGGCCGCACTCTTGAGTCTGGCCTTGCTCGTGTTTCCCTCTCAGCAGGTCGAGGCGAAACGCACTTCCATCAATCTGGATGTTGAACAGGACGCCCGGCGCGTCGTGCAGGGTCAGGATGACCTGAAGGAGCAAGTGCTCGCAGATACTCAAGCCGCGGACACCCAGTCCCCCTCCCCCTTTGCCCAGGTCGCCCCTGAGCAGACGGAAGCTCAGACCGCCGAGGACGCGCCTGCCGAAGAGGAAGTTGCCGCCACCGAGAGCGTCGAGCCGCAGTGGAAGACCGAAACCGTGCGCAAGGGCGACACCCTCTCGACCCTGTTCGAGCGGGCTGGCCTTGCCGCTGCCGTGGTGCACGAGGTGCTGGCCAGCAGCAAGGAAGCCAAGAAGCTGACTCGCCTGCGGGTGGGCCAGAAGATCGAGTTCCAGCGCGATCACTCAGGCGGCCTGCTGGCGGTGCGCACCAAGCTCACCGCGCTGCAGACCCTGTCGCTGGTCAAGTCCGACCAGGGATATGAGGTCGAGCACAAGACCGTTACCCCGGACATCCGCAAGGCCTATGCCCAGGGCCGGATCAGCAGTTCGCTGTTCGCCTCGGCGCAGAAGGCCGGACTGTCCCATGACATGACCATGGCGCTGGCCACCATCTTCGGCTACGACATCGACTTCGCGCTGGACATCCAGGAAGGCGACGAATTCGAAGTGGTCTACGAGGACAAGGTGGTCAACGGCAAGCACGTCGGCTACGGCAACATCCTGGCCGCCCGCTTCGTCAACAAGGGCAAGGCCTACACGGCCGTGCGCTACACCGCCAAGAACGGCACCACCAACTACTACACGGCGGAAGGCGGCAGCATGCGCAAGGCCTTCATCCGTACCCCGGTGGAGTTCTCGCGGATCAGCTCGCGCTTCACCATGGGCCGTTTCCACCCGGTGCTGAACAAGATGCGCGCGCACAAGGGCGTCGACTATGCCGCGCCCACCGGTACGCCGATCCATGCCACCGGCGACGGCAAGATCGCCAAGGCCGGGCGCGAGAATGGCTACGGCAACGTGGTCATGATCCAGCACGGCAAGACCTACACCACCGTCTATGGCCACATGAGCCGGATCGCCAAGGGCATGCAGGCCGGCGCCTCGGTGAAACAGGGCCAGGTGATCGGCTATGTGGGCATGACGGGCCTGGCGACCGGTCCGCACCTGCACTACGAATTCCGCATCAATGGCAACCACGTCGATCCGCTCGGGGTGAAACTGCCGATGGCCGATCCCATCGCCAAGAACGAGATCTCGCGCTTCCTGGCCCAGAGCCAGCCGCTCATGGCCCGCATGGACCAGGAGCGGGCTTCGCTGCTCGCGATGAACAAGCGCTGAGATGGAGCGCTACCTGGGGGTGATGTCCGGCACCAGTCTGGATGGACTGGATATCGCCTTGATCGAGCAGGATGAGCGGACCCGTTTCGTTGCTGCCCTGGGCGTGCCCATGCCGGACGCGCTCCGCCGCGACCTGCTGGCGCTGTGCGCGCCCGGCGACAACGAGATCGAGCGCATCGCCCGGGCCGAACAGGCCTGGGTCGGGCTGGCCGCCCAGGGTATCGCCGAACTGCTGGCGCAGCAGGGGCTGACGCCCGCGGATATCCGTGCCGTGGGTAGCCATGGCCAGACCATCCGCCATTTGCCGGCGCAGGGCTACACCCTGCAGATCGGCGATGCCGCCCTGCTGGCCGAGCTGACCGGCATCGATGTCATCGCCGACTTTCGCCGCCGCGACCTGGCCGCTGGTGGCCAGGGCGCGCCCCTGGTCCCGGCCTTCCATGCCGATCTCTTCGGCCTGGACCGTCCGCGCGCGGTGCTCAACATCGGCGGCTTCAGCAACGTGACCCTGCTGGCACCGGGTCTGCCGGTACGAGGCTTCGATTGCGGACCGGGCAATGTGCTGCTGGATGCCTGGATCCACCACAGCCAGGGGCGGCTCTTCGACGCCGATGGCGCCTGGGCCGCGCAGGGACAGGTCGTGCCGGCGCTGCTGCAGGGGCTGCTGAGCGATCCCTTCTTCGTGAAAAGCGGACCAAAGAGCACCGGGCGCGAGCATTTCAACCTGCCCTGGCTGCAAGCGCATCTCGCCCGGCATGAGGCGCTGGCTCCGGCCGATGTTCAGGCCACCCTGGCCGAATTGAGCGCCCGCAGCATCGCCGACAGCATCCTGGCAGCCCAGGTGGTGGACGAGGTGCTGGTCTGTGGCGGGGGGGCGCACAACCGGGATCTGATGGCGCGTCTGGCGCGGCTACTGGCGCCGGCCAAGGTGCAGAGCACCGCAGCCTATGACGTGTCGCCGGACTGGATGGAAGCCATGGCCTTTGCCTGGCTGGCCCAGCGCTTCTGCGAGCGCCTGCCCGGCAACTGCCCGGAAGTCACCGGCGCCCGCGGCCTCCGCGTCCTGGGTGCGCTCTATCCGCACTAGGCCAGAGGCTGTGCAAGGTCAGATGGAGAAGGACTGACCGCAGCCGCAGGTGGTGGCGGCGTTGGGGTTCTTGATGACGAAGCGCGAACCTTCCAGGCCTTCCTGGTAGTCCACCTCGGCGCCGGCCAGGTACTGGAAGCTCATGGGATCCACCACCAGGTGCACGCCATCGCGCTCTATGACGGTGTCGTCGTCGGCGGAATCTTCATCGAAGGTGAAGCCGTACTGGAAGCCCGAGCAGCCGCCACCCGTGACGAAGACGCGCAGCTTCAGGCGGGGATTGCCCTCTTCCTCGATCAGGTTCTTCACCTTGCTGGCCGCGCCCAGAGTGAACTGCAGGGGGGTCGGGGTGAAGGTTTCAATGGTCATTGCCGTAGTCTCCCGGCTTGCGCCGAACACAATTCAGTCAGGAAATTATCCGCTTGCCCGAGCAAAAGGGTCAACTATTGCACGACCACGGGAGCCTGGCCGAGATGACCGGAGTGAATGACTTGCCGGCAGCGCCACTCTAATATCGCGCCGCCTGATGACGCCGATTGATAAGGAGAACGCCCCGATGCTCTATCTTTGGTTGAAAGCCTTCCACCTGATTGCCCTGGTCTGCTGGTTCGCCGGCCTGTTCTATCTGCCGCGCCTGTTCGTCTATCACGCCCAGAGCAGCGACGCCGTGAGCCATGAGCGCTTCTGCCTGATGGAGCGCAAGCTGTACCGCGGCATCATGCTGCCGGCGATGATCCTGACGCTGGTGTTCGGCATCGGCCTGCTGGTGATCAACCCGAGCTGGCTGACCCAGGGCTGGATGCACACCAAGCTGGCGCTGGTGGTGGTGCTGATCGGCTATCACCATGTCTGCGGCGCCATGCGCAAGAGATTCGAGCGCGGCGAGAACAAGCGCAGCCATGTGTTCTATCGCTGGTTCAACGAGGTACCGGTTCTGGTGCTTATCGCCATCGTCATCCTGGTGGTGGTCAAACCCTACTAGGTGCGCGGTGGATCCGCCGGCGACCGGCGTTTTCCTGGAGAAAGCAGTATGCAGCGTTATGCCCTGGTAACCGGTGCCTCGTGCGGGATCGGTCTGGCCCTGGCCGAGGCCCTGGCGCGGCGGGGTCAGCCGCTGATCCTGCTGGCGCGGCGCAAGGACAAGCTGGAGAGCATCGCCGCCGAGCTGGCCCAGCGCTTCGACGTGGAGGTGCTGTACCGGGTCTGCGATCTGGCGGAGCCGCTGCACCTGACCGGTCTGCTGCACGAACTGGAGCAGAGCGAGAGAGCCATCGGCCTGCTGGTCAACTGCGCCGGGATCGGCAGCGGCGGGGATTTTCTCGCCGCCGACTGGCCGCGGGTGCAGGAGCAACTGGAGCTGAACATCCTGGCGCTCACCCGCCTGTGCCATGCCCTGGGCCAGCACATGGCGATCCAGGGGGGCGGCCAGATCCTCAACGTCGCCTCGACCGCGGCCTTCCAGCCCATTCCCTACATGAGCAGCTATGCGGCGACCAAGGCCTATGTGCTGCACTTCTCCGAGGGCCTGCGCGAGGAACTCAAGAAGCGGGGGGTGTCGGTGTCGGTGCTCTGCCCCGGCCCGACCCGTACCGCCTTTTTCAAGAACGCCGGGCTGCACACCGGGCGCATGGAGCAGAGCAAGCTGCTGATGTCCGCCGAAGAGGTGGCCCTGGCCGCGGTGCACGGACTGGAAAGACGCCAGGCGGTGATCGTCCCGGGCTGGCGCAATCGCCTGGGCAGTCTGCTGCCCCGCTTCTTCCCCCGCGCCCTGGTGCGTTCGGCCGCGGTGCGGATCGGCAAACTCTTTCAACCCGCGTAAGGGTGATCCCGCCGGCGGCACCTGACCCCGGGCGGCAGCCGCTGGTACACTCGGGGTCTATTCAGCCAGCAGGAGATCGACGTGGATTGTCTGTTCTGCAAGATCGTCGCCGGGGACATTCCGGCCAAGGTGCTCTACGAGGACGATCAGGTCATGGCCTTCCATGACATCGCCCCGCAGGCGCCCGTGCACTTCCTGGTCATCCCCAAGAAGCACATCGCGACCCTGCACGACCTCAGCGAGGCCGATGACAAGCAGCTCGCCGGCCATATCCTCTTCACCGCTCAGCGCCTGGCGCAGGAGCAGGGTTGCGAGGAAGGCTTCCGCGTGGCGATGAATTGCAACGCCCTGGGTGGCCAGACGGTCTATCACATCCATATGCATGTGCTGGGCAAGCGGCAGATGACCTGGCCTCCGGGCTGAGCCACGCTCTGTCCTTCCTTCGCCCGCCAAGGAGATCACCTTGAGATCCAAGCGCCTCTACTCCCCCCTCGATCGACTGCTGATCCAGGCGGATACCGCCTTGCGTACCCTGACGCCCTTCAGTGGCGCTCCCACCCGCAGTTCGCCGGCCATTCCACTCAAGGACGCCGAACTGAGCGATGAAGAACGCCGTCACGCGGCCGGCCTCATGCGCATCAACCACACCGGCGAGGTCTGCGCCCAGGCGCTGTACCAGGGTCAGGCGCTGACCGCCAAATTGCCGGAAGTGCGCGAAGAAATGGAAAAGGCGGCCGACGAAGAGATCGATCACCTGGCCTGGTGCGAGCAGCGCATCCGCGCCCTGGGTGAGCGTCCAAGCCTGCTCAATCCCCTCTTCTATGGCCTGTCCTTCGGGATCGGCGCCGGTGCCGGCCTGATCAGCGATCGCCTGAGCCTGGGCTTCGTCGCCGCTACCGAGGATCAGGTCTGCCGCCATCTGGACGAGCACCTGGACAAGCTGCCGGCGGCCGACGCCAAGTCCCGCGCGGTGCTGGAACAGATGCGCAGCGATGAAGAACAGCACGCCGAACATGCCCTGGCGGCCGGTGGCTGGCGCTTCCCCGCGCCGGTCAAATACGGCATGAGTCTGGTGTCCAAGGTGATGACCAAGACCACCTACCGCATCTGACCTGCGGCTGGCGCCCACGAAAAAGCCCTGCCTTGGCAGGGCTTTTTGCTGTTCGGACGACTAGATGTCGAAGAAGACCGTTTCCTGCGGGCCCTGCAGATGGATGTCGAAGCGATAGGCCAGGCGGCCATCGATCTCGCAGCGACGCGCCAGCAGGGTGGCCCGGCGTTCCGGCTCCGGCAGGTTGTAGACAGGGCAGCGGGCGTTGGCTTCGGCTTCATCGTCGAAGTAGAGGCGGGTCTGCAGGTGGATGTTGATGCCGCGGGCGAACAGGGTGACGTTGATGTGCGGCGCCATGGGCTGGCCGCGCTGATCGGCGACCTGGCCGGGCTTGACGGTGTGCAGCGTCCAGTCGCCGGCATCGAAGGTGGTGGCGGTGCGACCAAAGCCGTTGAAGGCCTTTTCCACGTCATAGACCGGATCGTAGTGGCCCTGGTGATCGGCCTGCCAGAACTCCAGGAAGGAATCGCGCACCAGGTTGCCGTTGCCGTCGAACACCTGGCCGGTGAGCAGGATGTGCTCGCCCGGCGCGCCGGGCTTGGCCAGCTGGTTCCAGATCTCGACCTCGCGGGTGGGGTTGCCGGCGGCGGCCAGGGCCAGGCCGATGTGCACATAGGGACCGGCGGTCTGGGAGGGGGTTTCCGGCAGCAGGGCGTGGCTGTTGGGGGTCATGTCGGCGTCCTCAGTGGTGTTCGAAGAACGTCTGCCGCGCGCCGCGGGTGACGATGTCGAAGCGATAGGCCAGGCAGTCCATGGGATTGGCCATGCTCATGTCCAGGCGGGCGATCAAGGTCTGGACGGCATCGGGATCGGCGATGGACTTGACGATGGGGCACAGCGGGATCAGCGGATCGCCCTCGAAATAGAGCTGGGTGATCAGCCGGGTGGCGATGGCCGGCCCCATGACCGAGACGTGGATGTGCGCCGGGCGCCAGTCGTTGCTGCCGTTGCGCCAGGGATAGGGACCCGGGCGGACGGTACGGAAGACATAGTTGCCCTGGCTGTCGGTACGGGTGCGGCCGACGCCGCCGAAGTTGGGATCGAGCGGTGCCAGGTAGACGTCGTTCTTGTGCCGATAGCGACCGCCAGCGTTGGCCTGCCAGATCTCCACCAGGGAATTGGGCACCGGCTTGCCGAACTGGTCACGCAGGGTGCCGAACAGGATGATGCGTTCGCCCTGGGGCAACTGGCCGGTGCCGAAGTTGAGCAACAGGTCGTTGTCGTGCGGTCCCAGCGGCAGCCGCGAGAAGTCCGGGCCACTGCGCTCGGAAGCCGTCTGGTGCTGCAGGCTGACCAGCGCCTGGCGCGGCGAGCGGGGAATCGAGGATTTGTAGGCGGGCGTATAGGCCTGGGGATGCCAGGTGCGATCACGGGCGACGTAGCGAACGTCGTGGGGCTTGTTATACATTGGAATGCTCCTCGGAAGGATCGGGGCCAAGAGCTGGTTGATCCCAGTGTGGCCCAGGGCGCCGCCTGGCTGAATTGAAAGCTGCGCCCTTCCCCATAACCTAATGGTTAAGTGTCAACTCGCCGGCCACCTCGCGCAGGACGTCGCAGAATCTCTGGGTGGCCAGTGACAGGGGCACGCTGCCATTGCGGCAGATGCCGACCGAACCCCCGGCTTCGCGCACGCCAAGCTCCACCTCCACCAGTTCGCCGCTGGCCAGGTCGCGGCGTACCGCATCCAGCGGGGCAATCCACAGGGCCTCGCTCTGGCGGACGTACTGGCGGCTGAGGGTCGGCGACAGGGTTTCCAGCCGCTGGGGACTGAGAGGAATGCCGCACTGGACGAAGAGACTCTCGGCGTGACGGCGAATGGTGGTCCCGGGCAAGGGCAGCACCAGGGGATAGCGCGCCAGGGTCGCCAGGTCCGCCGGCAGCGCCTGGCTCAACGGATGTCCCGGGCGCACCACCAGGGTCAGGGCCTCGGTATAGAGGTGTTCGAAGTCGAGGCCATGGATGTCCGGGCTGTCGGTCATGCGGCCGACCACCAGATCCAGGTCGCCGACGCGCAATTGTCCGAGCAGATAGGCGCTGGGACCGGTGGCGACGTTGACGATCAGCTGGCGATGACGGTCATGCAGGCGCATCAGGACCTCGGGCAGCACCTGGCTTTCGACCGTCGACAGGACCCCGACCCGCACCAGGCCGCCGGCCTCGCCACCACGCACCAGTTGCATGCCCTCGCGCAGGGCCTGGACGCAGGGACCGGCGTGGCGCAGGAACAGCAGGCCCGCCTCGGTCAGGGTCACCTCGCCCTTGCCGCGCTCGAACAGGCGCACCTCGAGGATTTCCTCGAGTTCGCGGATGGTCTTGGAGATGGCCGGCTGGGACACGGCGATGGCATCGGCGGCCTTGGCGAAGCTGCGCTGCTGGGCGATCTCCAGAAAGCACAGCAGGTGGCGAAACTTGATACGGTTGTCGAGATTCATGACGCTCTCAAGGCAAGGCACGGGCCAGAGACTACCACCCGGCGGTCACGGAAAACCCTTGGAGTCAGCAGGGGCATCCTTTGCTACAGTGCCGCCTTGTCTTCCGAGATCTCTCCATGTCGATCCGTGCCCAGCAGAAGCTGCAAACGCGCCAGGCGCTGCTGGAATCGGCACGCCTGCTGATGAACAGCGGCCGCGGCTTCGGCAGCCTGAGCCTGCGCGAGGTGAGTCGCCAGGCCGGGATCGTGCCGGCGGGTTTCTATCGCCACTTCGCCGACATGGAGAGCTTTGGCCTGGCGCTGGTGGCCGAGGTGGGCGACACCTTTCGCGACGCCCTGCGCCAGGTGCGTCATCACGAATTGCAGCAGCGCGGCATGATCGAGGCCTCGGTGGAGATCTTTCTCGGCGCCGTGAGCGACAACCGTGATCAATTCCTCTTTCTCGCCCGCGAGCAATACGGCGGCTCCCTGGCCGTGCGCCAGGCCATCGCCGAGTTGCGCCAGCGCATCACCCAGGACCTGGCCCGTGACCTGCTCGCCCTGGGTCGCCTGCCCCACCTGAGTCCGTCGCAGATCGATGTCCTCGCCGACCTGGTGGTGAAGACGGTGTTCGCCACCCTGCCGGAGTTGATCGATCCCCCACCCCTGACCACACCGCCGCCGCTGTGGCCGGCGGCGAAGATGGTGCAGCAACTCAAGCTGATCCTGATCGGCAGCAAGCATTGGCGGCGCGGCGAGCGCGCAAACGCCCCAAAAGAGGGCGTTGCTCTGCTAGCCGATGCAAGGGCGCACCAAATAAGAGCAACCTAAACGCCAGGTCAACTCATGGCGCCCCAGAACCAGGCGACTTGCGCGCCTTGGCAGGCACCTTGCTGTAGAGCTGGGCAAAACTGCCAAGAGTCCTGCCATGCTGGTCGTCCAAAGCCGCTGCGCGCCCAGGGATACCTGGGACGCCGAACTCCACCTCACCTACGACGCCCGCAGCAAGAGTCGCCTGAGAGCCACCACCAGCGCTGGCGAAGACGTCGGCCTTTTTCTCGAACGCGGCCAACCGCCGCTGGCCGATGGCGACTGCCTGGAAGCCCGCGATGGCCGCATCGTGCGGGTCGTCGCCCGCCCGGAAAAGCTGCTGCATGTGACCTGCGCCAGCGCCTTCGAACTGACCCGCGCCGCCTATCACCTGGGCAATCGCCACGTCGCCCTGCAGATCGGCGACGGTTGGCTACGGCTGCTGGACGACTACGTGCTCAAGGCCATGCTGGAGCAGCTCGGCGCCCGGGTCAGCGAGATCGAGGCCGGCTTCCAGCCCGAGCACGGCGCCTACGGCGGCGGTCACCATCACTCGCACCATGGCGAGGAAGGCTTCAACTACGCACCCAAGCTGCACCACTTCGGCGTGCGCACGTGAATTCGCCCTTCGCGCTGCTGCGCCTGGCCAGTCCCCAGTTGCCGATTGGCGGCTACAGCTATTCCCAGGGACTGGAACTGGCCATCGACAGCGGCCTGATCCGCAGCTCGGCAGAGGCCGAGGTCTGGCTGCGCGACAATCTCGAACTCAATCTGGCGCGCTTCGAAGCGCCGCTGCTGCTGGCCCATTGCCAAGCCGCCGCGGCGGGCGACTGGACGCGCCTGAGCGAACTGGCCGAGCACCATCGCGCCAGTCGCGAAACCGCGGAATTCCAGCTGGAAAGTCGCCAGACCGGCTATTCCCTGGCGCAACTGCTGCTCGGTCTGCCGGAGTTGGACGACAGTAGCCGCCGCCTGCTCGGCGAACTGGCTCCGACCTTCGCCCTCGGTTGGGCGCTGGCCGCTCGCGCCTGGGCGATCGCACCGCGAGCGGCGCTGGACGCCTGGCTGTGGACCTGGCTGGAAAATCAGCTGGCGGTGCTGATGAAAACCCTGCCGCTGGGCCAGCAAGCGGCCCAGCGCCTCACCTCCCTTCTGCTGCCGACCCTGACCGCCGTGGCCGAGCAGGCCGCTGCCCTGCCCGAAGCGCACTGGGGCGGCGCCCCCTTCGGCCTGGCCCTCAGCAGCATGGCCCATGAGCGGCAGTACAGCCGCCTGTTCCGTTCCTAGGAGATCCCCTGATGACTACTCAACCCCTGCGCGTCGGTATCGGCGGACCGGTCGGTTCCGGCAAGACCGCCCTCACCCTGGCCCTCTGCCGCGCCCTGCGCGAGCGCTACAACCTGGCGGTGGTGACCAACGACATCTACACCCGCGAAGACGCCGATTTCCTGGTGCGCAACGAGGCCCTGGCGCCCGAGCGTATCCTTGGTGTGGAGACCGGGGGCTGTCCGCACACCGCCATCCGCGAAGACGCCTCCATCAACCTGGAAGCGGTGGACCAGCTCAACCGCCGCTTTCCCGGCCTGGACCTGATCCTGGTGGAATCCGGCGGCGACAACCTGTCCGCCACCTTCAGCCCGGAGCTGTCCGATCTGACCCTTTACGTCATCGACGTCTCGGCCGGTGACAAGCTGCCGCGCAAGGGTGGCCCCGGCATCTGCAAGTCGGATCTGCTGGTGATCAACAAGATCGACCTGGCCGAGCAGGTCGGTGCCTCCCTAGAGGTGATGGATCGCGACACTCGCAAGATGCGCGGCGACAAGCCCTTCGTCTTCAGCAACCAGAAGACCGGTCTGGGACTGGAAGAGATCATCGCCTTCATCGAGAAGCAGGGTCTGCTGACCGCCGCCTGAGTCCAGGAAACCATCCCAAGGAGCCCCCATGAAACACGCCAAGATCCTCGCCACCGCTGCCCTGCTGCTCGCCCCGGCCCTGGCCTTCGCCCATCCGGGTCATGCCGAGAACGGCCTGGCCGCCGGGGTGCTGCACCCCCTGACCGGTCTCGACCACCTGCTGGCCATGTTCGCCGTGGGGCTCTGGGCCGCGCAGCAGCAGGGCAAGGCGCGCCTGGCGCTGCCCTGCACCTTTGTCGGCACCATGCTGATCGGCGGCCTGCTGGGCTTCGCCGGGCTGGAGCTGCCCTTGCTGGAGACCGGCATCGCTGCCTCGGTGCTGGCCCTGGGTCTGCTGGTGGCCCTGGCCGCCCGTCCGCCGGTGGCCGCCGCCGTCGGCCTGACCGCCGCCTTCGCCCTGTTCCACGGCGTGGCCCATGGTCTGGAATTGCCGGAAATGGGCAATCCCTGGGCCTATGCCGCCGGTTTCGTCGCCGCCACCGCCACCCTGCATGCTCTGGGCTATGCCGTGGTGCGCTACCTGCCCCAGGCGGCCACGCCGCTCGTGCGACTCGCCGGCGTCGCCACGGCCGTGGCCGGGGGCTGGCTGCTCGCCGCCTGATCCGTCAGGCGATCCCCAGCTGCTGGCGCAGTCGCGCCAGCACACCCTCTTCCGCCACCGCCGGCAGTTGCGCGGTATAGCCGCCAAACCCGGCGAAGCGTGTGGCGAAATCCACCTCGAGCACGAATCTGTTGTCGAACTGCGGCGACGCCAGGGGTGCCAGCACCTCGGCCGTATAGGTGTCGCGCGGATCGTTGCCCAGCCGCACCGGCAGGTCGCCACTCTGCTGGCGATAGGCGACCCAGGGCGAATAGGTGAAGGCCTCCAGTCGGCCCCGCGCCAGGTCCAGTTCCAATAGGCGCAGCAGGCCGTTGCCGCCGGCGTATTCGGTCTGGTAGTTGATCAGCAGGAGATCCACCGGATGGCCCAGGTCATTGGTCATCCGCAGGTGCCCACTGCCGTGATTGTGGCCGTTGAGGGTGAGGAAGATCTGGTCGTTGCGGCGGATCAGCCGATTCCACAACCGTATCCCGGTGTCGTTGCGCCGGGTGGAAAGCACCGGCTGGCCGTTCACCAGGTCAACGATGTTGTGCGAGGCCAGGATGGTCGGCAGGTGCGGATAGCGATCCAGCATGCCCTGGGCCCAGTCCAGACTCTGGTCCGAGGGGCACCAATCCAGGGTCAGCAGCAGAAAGCCCTGCCCCAGCGCCGAGAAACTATGGGCCTCGTTGAGACCGGTGACGTCGCGTTCGATGAAGGTGGCCTGGCGCGCCGCCCGCTCACGGCCGAAATACTGGGTGAAGAGTTCGCGACCGTCACGCAGGCGGTCCTCGGTGTAGAGCTCGACGACATCATGGTCGCCAGTCATGACACTGTAGGGCACCCCGGCCTGTTCAAGGCGTGCCATGGCGTGACTGGCCAGGGCCCACTCGCCGCGCTGCTCGGCGTTTTCCACCAGATCGCCCAGGTGCACCACGAAGGGCAGGTTCAGCGCCGCGGCGTTGTGCGCCAGCCAATGGGTCTGGGCATGAAAGGCCAGCGCTGGCGGATAGCCCAGGTGGCCATAGCGCTCCACCCGCCGGCCGTTGGGTTGCATCTCGTGGTTGTTCTCACTGTAGTACTGGGTATCGGGGAGGACGCCGAGCACGAAGCTGCTGCGCGACGGCAGCGGCGCCAGAGGAGCGAAGGCATGCCGCTCGAACCAGTGGGCGCGGTGTTCCGGCAGGCCGTAGCGCTGGGTCGGCTTGCAGGCGGCCAGCAGCGGCAGACCGGCCAGCGCCAGGCACAGCCGGCGACGTTTGAAATCGGGCGAATCGGTCATCACAGCGGCCTCAGGGCAGGTAGTAGGCCTGCCAGCGATTGTCGTTGAAGCGCCCTTCCAGCACCGGCTGGCGGCTGGCCAGCGGCGTGCCGGCCAGGGCCGCCTGGCTGTCGGCATCGAGCAGCACATAGGCGGGTCGGGTGACCTGGGCAAGCTGCCCTGCCTGGCCGATATCGATAAAGGTCGGCAGGGGCACGTCGTAGTCGAGATTCATCAGGTAGCGGAAGGCCTTGGTGTCCTGGCCCAGGCCAAAGAACACCAGTTGCCCCGGTTCACCCTGGCGCAGGCTTTCCAGGCGGGTGACGAAGGCGCGGGTGTCGTAGCGCAGCGCCTGCATCGGATCCAGCGCCAGCACCACCAGCAGCCATTGCGCCAGGGCCGCCGCGGCCAGGGGCATGCCCAGGCGGAAGGCCCCGCGCTCGCGCCAGGCGGCCACCAGGGCGAACAGCGCCAGGATGGCGAAGGCACCCAGCAGGAAGCGCAGGTCCAGCTCGGGCCACCAGCCGGCGGCCTGCAGCCGGGGTTGCTGCAGCTTGACCAGCACCCCGAGCACCAGCGGAAAGATCACCAGCAACGGCAGGAACAGCCGCCGTACCCAGGCCAGGGCGCCCTGCCCCTGCAGCAGCACCCAGGCGCCGAGAGCCGCGCAGGCCGGAATGGCCGGCAGGATGTAATAGGGTTTCTTGAAGGTGGGAATCGACAGGGCCACCACGATCAGCGCGGCGAAGCCGGCCAGCTGGAGCAGCAGGCGACTGTCCGCCTGCGCCTGGCGCTGCCGCCAGTGGTGTCTCAGCGTCGGCAGGGCCAGCAGCGCCAGGGGAAAGGCCGGGGCGTAGCGGTAGAGGCCCAGCTGCAGGAAGTACCACCAGGGATAGCCGGCACCGTCGGTGTCGTCCAGCCGCCCGGAGACCTGCATGCGCAGCACGTCCTCGACGAAGGGCATACCACCGGTACGCCAGGCCAGGCCGAACAGCAGGGCGCAGCACAGCGCCAGCACCACGGCGCCGACCAGGCCGTAGCCGAAGCTGCGCCGCCAGTCGCCCTGCACCAGCCAGTAGACGCAGACCACGCCACAGGGCTCGATCAGGCCCAGCGGCCCGCGCACGGCGAAGCCGGCGGCCATGCACAGGAACACCAAGCCGCGCCGCCGGGACAAGCCGCGCTGGTCGGCGCTCCACAGCAGATAGAAGCAGCCCAGTGCCGCCAGGGTGACGAATTGATCGAGGCAGATGGAGCGCGCCTTGGCCAGGAAGCCATTGGTGAGCAGCAGCACCAGCACCGCCAGCAGGCCCCAGGCGCGAGACCGCTCGGCCAGCAGGCGATAGAGCAGCCCGACGATGGCCGCCGAGGCCAGGGCGGTGGGAATCACCGTGGCCAGGCGATTG
Source organism: Pseudomonas sp. MOIL14HWK12:I1 (assembly GCF_000510705.1). Taxonomy (NCBI): domain Bacteria; kingdom Pseudomonadati; phylum Pseudomonadota; class Gammaproteobacteria; order Pseudomonadales; family Pseudomonadaceae; genus Pseudomonas; species Pseudomonas sp. MOIL14HWK12:I1. Next base: position 51,577 of record NZ_AZNY01000013.1, on the reverse strand, counting down.
ACCTCACCGAACAGCTGGGCGAAGACGTCGATCAGCAGGGTGGAGGTGGCGGGATAGTCGGGGTAAGGCTGTCCGTAGCTGGTCGGGAAGGCACTGGCCCCATGGCGAAACATCTCCTGGGCGAAGAGTGCGAAGCGGCCGTCGAAGCCGATGAAGGGCTGCTCCCACAGCCCCAGGGTGAACAGCGGCACCGCCAGCAGACACAACGCCAGACTTTCGAGGCGCAGGCGCGCCGGACTCGGGATGGACGACACGCGGCAGGACTCCGGCAGGCTGGGAAGGACGGGCTCGCGACCCGGCGCCACTATCGCCGAACAACCTTAGGGATCGCTGAAACCAGGCTGACGGCAGGCTGACAGAAGCCGCAGGACAGAGCGGTTCGGCCGCGAGGCGGTGGCGACTATGCCGCTGCATTGAAAATTTTTCATGACAGCTGCATCCAGGGCGCCGGCTGCCGGGTATAGCCCCTACAGTCCAGTCGACTGTGCCCCTCTCAATCCGGAGCAAGCGCATGAACAACACCTATAGCCGTTGCAGCATCCTGGCCCTGACCGCCCTGCTGAGCACCCCGCTGCTGGCGCAAGGCGAGTTGCCCGAAGCCGTCCGCGTCCCCGCCGGCAACAGCCTGATGCTGGAAACCGTAGGCAAGGGCACCATCGTCTACGAGTGCCGCGACAAGAAGGACATGCCCGGCCAGACCGAGTGGTTCTTTGTCGGTCCCAAGGCCGACCTGCATGATCGCCAGGGCAAGCAGGTGGGTCGCTACTACGGTCCGCCCGCAACCTGGGAAGCCAGCGACGGCTCCAAGGTGGTCGGCAAGCAACTGGCGATCGCCCCCGCCGGCAGCGGCAACCTGCCCTATCAGCTGGTGGAGGCTGCGCCCGCCGAAGGCAAGGGCGCCTTCCAGGGCACCACCTACATCCAGCGCACCGCGCTCAAGGGTGGCGTGGCGCCGGCCAAGGCCTGCACCTCGGCCAACAAGGGCGAACGGCAGACCGTGAATTACCAGGCGGATTATCTGTTCTGGAAGAAGGGCTGAGGTCCAGGGGACAGCCAGGAGCGGATCGGCTAGGCTCGGCTGATCCGGTCGCCACCCTGGCGTCCCCAGCCTGGCGCGATTTCGTGACCGATCCCCTTTACGATCCCGCTGCACTGCTCGCCGCCTGTGCCCGGGGCGAGCGCGCCGCCCTGCAGCGGCTCTACCAGAACGAGGCGCCGCTCTTGCTGGGCATCGTCCTGCGCCTGGTGCGCGATCGCGGACTGGCCGAGGACATCCTCCACGACGCCTTTCTGCGCATCTGGCGCGGCGCCGCCGGATTCGCCCCGGAGCGCGGTACGGCCCGCGGCTGGATGTGCAGCATCGCGCGCAACCTGGCGCTCAACGCCCTGCGCGATCGCCAGCGCCTGGTGCCCCTGGCGGACGGGTGGGAACCCCTGGCCGAGTCGGCCGATCCGGCGCGAGAGGCCGACGGCCGTCGGCTGGAGGGCTGTCTGCAGAACCTGGAAGCGCCGCGGCGGGAGGCCATCCTGGCCGCCTACCTGGATGGCTGCTCCCATGGCGAGATCGCCCAGCGCCTGCAGGCACCGCTGGGCACGGTGAAGAGCTGGATCACGCGCGGCCTCAAGGCGCTCAGGGAGTGCATGACATGAACGGCGATACCCCCCTGCCCCCGGACGAAGAGCGCGAACGCCTGGCCGGCGAATACGTGCTCGGTACCCTGGATGCCAGGGAGCGCCGTCGCGTGCAAGGTGCGCTGGCGACGGATGCCCGACTGGCCGCTGCGGTGGCGCGCTGGGAGGCGCGGCTGCAGCCGCTGGCCGAGCGGGTGCAGCCCGTCGAACCCGGCACGAATCTCTGGCCGCGCATCGAGCGCAGTCTGGGTGAGGCCGACGCCAAGGCCACCACCCGGCGTGAGTCGCTGTGGCACCGCCTGGCACTCTGGCAGGGCCTGAGTGCGGCAGGGCTGGCTGCCAGCCTGGTGCTCGCGGTGCTGTTGCTGATGCGTCCGGTCCCCACGCCAAGCTACCTGGTGGTGCTGGCCGCGCCCAGCGATCGGACGCCCGGCTGGGTGATCCAGACCGCCAGCGCCCATGACCTGCAGCTGATTCCCCTGGGGCGCGACGCCGTGCCGAGCGGCAAGACGCTGCAATTCTGGACCAAGGCCGACGCCTGGCAGGGTCCGGTATCCCTGGGTCTGGTACAGCCGGGACGCACCCTGCAGGTGCCTCTGGACCAGCTGCCGCCGCTGGAAGCCAATCAGCTGTTCGAGCTCACCCTGGAAGACCAGGGCGGCTCGCCTACCGGCCGACCCACCGGGCCGATCCAGTTCATCGGCCGGGCGGTCAAGGTGCTCTAGGCCGACGTCTCAGCTCTTGCGGTGGATGTTGAAATTGCTGAACGCCTGACAGGTCGCCATCAGCTGGATGCGGTTGATGTTGACGTGCGTGGGCTGGTTCAGCGTCCAGTGGATGGATTCGGCGATGTCGTCCGGGGTCAGGGGTTCGGTGCCGGCATAGACGGCATCGGCCTTGGCCTTGTCACCCCCGAAGCGCACCACCGAGAATTCGCTTTCGGACAGGCCCGGCTCGATGTTGGTCACCCGCACCCCGGTGCCCAGCAGGTCGGATCTCAGGCTCAGGCTGAATTGCTTGAGGAAGGCCTTGGTGGCGCCATAGACATGGCTGCCCGGATAGGGATAGTCGCCCGCCACCGAGCCCAGGTTGACGATACCGGCCCCGGCGCCATGGGCGATCAGCCGCGGCAACAGCAGGCGGGTGCAATAGAGCAAGCCCTTGATGTTGGTATCGACCATGGTGTCCCAGTCGTCCAGGTCGCAGCTCTGGGCGGGCGTGTTGCCCAGCGCCAGACCGGCGTTGTTGACCAGGGCGCGCAGCTGGTTGAATTCTTCCGGCAGGCCGGCGACCGCGGCTTCCACGGCGGCGCGATCCTGGACGTCCAGCACCAGCGGCAGCACCTTGGCCTGACCGGACAACTCCTCGGCCAGGGCGTGCAGGCGATCCTCGCGGCGACCGGTGATGACGATCGACCAGCCGTCCTTGGCGAAGCGGCGAGCGGTGGCGGCGCCGAAGCCGGAGGTGGCGCCGGTGATGAAGATCGAAGACATGAAAGATTCCTTCTGCGAGGGAGGTTGGCCGAGGCCCACGATAGCTCAGGGGCATTGGTCAGGCGAATACCCAGATCGCCACAAATCCAGCGGATCAGTTATAACGCCTTGGTATTGCAGGGTTTTCCGCGCACTGGCGAATTTTTGAACAGTTCTCGCCAGGCCAGGCGCCCCGGGCCTCACGCCCGGCTATGCCAAGCTTATCCACAGGACGATCCACGGAATTCCTGTACAGAACTCGGACCGGGCTTCAGGTGGATAAGTCCGCTGCCACGAGCCAGGCAGGCGGTTCGGCCGGTGCCAGTCCGGTGCAGGCTGCCTCGACACAGGCAGCGAGGCCGGCGAAGCGCAGCTCGCGCCCGGTGAGGCCCGGGCCGTAGTGGGCGAACTTGCCGGAATTGGTCAGCAGGGTGCGGGCCTGGGGCGGTACCAGGGGTTCGCCAAGCATGCACCAGCAGGTGTCCCCGACCAGCTGGGCGCCGAAGACTTCCAGTTCGGCCAGGCTGCCAGAGCGCTCGGCCGCCGCGCGCACCTCGCGGCCCAGGGTGATCACCAGCGCCACCTCGGGATGCCGCTGCCGCCCGCGACAGAGTTCGGCCAGGCGCTGGCACTCCTCGGCGGAGAAATGCGGATTGCCCAGGGCCACCAGCTGCACCTCGCGCGCGACGGCGCTGTCCAGTTCGGCCCAGGCCTGGCGCAGATCGGCCAGGCTGATGTCTTCGATCTCCAGCTCGGGTGCGGCCACTGCGGCCAGGGTCGGCGCCTCGGGCGTCACCCCGACCAGATGGAACAGCGGCGCCGCCGAGGTGGTGGCGAAGGCGGCGCCAAAGGCCTTGAGATCGTCGCGACTGGGCCGGCTGTTTTCCAGCCCCAGCACCGCCGGAATCCGCGTGGGTGAACGCAGGCCGATCCAGTAGCCGAGCAGTGGATAGAAGGCGTCGTCATGGCCCTCGGGTACGGTGACCCGCAAGACCTTGGCCGCGCGGCGACCGCTGTCCAGGTGGCAGCCGGCCAGAGGAGCCCGACCGGTCAGGGCGGTACAGATATCGAGGAAGTCGGCGTACTTCTGGGTGCGCGCGCCCAGTACGCTGTTGGCGAAGACCACGGCATTGGATTCGGCCCAGACCACCTGCTCGCCCAGGCTCGGGGCGCTGTCCAGCAGATAGGGGGCACAGGTAAAGGTGGGACGGCAGCCTAGGGCCACATAGGCCTCGGCCAGGGCAGAGGCCGGCTCACCCAACGCCGGCGCCACGCCCTGCGCGCGCCAGCGGCGTTGATCCACCGATACCGCATTGAGAGTCGTAGGTACCTGTACCCGACCGCCCCACTCCACCAGGCGCTGGGCGAAGGCCAGGCTGGCCGGACCGGTGTAGATGCAGCCGTCGATATGGGCCTGGGTGATGTCGAGCAGCTCGCGGGCACCCTGCAGGTGCGCCATGCGCACCAGGATCTTCATCGCCGCCTGGACGGCCTGGCCCTCGGCGCCCGCCAGCTTGGCCTGGTCGGTCGCGCTCAGCTGCAGGTCGGCAGGGGCCTCGCTAGTGGAGTCGGGAAAGAACTCTCCCGGCGCGCCGACCCAGCCATCGTGTACCGCGATCTCATCCTGCTCGGCGAGCGCGGCGAAGGCCTCGGCGCCCAGGCTGACCACCGGCAGGGAGCGACCGAAGAGTTCTTCCGCGACGATGGCACCCAGGCTGAGGATCTCGTCCGGCTCGGCCAGTACCAGCGCTGCCGGTCCGCGTCCCGCCAGCAACAGCTCCAAGAGCACGGCGCTGCCGGTGCAGGAACCGCGTCCACTGGGAATGGCCAGGATGCGTCCGGCCAGTTCCAGGCCGTGCAGGGGATGGTGGCGATCGATCACCCGGCCGCTGGCCGGATCGACGCCACCCCAGAAACTCAAACCCAGGGGCGCCCAGGCCAGGCGTCCCCGGGCATGGCCCGCGACCAGACAGCGACCGCGGACCGCTGCCACCGCTAGTGGCCGCCCAGGTAGGCTTCGCGCACCTGGGGATTGGCCAGCAATTCCTGGCCACTGCCGCTCATGCGGATCTCGCCGGTGACCATCACATAGGCGCGGTCGGACAGGCGCAGGGCATGGTTGGCGTTCTGCTCCACCAGGAAGATGGTCATGCCGCTCTGGGCCAGCTCGCGCAGGATCTGGAAGATCTGCTTCACCACGATGGGCGCCAGACCCAGGCTGGGTTCGTCGAGCAGCAGCAGCTTGGGTCGCGCCATCAGCGCCCGGGCGATGGCCAGCATCTGCTGTTCGCCGCCGGACATGGTCATGGCGCGCTGGTTGCGACGCTCCTTGAGCCGCGGGAAGAGCTCGAACATGCGCTGCATGTCCTCGTCCACCCAGCGGGTGCCGATGGGAATGGTGCCCATCAGCAGATTCTCCTCGACCGTCATGTCGGGGAACACATGGCGCCCCTCCGGTGACTGGGCGATGCCGTTGGAGGCCACGTAGTGGGCGTTCTTGCGGGTGATGTCCTCGCCCCGGTAGAGGATCTGCCCGTTGCGCGCCTGGGGCTGGCTGAAGATGGACATCAGCAGGGTGGACTTGCCGGCGCCGTTGGAGCCGATCAGGCTCACCGTCTCGCCCTCGTTGATGGACAGGGAGACGCTCTTCAGCGCCTGGATCGGCCCGTAGAAGACGTCGACGTTACGGAATTCCAGGATCGGCGTGGTCATGCCACCTCCTCTTCTTCGGCGCCGAGGTAGGCGGCGATGACCTTGGGATCGTTGCGGATATCGGCCGGCAGGCCGCGGGCGATGACCTGGCCATGATCCAGCACCACGATGTGGTCGGAGATGTTCATCACCATGCCCATGTCGTGCTCGATCAGCACCACGGTGATGCGGTGCTGGTCGCGCAGCAGGCGGATCATCCCGGCCAGCGCCTCGGTCTCGGCCGGGTTGAGACCGGCGGCGGGTTCGTCCAGGCAGACGATCTCCGGACGGGTGCACATGGCGCGGGCGATTTCCAGGCGGCGCTGCTGGCCGTAGGAGAGTTCGCCGGCCAGACGATTGGCGTGGTCCACCAGGTCCACCACTTCCAGCCAGTAGAAGGCCGTATCCAGCGCCTTTTCCTCGGCACGGCGATAGCCGGGGGTATTGAGGATGCCGGTGATCAGGTTGCGGTTGCACTGCATGTGCTGCGCCACCAGCAGGTTCTCCACTACCGACATCTCCTTGAACAGGCGGATGTTCTGGAAGGTGCGGGCGAGCCCTGCGCGGTTCACCAGGTGGGTGCCGCCGAACATCTTGTACCAGAGCCGGCTGCCGAACTGCACCGGATTGACGAAGTCGGTGGCCTGGAAGCGCTCGCCCATGATCTTGCCGACGCGGGTCGAACGGCCATCGGCGGTATCCAGGCGGATCTCGCCATCGGTGGCCTTGTAGAAGCCGGTCAGGCAGTTGAACACCGTGGTCTTGCCGGCGCCGTTGGGGCCGATCAGCGCGGTGATGGAGTGTCGCTGGATATCGAAGGACACGTCCGAGAGGGCCTTGATACCCCCGAATCTCATGCCCAGACCGCTGACGGTCAGAATGTTGTCGCTCACGGCGCCACTCCCTTGCGAATCGCGAAGCCACTGCGGGCGATACGGATCAGGCCACGCGGCCGCCACATCATCATCACCACCATCAGCACGCCGAACACCAGCATGCGGATGTCGCCGAATTCGCGCAGCAGCTCGAACAGCAGGGTCATGACGAAGGCCGAGACCACCACCCCGACGGTGGAGCCCAGGCCGCCCAGTACCACGATGGCCAGCACCAGCACCGACTCGAAGAAGTTGAACGAGGCCGGGTTGATGAAGCCCTGGTAGGTGGCGAAGAACACCCCGGCCAGGCCTGCGGTGGAGGCACCGATCATGAAGGCGGAAAGCTTGACCAGCACATGGTTCAGACCCATGGCGCGGCAGGCGATCTCGTCTTCGCGCAGGGCTTCCCAGGCGCGGCCGACCGGCATGCGGGTCAGGCGGTGCTTGATGTAGAGCACCAGCAGCACCACCAGGAACAGCACGGTATAGATGAAGATCATCGTCGCGTTGGGATTGTAGCTGATGCCCAGCAGTTCGTGGATGGGCACCCCGCCCTCCTTCGCCCGGCGGCCGAATTCGATGCCGAAGAAGGTCGGCGAAGGTGCGGCGATGCCGTTGGGGCCCTTGGTCACTTCCAGCCAGTTGTTGAGCACCAGGCGGATGATCTCGCCGAAGCCGAGGGTGACGATGGCCAGGTAGTCCCCGTGCATGCGTAGCACCGGGAAGCCGAGGATCGCTCCCGCCACCGCCGCCATGACCGCCGCGAGCGGCAGCATGGTCCAGAAGCCCAGCCCGAGGTACTGGTAACCCAGCGCCAGACCGTAGGCACCGATGGCATAGAAGCCGACGTAGCCAAGGTCGAGCAGACCGGCCAGGCCCACCACGATGTTCAGGCCCAGGCCCAGCAGCACGTAGATCAGGCAGAGGATGATGACCGTCAGCCAGTACTTGGTGGCCAGGAAGGGAAAGGCGATGGCCACCAGAATGACGATGGGCAGGATGAATCTCAGGTTGGACTTGTGCCCCGGCGGCAGCACATGGACACCGCCGTCGTTGCGCTTGAAGGACTCGATCCAGTCACGGCCCTTGGCGGTCTGGCCGAACAGGCTGAGCAGGAAGCGGCCGGCCATGACCACCGCGACCATGATGCCGACGCGACCGGGCTCGAGGTTGTAGCCGTAGCCGTCGAGCACGATGCCGACGATGGGGCCGAACAGGATCAGCGAGACCAGGCCCACCATGAGGGTGTCGCGCAGCACGACCTTGAGGTCGAAGGAGGAAGACGTCTGACTCATGGATTACACCTTCGTGACCTGGGGTTTGCCGAGCAGCCCCTGGGGCCTAAAGATCAGGATCGCCACCAGCAGCGAGAAGCTGAAGACGTCCTTGTAGTCCGAGTTCACCAGGCTGGCGAACTGGGCTTCGGAGATGCCGAGGATGATGCCGCCGAGCATGGCGCCGGGCAGCGAGCCGATGCCGCCGAGCACCGCCGCGGTAAAGGCCTTGATGCCGATGATGAAGCCGGCATAGAAGTCGAAGGTGCCGTAGTTGAGGGTGATCAGCACCCCGGCCAGCGCCGCCATGGCCGCACCGATGATGAAGACGTAGGAGATCACCCGGTCGGTGTTGATGCCGAGGATCTGCGCCATCTTGCGATCCTGCTGGGTGGCCCGGCACATGCGGCCGAGGGTGGTCTTCTGGATCACGTAGGTGAGCAGGCCCATGCCGATGATGGAGGCCAGGATGATGAAGATCTTGGTGTAGGTGATGATCACGAAGCCGTCGCCGATGTGCAGGCGCAGGGCGCCGTCGAGCAGCGTCGGTACCCCCTGCTGGCGCGCGCCCTGGGCGAGCTGCACGTAGTTCTGCAGGATCAGCGACATGCCGATGGCCGAGATCAGCGGCGCCAGGCGCGTGGAGTTGCGCAGCGGCTTGTAGGCGATCCGCTCGATGGCCCAGCCGTACACGGAGGTGACCACCACGGTGAAGATCAGGGTGCCGAGGATCAGCACCGGGAAGGAATGCAGGCCGAACACGCTCAGCAGGGCGATGCCGATGGCGGCGAGATAGGCCGACACCATGTACACGTCGCCGTGGGCGAAGTTGATCATGCCGATGATGCCATAGACCATGGTGTAGCCGATGGCGATGAGTCCGTAGACCGAGCCCAGGGTCAGGCCGTTGACCAGTTGTTGCAGGAAGATACCGTCCACGTTTGCAGTCTCGCGCTGGATGGATGACGAGGGCCGCCGGCCGCCACCTCGTCCTGGGGCGGAGACGAGGCGGCGGCGGGCGGATTCACGCGAGGATCAGGGCAGCTGGTGGTACTTGCCCTTGTCGTCCCATTCGTACATCACGTAGTCGGAGACCTTGAGGTCGCCCTTGCTGTCCCAGCTCTTCTCACCCAGGACGGTGTTGACGCTGTGGGACTTCAGCCACTCGGCGGCCTTGGCGCCGTCGGTGCCCTTGATGCCGTTGAAGGCGGCGGCCACGGCCTGCAGCGAGGCATAGGAGTAGAGGGTGTAGCCCTCGGGCTCGTAGCCGGACTTGCGCAGGGTTTCCACCACGGTCTTGCCGGCGGGGTTCTGCAGCGGGTCGGCGCCGAAGGTCATCAGCACGCCCTTGGTGTACTGGGCGCCACCGGCGGTGGTGACCAGGTCGGCGGAGACGATGCCGTCGCCGGAGACGAACTTGGCGGTCACGCCCTGCTCGCGCATCTGCCGCACCAGCGGACCGGCCTCGGGGTGCAGGCCACCGAAGTAGACCACGTCGGCGCCGGAGGCGCGGATCTTGGTGACCAGGGAGTTGAAGTCCTTCTCGCCGCGGGTCAGGCCCTCGTAGAGCACCTCTTTCACGCCGCGCTTGTTGAGCTGCGCCTTGGTGGCGTCGGCCAGGCCCTGACCGTAGGTGTCCTTGTCGTGGATGATGGCGACCTTCTTGGCCTTGAGGGTATCGACGATGTAGTCGCCGGCCACGATGCCCTGCTGGTCGTCACGTCCGCACATGCGGAACACGCCGGTCAGGCCACGCTCGGTGATCTTGGGATTGGTGGACGCCGGGGTGATGGAGATGATGCCGGCTTCGTCGTAGATCTCCGAGGCGGGCATGGTGTTGGAGGAGCAGAAGTGGCCGATCACGGCCTTGACCTTCTCGGAGTCCACCAGGCGGTTGGCCACGGCCACGGCCTGCTTGGGCTCGCAGGCGTCGTCGCCCTGCACCAGCTTGATCTTCTCGCCATTGATGCCACCGGCGGCGTTGATGTCCGCCGCGGCCTGGGTAGCCCCCTTCCAGAACTGCTCGCCATAGGCGGCGCTGGCCCCGGTGAAGGGACCGGCGACACCGATCACGACGTCGGCATGCGCCAGGGAGGAGAGAGTGAACGCAGAACCGATAGCGAGAGCCAGAATGCCTTTTCTGTAAATCTTCGACATGGGAGGTTTGCTCCAGAGGGTGGTTGGCCTTTTCGCCGGAGCAAAGCCTGTGCCATCAGCCAGTTGTGTACCGGGCGCAAAGGCCATTTGCCGCTACTGCGATGAGCCAAAACCGCCGACAGCCTGCGGCGAGGGCCGCAGCCAGTGGAGCGGACCGCCCTTTAGACTTTTGTCGTAAGCGGCTCATTAGTCTGGATAATTCGGCGAAGCGGTAGCAGCGGGAGGGTTGAAACCCAGCGGTTTGTTACCAGATAGCAACCCGGTTGCACCTGTTTCGCACCAAAACGTAACACCGGCCCCACACTGTGCCACTAAAGTAACCATGATCCTGCGGTCGCAGGCCCCGGGCGGATCGGCCGTTCTCTCGACCTGCTTGCAGTGGTGGACAGCAGAAAAAAAGCGGCCGACTTGCACGGGTCGGGATGCGCAAATCGGCCGCTTCGGCGTGTTATCGCCCGGCCCGAGGGCCGGTGACAGCAGGTATGGCGGGGTCGCTAGAGCACCACGCGCAGGCATTGCCCGGCGTGATAGAGGGTGAAGCCGGCTTCGTACATCAGGCTGCGCCACTGGCCGACCGGATTGGCATCCAGCGACGCCAGGGGCAGCGGCAGGTCGTGGCGATCGCCACTGCACAGATAGCGGGCAAAGGCCTGCCCCACCACCGTGCCCGTGGTAACCCCGCGTCCGTTGTAGCCGGTCACCGCCAGCAGGCCCGGCGCCGGTTCGAACAGTCGCATCAGATGATCGGGCGTGAAGCCGATGCGGCCCGTCCAGCTGCATTCCCACTCGACCCGTCCGAGCGCGGGGAAATAGTGCCGCTGGATGCGATCGGCCCAGGCGCGGATGAAGCCGGCCGGCCGCCCCGCCATGTTGCCGAGACTGCCCAGCAGCAGACGGCCATCGGCATCGCGGCGGATGCTGCTGAGCACCGTCCGGGTGTCCCAGGAGCCACGGCCCTGGGGCAGGATGAAATCCGCCTCCGGGCCGAGGGGCCGCGAGGCCACCTGGTAGTAGTAGCCCGGGAAGAATTGCTTGCGCAGGGTGGTCCATTCGCCTTCGGTGTAGGCGTTGGAGGCGATCACCACCTGGTCGGCGGTGACCCGCCCCTGGGGGGTTTCCACCTGCCAGCGTTCGCCGATCCGCTGCAGGCGCTGCACCGAACTCTGCTCGAACAACTCGCCGCCTTCCTGGCGCAGCGCCCTGGCCAGGCCCAGGGCATACCCCATGGGCACCAGGGTACCGGCGCGATGATCGAGCAGCGCACCACTGATGTCGCGGGTACCACAGGCGCTGTAGCAGGCTTCGCCTTCCAGCAGCTCGACCCGGGCGCCGCGGCGCTGCCATTGCTCGGCACGCTGACCAAGATCGGCCAGGCCCTTGGCGCTGTGCGCCATGTGCAGGGTGCCGGCGCGGCGCGGCTGGCAGTCGATGCCATAGCGCTCGATGAGGGCGAACACCTGACTCGGCGCATCGCCCATCACCCCCAGCAGACGCTCGCCGACCTCCGGTCCCAGGGTGGCCACCGCCTCGTCCGGCGGGATCCACATGCCGGCATTGACCAGCCCGACATTGCGCCCGGAGCCGCCATGGCCGACGCCATGGGCCTCCAGCACCACCACCCGCCGCCCGGCCTGCGCCAGGTGCAGGCCGGTGGACAGGCCGGTGTAACCACCGCCGATGACGCAGACCTCGGTGTCACGCTCGCCCTGCAGCGGTGCGTCCGGCACCGCCGGATACAGCCGCTCCCATAGGCACTCTTCACGCAACTGCATTCTCTGCGCTCCTGGCGGATCCACTCAGTCGAAGACGATGCCCTGGGCCAGCGGCAACTGGCGGGAGTAGTTGACGGTGTTGGTCTGGCGGCGCATGTAGGCCTTCCAGGCATCGGAGCCGGATTCGCGGCCACCGCCGGTTTCCTTCTCGCCACCGAAGGCGCCACCGATCTCGGCACCGCTCGGTCCGATGTTGACGTTGGCGATGCCGCAGTCGCTGCCGGTCGCCGACATGAAGGCCTCGGCCTCGCGCACGTCGGTGGTGAAGATGCAGGACGACAGGCCCTGGGGCACGGCGTTGTTCAGCGCCACCGCCTCGTCGAAATCGTCATAGGTCAGCACATAGAGGATGGGCGCGAAGGTCTCGTGACGCACCGCCTCGCTCTGCTCGGGCATCTCGACGATGGCCGGCGCCACATAGTAGGCCTCGGGATACCTGTCGGCCAGCTGGCGCTCGCCGCCGTAGACCACCCCACCCTCGCCACGCGCCTGCTCCAGCGCGCCCTGCATGGCCTGGAAACTGGCCGCGTCGATCAGCGGACCGATCAGGTTGCCCTCCAGCGGATGACCGATGCGGACTTTGGCATAGGCGGTCTTGAGTCGGGCGACGATCTCGTCCTTGACCGAACGATGGGCGATCAGCCGGCGCAGGGTGGTGCAGCGCTGGCCGGCGGTGCCGACGGCGCTGAACAGGATGGCACGCACCGCCATGTCCAGATCGGCGCTCGGTGCGAGGATCATGGCATTGTTGCCGCCCAGCTCGAGGATGCTGCGGCCGAAGCGCGCCGCAACCCGGGGTCCTACCTCGCGACCCATGCGGGTGCTACCCGTGGCGCTCACCAGTGCCACCCGCGGATCGTCCACCAGGGCTTCACCGGCGGCGCGATCGCCAACGATGACCTGACTCAGATCGGCCGGAGCATCGCCAAAGCGCGCCAGGGCCTTCTCGAACAGCGCCTGGCAGGCCAGGGCGGTCAGCGGGGTCTTTTCCGAGGGCTTCCAGATCACCGGATTGCCACAGACCAGGGCCAGGGCGGCATTCCACGACCAGACCGCCACCGGGAAGTTGAAGGCACTGATGATGCCCACCACCCCCAGCGGCTGCCAGGATTCACGCATGTGATGACCAGGGCGCTCGGAGGCAATGGTCAGACCATAGAGCTGACGCGACAGGCCAACGGCGAAGTCGCAGATGTCGATCATCTCCTGGACTTCGCCCAGGCCTTCCTGGGTGATCTTGCCGGCTTCCCAGGACACCAGCTCGCCCAGATCGGCCTTGTGCGCGCGCAGCTCTTCACCCAGCAGGCGCACCAGCTCGCCACGCCGCGGCGCCGGCACCGCACGCCAGGCCTGGAAGGCCCGCTCGGCACGGGAGATCTTCTGCTCCACCTCGGCGGCGCTTTCCAGGGCGACGCTGCCCAGTTGGCTGCCATCGATGGGGGAATGCACCCGGTGCTCGCCTTGGGTGTAGTGCTGGACAGGAACGCCGAGGCGTTCCAACAGGGCCTTGCTCATGCTGAGGTCTCCGCAGAGTGGGAATCGTCCCTGAGTATGGTCAGCCCAGCGGCGCCGGACAACCGACCTTTGCTCGGCATATCATTCCCTTTTTTCATGCTGCGAGTCCGCTCATGCAACGTCGCCACCTGCCGTCCATCACCGCCATGCAGTGCTTCGAGGCGGTCGCGCGTCACCTGAGCTTTACCCGCGCGGCCGACGAACTGGCCCTGACCCAGAGCGCCGTCAGCAAGCAGGTCGCCCAGCTCGAGGACCTGCTGCAGCACAGCCTCTTTCGCCGGGTCCGCCGTCGCCTGCAACTCACGCCGGCGGGCGCGCTCTACCTGGCCGAGGTGGACAAGATCCTCAACCAGCTGGAGATGTCGGCGCGCTACCTGAGATCCTATGGCGGCGAGACCGAGGTGCTGCGCGTGGCCACCCCGCCGACCTTCGGCGAACGCTGGCTGGTGCCACGGCTAAAGGGCTGGCGCCTGCGCTTTCCCAACATCCACCTGGACGTCTCCAGCGCCCTGGAACCGGTGGACTTCCGCGATCCCCGCCATGACGTGGCGCTGTTCTATGGCCACGGCAGCTGGCCGGGTGCCGAGTGCGAACTGCTGCTGCACGAGCATATGGTCGCGGTCTGCGCGCCGGACCTGCTGCCCACCGAGGGCATCGCCGGACCGGAGCAACTGGTGGACTTCGTCCTGCTGCAGAACACCACCCGCCCGGAGTCCTGGCACGACTGGTACGCCAGCCTCGGCCGCGAAGAAGTCCACAGCCATCACGGCCCGCGCTTCGACACCTTCACCCTCTGCGCCCGCGCCGCCCAGGAAGGCTGTGGGGTAGCGCTGCTACCGGAATTCCTGGTCGCCGAAGAACTAGCCTCCGGCCGTCTGGTGCTCGCCTGGCCCCACCGCCTGGCCAGCCCCCACGCCTACTGGCTGGCCTATCCGGAACAGATGGCCGAGGTGCCCAAGGTGCGCAGCTTCATCGAATGGATTCGCGAGAAGGCGTAATGCCTGGGCCAATCGCGGCCATGGGTCGCTCCTACAGCGGGAGGCACGCCGGTTTATCGCGATCTTGCCGGGGCTAATGCCAGCTCGGATAACCCCCTCTCCCTCTGGGAGAGGGCCGGGGTGAGGGTAGGACCCGCGATGAACTCTTCAGTGGAAAAGGCTGCGCCCTTTTCCACGCTACGGGTGTATTCCTATAGCGATAGGACAGTTGCCCCCCCTGGAGAAGCGGTCGCTACGGCGCACCGGCATGGCCGCGATACAAAGGTACCCGGCACCCGTACCCCAAACGAAAAAACCCGGCCGAGGCCGGGTTTTTCTCATGCAGGGTCGTCTCAGACGCCGGAGGCTTCCGCCGCCGCCACGTCCTTGATCGACAGCTTGATGCGACCGCGGTTATCCACGTCCAGCACCAGTACCTTCACTTCCTGACCTTCCTTGAGGACGTCGGTGACCTTCTCGATGCGCTGATCGCTGATCTGCGAGATGTGCACCAGACCGTCCTTGCCCGGCAGGATGTTGACGAAGGCGCCGAAGTCGACGATGCGCTCCACCTTGCCGACGTAGATCTTGCCGATCTCGGCCTCGGCAGTGATGCCCAGAACGCGCTGCTTGGCCGCTTCAGCCGCTTCGCGGGTCTCGCCGTAGATCTTGATGGTGCCGTCGTCTTCGATGTCGATCGAAGCCTTGGTCTCTTCGCAGATACCACGGATGGTGGCGCCACCCTTGCCGATCACGTCGCGGATCTTGTCCTGGTCAATCTTCATCGCCAGCATGGTCGGGGCGTTTTCCGACAGCTCGGCGCGGGACTCGGAGATCACCTGGTTCATCTGACCCAGGATGTTCAGACGCGCTTCCAGCGCCTGCTCCAGGGCGATCTCCATGATCTCTTCGGTGATGCCGTTGATCTTGATGTCCATCTGCAGGGCGGTAACGCCCTTGGCGGTACCGGCCACCTTGAAGTCCATGTCGCCCAGGTGATCTTCGTCACCCAGGATGTCGGTCAGGACGGCGAACTTCTCGCCTTCCTTGACCAGACCCATGGCGATACCGGCAACCGGGGCCTTGACCGGCACACCGGCGTCCATCAGCGCCAGAGAGGCACCGCAGACCGAGGCCATGGAGCTGGAGCCGTTGGACTCGGTGATCTCGGAGACCACGCGGATGCTGTAGGGGAAGGCTTCCTGGGTCGGCAGCATGGCTTGGATGCCACGACGGGCCAGGCGGCCGTGACCGATCTCGCGACGGCCCGGGCTGCCCATGCGGCCGCACTCGCCGACCGAGAAGGGCGGGAAGTTGTAGTGCAGCATGAAGCTGTCACGACGCTCGCCTTCCAGGGTGTCCAGCAGCTGGGCATCGCGGGCGGTACCCAGGGTCGCGGTGACCAGGGCCTGGGTTTCGCCACGGGTGAACAGCGCCGAACCGTGGGTCTTCTTCAGGGTGCCGACTTCGATCTGCAGCGGGCGAACGGTGCGGGTGTCGCGGCCGTCGATACGCGGCTTGCCGTCGACGATGTTCTGGCGCACGGTGCGGTATTCCAGCAGACCGAAGGTCTCCTTGACCTCGGCTTCGCTGTACTGACCGTTCTCGCCGGCCAGCTTGGCGATGGCCTGGTCACGCAGGGCGCCCAGGGCCGCATAGCGGTCCTGCTTGATGGTGATGGTGTAGGCACGGGACACGGCCTCGCCGACCTCGGCCTTGACGGCCTCGACCAGGGCGGTGTTCTCGGCGGGTGCCTGCCAGTTCCAGGTCGGCTTGCCGGCTTCGGCGGCGAACTGGCTGATGGCCTCGATGGCCACCTGGAATTCTTCGTGGGCGAACAGCACGCCACCCAGCATCTGGTCTTCGGTCAGCTCGTCGGCTTCGGATTCCACCATCAGCACGGCGTCACGGGTACCGGCCACGACCATGTCCAGGCTGGAGCTCTGCAGCTGCTCGTAGCTGGGGTTCAGCAGGTAGCCCAGTTCGCTGTGGTAGCCCACGCGCGCAGCGGCGATGGGACCGGCGAAGGGAATGCCGGAGATGGCCAGGGCGGCGGAGGTGCCGATCATGGCGGCGATGTCCGGATCGGACTTCTTGTTGGTGCTGACCACGGTGCAGACCACCTGGACTTCGTTGAGGAAGCCTTCGGGGAACAGCGGGCGGATCGGGCGATCGATCAGGCGCGAGGTCAGGGTTTCCTTCTCGGAAGGACGGCCTTCACGCTTGAAGTAGCCACCGGGGATGCGGCCAGCGGCGTAGGTCTTCTCCTGGTAGTGCACGGACAGCGGGAAGAAGTCCTTGCCGACGGCGGGCTGCTTGGCACCGACCACGGTGACCAGCACGCTGACGTCTTCGGTGGAGACCAGCACGGCACCGGTCGCCTGGCGCGCGATGCGGCCGGTTTCCAGGGTGAAGGTCTGCTCACCGAACTTGAATTGCTTGATTACTGGATTCACAGTCTTTCCTTCTCTTTATTGCCTTGGGGGAAACGGGGGCGACCAGAGGGATTCGGACCCTCGCTGATCTCCGGGTGACGCAGGCCGATTCTGTCGGCCTCTCAAGCAAAAAAGCCGGAGGCCGGCGCGAGCCGACCTCCAGCTTCAGACTGCTTGCAGCAGGTCTGCATCGTATTAACGACGCAGGCCCAGGCGAGCGATCAGTGCGCTGTAACGAGAGGTGTCCTTGGACTTCAGGTAGTCCAGCAGCTTACGACGCTGGTTGACCATGCGGATCAGACCACGACGGCTGTGGTGATCTTTGCCGTTGGCCTTGAAGTGACCTTGCAGCTTGTCGATGTTGGCGGACAGCAGGGCAACCTGCACTTCCGGGGAACCGGTGTCGCCTTCGCTCTGCTTGAACTCGTTTACGATCTGGGCTTTGTCTTCAACGCTCAGTGCCATGATAGGGCTCCTCTGAGGAACAGGCCGGGATGGATCCCGTGCTTAAGGAAAGAGGTGTGACCGTGCCTGCTGACAGCCACCCTCGGTATCGGTCTAGGACCGAATCAGTCTACGGGGAGCAACCTGCCCCTCGTCGTCAATCTCGCCGATGCCGATGAAACGACCCTGGTCGTCCTGCACCCGCATCAAGCCGAATTTCGGTGCATTGGCCGCCCGAACGGGCTGACCGTGCAACCAGTAGTAGGCGCTGTGCTGCGTCAACTGCACCAGCGGCCAGTGCTCCAGGCCACTGTCGACCGGCAGCAGGAAGCGATCCAGCGCTTCGGAACCGCCTTCGGCGTGCGCCGCCTCCAGCTCTTCCAGGCTGATGGCCTGCGCCAGGCCAAAGGGGCCGGCCTGGGTGCGGCGCAACTCGGCCACATGGGCACCACAGCCAAGACGGGCGCCGAGGTCTTCGACCAGGGTACGCACATAGGTGCCCTTGCTGCAGGCCACTTCCAGCGTCGCGCGATCTTCCTGCAACGCCAGCAGTTCCAGACGGGCAATAGTAACAGAACGCGCCTCGCGCTCCACTACTTCCCCGGCACGCGCCAGCTTGTACAGCGGCTGACCGTCGCGCTTGAGCGCCGAATACATCGGCGGAATCTGCTCTATCTGGCCGCGGAAGGCCGGCAGCGCCGCCTGGATGGCCGCTTCATCGACCGCGACCGCCCGTCGCTCCAGCACTTCACCCTCGGCATCGCCGGTGGTGGTGGTGACGCCCAGTTGCGCCACGGTGCTGTAGCCCTTGTCGGCATCCAGCAGGTACTGGGAAAACTTGGTGGCCTCGCCGAAGCACAGTGGCAGCACGCCGGTGGCCAGGGGATCCAGGCTACCGGTATGTCCGGCCTTCTCGGCATTGAGCAGCCAACGGACCTTTTGCAGGGCGGCGTTGGAGGAAAAGCCGCGCGGCTTGTCCAGCACCAGCACGCCGTGCACCTGGCGGCGAATACGCTTGACCTGGGCCACCCCTATTCCTCCCCTTCGTGGCGACGATCTTCGGCGACCGCGCGCTCGATCAGGGCCGACAGCTGGGCACCGCGACGGATGCTCTCGTCGTACTGGAAGCTCAGTTGCGGAACGGTGCGCAGCTTCATCGCCCGGCCCAGCTGCTGGCGCAGGAAGCCGGCGGCGTCCTTGAGGATGCCGATGTTCTGCTTGATGGCGTCGGCATCGTCGTCCTTGCCCAGGACGGTGATGTGCACCTTGGCATGGGACAGGTCGCGCGCGACGTCCACGCCGGTGATGGTCACCATGCCCAGTCGCGGATCCTTGATCTCGCGCTGGATCAGCAGTGCCAGTTCACGCTGCATCTGATCACCGATGCGCTGGGTACGGCTGAATTCTTTGGCCATGTCGAAACTCTCGTACGAAAGGCCGCAGACACCAGGCCTGCCAGCCATGAACCTTGGAAACGCGAACGGCAAGTCCGGACCTGGCAGGGTTCTGCCAGGTCCGCGACCTGCCGTCCTGGTGCAGGGTCGTCGTTACAGCGAACGGGCGACCTGAACCTTCTCGAACACCTCGATCTTGTCGCCGACGCGTACGTCGTTGTAGCTCTTCACGCCGATACCGCATTCCATGCCGGCACGGACTTCGGCCACGTCATCCTTGAAGCGACGCAGGGATTCCAGCTCGCCTTCGAAGATGACCACGTCTTCGCGCAGGACGCGGATCGGACGATTGCGGTGCACCATGCCCTCGGTGACCATGCAGCCGGCGACAGCGCCGAACTTGGGCGAACGGAAGACGTCACGCACCTCGGCGATACCCAGGATGTTCTCCCGGACGTCACTGCCCAGCATGCCGGTCAGCGCCTTCTTCACGTCTTCGATGATGTCGTAGATGACGTTGTAGTAGCGCATGTCGAGGCCTTCCTGCTCGACGATCTTCCGCGCCCCGGCATCGGCCCGGACGTTGAAGCCGAACAGCACGGCATTGGAAGCCAGCGCCAGGTTGGCATCGCTCTCGGTGATACCACCGACGCCACCGCCGACCACCCGCACCTGGACTTCGTCGTTGCCCAGACCGGACAGCGAGCCCTGCAGCGCCTCGAGGGAGCCCCGCACATCGGACTTGAGCACGATGTTGAGGGTCTTCTTCTCGTCCTGGCCCATGTTCTCGAAGATGTTCTCGAGCTTGCCGGCGTGAGCGCGGGCCAGCTTGATCTCGCGGAACTTGCCCTGACGGAACAGCGCCACTTCGCGGGCCTTCTTCTCGTCGGTCAGCACGGTGAGCTCGTCACCGGCATCCGGGGTGCCGTCCAGGCCAAGGATCTCGACCGGGATGGACGGACCGGCTTCCTTGATCGGCTTGCCGTTCTCGTCGAGCATGGCGCGGATGCGGCCGAAGTTGACGCCGACCAGTGCCATGTCGCCCTGACGCAGGGTACCGTTCTGCACCAGCACGGTAGCCACCGGACCACGACCCTTGTCCAGGCGCGATTCGATGACCACGCCGCGACCGGGTGCTTCCGGCGTGGCGGTCAGTTCCAGGACCTCGGCCTGCAGCAGGATGGCTTCGAGCAGTTCGTCGACGCCGGTACCGGCCTTGGCCGAGACGTGTACGAACTGGGTGTCGCCGCCCCACTCTTCCGGGATCACCTGACGACCGGCCAGATCGTGCTTGACGCGATCCGGGTCGGCATCGGGCTTGTCGATCTTGTTGACCGCCACGACGATGGGTACACCCGCCGCCTTGGCGTGCTGGATGGCTTCCTCGGTCTGCGGCATGACGCCGTCATCGGCCGCGACGACCAGGATGACGATGTCGGTGGCCTTGGCACCGCGGGCACGCATCGCGGTGAACGCGGCGTGGCCAGGGGTATCCAGGAAGGTCACCATGCCACGCTCGGTTTCCACGTGGTAGGCACCGATGTGCTGGGTGATGCCACCGGCTTCGCCCGACGCGACCTTGGCGCGACGGATGTAGTCCAGCAGCGAGGTCTTGCCGTGGTCGACGTGACCCATGACGGTCACCACCGGCGCGCGGTGCAGGGCCTTGCCGCCCTCGAACTTGAGGGACTCGGCCAGCTGATCTTCCAGCGCGTTCTCGTTGACCAGCTTGACCTTGTGGCCCAGCTCTTCGGCCACCAGCTGCGCCGTCTCGCGGTCGAGCACCTGGTTGATGGTGGCGGGAGACCCCATCTTGAACATGAACTTGATGACTTCGGCGGCCTTCACCGACATCTGCTGAGCAAGCTCAGAGACGGTGATGGTCTCGCCTAGATTGACTTCGCGCACTACAGGTCCTGTCGGGCTCTGGAACCCGTGTTGGTTTCGCTTCTTGAGTCGCGACTTGCCACCGCGACCACCGCGCCGGCCAAAGCCTTCTTCCTCGTCGTCGCCACTGCGCACGGTACGGGGAGCTGCGACCTTGTCCTTGATCGACGGGCGATGTTGGGCGTTCTTGCGCTCGCGACGCTCGTCTTCGTCGCGCTTGCTGCTCGGCGCAGGATGCACGGGACGACGCGGCTCTTCGCGCTTGCGCTCGCCGGCCGGATCGGCCTTCTTGACCTCGGCGGCAGCCTCGGCAGCGGGTTGCTGCTCGGCCACCACGGCCGGGGCTTCCGACGCGGCCGGTGTCGCAGCCTCGGCGGCGACCGCCTGCTGCTGCGCGGCCTGGGCAGCGGCTTCGGCCTGCTGCTGGGCAGCCGCTTCGGCGGCGCGCTGAGCTTCTTCCTCGGCACGTGCCTGGGCCGCAGCCTCGTCGGCCGCGCGCTGGGCTTCCTGCTCGCGGCGCTGTTCGGCCTCGAGTTCAGCGGTACTGCGCTTGACGAAGGTCTTCTTCTTGCGCACTTCGACGCTGACTGTCTTGCTGCCGGCCACTTTCAGCGTGGTCTGGGTCTTGCGCTGCAGGGTGATCTTGCTCGGCTCGTCGAGCTGCGCCGTCCCCTTGAGATGCGTCAGCAGGGCCTGCTTCTCCGCATCGCTCACCAGCTGCTCAGCACTGCTGTGCGTCAGACCTGCCTCGCGCATCTGCTGTAGCAGACGTTCCACCGGCGTATTGACCGTTTGGGCCAGTTCTTTCACCGTGACTTGCGTCATGCACTTCTCTCCTCAGACTGCGCCGCTTACTCGAACCAATGGGCACGGGCAGCCATGATCAGCTTGCCGGCACGCTCTTCGGTCATGCCGTTGATGTCGAGCAGGTCGTCGATCGACTGCTCGGCGAGCTCTTCGCGATTCACCACGCCACGCTGGGCCAGCGCGCTGGCGAGCTGGGGGTCCATGCCGTCGAGGGTCAGCAGATCTTCGCTGGGGCTCTTCTGTTCTTCGGTCGCGATGGCCCGGGTCAGCAGGCGATCCTTGGCCCGGGTACGCAGCTCGTTGACGATGTCTTCGTCGAAGCCATCGATGTTGAGCATCTCTTCCATGGGCACGTAGGCCACTTCCTCGAGGGAGGTGAAGCCTTCTTCCACCAGCACCTGCGCCAGCTCCTCGTCGACATCCAGCTCGTCGATGAAGCGCTGGATGATGTCGCCGGTCTCGGCCTGCTGCTTGGCGTTGATGTCCGCCTCGGTCATCACGTTGAGCGTCCAGCCGGTCAGCTGACTGGCCAGGCGCACGTTCTGACCGCCACGGCCAATGGCCTGGGCCAGGTTATCCTCGGCGACGGCGATGTCCATGGTACGGCTGTCTTCGTCGACGATGATCGAGGCGACTTCGGCCGGGGCCATGGCGTTGATGACGAACTGCGCCGGGTTGTCGTCCCAGAGGACGATGTCGACCCGCTCGCCACCCAGTTCACCGGATACCGCCTGGACGCGCGAACCGCGCATGCCGATGCAGGCACCCTGGGGATCGATGCGCTTGTCCTTGGAACGGACGGCGATCTTGGCCCGCGAACCCGGATCCCGGGCGGCGGCCATGACATCGATCAGCTGCTCGGAAATTTCCGGCACCTCGATGCGGAACAGCTCGATCAGCATCTGCGGATCGGTACGCGACAGCATCAGCTGCGGACCGCGGTTCTCCGTGCGGATTTCCTTGAGCAGGGCACGCAGACGCACGCCCATGCGGAAGGTCTCGCGGGGAATGATGTGCTCGCGCGGCAGCAGCGCCTCGGCATTGTTGCCCAGGTCGACGATCACGCTGTCACGGGTGACCTTCTTGACGGTACCGGAGATGATCTCGCCGACCTTCTCGCGATAGGCGTCCACCACCTGAGCCCGCTCGGCCTCGCGCACCTTCTGCACGATCACCTGCTTGGCGGTCTGGGCGGCGATCCGACCGAATTCGATGGACTCGATCTTTTCTTCGATCACTTCACCGGCCTTGACGCCGGGATGCTCTTCCTGGGCGTCTTCCACCGTCAGATGCGAATCGGGCAGCTGATAGTCTTCGTCTTCCACCACGGTCCAGCGACGGAAGGTTTCGTAGCTGCCGTTGTGTCGGTTGATCGACACCCGCAGATCCACATCTTCTTCGTAGCGCTTCTTGGTAGCCGTGGCGAGAGCCAACTCCAGTGCCTCGAAGATGACGCCGGGTGGAACACCCTTCTCGTTCGAAACAGATTCCACTACCAGCAGAACTTCTTTGCTCATCTTACGCCTCGTATTCGCAATCCTTGGGATCCGCGGTCTCGCGCTCAAATCACTCGAAACGGGGAACGACGTTGGCCTTGTCGATCATCTCGATGGGCAGCAGATACTCATGCTCGTCCACCTGCACCACGACGTCCTGGTCTTCCACACCGCGCAGCAAACCCTGGAAATTACGTCGCCCTTCGAAGGGCGACCGAAGTTTGACCTTGACCTGTTCACCGGCGTGGGCAGCGAATTGCTCCAGCGTGAACAGCGGTCTATCCATACCGGGGGAAGACACCTCGAGGGTGTATTCATTGGTGATGGGATCTTCCACATCGAGTACGCCACTTACCTGGCGACTGACGGCCTCGCAATCTTCGACGAGAATGCCGTTGGGATGATCGATATAGACACGCAGTAGCGAATGCCGCCCTTGGGAGATGTACTCGACACCCCAGCAGACATAGCCAAGCGCCTCGACGACGGGGGCCAGCAAGGCCTGCAACTGTTCTAGCTTGCTCGACACCTGGTTGCCTCGCGTTTTTTGAGAATAAAAAATGGGCATTACGCCCATCCCTAAGAGGTCTGCGCAAGAAAGCGCGACCCGAACTGTCCAGCCAACAAAAAGCCCCTATAAAGGGGCTTTAAAAAACTGGTTGCGGGGGCTGGATTTGAACCAACGACCTTCGGGTTATGAGCCCGACGAGCTACCAGACTGCTCCACCCCGCGTCAAAGCTGGAGCGAGATTATATTCAACTGAACTCTAGGAGTCAACCTACTCTCTCGCCGCGTCCTGCAGGACGTCTTTGCTATTTGGTGCCGAAGATGGGACTCGAACCCATACAGCCTGTGGCCACTACCCCCTCAAGATAGCGTGTCTACCAATTCCACCACTTCGGCATGAAACCTTTGAAACCTACTTGGACTCCTGGGGCACGTCCCCGGAAGTACCACCCTGGGCAGCGCTAGGCTGACTCAGGGGAACATCGTTACCATCCTGCTTCGGCTGAGGAGCCTGCTGGACCGGCTGAGTGGGCAGACCCACTTCGCGCAGACTCAGCGCATGGTTCTTGGCGAAGTACGCCAGACCCAGGCTAGTCGCGAAAAAAACCGCGGCTAGTATAGCAGTAAAGCGACTCAGAAAGGTAGCAGAACCTTGGCTACCAAATACGGTACCCGAGGCGCCCGCACCAAAGGATGCACCGGCTTCGGCACCCTTGCCCTGCTGCATCAATACCAGCACGATCAGGCCAAGCGCCATCAGCAAGTGGATCACGACAACTGCAGTTTCCAACATTATCCACGTCCTGCAGCGCGGCAAATCGCACTGAACTCTTCAGCATTCAGGGAGGCTCCACCTACCAGCCCCCCATCGATATCCGGCATGCCGAACAATTCGGCAGCGTTGGCGGCCTTGACACTGCCGCCATACAACAACTGAAGGCCTTCAGCGACCCCAGCATCGGCCTCGCGCACCAGGGCGCGAATCGCCGCATGAACCTCTTGCGCCTGCTCCGGCGTCGCCGTGAGCCCCGTACCTATCGCCCAGACCGGCTCGTAGGCCACGACGGCATTGGCGAACGCTGCCACTCCAACCGCATCGATGACCGCCTTCAGCTGGCCACCCACCACGTCCAGAGTGCGCTCGGCCTCCCGCTCTTCACGGGTTTCGCCGACGCAGAGCACGGGAATCATCCCGCCCTCCTGAATGGCCGCAAATTTCTTTGCCACCACCACATCATCCTCGCCCAGCAGCGCACGTCGCTCGGAGTGCCCCACCAGTACGTAGCGGCAACCGAATTCTGCCAACTGGGTCGAGGACACCTCGCCAGTCAGAGCCTTCTCGCCCGCGACGGGAGCACAGGTCTGGGCCCCCACCATCAGCGACGTTTCCGCCAACGCCTCAGCCACCCCCGGCAGATGCACCAATGTCGGAATCACCACGACATCGACACCTGCTGCGCCATCCAACCCTTTCAAGCCTGCGACCAGCGCCGACACGCCTTGCAGCGAGCCATGCATTTTCCAGTTACCGGCAACCAGGGAACGACGCATGCGTTTTACCTCAGGGAGCGAAGTGGGCGCAGATGTTACTCAATCGAAAACAGGCATGCAAGCAAATCAAGCACATACCTCGGTTATCAACTGAGCGAGGGCTTCCGCATGGGCCCGCACCTCTCGTTCGTTCTCGCCCTCGACCATGACCCGCAACAGCGGCTCGGTCCCGGATTTGCGCAGCAGCACCCGTCCCTTGCCGGCCATCTTCTCGGTCACCTCGGCACTGGCCTGCTTGACCCGTGGATGCTCCAGGGGATCCTGGCCGCCACCGAATCTCACGTTGATCAGCACCTGCGGGCACTTGCGCAGCGCCATGCGCGCCTGGGCCAGGGTCTGGCCGGCATTGCGCAGGGCGATCAGCACCTGCAGCGCGGCGATGGTGGCGTCTCCGGTGGTGGTGTACTGGCAGCAGACCACGTGCCCGGAATTCTCGCCCCCCAGCACCCAGTTGCGCTCCAGCAGTTCGGCCATCACATAGCGATCCCCGACCTTGGCGCGCACGAAGGGAATATCCAGCTCGGCCAGGCCCAGCTCGAGTCCGAGATTGCTCATCAGGGTACCTACCACCCCACCCTCGAGGCGGCCGCGGCGCTTGAGGTCGCGAGCGATCAGATAGAGGAGCTCGTCGCCATCTACCGCCGCCCCGGTGTGATCCACCATCAGCACCCGGTCGCCGTCGCCATCGAAGGCGATGCCAAGGTCGGCATGCTGGTCGAGCACTGCCTGCTGCAGCCCCTCCAGGTGAGTGGAGCCGCAATCCTTGTTGATGTTGAGTCCGTCCGGCTGCACGCCCAGCACGCTGACGTCCGCCCCCAGTTCGCGGAAGACGCTGGGCGCGATCTTGTAGGTAGCGCCATTGGCGCAATCCAGCACGATCTTCATGCCGGCGAAGCTGGTCCCGGTAGGCACACTGCTCTTGCAGAACTCGATGTAGCGCCCGGCGGCATCATTAATGCGCGAGACCTTGCCGATACGCGCCGAGTCGACCACGGTCATGGGCGTATCGAGCAGTTCCTCGATCATGGTCTCGAGTTCATCGGGCAGCTTGGTGCCGGCGCCGGAAAAGAACTTGATGCCATTGTCGTAGTAGGGATTGTGCGACGCACTGATAACGATGCCGGCGCTGGCCTGGAAGGTCCGCGTCAGGTAGGCGATCCCTGGCGTGGGCATGGGACCGAGCAGCATGACGTCGGCGCCGGCGGCGGACAGCCCGGCTTCCAGTGCCGATTCGAACATGTAGCCCGAGTTGCGGGTGTCCTTGCCGACCAGCACCCGGCAACCACCGCGGCTGCGAAAGGCGATACCGGCCGCCCAGCCCAGCTTGAGCATGAAATCCGGGGTGATGGGATACGTCCCGACCTTGCCGCGAATGCCATCGGTTCCAAAATACTTTCTTGCCATCAGTTCTGTTCCTGCCTGAAGCCTTCGACTGCGGTGATCATCTTCACCACGTCCACCGTTTCCGCCACATCATGGACCCTGAGGATCTGCGCGCCCTTGACCAGTGCCAGGGCCGCAAGGGCCAGACCGCCCGCCAGACGACCTTCCACAGGCCGCCCGGTGACCGCGCCGATCATGCTCTTGCGCGAGACACCCACCAGCAAGGGTAGCCCAAAGGCGAGCAACTCGGCCTGTCGCCTGAACAGTTCGAGGTTGTGCTCGAGGGTCTTGGCGAAGCCATAGCCTGGATCCAGCACCAGCCGCTGACGGGAGATGCCGACCGCTTCGCAGCGGGCCACCTGCTCGGCGAGAAAGGCGCCTACCTCGCCTGCGACATCGGCATAGACGGGCGCCTGCTGCATGGTGCCGGGCTCGCCGCGCATGTGCATCAGGCAGATCGCCAGGTCGGTCGCGGCCGCCGTCTCGAGGGCACCGGGCCGACGCAGCGAGCGCACGTCATTGATCAGACCGGCACCCGCCCTGGCGCCTTCGCGCATGACCGCGGGCGTGGAGGTATCCATGGAAATCACGACATCGAGCTCGCGGGCGATCGCCTCGATCACCGGCACGACCCGATCGAGCTCTTCCGCTTCGGATACCGCGGGCGCCCCCGGGCGCGTGGACTCGCCCCCGACATCGATGATGGCCGCACCCGCCGACACCATTCCCTCGGCATGGCGCAGGGCGCTCTCGACCGCCGTATAGCGACCACCATCGGAAAAGGAGTCGGGAGTGACGTTGAGGATGCCCATGACTTTGGGCGCGTCAAAAACAAGAACCCGATTGCCGCAAGGCAATCGGGTCGAAGGAAGCGGATTGAACATGGGTGTTTCAGTGTTCTCCGGCCGGACCACCGATGGGGGTTTCCGGACGATCGCTACCACTCTGCGGCGCCGGAGCGTCACCGGTAGGACCGCCACGGTCATGCCAGTCACGCGGCTCACGCGGGACCTTGCCGGCCATGATGTCGTCGATCTGATCGGAGTCGATGGTCTCGTACTTCATCAGGGCATCGGCCATGAGTTCGAGCTTGTCGCGGTTCTCGTCCAACAGGCGCTTAGCCGTGCCATAGCAGTCGTCGATGATCCGGCGAATTTCCAGGTCGATCTGCTTGGCGGTCTCGCCCGACATGTTGCCAGCGCCGCCACCACCCGAACGACCCAGATAGCCTTCGTTCTCTTCCTCGCCATACAGCAGCGGGCCGAGTTTCTCGGACAGGCCCCACTTGGTGACCATGTTCCGCGCCAGGGAGGTCGCGCGCATGATGTCGTTGGAGGCACCGGTGGTCACCCCCTCGAAGCCCAGGGTCATTTCCTCGGCGATACGGCCGCCGAACAGCGAGCAGATCTGACTTTCCAGCGCACGCTTGGACAGGCTGTAGCGGTCCTCCTCGGGGAGGAACATGGTTACGCCCAGTGCGCGACCACGAGGAATGATGGAGACCTTGTAGACCGGATCGTGTTCGGGCACCAGGCGACCGACGATGGCGTGACCCGCTTCGTGGTAGGCGGTGTTGCGCTTTTCCTTCTCGGACATGACCATGGTCTTGCGCTCGGCGCCCATCATGATCTTGTCCTTGGCCAGCTCGAACTCGCGCATATCGACGATGCGCTTGTTAGCGCGGGCGGCGAACAGCGAAGCCTCGTTGACCAGGTTGGCCAGATCGGCACCGGAGAAACCCGGGGTACCGCGGGCGATGACGCCGGCGTCGACGCGCTCGCCGACCGGCACCTTGCGCATGTGCACCTTGAGGATCTGTTCGCGACCACGGATGTCCGGCAGACCGACCACCACCTGGCGATCGAAGCGACCAGGACGCAGCAGGGCCGGGTCGAGCACATCAGGACGGTTGGTGGCAGCGATGACGATGATGCCATCGTTCATCTCGAAGCCATCCATCTCGACCAGCAGCTGGTTCAGGGTCTGCTCGCGCTCGTCGTGACCACCGCCCATGCCGTTGCCACGATGGCGACCGACCGCATCGATCTCGTCGATGAAGATGATGCAGGGCGCGTGCTTCTTGGCCTGGTCGAACATGTCACGGACACGGCTGGCGCCAACACCGACGAACATCTCGACGAAGTCCGAACCGGAAATGGTGAAGAACGGCACCTTGGCCTCACCGGCCACGGCCTTGGCCAGCAGCGTCTTGCCGGTACCCGGCGAGCCGACCATCAGCACGCCACGGGGAATACGACCACCCAGGCGTTGGAACTTGCCTGGATCACGGAGGAATTCGACCAGCTCGGTGACTTCTTCCTTGGCTTCGTCGCAACCGGCGACATCGGCGAAGGTGGTCTTGACCTGGTCTTCCGACAGCAGTCGCGCCTTGCTCTTGCCAAAGCTCATGGGACCGCCGCGACCGCCGGCGCCTCCCTGCATCTGGCGCATGAAGAACATGAAGACGGCGATGATCACCAGGATCGGGAAGCTGGCCACCAGCAACTGAGTCCAGATGCTCTGCTGCTCGGGCTGCTTGCCGGTGATGGTGACGCTATTGTTGACCAGGTCGCCGATCAGGCCATTGTCCTGGATCGCCGGACGGATGGTCTTGAAGGGATCGCCATCACGATGCTTGCCGGTGATGACATAGCCATCCACGGTCACGCTCTCGATCTGCCCGTCCTTCACCTGCTGGATGAAGTCGGAGTAGTTGAGCGTCTGGGGTTCGTTGGGGCTGGAGAAGTTGTTCATCACGGTGACGAGCACCGCGGCGATGATCAGCCACAGGATCAGATTCTTTGCCATGTCGTTCAATTGACTACCCTCTGCGCCGGTTTCGTGGGTAAACCGTTCGAAGCGAAACCGGCAGTGACCGGTAAGTTACTACACAAAGCCTGGCCCACGGCAGACATCGTCTGTAACGCTATATGAGTCTTCTGCCTTTGACTCTAGGGCAAGGCAGACGTTGCGGCCATCAATTCTCTCAATTGCCCCTAAAACCGCGACCCAATAGATATTGCTGGCGCGATCTGGTCCCGCGACGCGGACGGCGGCGCCAGAGCCCTGCTCGAAGGACTCACGCCATCTTCGTCCCGCAGGCCCCTGGATCGATCCATCGCACTCAGCTCGCTCATATGGGGGCCCCATGAAAAATAACAAGGCCCTTCGATGCTCGCGACGAGGTCTTCCTGGCGCACCGACTTGACCGGAGGCCCGTCGCGGTGTTCCTTGAGCCGACCAGGCAGGCGTTGCAGGGCGCGCGGGTAAGTTTTCGCGTATCGCTGGGCGGCACGTGGCAGCTGGGATAAACTGTCCGGCTTTTATCCGGGGTGAATTATGGCGCTCAACAACGAGCTTAAAAAGCGGTTCAAGGCGATCGGTCATCAACTCAAGCCGGTGGTCACCATCAGCGAGAACGGCCTGAGCGAAGGCGTGCTGGGCGAGCTCGACCGTGCGCTCAACGATCACGAGCTGATCAAGATCAAGCTGGCCGTCACGGAGCGGGAAGACCGCCGGGCCCTGATCGACGAACTGTGCGCGTCGAGCAAGGCGGAGCTGGTGCAGGTCATCGGCAAGATGGCGCTGATCTACCGCAAGGCGCGCGAGCAGAATCGCAATCTCTCCAACGTGGTGCGCTATACCGTCTGATTGCCCGGCGCACGCCCGGGAACGGGCTGCAGCACCAGGATCAGACCGCAGAGCAGCAGGACCAGGTAGCCGGCCAGGGCGGTCGGCCCGGTCCAGAAGCGCGCCAGTTCGTTCTGCAGCACGACGGCCAGCGCACTGGCCAGCAGCAGCTGGCCGCGCAGATCGCGCCACAGGGCGCCCACGCCGGCCCACCACACCAGCACCACGATCTGGGTAAAGACCCCACCGCCTGCGGCGCTGAGCATCATGCGCAGCAACTCTTCACGCCCGGACTGGATCAGCAGCGGTGCCCAGCCCGCCTGGGCGAGCGCCACGGGGATGCACAGGTGCAGGGCGACCAGCGGGCCGACCCAGAACACCTGGGCCAGCTGCCAGGCTGCAGCGAGCAGCCTGGCGAGCCAGCCTCCGG
This sequence comes from Pseudomonas sp. MOIL14HWK12:I1, assembly GCF_000510705.1. NCBI lineage: Bacteria > Pseudomonadati > Pseudomonadota > Gammaproteobacteria > Pseudomonadales > Pseudomonadaceae > Pseudomonas > Pseudomonas sp. MOIL14HWK12:I1. Next base: position 21,247 of record NZ_AZNY01000013.1, on the reverse strand, counting down.
CGCGACGATCAGACGTGACGGACGGCGACAATTTCGTATTCGACATCGCCACCCGGGGTCTTCACCAGCACCACGTCCCCTTCTTCCTTGCCGATCAGGGCGCGGGCGATGGGCGAACCCACCGACAGCTTGCCCTGCTTGATGTCCGCTTCGTCGTCACCGACGATCTGGTAGGTCACGGTCTCGTCGGTCTCGGTGTTGGCGATCTCCACGGTGGTACCGAAGATCACCTTGCCGGTGTGCGGCAGGGCGGTCACGTCGATCACCTGGGCATTCTGCAGGCGCCCTTCGATATCGCGGATCCGCGCCTCGACCATGCCCTGCTGTTCGCGGGCGGCGTGGTACTCGGCGTTCTCCTTGAGGTCACCCAGCTCACGCGCTTCGGCGATGGCCTGGGTGATCTGCGGACGCAGCTCGGTCTTGAGGTGCTTGAGCTCGTCCTCCAGGGCACGGGCGCCCTGGACGGTCATGGGGTACTTGGTCATGCCTTAACTCCTGCATGCAGATCTTGCAGCCGGCGCACGGTCTTCTCGGCGCCGAATTTCAAAGCTTCGCAAATGGCCTGGCCGCCGGCAATGGTGGTGGTGCAGCACAGCTTGTGCTGCAGCGCGTTGCGGCGGATCGAGTAGGAATCGGCGATGGACTGCCGGCCTTCGGTGGTGTTGATGATCAGGGTGACCTCGTCGTTCTTGATCATGTCGACCACATGGGGACGGCCTTCGGTCACCTTGTTCACGCGACGCACCGGCAGACCGGCCGCCTCGATCACCCGCGCGGTACCGGCGGTGGCGACGACCTCGAAGCCGAGGCCGACCAGATCGCGAGCGACCTGCACGGCTTCGGGCTTGTCGTCGTCACGCACGCTGATGAAGGCGCAGCCGGAGTTCGGCAGGATCTCGTTGGCACCCAGCTGGGCCTTGGCGAAGGCTTCGCCGAAGCTGTCGCCAACGCCCATCACCTCACCGGTGGACTTCATCTCCGGGCCGAGGATGGGGTCGACGCCGGGGAACTTGTTGAAGGGGAAGACCGCTTCCTTGACGCTGAAGAACGGCGGAATGATCTCCTGGGTGAAGCCGACTTCGGCCAGAGTCTTGCCGGCCATGACCCGGGCGGCCACCTTGGCCAGGGACTCGCCGATGCACTTGGAGACGAAGGGCACGGTACGGGAGGCGCGCGGGTTGACCTCGATGACGTAGATGTCTTCGCCCTGCACGGCCATCTGCACGTTCATCAGACCGATCACGCCGAGCTCCAGGGCCATCTTCTTGACCTGCTCGCGGATCTCGTCCTGGATGTGCTTGGGCAGCGAATAGGGCGGCAGCGAGCAGGCGGAGTCACCGGAGTGCACGCCGGCCTGTTCGATGTGCTGCATGATGGCGCCGATCACCACGGTCTGGCCGTCGCACACCGCATCCACGTCCACCTCGATGGCGCAGTTGAGGAAGTGGTCGAGCAGCACGGGGCTGTCGTTGGACACCTTCACCGCTTCGCGCATGTAGCGCTTGAGTTCTTCTTCCTGGTACACGATCTCCATCGCCCGGCCGCCCAGCACGTAGGAGGGACGGACCACCATCGGATAGCCGATGTTCTTGGACAGGGCCAGAGCCTCGTCTTCGCTGCGCGCGGTGGCGTTGGCCGGCTGACGCAGGTTCAGGCGCTGCACCATCTGCTGGAAGCGTTCGCGGTCTTCGGCGCGGTCGATGGCGTCGGGGCTGGTGCCGATGATGGGCACACCGGCCTCTTCCAGGGCACGGCAGAGCTTGAGCGGGGTCTGGCCGCCGTACTGGACGATGACGCCCTTGGGCTGCTCGACGCGGACGATCTCCAGTACGTCTTCCAGGGTCACCGGCTCGAAGAACAGGCGGTCGGAGGTGTCGTAGTCGGTGGAGACGGTTTCCGGGTTGCAGTTGACCATGATGGTCTCGTAGCCATCTTCACGCATGGCCAAGGCCGCGTGCACGCAGCAGTAGTCGAACTCGATGCCCTGGCCGATCCGGTTGGGACCGCCACCGAGGATCATGATCTTGTCGCGACCGCTGGGCTTGGCCTCGCACTCTTCCTCGTAGGTGGAGTAGAGGTAGGCGGTATCGGTGGCGAACTCGGCGGCACAGGTGTCCACCCGCTTGTACACCGGCAGCACCTTGAGCTTGTGGCGATGGGCCCGCAGGTTCTTCTCGGTGACGCCGAGCAGCTTGGCCAGGCGTGCATCGGAGAAGCCCTTGCGCTTGAGCTTGCGCATCAGGTCGTAGTCGAGGTCAGCCAGACCCAGGGTCTTGATGCGCTCCTCGTCCTTGATCAGGTCTTCGATCTGCACCAGGAACCAGGGATCGATGCGGGTCAGCTCGAAGACCTTGTCCAGGCTGTAGCCCTGGCGGAAGGCGTCGCCGATGTACCAGATGCGATCGGCGCCCGGCACGGTCAGCTCGCGCTTGAGGGTGCCGTCGGCTTCGGGATCGGCCGGATCCAGCTTGGGATCGAAGCCGACCACGCCGACTTCCAGGCCACGCAGGGCTTTCTGCAGGGATTCCTGGAAGGTACGGCCGATGGACATGACCTCGCCCACGGATTTCATCTGGGTGGTCAGACGGGCATCGGCCTTGGGGAATTTCTCGAAGGCGAAGCGTGGGATCTTGGTGACCACGTAGTCGATGGCCGGCTCGAAGGACGCCGGGGTACGACCGCCGGTGATGTCGTTCTGCAGCTCGTCCAGGGTGTAGCCGACCGCCAGCTTGGCGGCGATCTTGGCGATGGGGAAGCCGGTGGCCTTGGAGGCCAGTGCCGAGGAACGCGACACCCGCGGGTTCATTTCGATCACTACCATGCGCCCGGTGTTGGGGCAGATGCCGAACTGGACATTGGAGCCGCCGGTCTCGACCCCGATCTCGCGCAGCACCGCCAGGGAGGCGTTGCGCATGATCTGGTATTCCTTGTCGGTCAGCGTCTGGGCCGGGGCCACGGTGATGGAGTCACCGGTGTGCACGCCCATGGGATCGAAGTTCTCGATGGAGCAGACGATGATGCAGTTGTCCTTCTTGTCGCGGACCACCTCCATCTCGTATTCCTTCCAGCCGATCAAGGATTCGTCGATCAGCAGCTCGTTGGTCGGCGACAGGTCCAGACCGCGGGTGCAGATCTCCTCGAATTCCTCGCGGTTGTAGGCGATGCCGCCACCGGTGCCACCCATGGTGAAGCTCGGCCGGATGATGCAGGGGAAGCCGACCTTCTCCAGCACGCCGTAGGCTTCTTCCATGCTGTGGGCGATGCCCGAGACCGGGCAGGCCAGGCCAATGTCCTTCATGGCCTTGTCGAAGCGCGAGCGATCCTCGGCCTTGTCGATGGTGTCGGCGTTGGCACCGATCATCTCGACGCCGAATTTCTCCAGCACGCCGTGACGCTCCAGGTCCAGGGCGCAGTTCAGCGCGGTCTGGCCACCCATGGTCGGCAGCAGAGCGTCGGGACGCTCCTTCTCGATGATCTTGGCCACGGTGGCCCACTTGATCGGCTCGATGTAGGTGGCGTCGGCCATGGCCGGATCGGTCATGATGGTGGCCGGGTTGGAGTTCACCAGGATGACGCGGAAGCCTTCCTCGCGCAGGGCCTTGCAGGCCTGGGCGCCGGAATAGTCGAACTCGCAGGCCTGGCCGATGACGATGGGGCCGGCCCCGAGGATGAGGATGCTCTTGATGTCTGTACGCTTAGGCATGGGCTTCTCGAATGCAGGTAATCAGGTCAGGGTCGCGGTGGCCAGCTTCACACCGAACCCCACGAACAGGGCGCCGACGCCACCGGTGGCGCCCGCGCTGAGGCGACGCCGCTGACGGAACCAGGCCGCCAGGCGAACGCCGCAGAAAATCAGGAACGACAGGTAGCAGAAGCTGATCGCTTCCAGTACCGCGCCCAGCACCAGGAAGGACAGCGCCGGATGGGCGTAACCGGGGTCCACGAACTGGATGAAGAAGGAAACGAAGAACAGGATCGCCTTCGGGTTCGACAGGCTCAGCAGCAGCGCCTTGCGGAACGGCTGGTGGACGTCTTCGCGCAGGGTCGCCTCGGCCTGGCCCTGGGCCGGGCTGCGCCAGGACTTGAGTCCGCCGCGCAACATGCCCCAGCCGAGGTAGAACAGGTATACCGCGCCCAGATACTTGAGGATCTGGAAGAACAGCGGCTCGGCCTTGAGCAGCGAGGCGACGCCCAGCGCCGAGAGCAGCATCAGCACGGCGTCACCGAGGAACACGGCCGAGGCCGCCTGGTAACCGCTGCGAATGCCGCGCTGGGCACTGGTGGCCAGCACGAAGAAGGAATTGGGGCCGGGCAACAGGATGACGAACAGGGTCCCGACCACATAGGTCCAGAAGTCGATGACACCCAGATTCGCCAGCATGAGCGCTACCCTCCTCCCGTCTTAGCGGCGTGCCGCCATGGCCTGGATGAACTTGTCGAACAGCGGCGCCACGTCGTGCGGGCCAGGGCTCGCCTCGGGGTGACCCTGGAAGCTGAAGGCGACCTTGTCGGTACGCTCGATGCCCTGCAGGGTGCCATCGAACAGCGACTTGTGGGTGGCCCGCACATTGGCCGGCAGGCTGGCCTCGTCCACGGCGAAACCGTGGTTCTGGCTGGTGATCATCACCACGCCGCTGTCGAGATCCTGCACCGGATGGTTGGCGCCGTGGTGACCGTTGGGCATCTTCACCGTCTTGGCGCCGGAAGCCAGGGCCAGCAACTGGTGGCCCAGGCAGATGCCGAACACCGGAATCTCGGTTTCCAGGACGTCCTGGATCGCCTTGATGGCGTAGTCGCAAGGCTCGGGATCGCCCGGGCCATTGGCCAGGAAGATGCCATCAGGTTGCAGCGCCAGGGCTTCGCTGGCCGGGGTCTGGGCCGGCAGCACGGTGATGCGGCAGCCGCGGGCCACCAGCATGCGCAGGATGTTCAGCTTGACGCCATAGTCGAAGGCCACCACGTGATAGGGCAGCTGCTTGGCCGGGATCTCGGCGTGGCTGTCGGTTTCCAGCGACCAGACGCCGGAGCGCCACTCGTAGCGCTCCTTGACGCTGACTTCCTTGGCCAGGTCCATGCCCTTGAGGCCGGGGAAGGCGCGTGCCAGTTCCAGGGCGCGCTCTTCGGTGGCGTCTTCGCCGGTAAGGATGCAGCCATCCTGAGCGCCCTTCTCGCGGAGGATGCGGGTCAGTCGACGGGTGTCGATGCCGGCGATGGCGATGGTGCCGTTCTCCTTAAGATAGTCCGGCAGCGACTGCTTGTTGCGCCAGTTGCTGGCCAGCAGCGGCAGATCGCGGATGATCAGCCCGGCGGCCCACACCTGGGCGGCCTCGCCATCCTGCGGCGTGGTGCCGGTGTTGCCGATGTGCGGATAGGTCAGGGTGACGATCTGCTTCGCATAGGAAGGATCGGTCAGGATTTCCTGGTAGCCGGTCATGGCGGTGTTGAACACCACTTCGCCGACCGTGTGGCCGTCGGCACCGATGGATTCACCGCGAAAGATGCTGCCATCGGCAAGTGCGAGTATGGCTGGCTTAGTCAAGAAGACCTCCGAAAATCAAGCCTTGGCGGGCAAACGCAGGGTGCAAAAAAACGGGATGACATCTCGAAGAGTCATCCCGTTTTAATGTTGTGATTTCATTCTGCGCTAGCTTTTAGTGGATACACTAAAGCTGCATTGTACACGAATTGATCACGGCTGGCACCCCCGCAAGGGGATCAGCGCAACTCCAGCACGTCCTGCATGTCATATAGCGCCGGCTGTTTGTCCTTGAGCCAGAGGGCCGCGCGCACCGCGCCCTTGGCGAAGGTCATGCGGCTGGAGGCCTTGTGGGTGATCTCGACCCGCTCGCCTTCGCTGGCGAACAGCACCGTGTGATCGCCCACCACGTCGCCAGCGCGCACGGTGGCGAAGCCGATGGTCTGGCGGTCGCGGGCACCGGTCTGACCTTCGCGGCCATAGACGGCCACCTCTTCCAGATCGCGACCCAGCGCCTGGGCAACGACCTCGCCCATGCGCAAGGCGGTCCCCGAAGGCGCATCGACCTTGTGCCTGTGGTGCGCCTCGATGATCTCGATGTCGACCTCGTCACCCAGCACGCGGGCGGCGGTGTCGAGCAGCTTGAGGCAGAGATTGACGCCGACGCTGAAGTTGGCGGCGAAGACGATGGGAATTTCCTTGCTCGCTTCCAGCAGGGTCAGCTTCTGCTCGGCGGTGAAGCCGGTGGTGCCGATCACCATGGCCTTCCTGGCCTTGCGGCAGAGCGCCAGATTCTGCAGGGTCACGTTGGGATGGGTGAAGTCGATGAGCACATCGAAATCATCCAGCACCCGCGCCAGATCGCCCGACAGCATCACCCCGTTTCGGCCGATACCGGCGAGTTCGCCGGCGTCGGCACCTACCAGACTGCTTTCCGGGCGATCCACCGCGGCGGTGAGACCGGCAGCGCCCTGGGTCTGCTGGACCGCTTCGATCAGGGTCTTGCCCATGCGCCCCGCGGCGCCCATTACAGCTATACGTCGCATCATCAGCTCCAGGCTGCTGGCCGGGCGCCGCCTCGCGACGGCGCCCCTGCCGGTTTAGAGGTCGTCGAAGAAGCGCTTCATGCCGTCGAACCAGCCACTGGCCCGGGGCGAATGGGAGCTGTCGCTCTGCAGGGTGTTGCGGAATTCCTCGAGCAGCTCGCGCTGGCGCCGACTCAGGTTGACCGGAGTCTCCACCACCACCTTGCACATCAGATCGCCGGCGCCACCGCCACGCACGGGCGTCACGCCCTTGCCGCGCAGGCGGAACATCTTGCCGGTCTGGGTGCCCTCGGGAATCTTCAGCTTGACGCGGCCATCCAGGGTCGGCACTTCCAGCTCGCCACCCAGGGCGGCGTCGGTGAAGTTGATCGGCACCTCGCAATAGAGGTGCTTGCCGTCGCGCTGGAAGATCGAGTGCTCGCGCACATTGACCACGACATAGAGGTCGCCACTGGGGCCACCTAGGGTCCCCGCCTCGCCTTCGCCGGTCAGGCGGATGCGGTCGCCGGTGTCGACGCCTGCGGGCACCTTGACCGACAGGGTCTTCTGCTCTTCCACGCGCCCCTGACCATGACAGGCGTTGCAGGGCTCGGGAATGATCTTGCCGCTGCCGTGGCAGCGCGGGCAGGTCTGCTGGACCGAGAAGAAGCCCTGCTGCATGCGCACCTGGCCGATGCCACCGCAGGTGGGGCAGGTGGACGCCGAGGTACCCGGCTTGGCGCCATTGCCATCGCAGACCTTGCACTCGACCAGGGTTGGCACGCGAATGGTGACCGTGGTCCCACGCACCGCCTCTTCCAGATCCAGGTCCAGGGTGTAGCGCAGGTCGGCACCGCGCTGCGGGCCGCCGCGTCCACCGGCGCCACCGCGTCCGCCAAAGAAGTCGCTGAAGACATCGCCGAAGATGTCGGAGAAGCTCGCGCCTCCCGCCGCGCCACCGAAACCGCCGCCGCCCATGCTCGGATCGACGCCAGCATGGCCGTACTGGTCGTAGGCCGAGCGCTTGCCCGCATCGGACAGCACTTCGTAGGCCTCGGCGGCCTCCTTGAACTGCTCTTCGGCAGCCGCGTCCCCCGGATTGCGATCCGGGTGGTATTTCATCGCCAGGCGTCGGTAGGCCTTCTTGAGCTCGGCTTCGCTGGCGCCGCGCTCGACCCCGAGCACCTCATAGTAATCACGTTTGGCCATAGACTTTCTGCACCTTAAATTTTCTCACCCTCCAGACACGCCAACGCGGGAGCAGGCTCCCGCGTGGCGGATCCGACGGGCCGAAGCCCGCCAGGTGCGGTAAGCACGGGGCTTACTTGTTGTCCTTCACTTCCTCGAACTCGGCATCGACCACGTCGTCGCCGGGCTTCTTGGCATCACCGTCCGCCTTGGCCGAGGCGCCTTCGGCACCGGCGCCAGCGCCCTGCTCGGAATAGAGCTTCTGGGCCAGCGGCGCGGAGGCCTGGGACAGGGCATTCATCTTGGCTTCGATGGCGTCCTTGTCGTCACCGCGTACGGCGGTTTCCAGTTCGCCAATGGCCTTCTCGATGGTGCTCTTCTCTTCCGCGGTGGCCTTGTCGCCCGCCTCGGTCAGCATCTTGCGGGTACCGTGCACCAGGGCATCACCCTGGTTGCGGGCCGCGGCCAGCTCTTCGAACTTGCGATCCTCGTCGGCATTGGCCTCGGCGTCACGCACCATCTGCTGAATCTCTTCCTCGGACAGACCGGAGGACGCCTTGATGACGATGGACTGCTGCTTGCCGGTGGCCTTGTCCTTGGCGGACACGTTGAGGATGCCGTTGGCGTCGATGTCGAAGGTCACCTCGATCTGCGGTACGCCACGCGGCGCCGGCGGGATCTCGGCCAGGTCGAACTTGCCCAGCGACTTGTTCTGCGCGGCCTGCTTGCGCTCGCCCTGCAGCACGTGGATGGTCACGGCGCCCTGGTTGTCGTCGGCGGTGGAGAATACCTGCGACTTCTTGGTCGGGATGGTGGTGTTCTTCTCGATCAGCGCGGTCATCACACCACCCATGGTCTCGATGCCCAGGGTCAGCGGGGTGACGTCCAGCAGCAGGACGTCCTTGACGTCACCGGCCAGCACGGCGCCCTGGATGGCGGCACCGATGGCGACGGCTTCGTCCGGGTTGACGTCCTTGCGCGCTTCCTTGCCGAAGAAGTCGGCCACGCGCTTCTGCACCAGCGGCATGCGGGTCTGACCGCCCACCAGGATGACCTCGTGGATGTCGGAGACGTCCAGACCGGAGTCCTTCAACGCCGTGCGGCAGGGCTCGATAGTGCGCTCGACCAGCTCTTCCACCAGGGACTCCAGCTTGGCGCGGGAGACCTTGACGTTCAGGTGCTTGGGACCGCTGGCATCGGCGGTGATATAGGGCAGGTTGACGTCGGTCTGGGTAGCCGAGGACAGCTCGATCTTGGCTTTTTCCGCAGCTTCCTTCAGGCGCTGCATGGCCAGCGGGTCACCCTTGAGGTTCATGCCGCTTTCTTTCTTGAATTCCTCGACGAGGTAGTCGATCAGGCGGATGTCGAAGTCTTCGCCGCCCAGGAAGGTGTCGCCATTGGTGGCCAGCACCTCGAACTGATGCTCACCGTCGACCTCGGCGATCTCGATGACCGAGACGTCGAAGGTACCGCCGCCCAGGTCATAGACGATCACGGTGTGGTCGCCCTTGGCCTTGTCCAGGCCATAGGCCAGGGCAGCCGCGGTGGGCTCGTTGATGATGCGCTTGACGTCCAGACCCGCGATGCGACCGGCATCCTTGGTGGCCTGGCGCTGGCTGTCGTTGAAGTAGGCCGGGACGGTGATGACCGCTTCGGTCACGGCTTCGCCCAGGTAGTCCTCGGCGGTCTTCTTCATCTTCTTCAGGACTTCGGCAGACACCTGCGGCGGCGCCATCTTCTGGCCCTTGGCCTCGACCCAGGCGTCACCGTTGTCCGCCTTGACGATCTTGTAGGGGACCATCTGGATGTCTTTCTGCACGACGTTTTCTTCATAACGCCGGCCGATCAGACGCTTGACCGCGTACAGGGTGTTCTGCGGATTGGTCACCGCCTGGCGCTTGGCCGGCTGGCCAACCAGGGTCTCGCCGTCGTTGGTGTAGGCGATGATGGACGGCGTGGTACGGGTGCCTTCGGCGTTTTCCAGTACCTTGACGTTGCCGTTTTCGAGGATCGCGACGCAGGAGTTGGTGGTCCCCAGGTCGATACCGATGATCTTGCCCATGTAGTCTTCTCCAGAAATCTCAGATTCCGCGCGGCCCGCTCAGGGGGCCTTTGATGTTCGCTTGCCTACCAGATGGGGCCGAGCGAAAGAATTTCAAGCCTTTTCGTCGATGCTCGGCTGCTGCGCTGCAGGTGCCTTGCTGACGACCACCATCGCCGGCCGCAGCAGGCGACCATTGAGCAGATAGCCCTTTTGAAACACCTTGAGGACGCTGCCCGGCTCGGCGGTGGCGCTCTCCTCCATGGCCATGGCCTGGTGGTGTTCCGGATTGAAGGGCGCGCCGTGGGGATCGACGGCCTCGACCTGATAGCGCTTGAGGGTGTCCTGCAGCATCTTCAGGGTCAGCTCCATGCCTTCACGCATGGGCTTCAAGGTCTCGTCGGTGGCGTTGGACAGCTCCAGGCCACGCTCCAGGCTGTCGAGCACCGGCAGCAGGTCGCCAGCGAATTTTTCCAGGGCGAACTTATGCGCCTTCTCCACATCCTGCTCGGCGCGACGACGCACGTTCTGCAGTTCGGCGACGCTGCGCAGCGACTGGTCCTGGGCCGCGGCGAGCTGCTCTTCGAGCGTGGCGACGCGGGCGGCGAGATCCTCGTGCTGGACGTCGCCCTGGGCGGCTTCGTGCTCGGGGGTCTGGGAGTTCTGTTCGTCGGCCATGGAGTCCTCCTGTGATATTGCCGGTGGGCGCGCCCTCTAACGGACATCGCCTTGATCGATGGCGCCTATATGGGGCCGCCGGCCGGCGCTTCAAGAGCTGTATGGATTGCCAGTGCCCGAGAGGCACTGTATAAACAACCAGAAAACCGCCTTCGGAGATCGTCGCATGCTGGTGCATCTGTCCGTCCGCAATTACGCCATCGTCGAACACCTCGACCTCGACCTCGAGCGCGGCATGACCGTGATCACTGGTGAAACCGGCGCCGGCAAGTCCATCATGCTGGACGCCCTCGGCCTCACCCTGGGCGATCGCGCCGACAGCGATGCGGTCAGGCCCGGCGCCGACAAGGCCGATGTCCTGGCCAGCTTCGACACCACCGATATCCCCGAAGCGCGCCAGTGGCTCGCCGAGCGCGACCTGGAGCAGGACGGCCCCTGCCTGCTGCGCCGCGTCATCACCCGCGAAGGGCGCTCGCGCGGCTATATCAATGGCTCGCCCTGCCCGCTGGCCGATCTCAAGACCCTCGGCGGCCTGCTGATCGATATCCACAGCCAGCACGAGCACCAGTCATTGCTCGGCCTCGACACCCATCGCCGCCTGCTGGACGAATACGCCGGCGCGGGCGAGCTGGTCCGCCAGGTGCAGCTCGCGGCCCAGCGCTGGCGCCAGGTGCGCCAGACGCTAGAACGCCTGACCCGCAACGGCGACGAGCAACGCGCCCGCCATCAGCTGCTCAGCTACCAGCTCGAAGAACTCGACAACCTCGCCCTGGCCGAGGGCGAGTTGCAAGCCCTGGAACAGGAGCAGAGCGATCTGGCGAGTGCCGAGCACATCCTGCTGGCCTGCCGCCAGGCCATGGACCTCTGTACCGAAAACGAGCAGGGCAATGCCCTGTCGGCGCTCAATGCCAGCGTGGCGCGCCTGACCGCCTTCGACCGCCCGCCGGCGCAGATCCAGGAGGCCAGCAACCTGCTCGCCTCCGCCCAGATCCAGATCGAGGAGGCGATGAACGAACTCAATCGCTTCGTCGATCATTTCGAAGCCGACCCGGAGCGCCAGCAGGCGGTGCAGGAGCGCCTGGATAGTGTCTACAGCCTTGCCCGCAAGCACCGGGTCCAGCCCGAGGCCCTGCTGGAGCTGCACGAACAGCTGCGCAACGAATTGCAATCCCTGGACGCCGACGACGTCGCCCTGGAGCGCCTGCAGGAAGAACTGACGGCCTTCGAGCGCCACTACCAGGAGAAGGCCGGCGAACTGAGTCGTCTGCGCGAGCAACGGGCGCCGGAGCTCGCGGCCGCGGTCGAGACCGAGATGCAGCGCCTGGGCATGCCGGGTGGCCGCTTCAGCATCACCCTCACGCCAGGCAGTACCGGCGAACCCCAGCCGCTGGGCAACGAAGGCGTCGAATTCCGCGTCAGCGCCAACCCGGGCCAGCCCCTGCGCCCGCTGGCCAAGGTCGCCTCCGGTGGTGAACTGTCGCGTATCAGCCTGGCCATCCAGGTCATCACCGCCCAGACCTCGCGCACACCCACCCTGGTGTTCGACGAGGTGGACGTGGGTATCGGCGGCCCCACCGCCGAGGTGGTCGGCCAGCTGCTGCGGCAACTGGGCGAGCGCGGCCAGGTGCTGACGGTGACCCACCTGCCCCAGGTGGCGGCCCAGGGTCATCAGCACCTGTTCGTGCACAAGGAGCGCGGCACCGACGAGACGCGTACCGCGGTGGCCAAGCTCGACCGCGCACGGCGCGTGGAAGAGGTGGCGCGCATGCTGGGTGGTGTCGACCTGACCCGTGAATCCCTGGCCCACGCTCGCAAGCTGGTGGTGAGCCGCTAGACGCAGGCAGCCACCGGACATGAAAAAGGCGACTCGAAGGTCGCCTTTTTCATGTCCGGGTCTTCACTTGCGCTGGCGGATGTACAGCACCAGGTTGTGATCGACCAGTTCGAAACCATGCTCTTCGACGATCTCGCGCTGACGCTTTTCGATCGAGGCATCGGTGAACTCGATGACTTCGCCGGTATCCACATCCACCATGTGATCATGGTGGCCGGTGTCGGCCAACTCGAACACGGCATGGCCGCCGTCGAAATTGTGGCGCACCACCAGACCGGCCGCTTCGAACTGGGTGAGGACCCGATAGACCGTTGCCAGTCCCACATCCTCGCCCGCTTCCATGAGCGCCTTGTAAACGTCTTCGGCGCTCATGTGGCGCTGCTCGGTGGTGTCCAGCATCTGCAATATCTTGACGCGCGGCAGGGTCACTTTCAGACCCGCTTTGCGGAGTTCGTTGTTCTCTACCATGCTCTTTCTCGGTGCCGAGTGCTTTCGCAGCCCTCGGGAATACGGGTATGATCGGTGCTTCGTTGCCCAGCAAGATAGTGGAAGTCTCCCACCGATGCAAAACCTCAAGCAAACGCTGACCGGGCTCTCTCTGATGGGCCTAGCCATGCTCGCCGGCTGCTCTCTGCCGGGGGTTTACAAGATCGACATCCAACAGGGCAACGTCGTCACCCAGGACATGATAGACCAGTTGCGCCCCGGAATGACCCGACAACAAGTCCGGTTTATCATGGGTTCGCCGCTGATCCAAGACACCTTCCATCCCAATCGCTGGGACTATCTGTACAGCCTGCAAGCCGCCGGCGGTCAGCGTAAGCAGGAGCGTGTCAGCCTGGTGTTCAACGGCGACAATCAACTGAGCGGCCTGGCTGGCGACTTCATGCCCGGCACCAGCCGCGAACAGCAGATCATGGGTACCGACAGCGGCACCACCATGGATCCCACCACCCCGGCGCAACCCTCGGCACCCGCTGCCGTACCGGAAGCGCCAGCCGTACCCGGCTCGACCGAAGACAACATCCAGAAAGAGATCGACAGCGCCCGCCCGGCCGCCGTGCCGACTCCCGACCGCATCCGTACCGACGGTCAGTGATCCCTGGCTAGAGGCCAGTCCTGGACTTGGCCTTTTCCGCGCGCCGCTTGCGACTTTCCTTGGGGTCCGCAAGCAGCGGGCGATAGATCTCCACCCGGTCACCCGCCATCAGCCTGCGCTCGTTCGGCTTGGCTACCAGCTTGCCAAAGATGCCGACCCGGAAGGCTTCGCGCTGTTCGGGTGGCAACTGCTCGAGCAGCCCCGACGCCCGCACCGCCTGCTCGACCGTGGCGCCCTCTTCGAGCTGCAGATGCAACAGCCATTGCCGCTCCGGCAACGCCAGCGCCACCTCGATGGCGAGACACTCAGCCATAGAGGGCTCGAGCACGCTGGCAGAAGGCATCCACCATGGTATTGGCCGCCTGATTGAACAACGGGCCCAGGGTCGCGCGGACGATGGCGCTGTCGTATTCGAAGGACAGATCCAGGGAAATCTTGCAGGCCTTGTCGCCCAGCGCCTTGAACGTCCAGACGCCGTGCAGCTGCTTGAAAGGACCCTTTTCCAGATCCATGGTGATGGACTCGTCCGGCACCAGGGTATTGCGGGTCGTGAACTGCTGGCTGAGACCACCCTTGGCCACGGTGAGACCGGCGCGCATCAGGCCTTCGTCCTGCTCCAGGATCTGGGCGGACGAGCACCACGGCAGGAACTCCGGATAACGGTCCACGTCATTAACCAGCGCATAGAGTGCTGAAGCAGGATAGGGCAGCAACGCCGAACGTTGGATGTGCGTGCTCATCGGAACCTCGTAGAATAGCGAAATCGGTGTCGGACCTTGAATTTGAGGGCGGCGCACGCATTTTACTCCCGCACCAGCCTGCCGCAGTCCAGAACCGCGGTATTGTCCGTGTTTGCTCATACCCGCTCAAGCGCGTGGCGACATTTCCCCTGACTCGCTGTACCCTGGAATCATGGCCAAGCAAAAGAAAGTCTCCCCCGGCAGCATCGCGCAGAACAAAAAGGCGCTTCACGAATACTTCGTCGACACCCGCTTCGAGGCGGGTGTTTCCCTGGCAGGCTGGGAGGTCAAGAGCCTGAGAGCCGGCAAGGCGCAGCTGACTGACAGCTATGTGCTGCTCAAGGACGGCGAAGCCTGGCTGCTGGGCAGCCATATCACCCCGCTGCAGACCGCCAGCACCCATGTCATCGCCGACCCGACCCGCACCCGCAAGCTGCTGCTCAACAAGCGCGAGCTAGGCAAGCTGTTTGGCGCCGTGCAGCAGAAGGGCTACGCCTGTGTCGCCCTGTCGCTCTACTGGAAGAAGCACCTGGTCAAGTGCGAGATCGCGCTGGCCAAGGGCAAGAAGGAATTCGACAAGCGCGCGACCGAGCGCGAGCGCGATTCCGACCGCGAGATCCAGCGCGCCATCCGCAAGGACGCCAAATAGCCAAGCGGCCGAAAAACGTTTCGTCAGCAATGACTTGCGTCGGACGGCCGGAATTCCTATAGTGAACGACCAGCAAGTTTTGGGGGCGATTAGGATTCGACGCCGGTAACGAAACTTGAGGGGCATGCCGAGCTGGTAGCAGAACTCGTAAATTCGCTGCTGCAAACTTATAGTTGCCAACGACGACAACTACGCTCTAGCTGCTTAATGCGGCTAGCAGTCGCTAGGGGATGCCTGTAAACCCGAAACGACTGTCAGATAGAACAGGATCGCCGCCAAGTTCGCTGTAGACGTAACGGCTAAAACTTATACAGCTCGCCCAAAGCACCCTGCCCGTCGGGCCGCAATGGGTTAACTCAGTAGACAGGGCTAAGCATGTAGAACCGATAGCGGAGAGCTGGCGGACGGGGGTTCAAATCCCCCCGCCTCCACCAAAAAGAAAGGGCAGCCACTGGCTGCCCTTTTTCTTTGCCCGTCGATTAGAACGGGATGTCGTCGTCGAAGCTGTCGTAGTCCTGCTGAGCCGGCTGCTGCTGCGGACGGGACTGCGGCTGCTGCTGGGGACGGCTGTTGCCGCTGCCGCCATTGCCACCGTTGTCATACTGCGGGGCCGACTGCTGCGGACGGGGGGCACGCTGCTGCTGGGGCGCAGGCGCGCTCTGGTTGTATTCGTCGCTGCCACCGGCATTGCCACCACGGCCACCCAGCAACTGCATGTTGCCGTTGATGTCGACCACGATTTCGGTGGTGTAGCGATCCTGACCGTCCTGGCCCTGCCATTTGCGGGTACGCAGAGTGCCCTCGACATAGACCTGGGAGCCCTTGCGGATGTACTCGCCGGCGATCTCGGCGAGACGACCGAAGAACACCACGCGGTGCCATTCGGTGCGGTCCTGCTGCTGACCGGTCTGTTTGTCCTTCCAGCTTTCGCTGGTGGCCAGGGTGACGTTGGTCACCGCATTGCCGTTGGGCATGTAACGGGTTTCGGGATCGGCGCCGGCATTGCCGACGAGGATGACTTTATTGACGCCACGGGCCATATGAATCTCCTGATGAGGCTGTCGATCAAGCGGCGACCGGTGTTTGACTAACCAGTCGCTCCAATTGCGCCCGATCGACGATTTTAGTATCGATCTTGATGTAGACGGCCTGCTCTTCCGCCACCACTACCGCATCGGTCACTCCGGCCAGGGCCAACAGGCGTCCGACCAATCCCTGGTCGTTGACTAGCGCGGGCGTAACCGGCAAACGCAGACTGGTGACATAGGGCGGTTCCCGCATCGTACCAGCTACCACCGCCCATCCCAGGCAAAGCGCCGCACAACCCAGGAAGACGGTGGACAGGCCACCATGCTGGAACAACCAGCCCCCGAGGATACCGCCCAACGCGGAACCAAGGAACTGACTGGTGGAATAGATCCCCATGGCGGTGCCCTTGCCACCGGCCGGGGCCACCTTGCTCACCAGCGACGGCAGCGAGGCCTCCAGCAGGTTGAAGGCGGTAAAGAACACCACGATGCCGATGACCAGGGCCACCAGGCTGTTGCTGAAAAAGAAGAAGTACAGCTCGCACAGCACCAGCACACTGATGGCGCCCACCAGCACGCGCTTCATGCGCCGCTTCTTTTCACCATAGATGATGAAGGGGACCATGGCGAAGAAGCCGACCACCAGCGCGGTGAGATAGACCCACCAGTGCTCTTCCTTGGGCAGCCCGGCATGTTCGGCCAGGGCCAGCGGCAGGACGACGAAACTGGCCATCAGCACGGCGTGCAGCGCCAGGATGCCGAAGTCCAGCCGCAGCAGGTCGCGATTGCGCAGGGTCGCGCCCAGCGCCTGGCGCGCCAGGTTCGACTCCCGATGGGTGAAGGGCGAAGCCTGGTGCGGCACCAGGAACAGCACGATCAGCAAACCGACCAGTGCCAGTCCGCAGGTGGCCCAGAACAGCCCGGCGAGACCATAGGCACGGGTCAGCAAGGGGCCGGCCACCATCGCCACGGCAAAGGACACGCCGATGCTCATGCCGATCGTGGCCATGGCCTTGGTGCGATGCTGCTCGCGGGTCTGATCCGACAACAGCGCCATGATGGCCGCCGAAATGGCGCCGCCACCCTGGACGACACGCCCGGCGATGACGCCCCAGATCGAGTGGGCATTGGCGGCAATGGCGGCACCAAGGGCGAACACCAGCAGTCCACCAATGATGATGGGGCGTCGACCGATGCGATCGGACAGCGTCCCCAGGGGAATTTGCAGAACCGCCTGGGTCAAACCATAGGCACCTATGGCGAGGCCGATGAGCGCCGGGGTGGCATCCGCCAACTCCTGACCATAGGTCGCCAGGACCGGGAGCACCATGAACATACCGAGCATACGAAAGGCGAAGACCAGGGCCAGCCCGAAGGCGGCACGGCGTTCGACGCCGTTCATGGCTTCACTGCGCTTGTCGAGCATTGATAATCCTCTCGTCGGCGACAGGCTTTTACGTCGCCACACAGCTTTAAAACAGTCGTGACAATGACCATTTAGGGAGGAAGCGGTGAAGATAGCCGAGCGCTCGTCCGAACGTTCCCGACCGCCAGGATCACGAACGCCCGATCACCGCTGTCGGGCCGTTAATTTTACCAGCCTTACCCCCTCTCTCACAGGCGCGGCAGATAGCCGCAGCCCGGGACGAGACCTCTTTTCTAGTGAAGCGCCGCCAAAACGAGGCAGAAGTCTACGTGGATAAAATCCTCATCCGTGGGGCCCGCACCCATAATCTGAAGAACATCGACCTAACCCTTCCCCGGGACAAGCTCATCGTCATCACCGGACTGTCCGGCTCCGGCAAGTCTTCGCTGGCGTTCGACACCCTCTATGCTGAAGGCCAGCGCCGCTACGTGGAGTCCCTGTCGGCCTACGCCCGCCAGTTCCTGTCGATGATGGAAAAGCCCGATGTGGACACCATCGAAGGCCTGTCGCCAGCGATTTCCATCGAGCAGAAGTCCACCTCGCACAATCCGCGTTCCACCGTGGGCACTATCACCGAGATCTACGACTATCTGCGCCTGCTCTATGCCCGCGTCGGTACGCCGCGCTGTCCGGAGCACGATGTGCCCCTGGAAGCCCAGACCGTCAGCCAGATGGTCGACCAGGTGCTGGCCATGCCGGAAGGCCAGCGGTTGATGCTGCTCGCCCCCATCGTGCGCGAGCGCAAGGGTGAGCACCTGTCGGTGTTCGAGGAGTTGCGTGCCCAGGGTTTCGTCCGCGTCCGCGTCAACGGGCGGCTGCACGAGATGGACGAGCTGCCCAAGCTCGACAAGCAGAAGAAGCACACCATCGAAGTGGTGGTGGATAGATTCAAGGTGCGCGAAGACCTCCAGCAGCGCCTGGCGGAATCCTTCGAGACGGCGCTGAAGCTGGCCGACGACATCGCCATCATCGCCCCCATGGAAGGCGATAAGGGGGAGGAGATCGTCTTCTCCGCGCGCTTCGCCTGCCCGATCTGCGGCTTCTCCATCGGCGAGCTGGAACCCAAGCTGTTTTCCTTCAACAATCCCGCCGGCGCCTGCCCTACCTGCGACGGCCTGGGCGTGAAGCAATTCTTCGACGCCCGCCGGGTGGTCAACGAGGAGCTCAGCCTCAGCGAAGGCGCCATCCGCGGCTGGGACAGACGCAACGTCTATTACTTCCAGATGCTCGGCTCGCTGGCGAGTCACTATGGCTTCAGCCTCGACGCCCCCTTCAAGAGCCTCGATGACAAGCATCGCAAGGCGGTACTCAGCGGCTCCGGGCGCGAGAGCGTCAACTTCCGCTATCTCAATGACCGCGGCGATATCGTCAAGCGTGCCCACCCCTTCGAAGGCATCCTGCCGAATCTTGAGCGGCGTTATCGCGAGACCGAATCCCAGAGCGTGCGCGAAGAGCTGGCCAAGTACCTGAGCACCCAGCACTGCCCGGACTGCAATGGCACCCGCCTGCGGCGCGAAGCACGCCACGTCTGGGTTGGCGACAAGACCCTGCCGGCGGTCACCCGTCTGCCCGTGGGCGATGCCACCCAGTACTTCCAGGACCTTACCCTCAAGGGCCAGCGGCAGCAGATCGCCGACAAGATCCTCAAGGAGATCCGCGAGCGCCTGCAGTTCCTGGTCAACGTCGGCCTGGACTACCTGACCCTGGATCGCAGCGCTGACACCCTCTCCGGTGGCGAGGCGCAGCGTATCCGCCTGGCCAGCCAGATCGGCGCGGGCCTGGTAGGCGTCATGTATATCCTCGACGAACCCTCCATTGGTCTGCACCAGCGCGACAACGAGCGGCTGCTGGGCACCCTGACTCACCTGCGCGACCTGGGTAACACCGTCATCGTCGTCGAGCACGACGAGGATGCCATCCGCCTGGCGGACTATGTCATCGACATCGGCCCGGGCGCTGGAGTGCACGGTGGCCAGATCATCGCGGAAGGCACGCCCGACCAAGTCATGCGGCATCCCGACTCGGTGACCGGGCAGTACCTGTCGGGCCGCAAGAAGATCGTGGTGCCCGCCAAGCGCACGCCACGGGACAAGAAGAAGCTGCTGAAGCTGAAGGGTGCCCGCGGCAACAACCTGCAGAACGTCAATCTGGAGATCCCGGTTGGCCTGCTGACCTGCGTGACCGGGGTCTCCGGCTCCGGCAAGTCGACCCTGATCAACAACACCCTTTTCCCGCTGACCGCCACGGCGCTCAATGGCGCGACGACCCTGGAGGTCGCTGCCCACGACAGCTTCGACGGCATGCAGCACCTGGACAAGGTGGTGGATATCGACCAGAGCCCCATCGGCCGGACTCCACGCTCCAACCCGGCGACCTATACCGGACTCTTCACCCCCATCCGCGAGCTGTTTTCCGGCGTTCCGGAATCCCGTTCTCGCGGTTACACCCCGGGGCGCTTCTCCTTCAACGTCAAGGGTGGCCGCTGCGAGGCCTGCCAGGGCGATGGGGTCATCAAGGTGGAGATGCACTTCCTGCCGGACGTCTACGTCGCCTGTGACGTCTGCAAGGGCAAGAGATATAACCGCGAGACCCTGGAGGTGAAGTACAAGGGCAAGACCATCACCGAGGTCCTGGACATGACCATCGAGGAAGCCCATGCCTTCTTCGAGTCCATCCCTGCACTGGCGCGCAAGCTGCAGACGCTGATTGATGTCGGCCTGTCCTATATCCGTCTCGGCCAGAGCGCCACGACGCTGTCAGGGGGTGAGGCTCAGCGTGTGAAGCTGGCCCGGGAGCTGTCCAAGCGCGATACCGGCAAGACGCTCTATATCCTCGACGAGCCCACCACGGGCCTGCACTTTGCCGATATCCAGCAATTGCTCGACGTGCTGCATCGACTACGCGATCACGGCAATACCGTGGTGGTGATCGAGCACAACCTCGATGTCATCAAAACCGCCGACTGGTTGGTAGACCTCGGTCCGGAAGGCGGCTCCAAGGGTGGTCAGATCATCGCGACGGGCACACCCGAGGAGGTCGCGGCAAACAAGAAGTCCTATACCGGCCACTTCCTCAAGCCCTTGCTGGAACGTGACCGGGAGTAATCTCGAGCACCGACCTGAAGGCAAAAAGCCCGGCGCATGCCGGGCTTTTTTATAGGTGAGGCTCTATCGCGGCCATGGGCCGCTCCTACGGCATGCCTCCTAGTAGGACCGGCCGCATCGGCGGACCACCATGGCCGCAACAGCCCGGCGCAGCCGGGCTGTTGTAGCTCCTTTGCTCTTTGCGGAATGCCAGCAGCACACATCTGGCAGGCCCTGCGCCAACCTCTCCGCCACTCCGCTCCTGGTCCCCTCTCCCCCCGGGAGAGGGCTAGGGTGAGGGCAACCTCAGCTACGTAGCGTCAGGTGTCCGCTGGCCGATCATCTGCTCCCAGCGCCTAGGCGCCCCGAGGCCCAGCCAAACTTTTCCCGCCCCAAAGACAACACCCCCGCCAGAATGAACTGAGCGGGGGTGCTGGGTGTTAGGCGCTTGACGATGACCTACTCTCACATGGGGAAGCCCCACACTACCATCGGCGATGCATCGTTTCACTTCTGAGTTCGGGAAGGGATCAGGTGGTTCCAATGCTCTATGTTCGTCAAGCAATTCGGTTGGCTTGCCAGGTGATGGAGCTGCCTGGCTGGCCCAATTGGGTCTGTGATCGAAGTAGACGTATCGTCCTTGGGTCTTGCGAACCCACGCGCCCGTTTTCGGCGTCGTCTTCCTCACGCTCTGACACGNGGTCAGATTGTTTGGGTGTTATATGGTCAAGCCTCACGGGCAATTAGTATCGGTTAGCTCAACGCCTCACAGCGCTTACACACCCGACCTATCAACGTCGTAGTCTTCGACGGCCCTTCAGGAAGCTCAAGGCTCCAGTGAGATCTCATCTTGAGGCAAGTTTCCCGCTTAGATGCTTTCAGCGGTTATCTCTTCCGAACATAGCTACCCGGCAATGCCACTGGCGTGACAACCGGAACACCAGAGGTTCGTCCACTCCGGTCCTCTCGTACTAGGAGCA
>NZ_KI783310.1:332-73141 GCF_000510705.1 Pseudomonas sp. MOIL14HWK12:I1 | reverse complement strand
AGATCAATCGATTACTCGATGATCTTGGCAACCACGCCGGCGCCGACGGTACGACCGCCTTCACGGATGGCGAAACGCAGACCATCTTCCATCGCGATCGGAGCGATCAGGGTGACAACCATCTTGATGTTGTCGCCCGGCATCACCATCTCGACGCCTTCCGGCAGTTCGCAGTTACCGGTCACGTCGGTGGTGCGGAAGTAGAACTGCGGACGGTAGCCCTTGAAGAACGGGGTGTGACGACCACCTTCTTCCTTGGACAGCACGTACACTTCGCACTCGAACTTGGTGTGCGGCTTGATGGTGTTCGGCTTGGCCAGAACCTGGCCACGCTCCACGTCTTCACGCTTGGTGCCACGCAGCAGCACGCCGACGTTCTCGCCAGCACGGCCTTCGTCCAGCAGCTTGCGGAACATTTCAACGCCGGTGCAGGTGGTCTTGACGGTGGCCTTGATGCCCACGATCTCGACTTCTTCCTGGACCTTGACGATGCCACGCTCGACACGACCGGTTACCACGGTGCCGCGACCGGAGATCGAGAACACGTCTTCGATCGGCATCAGGAACGGCTTGTCGATGGCGCGCTCGGGCTCGGGGATGTAGGAGTCCAGGGTCTCGACCAGCTTGCGCACGGCGGAAACGCCCATCTCGTTGTCATCCTGACCGTTCAGAGCCATCAGCGCGGAGCCGATAACGATCGGAGTGTCGTCGCCCGGGAAGTCGTAGGTGTTCAGCAGATCGCGAACTTCCATTTCGACCAGTTCCAGCAGCTCGGCGTCGTCAACCATGTCGGCCTTGTTCAGGAACACGACGATGTAGGGAACACCTACCTGACGGGACAGCAGGATGTGCTCGCGGGTCTGCGGCATGGGGCCGTCAGCAGCCGAGCAAACCAGAATCGCGCCGTCCATCTGGGCAGCACCGGTGATCATGTTCTTCACGTAGTCGGCGTGGCCGGGGCAGTCGACGTGCGCGTAGTGACGGATCGCCGAGTCGTACTCAACGTGGGAGGTGTTGATGGTGATACCGCGAGCCTTTTCTTCCGGCGCGTTATCGATCTGGTCGAAACCACGAGCGGAACCGCCCCAGGTATCAGCACAGACCTTGGTCAGCGCTGCGGTCAGAGTGGTCTTGCCATGGTCAACGTGACCAATGGTGCCCACGTTCAGGTGCGGCTTGTTACGTTCAAACTTTTCTTTAGCCATCGACACTCTCTCCCTTCACGAATTGAGCAAAGCAATGCCGCCATTAAAACAAAGGCAGATATTTTCATATCTGCCTTTTTAAGATGGAGCTCATGAGCGGATTTGAACCGCTGACCTCACCCTTACCAAGGGTGTGCTCTACCAACTGAGCTACATGAGCGAAACATTTGCCAGTCAAACTGGAGCGGGTAGCGGGAATCGAACCCGCATCATCAGCTTGGAAGGCTGAGGTTCTACCACTGAACTATACCCGCAGAGCCTAACGCTCTAGCAATCTGGTGGAGGGGGAAGGATTCGAACCTTCGAAGTCTGCGACGTCAGATTTACAGTCTGATCCCTTTGGCCACTCGGGAACCCCTCCAAAGTGAGGCGGCATTTTCTTTATCTGCCCTCCTCTTGTCAAGGATCTTTTTAAAATCTCCTTAACAATCAGTGCTTTCGCCTCGCTCGCTAGCGTTATCAGCGAAAGCGGGCGCAGTTTATGCAACCACGGCGGAGTGCGCAACCCCAAAACGCAAAAAAAGCTTAAAAAACAAAGGCCGCCCTAGCGGCGGCCTTTGTTTGCAGACGGTGACCCCCTATTACAGCTGGGGACCGGCCGCCACGATGCCTTCGGAGACGCCGGAGAACTTCTTGAAATTCTCGACGAACTTGCCGGCCAGCTCCCGAGCGGCGGCGTCATAGGCGGCGCCATCCTGCCAGGTGTCGCGCGGATTGAGCAGAACGCTGTCCACGCCTGGCACGGCGATCGGGACGTCGAGATTGATGACCGGCACATGGCGAGTCTCGGCACCGATGAGGGCGCCGCTCTGAATGGCCGCGATCACCGCGCGAGTGGTGGGGATGTTGAAGCGCTTGCCCACGCCGTAGCCACCACCGGTCCAGCCGGTGTTGACCAGGTACACCTTGGACCCGAAGCCCTGGATGCGCTTGATCAGCAGATCGGCGTACTCAGCCGCCGGGCGCGGGAAGAAGGGCGCACCGAAGCAGGTGGAGAAGGTCGACTTGATGCCGGGACCGGAACCCATCTCGGTCGAGCCGACCAGGGCGGTGTAGCCGGACAGGAAGTGATAGGCCGCCTGCTCATTATTAAGGATGGAAACCGGGGGCAGCACACCGGTGAGGTCGCAGGTCAGGAAGATGACCGCATTGGGCTCGCCACCCAGGTTGTGCTCGGCGCGCTTGTCGATCAGCTCGCGCGGATAGGCCGCCCGGCTGTTCTGGGTCAGGCTGTCGTCGGCATAGTTGGGCTGACGGGTCTGGGGATCCAGGACCACGTTCTCCAGCACGGCGCCGAACTGGATGGCCTTCCAGATCACCGGCTCGTTCTTCTCGGACAGGTCGATGCACTTGGCGTAGCAGCCACCTTCCATGTTGAAGACGGTGCCCACGCCCCAGCCGTGCTCGTCGTCACCGATGAGGTAGCGGCTCTGGTCGGCGGACAGGGTGGTCTTGCCGGTGCCGGAGAGGCCGAAGAACAGGGTGACATCCCCCTCCTCGCCCACGTTGGCGGCGCAGTGCATAGGCAGCACATCCTTTTCCGGCAGCAGGAAGTTCTGCACCGAGAACATGGCCTTCTTCATTTCGCCGGCGTAGCGCATGCCGGCGATCAGCACCTTGCGGGCCGCGAAGTTGATGATGACGGTGCCGTCGGAATTGGTGCCGTCACGCTCGGGCTCGCAGACGAACTCGGGCGCATTGAGGATCTCCCAGGCCGGCTTGGACTGGGGATTGTATTCGGCCGGATTGATGAACAGGCAGCGGCCGAACAGATTGTGCCAGGCGGTCTGGGTGCGCATGACGACGGGCAGGTAGTGCTCGACATCGGCGCCTACATGGACGTGGGAGACGAATTGATCACGCTCGTCCAAGTAGGCGCTGACGCGCTCCCACAGCGGGGCGAACTTCTCCTCCGGGAAAGGCCGGTTGATCGGCCCCCAGTGGATGGCGTCGCGCGTGGAGGCTTCCTCGACGATAAAGCGATCTACCGGCGAACGCCCCGTGCGATGCCCCGTCTTGACGACCAGCGAGCCATTGGCGGCCAGCTCTCCTTCGCCACGTCGCAGGGACTCTTCCACTAACTGCGCGACGCTGATATCGGTATACACGTTGGCTTTCGTCATTTCGTTCCCCATGGCCCTGGGCCGTTCCTCATGCTTGTAGCTCTTACACGGCAGAACTACACGTTGCGGGATTATGCCAGAAAGCCTTCGGGCTTTTGCAACGGCTAGTGCCGGGTATTTCCTGGGGTTTGCGTGCCGCCGCCCGCAAAAATCTGCGCGATATCGGCGGCGTCGAAGACCTGCTGCTCATTGCAAAACTGACAATCGACCCGAATTTGTCCGTCCTGTTCATCGAGCAGACTCTCGACGTCCGGCTGCCCCATGCTGATCAGGGCATTGGCCGCCCGATCGCGGGAGCAGCTGCAGCTGAAGGCCACCGGTTGCTCGTCGAACAGACGCACCGTTTCCTCGTGGAACAGGCGATGCAGGATCACCTCGTTGTCGAGGCCCAGCAGTTCTTCAGCGGTGAGGGTATCGGCCAGGGTGACGACGTGCTCCCAGCTGTCCTGGCGGGCCTGGGCATCCTTGATACGCGACGGCGGCAGCTGCTGGAGCAGCAGGCCACGGGCGCGGCGACCATCGGCATTCAGCCAGAAACGGGTGGGCAGCTGTTCCGAGGTGGCGAAGTAGCCGGACAGGCATTCGGCCAGGTTCGCGCCCTCCAGCGGGACGATGCCCTGGTAACGCTGACCGTGGCGGGGATCGATGGTCAGGGCCAGGACGCCATCAGGCATGAGCTCACCCAAAGAGGCGGACGTGGTGATCTCGCTTTCTTCGTAGCGGGCGATGCCGCGCACCTCGCGCTCGCTGGAGCACTCGACCATGAGCAGCGGGATCGGCCCGCTGGAACGCGCCTGCAGCACGAGCAGCCCTTCGAACTTGAGGGTTCCGCACAGCAACGCGGCCGCCGCCAGCATCTCGCCCAGCAATTGGGCGACGGGCTCCGGATAGGCGTGCTTGGCGAGGACCTCGACATAGCTGCGATCCAAGGTGGCCAGTTCGCCGCGGACATCGGTTTCATCGAACAGGAAGCGCTGGGTGAAATCGTGGGAAGTCATGAACTACCTATATAAGGAAGGAGGCCGCGAAGCCTGACGCTGCGGCACACGCCAGGGCCGCCGAGCGGTCCTGGCCATTGAGAGGATCCGGCGAGTCGCGACGGGATCAGTCGTCGAACGGATGGACGTACTCGCGGAACTGGTGGATCTGGCGCCGCTGCTTCTTGGTGGGACGGCCGTCGGTCTGCAGGCCGAGGTTGCCCGCCTTGCGCGCCGCAGCGGCCTGTTCGCGCGCCTTGAGGCTTTCCGGCGTCTCGGTATAGAGCTGCTGGGCCTCGGGCGCACCACGGCGGTTCTGCGACAGGGCGACGATCACCACGGTCTTCTCGTCATAGCCCTGACGGATGGTGAGGACATCGCCGACACGCGGCTCCTTGCTGGGCTTGCAGCGTTCGCCACGGCACTGGACCTTGCCGCCTTCGAGGGCCGCCTTGGCCAGCGCGCGGGTCTTGAAAAAACGTGCCGCCCAGAGCCATTTATCAAGGCGCATCCGTTCTTCAGTGTGATCTACTGCATACATCGAATAAAAGGTCCCCTATTGGGTCTTAGACTCTTCTCAAGAACTCTAAACCATCGGACCGACGCTGCAAGCGCGCCTCTGGAGAGCCATGACCACATTCTTTCCTTCCGACCTGACCGGTCAGACCCGCTGCGCGGGGTGCCAGCAGTCGGAACCCCTGGGCTTCGACTTCGACTTTGCCTATCAGCCCATCGTGGATCTGGGCAGAGGCGCGGTCTTCGCCCGGGAAGCGCTGGTGCGCGGACCAGGCGGCGAAGGCGCACTGTCGGTGCTCAATCAGGTGACCGACAGCAACCGCTATAGATTCGACCAGCTCTGCCGCACCAAGGCCATCGCCACCGCGGCGGCCCTGGGCATGCAGGAGAGTCTCTCGATCAACTTCCTGCCCAACGCCGTCTATCGTCCGGAATTGTGCATCCGCAGCACTCTGGCCGCCGCGCGCGAGCATGGCTTTCCCCTGGAGCGCCTGATCTTCGAGACGGTGGAAACCGAGCACGTGGCCAGCAACCACCTGACGCACATCCTGCGCGAATATCAGCAATTCGGCTTCAAGACCGCCATCGACGACTTTGGCGCCGGTCATTCCGGCCTGACCCTGCTGGCCGAATTCCAGCCGGACCTGGTCAAGCTCGACATGGCGCTCATCCGCGGCATCGACCAGGATCAGGTGCGACGGACCATCGTGCGCAACCTCATCGTCATGTGCCGCGAACTGGGTACCCAGGTGATCGCCGAAGGCGTGGAGACCGTCGCCGAACGCGATTGCCTGCGGGACCTCGGGATCGAGCTGATGCAGGGCTATCTGTTCGCCAAACCAGCCTTCAAGCAGCTCGTTGATCCGCAACATTTAGGCGGAGGCCACTGATTTCAAGGAGCAGCGATGAGCAATTCCGCCGAACCGGTCATTATCGGCCTGAGTGAGTGGGTGGCCCTGCCCGATCTGGGCGTGGTCGGGCTGAGAGCCAAGATCGACACCGGCGCCAGTACCTCGGCGCTGCATGCGACAGAAGTCCAGCCGTTCATGCGTGGCAAGGAGCGCTGGGTGAGATTCACCGTGCACCTGGGCACCCTGGTCCAGTCCCGGCACCGCCATTGCGAAGCACCGCTGGTGGCGAAAAAGACCATCCGCAGCTCCAATGGCATCGCCCAGACCCGTTACGTCATCCGTACCCTGCTGGCCCTGGGCGAGTGCCAGTGGCCGGTGGAATTCACCCTGGCCTGCCGCAAGAGCATGCGCTATCGCATGCTGCTCGGCTCCAAGGCGTTGATCGATGGTGGCCTGCTGGTGAATCCGGCCGTCTCCTATGCGCAAGACAAACCCCAGTTGTCCCTTACTCCGGCCTCCGGTGCCCCATGAAAATCGCCGTTCTCTCGCGTAACCCCAACCTGTATTCCACCCGGCGCCTGGTCGAGGCCGGCGTCAGCCGCGGCCATGAGGTGGTCGTGGTCGACACCCTGCGCGCGTACATGAACATCGCCAGCCACAAGCCGCAGATCCATTACCGTGGCAAGCCGCTGGAAGGCTTCGATGCGGTCATCCCGCGCATCGGCGCCTCGGTGACCTTCTATGGCTGCGCGGTGCTGCGCCAATTCGAGATGCAGGGCGTCTTTCCGCTCAACGAGAGCGTGGCCATCAGCCGTTCGCGCGACAAGCTGCGCTCCCTGCAACTGCTCTCGCGCAAGGGCATCGGCCTGCCGGTGACCGGCTTCGCCCACTCGCCGGACGACGTACCGGACCTGATCCAGATGGTCAACGGCGCCCCCCTGGTGATCAAGGTGCTGGAAGGCACTCAGGGCATCGGCGTGGTGCTTTGCGAAACCGAGAAGGCGGCCGAGTCGGTGATCGAGGCCTTCATGGGGCTCAAGCAGAACATCATGGTGCAGGAATACATCCGCGAGGCGGGCGGTGCGGACATCCGCTGCTTCGTGGTCGGCGACAAGGTGATCGCGGCGATGAAGCGCCAGGCGGCACCCGGGGAATTCCGCTCGAATCTGCATCGTGGCGGCACCGCCAGCCTGATCAAGATCACCCCCGAGGAGCGCATGACCGCCCTGCGCGCGGCCCGGGCCATGGGCCTGAGCGTGGCCGGGGTGGACATCCTCAGATCCAACCACGGCCCGCTGGTGATGGAGGTCAACTCCTCGCCCGGCCTGGAAGGCATCGAGCAGACCACCGGCAAGGACGTCGCCGGGATCATCATCGAATACCTGGAAAAGAACGCCGAGCCGGGGCTGACACGGACCAAGGGCAAGGGCTGAGGCCGTGGTTTGGGAGGTTGGGCTGTGCTGGCGTCTGGCCCAACCTCCCTATCTCCTGATAGATCGCGCGCGAGCCCGATGTCGAGGCCATTTCGCTATGTCACAGCATCGCGGCCATGGCGGTCCGCCGATGCGGCCGCTCCTACAAAGTGCAGAAGCAGCGTTCGGCGTCAGCTGGCGCTGCGGGGCAGCAGCAGGCCCAGGGGCAGCAGTACCCGGGCTTCCACCCCGCCACCTTCGCGATTGCGCAGCTCGGCACTGCCGCCGTGCTGCGCGGCAATGCGCTTGACGATGGCCAGGCCCAGCCCGGAACCGCTGACGGTGCGGGCGCGATTGCCGCGGGTGAAGGGATTGAAGATGTCCTGCAGGTCCTTGGGATCGATGCCGGGACCGCGATCCATCACGCTCAGGGCGACATAGGGCGCGGTGGCGGAACCCGCCACCTGACCGACCACCTCGATACCGCCACCGCCGCCATGGCGCAGGGCGTTTTCCACCAGGTTGGTCAGTAGCCGCTTGAAGGAGATGCGCCGCACCGGCAGCGGCGGCAGCACGTCCAGCATCAGCCGTACCCGCTCCGTCTCCTGGTTGTAGGGCGCCACCACCTGGCGGGCCAGTTCGTTGAGGTTGGTGAGCTCCTGGGGTTCGTCCCGCCCATCGCGGACGAAGGCGAGGAACTGGTCGAGGATGGCGTTCATGTCCTCGATGTCGCGGATCATGTCCTCGGCCTCTTCGCGCTCGGCCGGCGGCATCAGTTCCACCGCCAGACGCAGTCGGGTCAGGGGCGTGCGCAGGTCGTGGGAGACCCCGGCCAGCATCAGTTCGCGTTCGCGGCCGGCCTGCTCGACGTCTTCGGCCATCTGGTTGAAGGCGTGGTAGACATCCTGGATCTCGCTCGGGGCATCGGTCTCCGGCAGCCGCACGCTGCGGCCCTTGCCCAGCTCGCGCGCGGCGTTCACCAGGCGCCGCAAGGGCTGGTTGAGCTGCCGCACGAAGACCCAGGCGGCGCCCACGGACAGCAGGCCGATGGCGAAAAACCAGCCGAGCACGCTCCAGATATGCTGGCCACGCAGCGGGTGGGCCATCAGCGGAATCTTGATCCAGTCCGGTCCCAGGCTCGGCGCCAGCACCCAGAGCGCCGGACCGTGCTGGACCCGCACCCGCACCTCGGTCTCCTCGCCCAGTTCCTGTTTCATCTGGCGCTCGAAGATCTCGCTGTAGGGCCAGTGGTATTCCCCGGCCGGCACGGTTTCCGGTGATTCGTAGCGCAGACCGGCGGCCTGGGCGATGCGCGGTCGCTCGGACTCCGGGGTGGCCCAGTAGGCCTTGAGCGTCAGGGCCGCGCCATGGCTGTACTGCCGATCGACCAGGACGTCCTCATTGAGCAGCAGATAGACCAGGGTCAGCGCCTTGGAAAACAGCACCGCGAGCAGGACCATCCACAGCGAGCGGGCGAAGAAACTCTGGGGAAACCAGCTGGGCGCCTTCATTGGCCAGGATTTCCGCGCAAAACGGCGCGAAAGCCATCACAACCTCTGGGATTGCAAGGTCCAGATAGGCCACCGGACACGGACACATTCGGATACATTTGCTCGTCCATTTCTTCCCTTCAACCTGGAGTTCTCTCGTGTCCGACATCTGCCAGACCGGCCTGGACATCGGCTTCGCCTCGCTCAGCTACGCGCAGATCGCCTTTCTCGGCGTGGTGCAGGGTATCACCGAGCTGCTTCCCATTTCGTCCACGGCGCACATGCGGGTGGTACCGGCCCTGCTCGGCTGGCGCGACCCCGGCTCGGCCTTTTCCGCCGCCATGCAGATGGCGGCGCTGGCCGCGGTGATCAGCTATTTCTGGCGCGATGTGAGTGGCGTGACCCGCGGCAGCCTGGCCGCGGTGCGCCAGCGCGACTTCGACAGCCCGGACTTCCTGCTGGCGGTGATGATCGTGCTGGCGACCATTCCCATCTGCATCGCCGGTCTGCTGCTGGCGCCCCTGCTCAACGCCTGCGACTCGCCGCTGCGCGGCCTCAGCGTCATCGGCTACGCCTGCCTGGCCATGGCCGCGCTGCTGGCGCTGGCGGAGCGGATCTGCCGGCACAACAGGGACATCTCGCAAATGCGGCTGCGCGATGCGCTGATCGTGGGGATCGCCCAGGTCGGAGCGCTGATTCCGGGCGTGTCCCGCTCGGGCTCGACCCTGACCGCCGCCATGTTCCTCAATCTGCGTCGCGAAGAAGCCGCACGCTTCTCCTTCCTGCTGGGTCTGCCGGCCATCGCCCTGGCCGGACTCAAGGAGCTGGTGGTGCTCTGGCACGCGCACATCCCGGCCGAAGCCTGGTCGCTGCTGCTGGTGGGATTGCTGGTGGCGAGCCTGTCGGCCTTTGCCGCGATCTGGGGCCTGATGCGCTTTCTGGAGCGCTTCTCGACCTGGCCCTTCATCATCTATCGCGCGCTGCTGGGGATTTTCCTGCTGATCGGCGTGCATCAGGGGCTGTTCGCCTGAGCCTATTCAAAGTCAGCTGCGCGTCGGCCAAACAGCGTTGAAAAGACCTTCGGAATGCTCATTTACGCCTTGTAAACTCCGCTTCCTCAGGTCTTTTCGCCTCGTTTGACTCTAGCTCGCAAGACTTTGAACACGCTCTGTATCGTCGACACCTAAGTGTGGCGGTGAGAGCTTATTTGCCGGCGCCGTCCGGCACGAAGACGTAGCCCACGCCCCAGACGGTCTGGATATAGCGCGGCTTGGACGGATCGGGTTCGATCATCCGGCGCAGGCGCGAGATCTGCACGTCGATGGAGCGCTCCAGGGCATCCCATTCGCGACCGCGGGCCAGGTTCATCAGCTTGTCGCGGGTCAGCGGCTCGCGGGCGTGGTCGACCAGTGCCTTGAGCACGGCGAATTCGCCGGTGGTGAGCATGTGGGTCTCTTCGCCGCGCTTGAGCTCGCGGGTGGCCAGGTGCAGGGCGTAGTCGCCAAAGGTCACCACCTCGTCGGTCCCGGCAGGGGCGCCGGGCACCACCGGCGCCTGACGGCGCAGCACGGCCTTGATGCGGGCCACCAGCTCCAGCGGATTGAAGGGCTTGGCCAGATAGTCGTCGGCGCCCTGGTCGAGGCCCTGGATGCGGCTGCCTTCGTCGCCCTTGGCGGTTAGCATGATGATGGGGATGCGGTTGCCGCTCTCGCGCAGCCGGCCGCAGGCGGACAGGCCGTCTTCGCCGGGCATCATCAGGTCCAGCACGACCAGGTTGAAGACCTCGCGCGCCAGCAGGCGGTCCATCTGTTCGGCGCTCTCGACGGTGCGCACGCGATAACCCTGCTCGGCCAGAAAACGCTCCAAGAGGCGACGCAACCGGGCGTCGTCGTCGACGACCAGGATCTTTTCACCTTCCGGGGCAACGGGGGTGCTCATAATATCTCCTTGTGATCTAGCACTGGATTATGCCGTAGGCCATCCGACCGCGGCATTGGGCCATTGTTAGCAGATTTTGCCCACTCCGGGGTGGCGGTGCCGGCATGGGAGGCAGGGCTCCGGCGGGCTCGGGTATACTGCCGCCCGCTTTTTCTCGTGCAAGCCAGGTAGCCCGATGGATATCAATAGCCGCATCGCCGAAGAGCTCGGCGCCCGCCCGCAACAGGTCGCCGCCGCCGTGGCCCTGCTCGACGAAGGGTCGACCGTGCCCTTCATCGCCCGTTACCGCAAGGAAGTCACCGGCAGCCTGGACGACACCCAGCTGCGTCATCTCGAAGAGCGGCTGCGCTATCTGCGCGAGCTGGAAGAGCGCCGCGGCGCGGTGCTGGCCTCCATCGAGGAGCAGGGCAAGCTGACCCCCGAACTGGCCCGCGAGATCAACCTGGCCGACACCAAGACCCGCCTGGAAGACCTCTATCTGCCCTACAAGCAGAAGCGCCGCACCAAGGGCCAGATCGCCCTGGAAGCCGGCCTCGGCCCGCTGGCGGAGGCGCTGCTGCAGGATCCGACCCTGACCCCGGAGTCCGAAGCCGCCGGCTATGTCGACGCGGACAAGGGCGTGGCGGACGTCAAGGCCGCCCTGGAAGGCGCCAAGTACATCCTCATGGAGCGCTTCGCCGAAGACGCCGACCTGCTGGCGCGGCTGCGCGGCGTCCTGCAGCAGGACGCCATCCTCAGCGCACGACTGGTGCCTGGCAAGGAGACCGAAGGCGCCAAGTTCAGCGACTACTTCGAGCATGACGAGCCCTTCAAGGCGGTGCCCTCGCACCGCGCCCTGGCGATCTTCCGCGGCCGCAACGAGGGCATCCTCAGCGCCGCGCTCAAGCTCGGCGAAGAAGGCCCGGGCATCGCCCATCCCTGCGAAGGCCTGATCGCCGCGCATTTCGAGCTGAAGAACCAGGGCCGCGCCGCGGACAAGTGGCTTTCCGAGGTGGTGCGCTGGACCTGGAAGGTCAAGCTCTATACTTCCCTGGAAACCGACCTGCTCGGCGAGCTGCGCGAAAAGGCCGAGGAAGAGGCCATCGCGGTCTTTGCCCGCAACCTGCACGACCTGCTGCTGGCCGCGCCGGCCGGCCCGCGCACTACCCTGGCGCTGGACCCGGGTCTGCGTACCGGCTGCAAGGTCGCCGTGGTGGACGCCACCGGCAAGTTGCTGGCCACCGATACAGTCTATCCCCATGCGCCGCGCAATCAGTGGGACCAGACCCTGGCCACCCTCGGCGTGCTCTGCACCAAGCATGGCGTGGACCTGATCGCCATCGGCAACGGTACCGCCAGCCGCGAGACCGACAAGCTGGCCGGCGAGCTGATCAGCAAGTACCCGGGACTCGGCCTGACCAAGGTGATGGTCAGCGAAGCCGGCGCCTCGGTGTATTCCGCCTCGGAACTGGCTGCCCGGGAATTCCCCGAGCTGGACGTCTCCCTGCGCGGCGCCGTGTCCATCGCCCGCCGCCTGCAGGATCCGCTGGCCGAGCTGGTGAAGATCGAGCCCAAGTCCATCGGCGTGGGCCAGTACCAGCACGACGTCTCCCAGCTCAAGCTGGCGCGCAGCCTGGACGCCGTGGTGGAAGACTGCGTGAACGCCGTGGGCGTGGACGTGAATACCGCCTCCGCCGCCCTGCTGGCGCGGATCTCCGGGCTCAACACCACCCTGGCGCAGAACATCGTGCAATTCCGCGATGCCAACGGCGCCTTCGCCACCCGCGAGGCCCTGAAGAAGGTGCCGCGCCTGGGCGACAAGACCTTCGAGCAGGCCGCCGGCTTCCTGCGCGTGATGAGCGGCGCCAATCCGCTGGACGCCTCGGCCGTTCACCCGGAGACCTATCCCCTGGTGCAGCGCATCGCCGCCGACACCGGTCGCGACATCCGCTCGCTGATCGGCGATTCGGCCTTTCTCAAGCGTCTGGATCCGAAGAAGTTCACCGATGAGAGCTTTGGCCTGCCGACGGTGACCGACATCCTCCAGGAACTCGACAAGCCGGGTCGCGATCCGCGTCCGGAGTTCAAGACCGCGGTGTTCCAGGACGGCGTGGAAAAGCTTTCCGACCTCAAGCCCGGCATGGTGCTGGAGGGCGTCATCACCAACGTCACCAATTTCGGGGCCTTCGTCGACATCGGCGTGCACCAGGACGGCCTGGTGCACATCAGCGCGCTGTCGGAGAAGTTCGTCAAGGATCCCTACGAGGTGGTCAAGGCGGGCGACATCGTCAAGGTCAAGGTGATGGAGGTGGACGTGCCGCGCAATCGCGTGGGACTGTCCATGCGCATGGGCGACACCCCCGGCGAGAAGGTCGACGGCAAGCCCGGCGGCCAGGCCCGCGGCAACGGTGGCAAGCCGCGCACCGACAAGGGCGCCCCGCGCCAGACCCAGGCCGCGCCGGCCAATAATGCCATGGCGTCCCTGTTCGCCAACGCCAAGCAACTGAGGAAATAGGCATGAGCGGTTCTCTCGCAGGCAAAGACAGCGCCTTCAGCACCCTGCTGGGCATGACCATCCACAAGGCCGAGGGTGGCGAGTCCGAGGTGCGCATGAGCGTGCAGGACACGCTCATCAACCTGCACGGCAAGCTGCACGGCGGTGCCATCTTCTCGCTGATCGACACCGCCCTGGGCCAGGCCAGCCACAGCCTGTTCGATGGCCAGGCCGGCAGCGTGACCCTGGAATGCAAGGTCAACTACGTGCGTGGCGTGAGCGACGGCGAACTGGTCTGCCGCGCCCGGGTGATCCACCCGGGCCGCAAGACCCATGTGCTGGAAGCCCAGGTGCATCAGGGCGACAAGCTGATCGCCCTGGCCCAGGCGACCTTCGCCTGTCTGTGACCGGCCAGAGCGGGCGGCAGCGAAGCGGCGCATATCGCCCTTTGCCGTCGCCTGAGCTACGCTGGGAGACAACTGAGCGGGTTGCGGTCTGAGGCTTGAACCCGGACCGCAGCAGTGACTGCTGCCCCCGCGTCGGCCCTGGCCGGCAACCCTCATTTCAGTCGGTTTCTTCTACCCTGCCCGGGGCGAGTACCGCTATAGGAAGTCAACTTGAGCGATATCCTGTCCCGCCGCCTGGCCCTGCTCGGCGCTGATCCCACCCTTCTGGCCGAATGCCTGCACGGCATCGAGCGCGAGACCCTGCGGGTGGACGCCCGTGGCCAGCTGTCCTGCCGCCCCCATCCCCGGGCGCTGGGCTCGGCCCTGACCCATCCGCAGATCACCACGGACTACTCCGAGGCCCTGCTCGAATTCATCACCCCCACCGGTACCCGCACGCCCGAGGTGCTGGACGCGCTGGATCGGGTGCATCGCGCCGCGGTCGCCGAACTCGACGGCGAGCGCCTCTGGAGCGGCTCCATGCCCTGCGCGCTGCCGGCGGAGGACGAGATCCCCATCGCCGACTACGGCAGCTCCAACATCGGCCGGCTCAAGCACGTCTACCGCCGCGGCCTGGCCCTGCGCTACAGCCGCACCATGCAGTGCATCGCCGGCATCCATTACAACTTCTCGCTGCCGGAAGCGGCCTGGGAACTCCTGCGCCAGCAGGAAGGTGACGCCCGCGATGCCCGCGACTACCAGTCTGCGCGCTATATCGCCCTGATCCGCAACTTCCGCCGCTACAGCTGGCTGTTGATGTACCTGTTCGGCGCCTCGCCGGCGCTGGACGCAGGCTTCCTGCGGGGCCGGCCACATCGGCTGCAGACCCTCGACGAGCGGACCCTGTACCTACCCCATGCCACCAGCCTGCGCATGAGCGACCTGGGCTATCAGAGCAACGCCCAGGCCAGCCTGACGCCGGACTACAACGATCTGACCACCTATACCGAGAGCCTGAGACGCGCGGTGGGTACGCCCTACCCGCCCTATGCGGAGATCGGCACCCACCAGAACGGCGAGTGGGTGCAGCTCAACACCAACATCCTGCAGATCGAGAACGAGTACTACGCCACCATCCGCCCGAAGCGCGTCACCCGCAGCGGCGAGCGGCCGGTGCAGGCGCTGATGGCGCGCGGCGTGCAGTACATCGAGGTGCGCTGCCTGGACATCGATCCCTTCCTGCCGCTGGGCATCGATACCACCGCCGCGCTGTTCCTCGACGCCTTCCTGCTCTATTGCGCCCTGGAAGGCAGCCCGCCGCTCAACGGCGAGTGCAGCGAATGCACCGACAACTTCGCCAGCGTGGTGCGCGAAGGCCGCAAGCCGGGCCTGCGCCTGCAGCGTCATGGCGCCTCGGTGACCATGATCGACTGGGCGGCGGAGATGCTCGACCAGATCGAGCGCTGCGCCGAGACCCTGGACGCGAGCCTGGGCGGGGACGCCCATCGCCGGGCGGTGGCGGTGCAGCGGCAGAAGGTCGCCGATGTCCGCCTCACCCCCTCGGCGCGGGTGCTGCAGGAGCTGCGCGAAAGAGGCGAGAGCTTCGCCGACTTCGGTCTGCGCCAGAGCGAGGCTCATGCGGCCTATTTCGCCAGCCACCCGCTGAGCGCCGGCGAGCAGGCCTGCTATGCCCAGATGGCACGCCAGTCGCTGGAAGAGCAGGCGGAGATCGAGGCGGCGCCCCAGGGGGATTTCGATACCTTCGTGGCGGCGTATCAGGCGAGCATTCTGGCGACGATCGGGGTGTAGATACGTAGGTTGGGTTGAGCGAGAGCGAAGCCCAACGGTGCTAGGGCCAACCATCATCTTGATATCCCAGCTGATTATCGAATTTTGCTGGCACTTCTTGTTTCGCTCTCCCGAGCGAGTCACTTTTGTCAGTCGCGACAAAAGTAACCAAAACCGCTTGCCCCGGACATCCGGCCCTGCGCTGCGCTCCGGGTGACTCGCGTTGCTCGCCCTTCGGGCCAGCCTACGGCTGTTACTTCGCTACGCTACGTTTCGCTCACGCCAGCGCCGTTCCGGGGTCGGTCCAGATGGGCCGTCCATGGCCCACTGGACCTCTCGCCGCATCCATGCGGCTCGACACACTCCACGACACTGGCGTTCACCCTCCTGAACGGGGCGATTCGCCAGCCTGGAGGTTCTGGATGAAGAACCCTGAACAGCCCGTAGCCCGTAGCCCGTAGCCCGTAGCCCGTAGCCCGTAGCCCGTAGCCCGTAGCCCGTAGCGTGGACAACGGCGAAGCCTTGTCCACTGAGCAACGGAGCCCATTAGTGGAAAACGCTGCGCGGTTTTCCACGCTACGAGCCTAGGCGCCAGCGGGCGAATCGATGGTTGACGAGGGCGCCTTCCGGCATCAATGCAGGAAGAGCCAGCTCCGCCTTGTAGCGGTTTCCGTTGGGACTGGCGCTATCGCGGCCATGGGCCGCTCCTACAGGCGTGCCTTGAATGTGTAGGAGCGGCCCATGGCCGCGATGACGGAGGGGCTTGGCGGTATTGGCTTCGACGATGCAGCCGTCTCAGCCCAACCTACGGGCGCACCCCTACAAGCCCTTCTCGAAGATCTTCGAATTGCGCTGGAAGTTGTACAGAGATGCCCGCGCCGCAGGGAGGCGCTCCACGCTGCTGGGTTCGAAGCCGCGTTCGCGGAACCAGTGGGCGGTCTTGGTGGTGAGCACGAACAGGGTGCTCAGGCCGCGCTCGCGGGCGCGTTGTTCGATGCGGGCCAGCAGGGCGTCGCCGCGACCGCCGTGGCGGTAGTCGGGATTGACCGCGAGGCACGCCAGCTCGCCCGCCGCCGAGTCGGCGATGGGATAGAGCGCCGCGCAGGCGATGATCAGGCCTTCGCGTTCGACGATGCTGAATTGCTCGATCTCGCGCTCCAGCACCTCGCGGGAACGGCGCACCAGGATGCCCTGTTCTTCCAGCGGGCGGATCAGCTCCATCAGGCCGCCGACGTCGGCGATGGTCGCCTCGCGCAGGGTCTCGAAGGGTTCCTGGGCCACCAGGGTGCCGCTGCCGGCGCGGGTGAAGAGTTCGGTGAGCAGGGCGCCGTCCTCGGCGTAGCCGACGATGTGGCAGCGACGTACGCCGCCGCGGGTGGCCTGGGCGGCGGCGTCGAGCAGTTCGGCCTGGTAGGAGCTGCCCAGGCGCGCCAGATGGGTGGGGATCTGTTGCGGGCCGATCTCGCGGATCAGGGCGCCGTGTTCGTCCAGCAGGCCCGGTTCGGCGCCGTAGAGCACCAGCTTGTCGGCGCCCAGGTCGATGGCGGCGCGCATGGCGACGTCTTCGCAGGCCAGGTTGAAGGTCTCGCCGGTGGGGGAATAGCCCAGCGGCGAGAGCAGCACGATGGTGCGCTCGTCGAGCAGGCGGCCGATGCCGCGGCGGTCGATGCGGCGGACTTCGCCGGTGTGGTGGAAGTCGACGCCATCCTGTACGCCCACCGGGCGCGCGGTGACCAGATTGCCGCTGGCGACGCGCAGCCGCGAGCCCTGCATGGGCGAGGCGGCCATGTCCATGGACAGGCGCGCCTCGATGGCGCTGCGCAGGCTGCCGACGGCGTCGATCACCGCTTCCAGGGTCGGGCCGTCGGTGATGCGCAGGTCGTTGTAGAAGCGCGGCTCGATGCCACGCGCGGCCAGGCGCGATTCGATCTGCGGACGGGAGCCGTGCACCAGCACCAGGCGCACGCCCAGGCTGTGCAGCAGCACCAGGTCGTGGACGATGTTGCCGAAGTTGGGATGGGCGACGCCGTCACCGGGCAGCATGACGACGAAGGTCGCGTCG
The DNA here is from genome assembly GCF_000510705.1 of Pseudomonas sp. MOIL14HWK12:I1. NCBI lineage: Bacteria > Pseudomonadati > Pseudomonadota > Gammaproteobacteria > Pseudomonadales > Pseudomonadaceae > Pseudomonas > Pseudomonas sp. MOIL14HWK12:I1. Next base: position 55,920 of record NZ_KI783310.1, on the reverse strand, counting down.
CGGTGGGCGTTGATATAGGGCGAGGCGTGGCGAAGCCAGTTGACGTATTCGTGCATCGAGACGAAGACCCTTTGAGGATAGGCGGGAGGGTGAACGAGGGCAGGCAGGGCGTTCAGCGTCGTCGCAGCACGGGGGTTCCTCGACAGGGAGCGGATGGGCAGACAGCCTCAGTAGACCGTCTGGAGTTTACAAAAAGTCACGCCGGACGCGCGGGTCTGTTCATCGGACCGCTGCGGCCGCGCCCAGGCAGTAGTGGCCGATCAGCTGCTGCAGCAGCTTGACGGTAGGCGCGATCCGCGCCAGCGCCAGGTGCTCCTCGGGCTGGTGCGCGCAGCTGATGTCGCCGGGGCCGAGCACCAGTACCTCCTGGGTGATCGCCTGCAGATAGGGCGCCTCGGTGGCGAAGGCCACGGCCTCGGCGCTATGACCGGTGAGACGCTCGGCCAGGCGCACCAGTTCGGCCTCGGCGGGCTGCTCGAAGGGCGGTACGGCGGGAAACAGCGGCTGGTAGTCGATCCGTACCCCGAAGCGTTCGGCGACCGGCAGCAGCCGCCCGCGGATGGCCTGGCGCAGGGCTTCGGGCTGCATGCCCGGCAGGGGGCGCAGGTCGAATTCCAGGGCGCACTGGCCGCAGATGCGGTTGGGATTGTCGCCGCCATGGATGCAGCCCAGGTTGAGGGTCGGCTGGGGCACCAGGAACAGCGGATTGCGGTATTCGCGCTGCCACTGGGCGCGCAGGTCGAGCAGCTCCCCCATCACCGCCTGCATGGCGTCCAGGGCGCTGTGACCCAGGCTCGGATCGGAGGAGTGGCCGCTCTGGCCGAGGATGTCGATGCGCTCCATGAGGATGCCCTTGTGCAGGCGGATCGGCCGCAATCCGGTCGGCTCGCCGATCACTGCGGCGCGCCCCAGGGGGCGGCCGGCTTCGGCCAGTACCCGGGCGCCATCCATGGAGGATTCCTCGTCGCAGGTGGCCAGCACGATCAGCGGCTGGCGCAGCTGGCGCGGATCCAGGTCGCGCACCGCCTCGAGGATCAGCGCGAAGAAGCCCTTCATGTCGCAACTGCCCAGGCCGTACCAGCGATCGTCGGCGTCGCGCAGACGCAGGGGATCGGCCTGCCAGAGGGCGGCGTCATAGGGTACGGTATCGGTATGGCCGGCCAGCACCAGACCGCCCGGTCCGCTGCCCAGGGTGGCGATCAGGTTGAATTTGCCGGGTGCTACCTCCTGGGTCTCGCAGGCGAAGCCCAGGGCGCCGAACCAGTCGCTCAGGCGGGCGATGACGCCGGCGTTGGACTGGTCCAGCGCCGGCTGGGTGCAGCTCACCGAGCTTTCGGCGATCAGGGTTGAGAACAGAGCTTTCAGCGCGGGCAGGGTCATGCGGGGTCTCCTGGTCACGCCTCCATCATGGCGCCATCCGCCGCGCGATGAAACCTTCATGCGCCAGGGGGGCGGGACGGGCTAAACTAGCGCCCACGTTCTCGCCGTCCGTCGTCATGACGCGCTCGGCACGGAGCCGGACCGTTCTCTTCCGGCGCCAGGATCCTCCAATGGCCAAAGAAACCGAAATCAAGCTGCGCGCCAGTGCGGCGACCCTCGACGCCCTGCGCGCTCATCCGCTGCTGAAGAAGCGTTGCAAGGACGGCTGGCAGCGCCACGAGCTGTCCAACTGCTATTACGACACCGACACCCGCGACCTGGCCCATGCCAAGGTCGCCCTGCGTGTGCGGCGTGATGGCGAGCGTTTCATCCAGACGCTCAAGAGTCGCGGCCAGAGCCTGGCCGGGCTGTCCGAGCGCAACGAGTGGGAATGGCCGCTGGCCGATGCCACCCTGGACACCGCGCTGTTCGACGACAGCTGCTGGCCGGCGGAACTGGCCGACCTGGACCTGCGCCGCCTGCAGCCGGTGTTCGACACCGATTTCGTCCGCGACGCCGCGGAGATCGCCTGGGGCCGGGGCAAGGCCCGGACCATCATCGAAGTCGCCCTCGACCAGGGCGAGGTGCGTGCCGGCGACCAGCGCGAGGCCATCGCCGAGGTCGAGCTGGAATTGCGCCAGGGCGAACCGGCCGCGCTGCTGGAACTGGCCGAGCAACTAGCCGCCGAATTCCCGCTGATGCCCTGCGACATCAGCAAGGCCGAGCGCGGTTATCGCCTGCACGATGCGGCGAGCTACACCCTCTATCTCTCTGCGCCGGAACTCGACGCCGAGACGCCGCTGGACGAGGCCGTCGCCCGCCTCGGCGGACACCTGCTGGCCGGCAGCCAGCGCCTGGCCGAACAGTATCGCTGGAACGGCCACTGGCGCCTGCTGGTGGACTGGGTGCACCAGCTGATCGACCTGCGCGCCCTGCTCGGCAGCCTTGGTCAGGCCGCGCCGCGGGCCACCAGCCGCGACCTGCGCCAGACCCTCGACGAGCTGCTCGCCGACTGGCGCCCGCTTGCCGCCATCGGCCAGGACGACGAGGAAGCCCGCCGCCAGGCACCGCAGCGCTTCGCCGCCGAACTGGAGCAGCCGCGCTGGGGCCTGTTCTCCCTGCGCGCCGCGCGCTGGCTGCACGAGCGCGCCTGGACCCAGGGCCGCACCGGCCGTGGCGAACGCCAGGGCGCGACGCCCCTGGGCCAGTGGCTGCCGCGCTTCCTCGCCCTGGAAGCGGCCGAGCTGCCGCTGCTGCGCGCCATCACCGAACCCGAGTTGATCGAGCAGCAGCTGCCGCGCCTGGAGCGCATGCAGGTCTGGCTGCACCTGGCGCGGGGCGCGCTGGACCTGCCCGAAGCCGATCGGCTGTATGGCGAACTGGGCAAGCTGGCGCCGCTGAGCGCCCATGGCGATCTCGCCGGGGTGGCCGAGCAGGCGCGCCTGGTCCATGGCCTGGCGCCCTGGAAAGCCCTGGCCTGAGCCGCCGAATGGCGGGAACGGCTGGCGCATCCGGCCGTCCATCCTGATGGCACAAGGCCGCGAGCGATTCCTTAATACAAAATCGCTATGCTGGAGGAGGCGACCAACCTGGCGGGTAGCGCAGGCGGGTCGTCCCCGGTCAGGCACCGGGCGCCACCCCGAGTGCGACCACCTTTTCAAGGAGTCCAGATGTCCGCCATAGCTTCCCCTTCCGCTGATCGTTGGCTCGACCTGGGCGACATCCTGCGCGAGCTGGTCAGCCAGCAGCGGATCGACCAGCAGACCGCCGAACAGTGCCTGCTCCTGCGCCGCGGTTCGGCCAATCCGCAGCAGCATCCGCTGGAGTTCCTGGCGGCGCAGAGCGTGGACGACCTCAGTCGCCCGGGGCGCAAGCTGGATCTGGACAGCCTCACCCGCTGGCTCGCCGAGTATTCCGGCCAGCCCTTCTACCGCATCGATCCGCTCAAGGTGGACGTGGCCTCGGTCACCCCGCTGATGTCCTACGCCTTCGCCCAGCGCAACAAGATCCTCGCCGTGGCGGTGAGCCCGGACGAGGTGACGGTGGCCAGCGCCCAGCCCTTCGTGCACAGCTGGGAAAGCAACCTCACCCATGTGCTGCAGCGGCCGATCAAGCGCGTGGTGGCCAGCCCGGCGGACATCACCCGCTACACCCAGGAATTCTTTCGCCTGGCGCGCTCGGTCACCGGCGCCTCGGCGGTGGAGCAGAAGACCAGCGGCGTCGGCAACTTCGAGCAGCTGGTCAATCTCGGCGCCGCCGATGGCGAGCCGGATGCCAACGACGCCCACATCGTCAACATCGTCGACTGGCTGTTCCAGTACGCCTTCCAGCAGCGCGCCAGCGACATCCACGTCGAGCCGCGTCGCGAGCAGGGTGCGGTGCGCTTTCGCATCGACGGGGTGCTGCACACCGTCTACCAGTTCCCGGCCCAGGTCACCCTGGCGGTGGTCAGCCGGATCAAGAACCTCGGGCGCATGAACGTCGCCGAGAAGCGCAAGCCCCAGGACGGCCGGATCAAGACGCGCATGGCCGGCGAGAAGGAAGTCGAACTGCGCCTGTCGACCATGCCCACCGCCTTCGGCGAAAAGCTGGTGATGCGGATCTTCGACCCGGACGTGCTGCTCAAGAGCTTCGACCAGCTCGGCTTTTCCGCCGACGACCTGCGCCGCTGGGCCGGCATGACCGGGCAACCCAACGGCATCATCCTGGTCACCGGTCCCACCGGTTCGGGCAAGACCACCACGCTGTACACCACCCTCAAGCAGCTGGCCACGCCCGAGGTCAACGTCTGCACCATCGAAGATCCCATCGAGATGGTGGAGGACGCCTTCAACCAGATGCAGGTGCAGCCCAACATCGAGGTGACCTTCGCCAGTGGCGTCAGGGCGCTGATGCGGCAGGACCCGGACATCATCATGATCGGCGAGATCCGCGACCTGGAAACCGCCGAGATGGCCATCCAGGCGGCCCTGACCGGGCACCTGGTGCTTTCCACCCTGCACACCAACGACGCACCCAGCTCGGTGAGTCGCCTGATCGAACTGGGCGTGCCCTACTACCTGATCCGCGCCACGGTGCTCGGCGTCATGGCCCAGCGGCTGGTGCGGACCCTCTGCCCGGCCTGCAAGACGCCCACCGAACTGGACCCGGCCGCCTGGCAGGAACTGACCAAGCCGTGGAACGCCCCGCTGCCCACCGGCGCCATGCAGCCGGTGGGTTGCCCGGAATGTCGGGACACCGGCTATCGCGGTCGTGCCGGGGTATACGAAATCCTCACCCTCTCCGATAGTCTGCGCGAACTGGTGACGGCGGATACCGACATCACCGCGCTGCGGCGGCAGGCGTTCAAGGAAGGCATGCGCAGCCTGCGGCTGTCCGGTGCGCAAAAGATCGCCGCCGGCTTCACCACCGTGGAAGAAGTCCTGCGCGTCACGCCCCAGAGCGAACGTTAGGTCCAGCAGCCCGCGAGCGGAACAAGGATAGCCAGCCGTGCAGACAACCGTCGTGAACCCTGCCGTGGGTGCCGAGGACGCCGAGCAGCGTCGTCGCCGCCAGGCGCTCCTGGCCACCTGCGGCCTGCTCGACGGCCAGCCGGAGCCGGCCCTCGACGACCTGGTGGAACTGGCGGCCACCCTCTGCGAGACGCCCATCGCCGCGGTCAACCTGCTTGGCGAGGAGCAGCAGCTGTTCATCGCCGAACGCGGCCTGGGCGTGGCGGAAATTCCCCTGGCGCTGTCCTTCTGCCAGCACCTGCACGACGCCCGGGAAGCGCGGCAGATCGAGGACCTGAGCCAGGATCCGCGCTTTACCGACAATCCCCTGGTGACCGATCCGGCCGGGCTGAGATTCTATGCCGGCGCCCCGCTGCGGACGGCCGAAGGCGTCTTTCTCGGCACCCTCTGCGTGCTCGACTGGCAACCGCGCGAGCTGAACGCCGCACGCCTGAGCGGCCTCGAACGCCTGGCGCGCCAGGTGCTGCGCCTGTTCGAGACGCGGCTGCAGGCGGCCTCGCCGGCGCGGCACAGCACCCTCGACGAAACCCACTACCGCGCGCTAATGGACGTCAATCCGCAGATCATCTGGTTCGCGCGGCCCGATGGCAGCTTCGAATACGCCAATCGCTACTGGTACGAATACAGCGGCCTGAGTCCGGCCAGCGTGGTCGCCGACCCCGATCTCTGGGCCGGCGCCATCCATCCCGAGCAGCGTCCGCAGCTGTTGCGGCGCTGGCGCGAGGTGCGCGAGCAACGCGTCGCCGGCAGCCTGGAATTGCAGCTGCGCGATGCCGAGGGTCACTATCGCTGGTTCGAAACCCGCACCATGCCCTTCACCAATGCCAGCGGCGAGATCGAGCACTGGGTGGGCGTGGCCCAGGACATCGACAGCCGCAAGCGGGCGGAAACGGCGCTGCGGGAGAGCGAGGCCTTCGCCCACCTGCTGCTCGAATCGACCCACGAGGGCTTCTGCGCCCTGGATCGCCAGGGCCGTGCCACCCTCTGCAACCGCGCCTTCCGGCAGATGCTCGGCTTGCCCGAGGACCGCGACATCCTCGGCGAGCGCCTGGACACCCGGCTCAGCTCCGCCCGCAGCGAGGATGGCGCCCGCGCCCTGCAGCGCGCCGCCAGCGAAGGCGCCACCCTGCACCTGTCCGCCGACGCCCTGCTGCGCGAGGACGGCAGTCTGCTGCCGGTGGAATGGCGCGCCCAGCCGCTCTGGCGCGACGGCGAGGTCCAGGGCGCCATCTGCACCTTCGTCGACCTCAGCGAACGCATCCGCAGCCATGACCGCCAGCGCTTTTTGCTCGAACTGGGCGACCTGCTGCATGGCGTGACCCACACCGGCGAAGTCGCCTCGGTACTGGGCGACAGCCTCGGCCACCTGCTCGCCGTGCAGCGCATCGGCTATGCCCGGGTCGGCCGCGACGGCAGCCTGACCATCGACAGCGACTGGCTCGAACAGGGCCGAACCCACCGTCTCAACCTGCCCAGCCTGGCGCACTGGCACACCTCGGCGGTGGAGGAGCTGCGCCGCGGCATCATCGTCAGCGTGGAAGACAGCACCCAGGACAGTCGCCTGGGCGAGATGCGCACCCAGTTGGTGGAGCATGGCGTGCGCGCCGGCCTGGTGGTGCCCCTGCTCGCCGAAGAACAGCTGGTGGGTCTGCTGTTCCTCTATGCCGACACGCCCCGCCACTGGACCATCGGCGACGTCGCCCTGGTACGCGAGGTGGCCGAGCGCATCCGCATCGTCATCGAGCGCACCGCCGCAGCCGACGCCCTGCGTCTGGCCGAGCAGCGCATCGCCCTGGCCATGGACGTGGCCGACCTGGGCGTCTGGGACTATGACATCGACCGCGACCTGATCAGCTGGGATTCGCGCCTCGCCCATCTGGTCGGGGCCACGGAGCGCCGCTGCACCCTGCGCGGCGCGGCGCTGCTGCGCGCCCTGCACCCCGCCGACGCGCCCCGGGTGCGGGCCTATGTCAGCGCGGCCATCCAGGGCGGCGGCAATGCCTATGACCTGCGGCTGACCTTTCGCGTGCGCAGTCCGCGCCAGGGCGAACCGGTGTGGCTGAGCATCCGCGGCCGCGAACGCCTGGAGCCCGGCGGCCAGCGGCGGCTGGTGGGCATCGCCCGCGACATCACCCGCGAACGCCATGACGCCGATCGCATCAGCGAGACCAATCGCCAGCTGCGCCGGCAGATCGAGGAGCGCCGCGCCGCCGAAGCCCGCCAGCACGCCCTCATCGAACTGGGCGACCGCCTGCGCGAAGGCGACCCGGAAAGCGCCGGGGTGGCCGCGGCCCTGGAACTGGTGGGTACCCGACTGGGCCTGCGCCGGGTCGGCTATGCCCGTCTGGACGAGAATCGCGGCACCTTCGTCCCGCACCAGATGTGGACGCCCAATGGCCACTTCGACCAAGCCCTGGCCTATCCGCTGCTCGCCCCCGACAGCCTGGGCAGCCAGGAGGGCGAAGCGCCCCTGGTGATCGACGACGTCAGCCAGGACCCGCGCGCCCAGGCCAATGCGCAGCGCCTGCTCGACCTGGAGATCGCGGCGCTGGTGGACATCCCGCTCTATGAAGACGGTCGCCTGCGCGCACTGTTCGTCGCCCATGACCAGCGCGCCCGGTTGTGGACGGAAGGCGAGGTGCAATTTCTGCGCGACGTCACCGACCGGCTCTGGTCGGCCATCTGCCGGCAGCGCTCCCAGGACGCCCAGCGCGAGAGCGAGGGCCGTTTCCGGCTCATGGCCGACAGCGCCCCGGTGCTGATCTGGGCTTGCGACGCCGACGGCCAGCTGCAATTCGTCAACCAGCGCTTCGCCAGCGAATTCGATCTGCACGACGCCGATCTGCACGATCAGGGCTGGAGCGCCCTGCTGCCGGACAGCGAATGCCCGGCCTTCGAAGGCGCCTTCAAGCAGGCCGTCGCCACCCACAGCGCCCTGCGCGCCGAGGTGCGGGTGCGCAACGCCCAGGGCGAATGGCGCTGGCTGCGCCTGGAGGGCACCCCGCGCCTGGAGCTCGACGGCGAATTCCATGGCCTGGTGGGCTGTGGCGTAGACGTCACCGAGGCACGGCAGACCACCGACCAGCTGGAGCAGCGCATCGCCGAGCGTACCCAGGAACTAGGGCGCAGCCATGCGCGGCTGATCGCCGAGATCTACGAACGCGAGCGCACCGAGGAAGCCCTGCGCCAGTCGCAGAAGATGGAAGCCATCGGCCAGCTCACCGGCGGCATCGCCCACGACTTCAACAACATGCTCACCGGCATCGTCGGCGCCCTCGACCTGATCCGTCTGCGCATCGCCAACGGCCGCACCCAGGACCTGGATCGCTACATCAACGCCGCGGTCAATTCGGCCGACCGTGCCGCCGCCCTCACCCACCGGCTGCTGGCCTTCGCCCGCCGCCAGACCCTGGACCCGCAGCCGGTGGACGTCCACCAGCTGGTCGCCTCGCTGCAGGACCTGCTGGTGCGCACCGTGGGCGAAAACGTCGCCCTGCGCCTGGATCTGGCGCCGGTCGCCTGGCTGGCCCACAGCGATACCCACCAGCTGGAAAACGCCCTGCTCAACCTGGTCATCAATGGCCGCGACGCCATGCCCGCCGGCGGCGAGCTGTGCATCGCCACCGCCAACCTCAGCCTCGACGCCGAGGCGGCGGCCCGCGAATCCCTGACCCAGGGCGACTATGTGCGCCTTAGCGTGGCCGACACCGGCACCGGCATGCCACCGGAGGTCAAGGCCAAGGCCTTCGAACCCTTCTTCACCACCAAGCCGGCCGGCCAGGGCACGGGGCTCGGCCTGTCGATGATCTACGGCTTCGTCAAGCAGTCCGGCGGCACCGCGCGCATCGACACCGAACAGGGCCAGGGCACCACCATCAGTCTCTATCTGCCGCGCCATCCGGAGGTGGCGGCCGCCGCCACCGATCAGCCGACGCTCAAGGTCGCGCCCCGCGCCGAGGCCGGCCAGACCGTGCTGGTGGTGGAGGACGAATACGCGGTGCGCATGATCGTGCTGGAGGTGCTCGCGGAGCTGGGCTACACCGCGCTGGAGGCGAGCGATGCCGATGGCGCCCTGCCGATCATCGAGAGCGATCAGCGGCTGGACCTGCTCATCAGCGACGTCGGCCTGCCCGGCATGAACGGCCGCCAGCTCGCCGAGATCGCCCGTGGCCAGCGCCCCGAGCTCAAGGTGCTGTTCATCACCGGCTATGCCAAGAACGCCAAGGTGCGCGGCGAATTCCTCGGTGAGAACATGGACATGCTGATCAAGCCCTTCGACATCGATGCCCTGGCAGAGCGCATCCACAGCATGATCCAGCACTAGGCGCCGGCGAAGAAGCCGGCACAGGGCGCTGGAACTCAAAGGACGTCTGAGCTCTCTATAGGAAACCTCAAGAAGGAGATCTCATCCATGCGCCTGAAGAAGCTTGCTCTGGTTTCCCTGATCGGCCTGCCGCTGCTGGCCGCGACCACCGCCGCCAATGCGGATGCCCGGTTCTGGCGGCATGCCGCGACCCTCGGGGCGACCTCGGGCTCGTTCTATACCACCAGCCGTGACGACCACAAGATCGTCGCCGCCACCCAGGACGACGCCAGCTCCTACCTGGCCAGCAACGGCCAGATCCGTGGCCCCTACCTGGAGGCCGCGTTGCGCGACATGCGCGCCGCCGAGCCGGGCCTCAAGGCCAGCGACAGCGATCTCGCCATGCGTATCCTGACCCAGTAAGGGCCAGGCAAAAAAGAACCCCGCCGGCCACGCCGCGCGGGGTTCTTTTTTGCTCGGGGTCCGGGCGGCGGATGGCGCCTCAGCTCTCGCTGGCGGCGCGATAGCCGTCGGCATCGAGCAGCTTGTCCAGCTCGGCCGCATCCTGCGGCTTGAGCTTGAAGAACCAGGCGCCATAGGGCTCGCCATTGACCTGCTCGGGGGCGTCGGCCAGGGCCTCGTTGACAGCGATCACCTCGCCGCCCACCGGGGCATAAATGTCCGAGGCCGCCTTCACCGATTCCACCACCCCGGCCTGGTCACCGGCGGCGAGGGTCTTGCCGACTTCCGGCAGTTCGATGAAGACCACATCGCCCAGGGCTTCCTGGGCATGGTCGGAAATGCCGACGGTCACGCTACCGTCGGCTTCCAGACGGGCCCATTCGTGGCTGGCGGCATAACGCAGGTCGGCGGGAATCTGGCTCATGAGAGGTCCTCGGGGCTGGCACGGTTAAAAGGCAAGGGTAGCCTGCCGACCCCGGGGACCGCCATCGCTGGCCGGGCTTATTTGGGACCGATGCTCGCGCAGCTGCTGCTGTCGACGTACTTCTTCAGGGTCGCCCACTGGGGTCGATCCACGCCGTTGATGGGTTCTACCGCCAGGTTGTAGTTGCCCCAGCCGGGACCGGCGGCCCAGTAGCTGGCCGGAATGCAGTGCTGCTTGAGATAGGCCAGCATGTTGTCCATGGCCACCAGCCAGCGCGGATCGTCGTCCGGCACGCCGAATTCGCCGATGTAGCCCTGCTTGCCGTTCTTCTTCAGCCAGTCGACGAAGGGCTTGACGCGATTCACCCCGACCATGGGGTCGAAGCCGCTCATGTCCTTGCTGGCGTACTGGCCGCCACCGTCATTGTCGAAATAGACGTGGGCGGAAAAGATCAGCTTGTTGGCCGGGTCCTTGAGCGCCAGCAGCGGATCGTTCCACTGCGGCCAGCGCGCGGCGCTGGACCAGCCGTTGCCCTCGACGATGATGGGGTGGACGCTGTCCACGGTACGGATGCCGTTGATGCCGTGCTGGGCGGCGGTCGGCCAGAAGGCCACGGCGTCGTGGGGCTCGTTCATGATGTCGTAACCGAAGAGCGCCGGGTGCTTGCCGAAGCGGAAGGCCAGGCGATAGGTCACGTCCCAGTAGTTGAAGTAGGTGACCTTGCCCGCGCCGATCACCTCGCCGCGATAGCGCGCATAGTTGTGCAGGTCGAGGATCACCTTGACGCCATACTTCTGGGCGTAATTCAGCGTCTGGGTGACCAGGGCGCCATAGTCCGGATCCAGCATCGAATTCAGGTTGGGCTGGATGCGCTCCCAGATGATCGGAAAGCGCACCAGCTTGATGCCCTTGGCGCTCCAGTCCTTGAAGTGCTGTTCGCTGGGAAAGATGTAGTTGCGGTTGTTGAGGCCGGGTAGCACCTGGCTGGCGAAGCCGGCACCGGAGAAGTTGAGACCGACCAGGTCGACCGCCTGGGCCGAACCCAGGAGTGCGCTGCTCAGGGCCAGGGTACCGGCCAGCCGCAGGGAAAACTGGCGCAAGCGCCGGGTAAGGGATTGCATGACTGCACCTGTGAAAAGAAAGACTCCCCGCCCCCGCAAGCTAGCGGGTCCTGGCGTAGGCGAGTTCAGGCGGCCGCGTCCGCTTGCGGCGCCACTGGGTGCGACTTCGTCGTCATTGTTGGGGCAGCTATCGGCGTCAGCTGCGCTAGCTTTAGTGAATTTTTTCGTTCAAAAACAGATGGTTACGCTTTGATTTACGTCAGATAGCCGGCGCTTTTCCGCAGACCTCGGCGCAGTCTCGCTAACACCTTGAATCGGCAGGACTTTCCATATCCGCGAAAGAACGAGTGCAGCGCCCGAGCACTCAAAAAGACCGACTTGGCAAAAAGAGTCATTTTCAAAACCGGACTGCACAGATGCCCAGAATGGCCATGGGGCCGGCCCCGGAACGTTCGCCGGCAGCCGGGCTCTATCCTGCGAGCCCCTCGCGAGAGCCCTGCCATGCCCCTGAGCACGCCCCATCCCTTGCGTACCCTGGCCCTGACCCTGGCCGCCGTGACCCTGCTCGGCTGCGGCGAGACCGCGCGCCTGCAACGCGAAGCCGGCTATGGGCCGACGCCGACCCTGCCGGAACCCCACAAGACACTGCTGCCGACCATCAACGTGGCCCCGGCGGTCGGCTGGCCCGAAGGCGGCAAGCCCACTGCCGCGCCCGGCACCCAGGTCCAGGCCTTCGCCCGTGGCCTGGACCATCCGCGCTGGCTCTATGTGCTGCCCAATGGCGATGTGCTGGTGGCGGAAAGCAATGCGCCCAAGCGCGAGGGCTTTCCCGGGATCAAGAACTGGATCGCGGGTCTGTTCATGAAGAAGGCCGGCGCCGGGGTGCCCAGCGCCGACCGCATCACCCTGTTGCGCGATGCCGACGGCGATGGCGTCGCCGAGACCCGCACCGTCTTCGCCGAACAGCTGCATTCGCCGTTCGGCATGGTGCTGGTGGGCGAGGACTTCTATGTCGCCAATGCTGATGCCCTGGTGCGCTTCTCCTATCGCCCCGGTGCGACTCGCCTGGAAGGCCAGCCGGTGACGGTCACCGAGCTACCGGCGGGCATCAATCACCACTGGACCAAGAACGTCATCGCCAGTCGCGACGGTAAGAAGCTCTATCTCACCGTGGGCTCCAACAGCAACGTCGGCGAAAACGGCCTGGATATCGAGGAAGGCCGCGCCGCCATCTGGGAGCTGGATCGCGCCAGCGGCCAGAAACGCCTGTTCGCCACCGGTCTGCGCAACCCCAATGGACTGGACTGGGAGCCCAGCACCGGCAAACTGTGGACGGTGGTCAACGAACGCGACGAGATCGGCAGCGACCTGGTGCCGGACTATGCCACCTCGGTGCAGGACGGCGGCTTCTATGGCTGGCCCTACAGCTACTGGGGCAAGACCGTGGACAGCCGGGTACAGCCGCCCCGCCCGGATCTGGTGGCCAAGGCGCTGACCCCGGACTACGCCCTGGGTACCCACACCGCCTCCCTGGGCCTGGCCTTCGCGAGCGCCGACAGCGAGTTGCCGACGGCGTTTCGCCAGGGCATGTTCGTCGGCCAGCACGGCTCCTGGAATCGCGATCCCAAGAGCGGCTACAAGGTCGTCTTCGTGCCCTTCCAGAACGGCAAGCCCAGCGGCCCGCCGCGCGACCTGCTGACCGGTTTCCTCAATGGCAAGGAAGAGGCCCAGGGACGTCCGGTCGGGGTGGTCAACGATGGCCACGGCGGCCTGCTGGTGGCCGACGATGTCGGCAATACGATCTGGCGGGTCAGCGCCCAGCGTCCCTGAGCCGTGTTAATCCGGCCTTAAGCGCCCTGGCCTAGGCTGGAGGCTGACCATCCTGGAGATGGTCACCGCTCTTGCCGAGGCCGGCCCGGAGCGGTAAAACCGCTCAACCGCCTGGGAAAATCCGATGAGAATACTGCTGGCCGAAGACGACATGCTGCTGGGCGACGGCATCCGCGCCGGCCTGGCCCTGGAAGGCGATACCGTCGACTGGGTGACCGATGGCCAGGCCGCCCAGGCTGCGCTGGAAACCGATCCCTTCGATCTGGTGGTGCTCGACATCGGCCTGCCCCGCCGCTCGGGACTCGAGGTCCTGGCCGCGCTGCGCAAGCGCGGCGACGCCACCCCGGTGCTGATCCTCACCGCCCGCGACAAGGTCACCGACCGGGTCACCGGCCTGGACACCGGCGCCGACGACTACCTGACCAAACCCTTCGACCTGGACGAACTGCTCGCCCGGGTCCGCGCCCTCACCCGCCGCAGCGCCGGCCGGGCGCTGCCGCAACTGGAGCACAACGAGCTGCGGGTCGATCCGGCCACCCACCGGGTGACCCTGGCCGGCCAGCCGGTGGAGCTGGCACCGCGGGAATACGCCCTGCTGCGCCTGCTGCTGGAAAACATGGGCAAGGTGCTCTCGCGCAATCGCCTGGAGCAGGCGCTCTATGGCTGGGACGGTGACGTCGAGAGCAACGCCATCGAGGTCCATATCCATCACCTCAGACGCAAGCTCGGCACCAGCCTGATCCGCACCGTGCGCGGCATCGGCTACGGTATCGACCAGCCCGAGCGGCCGGCTCCATGACCGACGGCCCGGCCGTCTCGCTGCGCCGGCGGCTGCTGACGCTGCTGCTGTGCGGCATCTTCGCCTGCTGGCTGATCGCCGCCCTGGTGACCTACCAGCTGGTCCTGCGCCAGGTGAATCGCCTGGCCGACGAGGACATGCTCGACTTCGGCTCGGCCGCCCTGCACCTGGCCACCCTGGGCGAGGGCGGTGACCGCAGTCTGCCGCCCGCGGCCCGGGCCCTGGAGCGCAGCCGCACGGCCATCGCCGACCTGCCGCTGTTCAAGCGGCGCAACGCCCTGGGCTATCTGCTGCAGGCCGGCGACCAGCGCCTCGGCACCCCGGCGCCGCCGGCCGGCCTGGCCGACCAGCCGCCCGGCTTCAGCAGCCTGCTGGCCGAGGGGCAGCACTGGCGCGTGTTGCGGCTGAGCAGCGGCGAGGGGCGCATCTGGATCTACGAAAACCTGGCCGATCGCCGCGGCGCCACCAACCTGCTGCTGCTCGGCTCGCTGTTTCCCCTGGCCCTGGCCCTGCCGGTGCTGGCCGCCCTCATCTGGTTCGGCGTCACCCGCGGTCTGGAGCCCCTGCGCCAGCTGGCCGCGCAGATCAAGCAGCGCTCCGCCCAGCGCCTGGAGCCGTTACCGCTGAGCCGGGTGCCGCTGGAAGCCGCGGTCTTGGTGGAGGAGATCAACGCCCTGCTGGAACGCCTGGACGGGGCCCTGGAGGCGGAGCGCCGGCTGACCAGCGACGCCGCCCACGAGATCCGCACCCCCCTCGCCAGTCTGCTGACCCACACCCAGGTCGCCCTGAGGTCCAGCGATCCCCAGGCCCATGCCCGTGGCCTGGTGCAGGTGCGTCGCAGCGCCGAACGCATCAGCCAGCTGATGGAGCAGATCCTGCTCCTGGCGCGGCTGGACAGCGGCGCCCTGCAGGAGCAGTTCGTCCCCGTCCATCTCGGCCGGCTGGCGGCGGACACCCTGTCGGAACTCGCGCCCCTGGCCATCGAGAAGAACATCGACCTGGTGCTGGAGGATCAGGAGGTCAGGCTGTCGGGTATTCCCACCTGGCTGGGCGTGCTGCTCACCAACCTGGTCGGCAACGCCATCCGCTATACCCCCAGCGGCGGCCAGGTGCTGGTCCGGGTCGTCGAGGAGGTGCCCGGCCAGGTACGTATCGACGTCTGCGACAGCGGCCCCGGGGTCAGTCCGGAAGAACGGGCGGTGATCTTCACTCGTTTCTACCGCAGCGAGAGCGCTGGCCAGAACGTCGGCAGCGGCCTGGGGCTGCCCATCGTCAAGCGCATCGTCGAAATCCATGGCGGCAGCCTGCACCTGGGCGAAGGCCTGCAGGGACGCGGGCTGGGGGTATACGTCGAGCTACCCGGCCTGGCCTGATCCGGCCACCTACGACCAAGGCCATCTTTTACCCGGGACGGCCTAGGGCTTACAGTGCAGGGATTCGCCACAAGCGAATGCAGTCCTGCCTTCTGGAGAGCCCGGCCCATGTCCATGATCCTGTACCACACTCCCGCCTCGCCCTTCGGTCGCAAAGTCGTGGTGATGCTCCACGAGACGGACCTGATCGAGCAGGTGGAGGTGGAAATCGTCCAGCAGACGCCGCTCAACCCCAATCGCGACGTCCTCGATACCAACCCCGCCGGCAAGATTCCCGCCCTGCGCCTGGCCGATGGCACTTGCCTGCACGACAGCCGCGTCATCCTCGACTACCTGGATACCCTGCACGCGCGCACCCCGCTGATCCCGCGGCAGGGCCCGGAGCGCTGGCGGCGCCTGACCCTGGCCTCGCTGTGCGACGCCATGATGGAAGCCGCGGTGCAGATCCGCTACGAGAGCTTCATGCGCCCACCGGGCATGCAGTGGAAGCTCTGGCTGGACAACCAGCAGGAAAAGATCGCCCGGGCGCTGGACTACTTCGAGCGCGAGGCCATCGCCGAACTGGAGGGCGAATTCGACGTGGCCAGCCTGGGCATGGCCTGCCTGCTCGGCTATCTGGACTTCCGCATCCCCACCTGGGCCTGGCGCAGCGACTGTCCGCGCATCGCCGCCTGGTACGCCCGTACCGGCGAGCGGCCCTCGCTGCAGGCGACCCGCCCCTGAGCCGGCGCTAGGCCTGCTGCCAGAGCCGCTCCAGATTGCGAAAGCCCCACTCCTGCGGATCTTCCCGCCGCACGATGCGTTCGTCGGCGGGCGGCCGGGCGAGATCCAGCAACCGCTGCGGCAGCGGCGTGCGCGAACGCGCGGAAAAGAATACCCGCACCCGCGGGGTCAGCAGGCTGTCCGGGTGCTGCTCGACCACCACCGCCAGCTGCTCGTTGCTCAGCCGCACCAGGGAGCCGATCGGATAGATGCCCAGCGTCTTGACGAAGGCCTGGAACACCCGGGGATCGAAGTGCCCCTTCCACTCCGCCATGCGCCGGATCGCCTCGGCCGGACTCCAGGCGGTCTTGTAGGGCCGGGTCGAGGAGACGGCGTCATAGACGTCGCAGACCGCGGCGATGCGCGACAGCAGACTGATCTGGTTGCCGGCCAACCCATGGGGATAGCCGCTGCCATCGAATTTCTCGTGATGGTGCAGGCAGACGTCGATGACCTCCGCGGATGCGCCCCACTGCCGCAGCAGGGCGACGCCTTCCTCGGGATGCAGCCGCATCACGGCGAATTCGGCCTCGGTCAGCCTGCCCGGCTTGTTGAGCACCTCGACGGGGGTGCGCATCTTGCCCACGTCGTGCAGCAGACCGGCCTGACCGGCCAGCAGCACCTGCTCAGCCGGCAGGTCCATCTGCCGCGCCACCGCCGTCATCAGGGCGCAGACCGACACCGAATGGATGTAGGTATACTCGTCGACCGTGCGCAGCCGCGTCAGGCTGATCAGTGCCGTGGGGTGCCGCAACACCGACGCCGAGATCTGCTCGACCACGGTCGCCACTTCGCTCAGCTCGATGGCCTGGCCCAGGCGCACGTCCTGGAACAGCCGCGCCACCTCCTGCTTGGCGTGGGCGCTGACCGCCGACGCCTGCGCCATTTCCTGCGGACAACTGATGGCGGCGACCGGTGCGGTGCCCGTCTCCGGGGTCGGAGCGGCAGCGGGGAGCGCTTCGGGGGCAGCGACCGACGCGGCAACGGGCTCAGGGACCGCCACCGGTTCCAGGGCGGGCGAGCATTCGCTCGGGGACCGGCAATCCAGGCCCTTGGCGATATCGATCCACACCGCGGTCACCGCGCTGTCCTGGATCTTCTGCAGGTCGCGTGGCTCCTGCAGCAGGAAGCGCGCCTTCCAGAACGGATGGTCGATCCAGCTGCCTTCGAATTTGTGGATGTACATGCCGAGGCAGACCTCGGCACTGGTAACCTTTTTGAGCATGGCGTTCACTTCGCAGCGGATCGGCAGCAGCCATCCAGAGGCGGATGATCGCAAAATGCTATGTCACGCCAAAGACTATCGCCCCAAGTTCTAGACGAGAGAATCCATGCACCTCCTGACCGGTATCACCGTCTCTGCGCTGCTCCTGTTGAACACCCTGGTCATGATCGGTCCGCTACTGGTATTCGCCCTGATCAAGCTGCTGCCCCTTGTCGCGCTGCGCGACCTCTGCTCCCGGGTGGTCACCGCCATCGCCGAGACCTGGGCCGAGATCAACAAGGCCATCTTCGCCCGCCTCACCCCCACCGTCTGGGACATCCGCGGCACCGAGGCGCTCAGCCGTGACCGCTCCTACCTGGTCATCTGCAATCACCAGTCCTGGGTCGATATCCCCGCGCTCATCGAGACCTTCAACGGCAAGGTGCCCTATTTCAAGTTCTTCCTGAAGAAGGAGCTCATCTGGGTACCCTTCCTGGGGCTCGCCTGGTGGGCGCTGGACTACCCCTTCATGAAGAGATACACCCGCGCCCAGCTGGCCCGCCGCCCGGAACTCAAGGGCGCGGACCTGGCCATCACCCGCCGCGCCTGCGAGAAATTCCGCCGCCAGCCGGTGACCATCGTCAACTACCTGGAAGGCACCCGCTTCACCGCCGCCAAGCATGCGGAGCAGCAGTCGCCCTATCGCCACCTGCTCAAGCCCAAGGCCGGCGGCATGGCCTTCGTCCTCGCCGCCATGGGCGAGCAGCTGGACACCCTGCTGGACGTCACCCTGGTCTATCCCGACGGTCGCGTGCCCGGCTTCTGGGACCTGCTCTGCGGACGAGTCAAACGCGTTATCATCGATATTCGCGCGCGACCTCTGGATCCGGCGCGCTGGGCGGGTGACTACAGCGAAGATGCGGAATTTCGCGCAGGCTTCCAGCAGTGGGTCAGCACGCTCTGGGCAGAGAAGGACCAGCGGATCGAGGCGCTGCTAGATTCCCGCTCGCGCTGAAGGAGCGGGGCACCCTGCCGCCGCCAGACAGTCAGAGAGCGGGTAGTCGGCTGTCTCGACAAGGACCTCCCATGCCCTCCCCGACCCTGGATACCACCACGGCCCGCTGGCTTCCCTGGCTGATCGCCGTGGCCTTCTTCATGCAGTCGCTGGACGCGACCATCGTCAACACCGCCCTGCCGCGCATGGCCGCCGACCTCGGCGAGAATCCGCTGCGCATGCAGGGGGTGGTGATCGCCTACCTGCTCACTGTCGCGCTGCTGATTCCCGCCTCGGGCTGGATTTCCGATCGCTTCGGCAGTCGCCGCGTCTTCTTCACCGCCATCGCCCTCTTCACCTTTGGCTCGCTGCTCTGCGCCCTGGCGCCCAGCCTCAACCTGCTGATCGCCGCCCGGGTCATCCAGGGCCTCGGCGGTTCGCTGATGCTGCCGGTGGGGCGCCTGGTGATCCTGCGCGTCTATCCGCGCAGCGAGCTGGTCCGCATCCTCAGCTTCATCACCATTCCCGGCCTGATCGGCCCTCTGGCCGGCCCGGCCCTGGGTGGCTGGTTGGTGGAAGCCGTGTCCTGGCACTGGATCTTCCTGATCAACCTGCCAGTGGGCATCCTCGGCTGCCTGGCCACCCGCCGCCTGCTGCCGGATCTGCGCAGCCCCCTGCCGCAACGCTTCGACGGCCTGGGCTTCCTGCTCTTCGGCACTTCCATGATCCTCATCAGCATCGCCCTGGAAGGCCTCGGCGAATTGCACCTGCCCCATGTGCGGGTGGTGCTGTTGCTGATGGCCGGCATGGCATGCATGGTGGCCTACTGGCTGCGCGCCCTGCACCACGACCAGCCACTGTTCTCCGCCGAGCTGTTTCGCATCCGCAGCTTCGCGGTGGGCATCTTCGGCAATCTCTTCGCCCGCCTCGGCAGCGGCGCCCTGCCCTTTCTCATCCCGCTGCTGTTCCAGGTGGGCCTCGGCTACTCGCCGACCCAGGCCGGCCTGCTGATGATGCCCCTGGCGCTGTCGGCGATGCTGGCCAAGCCCATCGCCGGTCCGCTGATCGGGCGCCTCGGCTATCGCCGCCTGCTGGTGGGCAACACCCTGCTGCTGGGTTGCCTGATCGCCAGCCTCGCCCTGATCGGTCCCTCGACGCCCTTCGTCTGGCTGCTCATCCACCTCGGCATCCTCGGCGCGGTGAATTCCATGCAGTTCACCGCCATGAACACCATTACCCTCATCGACCTGCACGACCAGCAGGCGGCCAGCGGCAACAGCCTGCTGTCGGTGGTGATGCAACTGGCCATGAGCTTTGGCGTGGCCTGTGCGGCCGCCTTGCTGGGCGGTTTCCAGGACGACTATGGCGATACCGAGGTGCTGTCCGCCTTTCGCGCGACCTTTCTCTGCGTCGGCGCGCTCTCGATGCTGGCGGCGGCGATCTTCCTGCAGGCCTCGCGGGAGACCGGGCGCCGGGTCAAGCCGCTGGCGGCCGAACCGGAAAAGAGCGCGCAGAACGTCGAGTGAAGCGGGCTATAGCACCGCTCGACACGCCATAAACGAAAAACCCCGGCCTGGCCGGGGTTTTTCGTGAGCTTCGGGCGACGTCAGGTGTCAGATGACCTGTACGTGCTCTGCCTGCATGCCCTTCTGGCCTTGCACGACTTCGAAGCTGACCTTCTGGCCTTCAGCCAGGGTCTTGAAACCTTTGCCTTCGATTGCGCGGAAGTGAACGAACACGTCCGGACCGCTCTCGGGAGTAATGAAGCCGTAGCCTTTGGTTTCGTTGAACCATTTGACGGTGCCGTTCTGACGATTCGACATGACGGGTGTTGCTCCTTGGAATAACGGGTTTGTTATGACAGGTGCTGGCGCGGCAGCGCGTTGCATAGACCAGGCACCCGGTACTGAGTTGCAAGGAGTAACAAGAATCGAGCAGCAAGGGGTGGACGGAAAGCCTACCGCCTCAGGTCACGATCGACGGCGACCCAAGCAAACACAGTTCTCGAACTCTACGCCATATTTTTCTGGAAAGCGATTACCCTCCGGAGACCGAAATCGTTTTTGACAAGAGGTAATTTGTCGCGCCATGCAAGGTACTGTGGAGCCGGTTTTCGACCACTCGGACAGCGGCGCAAACCCTCGCCAGTCCTGCTTCCGCGCTTCTTTCCCGCCGTTTCGAATGGCCCGGGCCCACGGCCCGACCATGAAATCCCCCTGCAAGGAATACCGATGAACGTCACCCCTGTGGAACTGCTGATCAGCGATTGCGATGGCGTGCTGGTCGACAGCGAAATCCTCGCCGAACGCGTCGTCCTCGACGGCCTGGCCGCCCATGCACCGCGCGCCGAACTCGAAGCCCTGCTGCACGGGACCTTTGGCCTGACCACCCGGGACATCTTCGCCCTGGTCGAGCAGCGCTTCGGCATCACCCTGCCGCCCGCGCTGTTCAGCGACCTGCGCACCCAGGCGGAAACGCTGATCTCCACCAGCGTGGAAGCCATTCCCGGGGTGAAGCGTGCCCTGGAGAGCATCGACCTGCCACTGGCGGTCGCCTCCAACAGCCTCAGGCACAGCGTCGAATCCTCGGTCCGCCGGGCCGATCTGGTCGAGCGGGTGGCGGGCCATATCTTCAGTGCCGATATGGTGGCCCAGCCCAAGCCGGCACCCGATGTCTACCTCCTGGCCGCCAGGACGATGGGCGTCGCGCCGGAGCGCTGCCTGGTGATCGAGGACAGCGCCACCGGCGTGCGCGCGGCGCTGGCGGCCGGCATGCGCGTCATCGGCTTTACCGGCGCCAGCCACATTCCGCCCAGCCATGGCGAGACCCTGAGCGCGCTGGGCGTGACCGCGCTGATCGCGCACATGGACGAACTCCCCGCGACCGTCGCCCGCCTCCGCGCCGCCGCCAGCAGCGGGCAATAGAAAAGGGGCCCTCAGGGCCCCTTCGCGTTCCGCCTCGGCGAAATCAGGACAGGACCGCACCCACCGCCTTGGGCAGCGCGACCGGTGCCAGGTCGGCGCTGGCGTTCCAGGCCGACTCGCTCAGCTGGGTTTCCAGCAGCTGGCGATGGATCGCCTCGCGATGCTGTTGCAGGACGATGTCCAGGGCGCGGCTGGGGGTCAGTTCGACGTCGTCGAAGGTGACGATCTGACCCGGCTCCAGGGCGCGCTTGAGCACGCTGTGCTTGAGCAGGCCGATCGGCAGGTGATCCGGGCACTCAGCGATCTTGACCGCTTCGCCGCGCACGCTGTAGCCACCGATGCCGCGCTCGATGACGTCGCCGGCCGCCATGGGCTTCTTCATGATGGCGGCCACGCTCAGGGTCGGTGTGGTGGAGTTGTTGAGCAGGATCTTGCCGCCGGCGATGACGCGTCTCAGGGTCTTGCCGACCTCCAGGGAGCACAGGTGGAAGGGGCGCACCAGCACGTAGTACGGGCCCTTGCCCAGCTTGAAGTACTCGATGGCACCGGCCTGGTCTTCGTCATGGCGACCGACCACGAAGACGCCACCGGCGGAGTAGCCGCTGGGGATCACGTAGTCGACGATGGGCTGGCCCAGTTGCTCGGCCATCTGCGCGAGGATGTTGGCGCTGTCCTGCAGGTTGGTCGAATTCAGGCCTTCCAGCCCCTGGCGGGTGATGGTGGCGCCATAGTTGTTGCCCACCACCACCTGCTCGATCTGCACCTTGGTGCCGTCGGTGAAGGAGGTGGTCTGGTCGACGCTGGTGCCCTGGCGCGCGGACCAGTAGGCCATGTCTTCCGGCGTCGGGTTGTGGTTCAGATAGCCCTTCATGTTGCCGTAGACCAGCGGCTTGAAGCCCATCTGCACGGCCTCTTCGTGCAGCGCCGCCAGCGAACCCGGCTGATCGCCCTCGGCCTCGGTCAGGAAACCCTTGCCGGCCAGGTAGGAACCGGTCGTCACCTGCAGTTCGGCATTGATGGTGACCACCTTGATGCCGGCTTCGAAGGCGCGCTCGATGATCTCGGTGCCGTGGTAGGGGTCGCCGCTGCACTCCACCAGCAGGTCGCAATGATCGATGAGATCCGCCACCGACTGGGTGAGCGCCTCGGTCAGCGGATAGTCGGTGACCGTGGCGATGGGCCGGCGGGTCAGGACGCGGGTCACGGTCATGTCGTCATAGTGACGGCTGATGAGCCGAGCCAGGCAGCGCGAGATCATGCCGGTACCGACGATGCCGATACGGGTGACAGGGGATTGGGAGGACATAGGATCGATTCCTTTCAAAGAGAATGTCGGTAGCGAGCAAAGCCACCATGCGAAGTGCCGACCCCAACTACATGTCCGATCTCTTGCAAATGGAAAAAAGCTTCCATCAGAAATTCTTTGACTGGGATCAATCTTTCCGTGCGACTCGAAGCCAAATCAAAAATTCATGACTTCGTAACAGATAGCGACCAATGGCTGCAGATCGCCACCTTTTTCCTTGCCGTCCAGCGACGGCCGTTCAACTCGTCGGTTCAGCGCGCCCCGTGCCCGAGTCACCGCGCGCCCAATAGCCGCGGCGGAACAGGTCACGTTCGCCCAGGACCAGCAACAGCACCAGGAAGCCCAGCATGGCCACGCTGACGCTGACGATCAGCTCCAGCAGGCCGACCGGCTTGGGCAACAGGAAACTCAGCAGGGCCACTGCGCTGCCCGCGCTGAACCAGCGCAGCAGCAGCGACAGGTGCAGGCCGGCCAGGGAGTGGCGATAGAGCGCCAGCGCCATGAATACCGCCTGCAGGAAGGCTCCGGTGGTAAAGGAATAGGCCAGTCCCTGGGCACCGAATGGCCGATAGACAACAGCGTCCAGGGCCACGGTGATGAAGGAGCTGGCCAGGGTGGCGTAGAGGAAGGTGCGGGCGCGCTGCTGCGACAGCAGGGCACGCCCCCACAGCAGGGCCAGCCCCATCCAGGGCAGACCCAGGGCATAGGCCACCACCAGGGTGGCGGTCGCCGCGCTCTGCTCGGCGCCAAAAGCCCCGCGCTCCAGCAGCACCTTGACCACCGGCTCGGAGTAGCTGAACAGCACCACGGCCGCCGGCACCAGGAACAGCAGGGTCCCGAGCAGCGCCTTGCGCATCAGCGCGCTGTATTTGTCGGCATTGCCCTCGTTCCAGCTGCGGGTCAGCTCGGGAAAGATCATCGCCAGGATGGACAGCGCATAGAGCGTCAGCGGAATGGTCACGATGCGGTAGGAGAAGGACAGCATGGTGATGTTGCCCTCCGCCAGCAGCGAGGCGAAGAAACGCTCCGCCAGCATGCAACCCTGCTGGGCGCCGGCGGCGAGCAGCACGGGAGCGAAGGTCACGGCGAAGGGACTGCCTTCGGGCTTCTCGAAGGCCACCGAGCGCTCGCCGAGATAGCCCAGGCGGCGGTGCTGGATGACGATCAGCAGCACCTGGGGCAGCAGCATGCCGGTGAACAGCGCGATACCGCTCGGCTGCAGGATGACGATGGCCAGGATGGCGCCCAGATTGAGCATCAGGGTGCGGGTCATCGGCAGAATGAAGATGCGATCGAGGTTGAGCAGCGCGCCCTGGCAATAGAGGACGGCCTGCACGCAGATCAGCAGGGTACCGACGGCGAAGACCAGCTTGCCGGTCTCGACCTGCTCGTCGCTCCAGCCCGGCGCCAGGGCATGCATCAGCCAGGGACTGGCGAGGACGCCGATCACCGACAACAGCAGGCCGAACAGGCCGATGCGCCAGTACAGCCAGCGACCGACCTGCTCGTACTGGGCGTTGCAGCGGTCGCGGATGCGTTGCAGATAGGGAATCATGGCATCGCGCAGGGCGAGGCCGAAGAAGCTCTCGAAGAACACCGGCAGGATGAGCGCGACAAAGATCAGGTCGGCTTCCCAGCTCACGCCGAATTGGCGGGCGATCAGCAGGTCGCGCAGGAACCCCAGCAGAAAGCTGGCGACCGTGATGGCCAGGATGATGAGGGTCGAACTCACGCCCGCACCTCGATCGACCCAGACGGGCCAAGCGCGGCAATAAGCGGACGGATAAAGATGGCAGGCATTGGCGGTCTCGTTCCGTGAGCCGGAGGTGATCCGGATAAAGGCGGGCAGTGATGCCCGTTTGGTCCAGACTCAGAGACCAGCTTCCGCGCTTAAGTTTCCCGAGGCAAATCTGGAGACACGCGGAAATGTCGAACGATTGGCAAATTGCCATGAGTGACCGAAGGCTGACCGCCGAGCGGTAGTCCTTGCAATCCCGCGACAAGCCAACTACTGTATATATAACCAGATACAGAATACGAGGTGACGCATGGCCGTCGAAGTGTTGTATCGCAGCAGCCGAGATCCGGAGCGCCTGTTCATGGATAAAGCCGAAGCCGATCGTCACGACAAGATGTTGGAGCTGGCCGAGTCGCTCGCCAGCGTATTGGACAAGGCCGTACCCGGTCTTGCCGAGAAGCAGTGCGAAGACCTGGGGCTGTTCATGGCCCGCAATCGCGAGGTCTTCGCCCGGGCGTTTCGCAACCAGCCGGATGCCCTGGGCGAGTTGGACCTGCCCAGCTAGCAAGGGGCGCTGCCCCTCGGGTAGCCTGGGAAGAGATCTGAGCCGGAGAAAGCCTCTTGTCCCTTCCCATCATCTTCGATACCGATCCTGGCGTGGACGACGCCCAGGCCATCGCCCTGCTGTTTGCCGATCCCGCCTTCGAGGTGATTGGGCTGACCACCACCTTCGGCAATGTGCCGGTCACCACGGCGACCCGCAACGCCCTGCTGCTCACCGAGCTGGCCGGCCGGGACACGCCCGTCGCGGCTGGGGTGGCCGAGCCCCTGGTCAAGCCGGCCGGCAACCACGCCCTGCACGTGCATGGCCAGGATGGCCTGGGCAACCAGCAGCTGCCCGCGCCGAGCCAGACACCCCACGCCCTGGATGCGGCGCGCTTCATCGTCGAGCAGACCCGCCTGCGACCGGGCGAGATCACCCTGGTGGCGGTCGGGCCGCTGGGCAACCTGGCCCTCGCCCTGGCGCTGGATCCCACGGTCGCCCAGCGCGTTCGCGAAGTGGTGGTGATGGGCGGCGCCATCGTCGAGCCGGGCAACGTCACGCCGGTGGCCGAAGCCAACATCTTTTCCGACCCCCATGCCGCGGCGCGGGTCTTCGCCGCTCCCTGGCCGCTGACCCTGGTCGGCCTCGATGCCACCCACCGCGCCGTGCTCGATCCGCCCCGCCTGCAGCGCATCGCGGCGCGCCAGGGCGCCCTCGGCGAGGTGCTCGCCCGCAGCTATGACTTCTATGCGGACTTCTACCGCAGCGTGAAGGACATCGACGGCTGCCATCCCCACGACAGCTGCGCCCTCGCCTATCTGCGCCGCCCCGAGCTGTTCCACACCGCTCGCGGTCACCTCAGCGTCGGCACCGAAGGCCTGGCGGAAGGCCAGACCTTTTTCGCCCCCGAGGGGCGCGCCTACCTGGACGGGCGCTGGTCCGGCAATCCGCTGGTCACGGTCTGCCTGGGCATGGATGGCGCCGCCATGGTGGCCTGGATGGAAGAGGTCCTGACCGCAGCGGAGCGGTAATCGGTCACGAATCCGCCAGAAGGGCGTGCCAGAGCGGCCCGGGGCCGCGCAACTGAGAGCCATGCACGCAACGCGATTGCAGCAGTGAGGTAGAAAGCCGCTCTGGATTTCTACCTACCGCCCCGGCGGACGACTGCGCAAAGGATTGCCCATGGCTCGCTACGATCTCCTGCTCAGCGGCAGCTGCCGCGACGATGTTTCCCCCGACACCCTGAGGATCAGCCTGCTCTATCAGCTCAAGCTGGCACCGGAGCAGGTGGAGCGCCTGCTGCCCCCGGCCAGGGGCATCCTCAAGCGGGATCTGGCCAGCGCGCAAGCCCACGAATGGGTCGAGCGGCTGCGGGATACGGGACTGGATGTCCATCTGGTCGAACGCCAGGAATCCCCCCCCGTCGCCCAGGACCTCGATCTGCAGGCGCGTCTGGCCGCGTTGCAGGCAGCGGGCCTGCCGCGCCCGGCCTTCTCCCTGGGTGAGCGCCTGCAACTGCTGGCGGCCGTGCTCCTCGGCCTGACGCTCAGCCTGCTCTATCTGCTGCCGGGCCTGGCCGGATTGCTGCTGGCGATCTGTGCCCTGGCGGCCTTCATCACTCTGCTGCACCAGGATATCGTCGTCGCCTGTGGCCTGGCCCTGCCGCTGGCCGGCCTGGGCGCCTGGCTGGCCCTGGGCTTTCTGGCGCCGCGCCCGGGCCGAGGAACAGAAGCCGCCGCCGAACGGCCGCTGACGCCAGCCCAGGAGCCGGCGCTGCACTCGCTGATCGCAGCGCTCTGCCAGGCCATGGGGGTCTGCCCGCCTCGGCGCCTGCTGCTGACGGCGGAGGTCGACATCCGCTTCGCGGTCAGGACCCGGACGCTGCGCCTGGGTCTGCCGCTGATGACGGCACTCACCCGCGATCAGTACCTGGCCAGCCTCGCCCATGTGCTGGGGCACCAGGTGAGCGCTCTGGATCGTCTGGGGGGCGCCCTGCTCAATGCCTGCCTCGCGCAACTGGAACGCCTCGGCCAGGCGGCGTCCCGAGGGCTCCTCGCCCGCGTCGCCCGTGGCTGGGCCCGCCTGCTCCTTGCCAGCGGCCAGCGCCTCACCCACACCGCCAGCCAGCGCCGGGAAGCCCGCGCCGATCATTACCAGGTCCTGCTGGGCGGCAGCGCGGCCTTTCGCACAACGGCGCGCCAGACGCGCCTGGCCCAGCAGGCCTGGCGTGAAGCCAGACGGCGCAGCCTGACGGCACCCGCGGCCCAGGGCCTGGTCGGCAATCTGCTGGAGTTGCACGCGGCCCTGCTGGCTCGCCAGACGCTCTCCCCCACGCCGACCTCCGCCAGCAGCCGCTACTGGGGTCGTCATCCGGCGGATCGGCAGCGGATCGCCTGGGCCGAGCGGCATCCGCTCCCCGGACTGCTGGACGACCGGCGCCCTGCCAGTGCCCTGCTGGAGCAGCCCGATGCGCATGGCCGCGCCCTGACCCTGCTGGTCCATCGCCTGGCCGGCCGCCAGCCCGAGGCGGAGCCAGCGGCCACGGTGGCCACGCTGGTTCCGGAACCGGTCCAGGACAGTGACACGGACCTGCAGCGCTGGAGTGGCCATGCCTGGCCCGATTGCCCCTGGCTACCCCTGCACCTGCCGCTGGAGCGGACCACCCGCGCCCTTGAGGCAGACACTGTCCGCGAACGCATCCTGCTGCTGGCCGCCGGCACTGCGGACGCCTGGCAGGAAGCGGAAAAGCAAAGCCAGCGGCGCTGCCTGCTGGCCTTCTACGAAGAGCTGCACAGTCATGGACTGGCCCACGTCGTTCACGGCGAAGGGGCGTTCAACCAGGAGCACTTGCAGGAGTATCGGGCCATCGATACCTGGCAGACCGCCGCGCGCCAGCAGTTGCTGGCCGTGGCGCCGCTCTATCGGCAGCGCATCGAACGGGCCCTGGCCCAGCGTCTGCCCGGCCAGGAGCAGGCTGCCGAGCTCTATCGGCTGCTGCTCACCCTGGCCGAGCGCTATCCGGACGTGGAGCGCCTGCGCGAGGCGCGCCTGCTGGTGAAGGAATACCGCACCCTGCAGCGGCGACCGCAGGGCCCCAGTCAGATCAATGCCCTGTGCGAATTCGCCAAGCAGGATTATCGACGCCGGGTCGCGGACTGGCTGGCCTGCGACCTGCCCCTGCCTCCCGCCATCGCCACGGTCAGCCTGGGCGACTACCTGCAGCGTCACTGCCCCCGGCTCGATCTCGCCGAGGATTCCCTCTCCGCGGTCTATCGCCACAGCGCGGAGCTGCTGCCTGCGCTCAACACCCTGCACCAGCGTCTCTGGCTGCTCCTCGCCCGCGCCTGCCTGGCCGCCGAAGCCGATCAGGCGTCGCTGCAACAAAGCGCCTGAGCCTGGCTGCGGGCCATAAAAAAAGGCCCCATACGGGGCCTTTTCCTGCAGCGCGGGATCAGTTGACCTTGGGATCCAGCTCGCCGCGGGCATAGCGCTCGAACATGGCGTCCAGGGAGATCGGCTTGATCTTGGAGGCCTGGCCAGCGGTGCCGAAGGCTTCGTAACGGGCGATGCAGACGTCGCGCATGGCGGTGACGGTCTTGGCCAGGTACTTGCGCGGGTCGAACTCGCTACGATTCTTGGCCATGAACTCGCGGATGGCACCGGTGGAGGCCAGACGCAGGTCGGTGTCGATGTTGACCTTGCGGACCCCGTACTTGATGCCTTCGACGATCTCCTCGACCGGCACGCCGTAGGTTTCCTTGATGTCGCCACCGTACTCGTTGATGATCTTCAGCCACTCCTGGGGCACCGAGCTGGAGCCGTGCATGACCAGATGAGTGTCCGGGATACGCGCATGGATTTCCTTGATGCGCTGGATCGACAGGGTGTCCCCGGTCGGCGGCTTGGTGAACTTGTAGGCGCCGTGGCTGGTGCCGATGGCGATGGCCAGGGCGTCGACCTTGGTGGCCTTGACGAACTGGGCGGCTTCTTCCGGATCGGTCAGCAGCTGGCTGTGATCCAGGGTGCCTTCGGCGCCCACGCCGTCTTCTTCACCGGCCATGCCGGTTTCCAGGCTGCCCAGGCAGCCCAGCTCGCCTTCCACGGACACGCCGCAGGCATGGGCGAAGGCCACGGTCTGCTGGGTGACGCGCACGTTGTAGTCGTAGTCGGACGGCGTCTTGCCGTCGGCCATCAGCGAGCCGTCCATCATCACCGAGGAGAAGCCCAGCTGGATGGAGCGCTGGCAGACGTCGGGGCTGGTGCCGTGGTCCTGGTGCATGACCACCGGGATGTGCGGGAATTCTTCCACCGCGGCCAGGATCAGGTGACGCAGGAAGGGAGCGCCGGCGTACTTGCGGGCACCGGCGGAGGCCTGAACGATGACCGGCGAATCGGTCTTGTCGGCGGCTTCCATGATGGCGCGCATCTGCTCGAGGTTGTTGACGTTGAAGGCCGGGACGCCGTAGCCGAATTCGGCGGCGTGATCCAGCAGCTGACGCATGCTGACGAGTGCCATTGGTGATTATCTCCCTACAAAGGCGGTGGTGGCGCCAGCCTGCATGAGCGGCTGGCAGGGTTCAAGCGGCCGACCCCTGGCCGCCCTGGATTAATCGGTTCAGCTGACATTCGCCGCTTCAAGGCGTCCGGCAGCCGCGGCCGATGAGGTCGTTGTTGGCGATCCAGTAGACGAGTCCCTGGTCGCCGCGGATATGCAAAGCCACCAGCCCGTCGGTATAGGACTGGCCATCAGTGGCCGGTTCGCGGTTGAGATGGCGGATCAGCCCATCGCCTTCCAGCTTGAGGTCGACGATGGACTGGCTGCGATCCACATAGCGCCAGTCGAAGGCCGCCTTGGAATCACAGACCCAGTGGGTCCAGCCGCCCGTCTGCTGCGCGCCGCGACCGGCACAGCCGGTCAGCACGGCGAGACCCAGCAGACCGAGGGCGAGCGTGCGCCCCTTCACTGGGCGCAACCGCTGGCAGGACGGCTGGCGTTGCCATTGAGCGTATCGACCCGCTCGCCATTCTGCGCCGTGGGCGTGGCGGCTGCCGCCGGTGGCGGCGCGAACACCGCGCAGGCCTTGTCGGCATTGCCACCGGCGCAACCGGCCAGCATCAGGACAGCGGAACAGACGAGCAGCGGCGTACGCATGGCGATTACTCCTGGGCGCGTTGCTGGAGGACTTCGACGGCCGGCAGAACCTTGCCCTCGACGAATTCGAGGAAGGCGCCGCCACCGGTGGAGATATAGGAAACCTTCTCGCCGATGCCGTACTTGTCGATGGCGGCCAGGGTGTCGCCACCCCCGGCGATGGAGAAGGCGTCGCTGTCGGCGATGGCCTGGGCCAGGGTGCGGGTGCCTTCGCCGAACTGGTCGAATTCGAAGACGCCCACCGGACCGTTCCAGAGGATGGTCTTGGCCGACTTGAGCAGGTCGGCGAATTGCTGGGCGCTGACCGGGCCGATGTCGAGGATCATGTCGTCGTCGGCCACGTCGTTGATCGACTTGGTAGTGGCCTGGGCGGTCTCGGCGAATTCCTTGGCGACCACCACGTCCACCGGCAGCGGCACGCTGACCTTGGCGGCGATGGCCTTGGCGGTGTCCACCAGATCGGCTTCGTACAGCGACTTGCCAACCTTGTAGCCGGCCGCGGCGAGGAAGGTGTTGGCGATGCCGCCGCCGACGATCAGCTGGTCGCAGATCTGCGCCAGGGAGTTGAGCACGTCCAGCTTGGTGGAGACCTTGGAGCCGGCGACGATGGCGGCCATCGGGCGGGCGGGATTGCCCAGCGCCTTGCCCAGGGCGTCCAGCTCGGCGGCCAGCAGCGGACCGGCCGCGGCGACCTTGGCGAACTTGGCCACGCCATGGGTCGAACCCTCGGCGCGGTGGGCGGTGCCGAAGGCGTCCATGACGAAGATGTCGCACAGGGCGGCGTATTTCTTCGCCAGCTCATCGGCGTTCTTTTTCTCGCCCGCGTTGAAGCGCACGTTCTCCAGCAGCACCAGCTGACCCGGCTCCACCTGGACGCCGTCCAGGTAGTCCTTCACCAGGGGCACCTCGCGGCCCAGGGCCTTGCTCAGGTAAGCCGCGACCGGGGCCAGGCTATTTTCCTCGCTGAACTCGCCTTCGGTGGGACGACCCAGGTGCGAGCAGACGATCACCGCGGCCCCTTTTTCCAGGGCCAGCTTGAGGGTCGGCAGGGCGGCGACCAGGCGGGCATCGCTCTTGATCTGGCCTTCCTTCACCGGAACGTTGAGGTCTTCGCGAATCAGGACGCGCTTACCCTTCAGATCGAGGTCGCTCATTTTCAACACGGACATACAGGCAATCCCTTAGTTGTGCTTGTTTCAGGTGGGCTTGGCGATGCGCAGCCAATGGCCGGCGACGTCGAGCATGCGGTTGGCGAAGCCCCATTCGTTGTCGAACCACACCAGCAGATTGACCAGCCGGGGGCCGGAAACGCGGGTCTGGCTGCCATCGACGATGGCGGAATGGGGATCGTGGTTGAAATCGCAGGAGGCGTGGGGCAACTCGGTGTAGTCGATCAGCCCGGCCAGGGGACCGCTCTGGGCGGCGTCACGCAACAGGGTGTTGAGCGCCGGCGCCGTGGTGTCGTGGCCGACGATGCAGGTGATGTCCAGGCAGGAGACGTTGACCGTGGGTACGCGCACGGCGCGGGCCTGGATGCGCCCGCCGAGCTCGGGCAGCAGGCGTTCGATGCCGCGCGCCAGGCCGGTCGCCACCGGGATGATCGACTGGAACGCCGACCGCGTCCGCCGCAGATCTTCGGCATGGTAGGCGTCGATCACGGGCTGGTCGTTCATGGCCGAGTGGATCGTGGTGATGGAGACGTACTCCAGACCCAAGGTCTCGTGCAAAAGTTTCAGCACCGGGACGCTGCAGTTGGTGGTGCAGGACGCATTCGAGACCAGCGTCTCGTCACCGCGCAGGGCCTGCTGGTTGACGCCATAAACCACGGTGGCGTCGACGTCGGTCTCGCTGACCATGGGCTGGGAGAACAGCACCCGCGGTGCGCCGCCGGCGAGAAAGCGCCCGGCCTCGGCACGGGTGCTGAAGGCGCCGGAGCATTCCAGTACCAGATCGACGTCCAGTGCGCGCCAGTCCACCCGCTCGGGCTCCGCCTCGCGACGGATCTCCAGGGCCTGGTCGCCGATGCGCAGGCGTTCGCCGTCCAGCGCCACCCGCCCGGGAAAGCGGCCATGGGTGGAGTCGAAGCGGGTCAGGTATTCGAGACTGGGCCGGTCGGCCAGATCGTTGAGGGCGACGATGGCGAGCTCGCTCGCCGCACCGCGCTCGTGCAGGGCGCGCAACACGCAACGACCGATGCGACCGTAGCCGTTGAGAGCGAGGCGATAGCGAGCGGAACTCATGCGTGAACGGACTCGGGCGCAAGCGAAAGGCCGATTATGCGGCGGTTCGACGACGAATGGGAGTCGCGAGCGTAGTCCGGTCGACTTTCGCACTACAAAAAGGCGCTCTCCTTGGCAGACAGGAAAGAAATCCACCCTCTGGCCAGACGCCCCTGCCGCAGCCACGGCGTCTGGCGGTCTGCAGGGAGAGGTCCGCAGGTAGCCCCAGGGGCGGAGGGACTACCTGGTTCAGCGGCCATGGCCTGACTGAAATCGTCATCCAGGCGTGATAGAGCAGAGCCATGACCCAGATCAAAATCCCCACTTGTTGTGGTGTAGAAATTCAAAAACACCATATGTAGTATCTGGACCGAACTTGAGGCCCAAGTCGAACTCAAAGGAAAGGACCCATGCCGCCCCGGCAGATCCCGGCTGGCGACAGGCTTTTTCCTTTGAGTTCGCCCCACTACGGACAGGAGTCAGCCATGACCATCACCATCTACAGCAAGCCCGCCTGCGTGCAGTGCAACGCCACCTATCGCGCCCTGGATCGCCAGGGCATCGCCTACCAGGTGGTGGACATCGAGCAGGACGCCAAGGCGCGCCAGACCGTGGAATCCCTGGGTTATCGCCAGGTGCCGGTGGTGGTGGCCGGTGACGACCACTGGGCCGGCTTCCGCCCGGACAAGCTCGGCCAGCTGGTGGCCTGAGGCCAGGACCATGGGCGAGCTGCTGTATTTCTCCAGCACCTCGGAGAACACCCACAGATTCGTCGAGAAACTCGGACTGCCAGCGCGGCGCATCCCCCAGGATCCCGCCGCCGAACCGCTCAAGGCCCGCGAGCCCTACATCCTGGTCTTGCCGACCTATGGCGGCGGCGGCAGCAAGGGCGCGGTGCCCAAACCGGTGATCCACTTTCTCAACGATCCGCACAATCGCGCTCTGATCCGCGGCGTCATCGCCGCCGGCAACACCAACTTCGGCGAGGGCTACTGCCTGGGCGGACGCATCGTCGCCCAGAAATGCGCGGTACCCCTGCTCTACCAATTCGAATTGCTCGGCACGACGGAAGACGTCGACCGGGTGCGCACGGGAGTGAACGACTTTTGGCAACGTCAGGCCTGACCCCGACCGGCAGCGAGGCGGACTACCACGCGCTCAACGCCATGCTCAATCTCTACGGCCCCAACGGCGAGCTGCAGCTGGACAAGGACCGCCAGGCGGCGCGCCAGTACTTCCTGCAGCACGTCAACCAGAACACCGTGTTCTTCCATAACCTGGACGAGAAACTCGGCTATCTGGTGGACAAGGGCTACTACGAGGCGGCGGTGCTGGAGCAATACGCGCCGGTCTTCGTCAAGGCGCTGTTCGAGCGCGCCTACGCCTACAAATTCCGCTTCCAGAGCTTCCTGGGCGCCTTCAAGTACTACACCAGCTATACCCTCAAGACCTTCGATGGCCAGCGCTACCTGGAGCGCTACGAGGATCGGGTGTGCATGGTCGCCCTGAGTCTGGCCCGTGGTGACGAGGGCCTGGCCGAGTCCCTGGTGGACGAGATGATCAGCGGGCGCTTCCAGCCGGCCACGCCGACCTTTCTCAACGCCGGCAAGCGCCAGCGCGGCGAGTTGGTGTCCTGCTTCCTGTTGCGCATCGAAGACAACATGGAGTCCATCGGCCGCGCGGTGAATTCGGCGCTGCAACTGTCCAAGCGTGGCGGCGGCGTGGCCTTTCTGCTGAGCAACGTGCGCGAGGTGGGGGCGCCGATCAAGCGCATCGAGAACCAGTCTTCCGGCATCATCCCGATCATGAAACTGCTGGAAGACGCCTTCTCCTACGCCAACCAGCTGGGTTCGCGCCAGGGCGCCGGGGCCGTCTATCTCAATGCCCACCACCCGGACATCCTGAGATTCCTCGATACCAAGCGCGAGAACGCCGACGAGAAGATCCGCATCAAGACCCTGTCCCTTGGCGTGGTCATCCCGGACATCACCTTCGAGCTGGCCAAGCGCAACGCCGACATGTACCTGTTCTCGCCCTACGACGTGGAACGGGTCTATGGCGTGCCCTTCGCCGACATCAGCGTGAGTGACAAGTACGCGGAGATGGTGGCCGATGCGCGCATCCGCAAGCGCAAGATCAACGCCCGGGAATTCTTCCAGACCCTGGCGGAGATCCAGTTCGAATCCGGCTATCCGTACCTGATGTTCGAAGACACGGTGAATCGCGCCAATCCCATCGCCGGGCGCATCAACATGAGCAACCTCTGCTCGGAGATCCTCCAGGTCAACACCCCCAGCCGCTTCGACGAAGACCTGGGCTACGAGCATGTCGGCCAGGACATTTCCTGCAACCTGGGCTCGCTGAACATCGCCCGCACCATGGATTCGCCGGATCTGGGCCGCACCGTGGAAACCGCCATCCGCGGCCTCACGGCGGTCTCGGAAATGAGCGACATTCGCTGCGTACCCTCGGTGGCCGCCGGCAACGCCGCCTCCCACGCCATCGGCCTGGGGCAGATGAACCTGCACGGTTACCTGGCCCGCGAGCACATCCACTACGGCTCGGCCGAAGGCCTGGATTTCACCAATCTGTACTTCTACACCGTCACCTACCATGCGGTGCGCGCCTCCAATCGCCTGGCCATCGAGCGCGGCCAGAGCTTCCAGGGCTTCGCCGATTCCAAGTACGCCAGCGGCGAGTATTTCGATCAGTACACCGAGGGCGACTTCACCCCGCGCCCCCCGCGGGTGGCCGAGTTGTTCGAGGTGGCCGGCATCCGCCTGCCGACCCGCGCGGACTGGCAGGAACTCAAGGCCTCGGTGATGGCGCACGGGCTGTTCAACCGCAACCTCCAGGCCATCCCGCCGACCGGCTCGATCTCCTACATCAACCACTCCACCTCGAGCATCCACCCCATCGTCGCCAAGGTGGAGATCCGCAAGGAAGGCAAGCTGGGCCGCGTCTACTACCCGGCGCCCTACCTGGCCGACGACAACCAGGAGTTCTACCAGGACGCCTACGAGATCGGCCCGGAAAAGATCATCGACACCTATGCCGAGGCCACCCGCCATGTCGACCAGGGACTGTCGCTGACGCTGTTCTTCCGCGACACCGCCACCACCCGCGACATCAACCGGGCGCAGATCTACGCCTGGAAGAAGGGCATCAAGACGCTCTATTACATCCGCCTGCGCCAGGCCGCCCTGGAAGGCACCGAGGTGCAGGGCTGCGTGTCCTGCAGCCTGTGAGGAAAAGGTCATGAATGCAGCTATGAACGCCCCGCGCCTGAATCGCATCAACGCCATCAACTGGAACCGCATCCAGGACGAGAAGGACTTGGAGGTGTGGAATCGCCTGACCGGCAACTTCTGGCTGCCGGAAAAGATCCCGCTGTCCAACGACATCCCCTCCTGGGCGACCCTGACGCCCAAGGAACAGCAGCTGACCATCCGCGTCTTCACCGGCCTGACCCTGCTGGACACCATCCAGAACGCCGTGGGCGCCCCGACCCTGCTGGCCGACGCCGTCACCCCCCACGAGGAAGCGGTGATCGCCAACATCGGCTTCATGGAAGCCGTGCATGCGCGCTCCTACAGCTCGATCTTCTCCACCCTCTGCTCGACGCCGGACGTGGACGAGGCCTATCGCTGGAGCGAGGAGAATCCCTATCTGCAGACCAAGGCCGACCTGATCCTCGCGCGCTACCACGCCGAGGACCCGCTGCTGCGCAAGGTGGCCAGCGTCTTCCTGGAGTCCTTCCTGTTCTATTCGGGCTTCTACCTGCCGATGTACTGGTCCAGCCGCGCCAAGCTGACCAACACCGCCGATCTGATCCGCCTGATCATTCGCGACGAGGCGGTGCACGGTTACTACATCGGCTACAAATTCCAGCAGGCCCTGGCCAAGGAAAGCCCGGAGCGTCGCCAGCAGGTCAAGGACTTCGCCTACGAGCTGCTGCAGGATCTCTACGACAACGAGGTGGCCTACACCGAGGACCTCTACGACAGCGTCGGCTGGAGCGAGGACGTGAAGAAATTCCTTCACTACAACGCCAACAAGGCGCTGATGAACCTGGGCTTCGAGGCCCTGTTCCCCAGCAGCATGACCGACGTCAGCCCGGCGATCCTCGCCGCCCTGTCGCCCAGCGCCGACGAGAACCACGACTTCTTTTCCGGCTCGGGTTCGTCTTACGTCATCGGCAAGGCGGTGAGTACCGAAGACGAGGATTGGGATTTCTGAGCCAGCCTCCTGCTTCGTCAAGCACCCTCTTCCTCCGAAAGAGGGTTGGGATGAGGCCGCCCCGGGCGACGAAGCCCTCAGTGGAAAAGGCTGCGCCGTTTTCCACGCTACGGTGCTGAGCCGGCCGCCTGCTCCGACAAGCCCCCTCTCCCCCTGGGAGAGGGTTGGGGTGAGGGTGCCCCTCGCGACGAAGCTCTTGTGGAAAAGACTGCGCCGTTTTCCTCGCTACGACGCTGAACCGGCCTGCTCCGGCAAGCCCCCTCTCCCCCTGGGAGAGGGTTGGGGTGAGGGTGCCGCTCGCGACGAAGCCCAAGTGGAAAAGGCTGCGCCGTTTTCCACGCTACGATGCTAAGTAATACGGCTTATCGCGGCCATGGGCCGCTCCTACAAACGCCTGATGCTCCTGTAGGAGCGGCCCATGGCCGCGATTAAGATGCCTCGCCCACCTCAGCGGTCCCGTCCGAAAACGGCCAGTCACCCCTCCCCGGCGGTGCTAACCTGCCGCCATGAACGCCTTTCCCGATATTCCCGCCTTCGAACGCGCCCGCCTGGCGCGGGATCCGCGTTTCGACGGCCTGTTCTACACCGCGGTGCTCACCACCGGCATCTACTGCCGGCCGGTGTGCCCGGCGCAACCGCCACGCCCGGAAAACGTCAGCTACTACCCCAGCGCCGCAGCCGCCGAGGCCGCGGGCTATCGCCCCTGCCTGAGATGCCGCCCGGAGCTCTCCCCCGCCGGCGGCCACTGGCAACGCGACGACGCCACCCTGGCGCGGGCCCTGCGACTGATGGACGAAGGCCTGGACGACGGCGGCCTGCCCGCCCTCGCCGCCCGCCTCGACCTCAGCGAACGCCAGTTGCGCCGGCTGTTCGTCGAGCGCCTGGGCGCCGCGCCCCTGGCGGTGCTCACCACCCGCCGACTGCTGTTCGCCAAGCAATTGCTCAGCGAGACCCGGCTACCCATCACCGAGGTGGCCCTGGCCGCCGGCTTCGGCAGTCTCAGGCGCTTCAACACCGCCTTTCGCGACGCCTACGGCCTGGCCCCCAGTCAGGTGCGCAAGGGTCAGGCCGCGGCTTCGCCGGTGCTGGTCCTGCGCCTGGCCTATCGACCGCCCTACGACTTCGCGGCCCAGCTGGATTTTCTCCGCGGCCACGCCCTGCCCGGCGTCGAGGTGCTGGACGACACCAGCTACGCCCGGGTGATCGGTACCCCCGAACAGCCCGGCTGGCTGCGCGTCTCGGCCTGGGACGCCGACACGCCGGCGCTGCGCCTGGAATTGCACGGTGCCGCCCCTGGAGAGCTGCAGGCCGCGGTGGCGCGTATTCGCCGCATGTTCGATCTGGACGCCGATCCCGAAGCCATCGCCCAGGGTCTGGCGGTCGATCCGACCCTGGCGGAACTGGTGGCGCGCCGCCCGGGCCTGCGCCTGCCCAGTGGCTGGGACGGCTTCGAGATCGCCGTGCGCGCCGTCATCGGCCAGCAGGTCAGCGTGGTGGCAGCGACCACCATGACCGCCCGGGTGGTGCAGCGCTTCGGTCGTCCCTGGGGCGAGCCTGGTCACGAGGCCAGTCGACCGCCAGCCGGTCTGCATCACTTCTTTCCCACGGTGGATGCCCTGGCCGATGCCGCCCTGGAAGACCTCACCGGCCTCGGCCTGATCCGCGCCCGCGCCGGCACCCTCGGCACCGTGGCCCGGGCCTTGCGCGCCGGTGAGGTGGACTTCGACACCGGGCGCACCCTGGACGATTTCGCCCGGCGCTGGATCGCGCTCAAGGGCATAGGGCCCTGGACCGCCCAGTACATCGCCCTGCGCGCCCTGGCCCATCCCGATGCCTGCCCGGTGGAAGACCTGGTGCTGCAGAAGCGGCTGGCGCCGCCCGGCGAGCGCCTGACCGCCAAGGCCCTGTACGCCCGCGCCGAAGCCTGGCGGCCCTGGCGTGCCTACGGGGTGATGCAGGTCTGGCGCGAAGCCACCTGGAAGGCGCCCGCCGACGCCCCCGCCGAACCCGTTCCCACCCGTCTCGCCAAGGAGTCGCCCCGATGATCGCCTACTGCCTGCTGGACAGCCCCATAGGTACGCTCACCCTGGCCGCCGACGACAGTGGCCTGCGCGTGGTGGAGTTTCCCGAGAATCGCTACCTGGCCAAGCGTGACGCCAGCTGGAGCGCTGCCGATCACCCGATCCTCGACCTGGCTTGCGTGCAGCTTGGCGAGTACTTCGCCGGGCAGCGCCGGACCTTCGAGCTACCCCTGGCACCGCGCGGCACCCCCTTCCAGCTGGCGGTCTGGCAGGCCCTGGCGGAGATCCCCCACGGCCAGACCTGGAGCTATGGTCAACTCGCCAGCCATCTCGGCCGACCCCAGGCGATGCGCGCGGTGGGCGCCGCCAACGGGCGCAATCCGCTGCCCATCGTGCTGCCCTGCCACCGGGTGATAGGGGCGTCCGGCGCCCTGACCGGCTTTGGCGGCGGCCTACCGACCAAGCAATTCCTGCTGGAACTGGAAGGCGCGCTGCCGCCGCCGCAGGATCTCTTCACCGCCTCCCAGCCTGGCACTGCGCCAGAATCTGCCTGTTAAAAGGCTCTAGAATGCACCTTTCGGCGCTTGAGCCGGTGCAACCCTGTAGCGCACACTGGAGCTTTCGATTCGCAAGGACGCGATGCGATGTTCAGCTCAGCCAATACCCCGACCTTCACCCTAACGCTGGACGGCGTCGCCCAGGATTTCCAGGTGCTCGCCTTCGACGGCCGCGAGGCCATCGGCCAGCCCTATCGCTTCCAGCTCGAGCTGGTCAGCGAGCGCCCGGACTGGCCGCTGGAAGCGCTGTTGCAGCGGCCCGCCTTTCTCGCCCTGGGTCCGGGTGACCAGGGCATCCACGGCCAGCTCGCCGCCGTGGCCCAGGGCGATACGGGCCGGCGCCTGACCCGCTATCGCGCCGAACTGGTGCCGCGCCTGGCTGCCCTGGCCCACCGCGTCAATTCCCGCATCTTCCAGGGACGCAGCGTGCCCGAGATCCTGGCGCAGCTGCTCGAGGAGCACGGCATCCTCGACGGCGACTATCGCTTCGCCCTGGGGCCAACGCGCTATCCGCCGCGCGACTACTGCGTGCAGTACGGCGAAAGCGATCTGGCCTTTCTCACCCGCCTCTGCGAAGAAGAGGGCCTGCACTTCCACCACCAGCATCGCCGCGACGGTCATGTGCTGGTGTTTGGCGATGACGCCACCGGCTTTGCGCGGCTGGGCGCCACCCGTTATCGACCCGGCAGTGGTCTGGTGACGGACGAACCCGTGATCAGTCGCCTGGCGGTCGGCCTGCAGATCCGCAGCAGCGCCGCGACCCTACGCGATCACGACCCATTGCAACCTCGGCTGCGCCTGCACAGCAATGCGGAAACCGCGGCCCAGCCCGCGCTGGAAGACTATGGCTTTCCCGGCCGCTTCACCGATCGCGCTACCGGCCAGCGCCTGAGCAGCCGGCGCCTGGAGCGCCTGCGAGGGGACGCCGTTCAGGCCGAGGGTGCGAGCGACCAGCCCAGCCTGGTGAGCGGGCATTTCCTGCCGTTGGAACAGCACCCGCGCGCCGACTGGAATCAGCTCTGGTTGCTGACCGAGATCCAGCACCAGGGTCGCCAGCCCCAGGTCCTGGAGCAAGACGCCACCGACGCCATCCCGGCCGACGGCTGGCGCCAGGGCTATCGCAACAGCTTTGTCGCCCGGCCCTGGACGCAGCCCTTCCGCCTGCCCCTGCGCCATCCCAAGCCCAGGCTGCTGGGCGCCCAGAGCGCCGTGGTCACCGGACCGGCCGGCGATGACATCCATTGCGATGCCCTGGGCCGGATCAAGGTGC
Source organism: Pseudomonas sp. MOIL14HWK12:I1 (assembly GCF_000510705.1). NCBI lineage: Bacteria > Pseudomonadati > Pseudomonadota > Gammaproteobacteria > Pseudomonadales > Pseudomonadaceae > Pseudomonas > Pseudomonas sp. MOIL14HWK12:I1. The sequence goes on along the minus strand of NZ_KI783310.1, from coordinate 15,807 downwards.
AATTCCACTGGGATCGACAGGGCCGGGCCGATGAGCGCACCAGCTGCTGGCTGCGGGTCGCCAGCGGCTGGGCGGGTGACGGCCACGGCGCCCTGGCGGTGCCGCGGATCGGCATGGAGGTGCTGGTGGGCTTTCTCGAGGGGGATCCCGACCAACCCCTGGTGATCGGCTGCCTGTACCACGCCGAGCATCGCCCACCGCTGGAGCTGCCCCGGGACAAGACCCGCACCACCTTCAAGAGCCTGAGCAGCCCCGGCGGCGGTGGATACAACGAACTGCGCAGCGAGGATCAAGAGGGTCAGGAAGAGATCCATGTCCATGCCCAGCGCGACTGGGACGAACGCATCGGCCATGATCACCGCAGCGAGATCGGCCACGAGCGTCATGAGCGCATCCGCGGCAACAGCTACAGCGAATTCCACGCCGAGGAACACCGCATCACCCGGGGCGAGCGCCGCAGCGAGGTGCGCGCCGACGACCACCTGGACATCGGCGAGAGTCAGCACCTGCGGCTGGACGGCAGTCTGCTGGTCGAGGCCGGCAGCGAGATCCGGCTCCAGTCCGGCCAGAAGATTGTCCTGGAAGCCGGCGCCCGCCTGACCCTCAAGGCCGGCGGCAGCTTCATGCAGCTGGAGGCCGGCGGGGTCACCCTGGCAGGGCCGAGCATCCGGGTGAATCCCTGAGCAGGCGCTGAATCCCGGGCATAAAAAAGCCACGCTTCAGCGTGGCTTTTTCTATTAGCGCGGCAGGACTCAGTCTTCCAGCAACTCGCCAGCCACCGCCAGGACGTTGTCCAGGGTGAAGCCGAAGTGCTCGAACAGCGCGGCCGCCGGGGCGGATTCGCCGTAGGTGTGCATGCCGATGATGCGACCGTCGAGACCGACGTACTTGTACCAGAAGTCGGCGATGCCGGCTTCGATGGCGATGCGGGCACCGACTTCTACCGGCAGGACCTGCTGGCGGTACTCGGGGCTCTGGCGGTCGAAGACGCTGGTGCTGGGCATGGAGACCACGCGCACCTGGCGCCCTTCGGCGCTCAGGCGCTCGTAGGCCTGCACCGCCAGGCCGACTTCGGAGCCGGTGGCGATGAGGATCAGCTCGGGTTCGCCGACGCAGTCCTTGAGCACGTAGCCGCCGCGCGCGGCGTTGCCCAGGGTGGCTTCGTCACGCACGCTGTGGGCCAGGTTCTGGCGCGAGAAGATCAGCGCGCTGGGACCGTCGCGACGCTCCAGGGCCGCGGTCCAGGCGATGGCGGATTCCACCGCATCGGCCGGACGCCAGGTGTCCAGGTTGGGGGTGTAGCGCAGGGAGGCCAGTTGCTCCACCGGCTGGTGGGTCGGACCGTCTTCGCCGAGACCGATGGAGTCGTGGGTGAAGACATAGAGCACCCGCTGCTTCATCAGCGCCGACATGCGCACCGCGTTGCGCGCGTATTCCATGAACATCAGGAAGGTGGCGCCGTAGGGCACCAGGCCGCCGTGCAGGGCGACGCCGTTCATGATGGCGCTCATGCCGAATTCACGTACGCCATAGTGGACATAGTTGCCGCTGGCGTCTTCGGCGGTGACGCCCTTGGCGCCCTTCCACAGGGTCAGGTTGGAGCCGGCCAGGTCGGCGGAACCGCCGAGCAGCTCGGGCAGCAGCGGACCAAAGAACTGCAGGGCGTTCTGGCTGGCCTTGCGGCTGGCGATGGTCTCGCCCTTGGTGGCGACGTCCTGGATGAAGGCGGCGGCGCGCTCGGCGAAATCGGCGGGCAGGTCACCGGCCATGCGGCGCTTGAATTCGGCGGCCAGCTGCGGATGGGCCTGGGCGTAGGCGGCGAAGCGCTCGTTCCATTCGGCTTCGGCGGCGGCGCCGCGCTCCTTGGCACTCCACTCGGCATAGATGTCGGCGGGGATCTCGAAGGGCGCATGGGACCAGCCGAGCAGTTCACGGGCGGCCTGGATCTCGTCGTTGCCCAGGGGTGCGCCGTGGCACTCTTCCTTGCCTTGCTTGTGCGGCGCGCCATAGCCGATCACGGTCTTGCAGCAGATCAGGGTGGGCTTGTCGCTCTTGCGCGCGGTGTCCAGGGCGGTCCTGATCTCGTCGGCGTCGTGGCCGTCGACGTTGCGGATCACCTGCCAGCCGTAGCTCTCGAAGCGCTTGGGGGTGTCGTCGGTGAACCAGCCTTCGACCTCGCCATCGATGGAGATGCCGTTGTCGTCATAGAAGGCGATCAGCTTGGACAGGCCCAGGGTGCCGGCCAGGGAGCAGACCTCATGGGAGATGCCTTCCATCATGCAGCCATCGCCCAGGAAGGCGTAGGTGTGGTGGTCGACGATCTGGTGGCCATCGCGGTTGAACTGGGCGGCCATGACCTTTTCCGCCAGGGCGAAGCCCACGGCGTTGGCGATGCCCTGGCCCAGGGGACCGGTGGTGGTCTCGATGCCCGGGGCGTAGCCGTATTCGGGGTGGCCCGGGGTCTTGCTGTGCAGCTGACGGAAATTCTTCAGGTCGTCGATGGACAGGTCGTAGCCGGACAGGTGCAGCAGCGAATAGATGAGCATGGAGCCGTGGCCGTTGGACAGCACGAAGCGGTCACGGTCGGCCCACTGGGGGTTGCCAGGGTTGTGCTTGAGCTGATCGTGCCAGAGCACCTCGGCGATGTCGGCCATGCCCATGGGGGCGCCGGGGTGGCCGCTGTTGGCTTTTTGCACGGCATCCATGCTGAGGGCACGGATGGCGTTGGCTCGATCACGACGGCTGGGCATTGCGGTGTCTCCTGGCAGAGGCAGAGCGAAAGGGCCATCATTCTGGCCCAGCCAGGGCACTTCCAGCAATCGGCGCGGTCGCCTCAGCCCGCCGGGCAGACTGTCGCGCCGTCGGCCACGAAGGCGCGCGCCATCGGTTCGATGCGCCTGGCCAGGGTCGCCAGGGCCTGGCGGTGCGCCGCGACGACCTCGGCATAGGAGGCGCCGGCGGGCTGGCTGATCCGGCTGCCGCAGGTGAGCACCCGCTCGCCACCCGGTTCGGCCAGGCGCAGGGTCCAGAGCGCGTCCTGCTGGACGCCGCGCCCGGGCCGCGAATCGAAGCGCTGCAGATCCACCTTGATGCGCAGCACCGGGGCGCCGCTGCCGCGCGGGGCATCGCCCAGGTCCAGGGTACCGAGGTCCCGGGACAGGTCGGCGGACAGGGCGCTGCGCACCTCGTCGGCCAGGGGCGCGATCCAGCGTTCGTTTTCCAGCAGGGCGATGCCCTCGCCCTGGCGTACCACCAGTTGCGGCTGATCCACCTGGGGCGGCACCGAGACGCCCTGCAGGGCGAAGCGGAAGTCCGCCGCGCGCGCCTGGCTGGCGGGCTCCGCGGCGCTGGTCAGGGTGTGGTAGTTGAGCGGCGCCTTGGACGAACAGGCGGCCAGCAGCAGGGGCAGAGCCAGGCAGGTCAGGCGCTTCATTGCAGTTTTCCTTTGGCGGGATCGCGGGAGCCCGGTTCGAACTTGGGCGGCGGATCGGTCACCAGACCGCGGATCAGGGATTCCGGATGGCGGCCGAGGTAGTCGCCGAACACGCGCAGGGAACGCGCCATGCGCTGCATCTCTTCCAGGGTCTGGGTCAGATTCTGCTGCACCGGGGAATCCGCGCCCAGGCTCTGGCTGGCGCTGCCGGTGAGTTGCTGCACGCCCATCAGGGTGGTGGTCAGCTGCGGCAGGACCCCGGCGTTGAGCTGCTTGAGGGTGCCGCTGAGCTGCGCCAGGCTGGTGTCGAGATTCTTGCCGATGGAATCGAAGGGGATCTTGTCGATCTTGTTGACGATGCCGGCCATCTGCTCCTGCAGGCGATCGAAGCTGCCGGTGACGGTGGGGATCGACAGCGGCTTGGCCTGGGGATCGAAGGCCACCTTGGGTGCATTGGGCACGAAGTCGACGGAAATGTAGAGCTGGCCGGTCAGCAGGTTGCCGGTGCGGGCCTGGGCGCGCAGACCGCGGGCCACCCAGCCGGCGAACAGCTTGCCGTCGCGGTCCTTGGTCTCGATGCGCTTGCCGACGTCGCCCAGCCGCTGGGGATAGATGACCGCGCCGACGATCAGCGAGAAGCGATCCTGGGCGTCCTCGTAGTCGGGGGTCAGGGAGACCACCCGGCCAACGTTCATGCCGAGGAATTCCACCGGCGCCCCGGTGGCGAGGCCACGCAGCGACTGCTGGAATCTCATCCGCACATAGAAGGGCTCGCCATCCGGCGGCGCCAGGGCACTGGCCTGGTCGTCGAACAGGGTGAAACGCTGGTCTTCGTCGGCCTCCTGCGGATCCTTGGGCCATTCGGGGGTGACGAAGGCGATGCCGCCCGCCACCACCGTGGCCAGCGACTGGGTATTGAGCTTGAGGCCGGAGGCGCTGAGCGAGACATCGACCCCGCTGGCGTTCCAGAAGCGGCTGTTGGCGGTGACGAAGCGGTCGTAGGGCGAATCGACGAAGATCTGCGCGCTGACGCCCTTGCCGTCCTGGTTGAGATGGAAGGACACCACCCGGCCGACCTGGATGCGCCGGTAATAGACCGGCGAGCCGACGTCCAGCGAGCCGATGTCGTCGGCGGTGACGATGAATCTCTTGCCCGAGGCGCCGTGGATCAGCGCCGGCGGCTGCTCCAGGCCGCGGAAGTCGCGATGGGACTCGGTGGAATCGCCGATGTCGGCGCCGATGAAGGCGCCCGACACCAGGGTGTCGACCCCCGAGACGCCATTGACGCCGAAGCGCGGCCGCACCACCCAGAAGCGCGCGTCCTTGGTGGCGAAGCCCTCGGCGGACTTTTCCAGCTCGATGGTGGTGATCACCCGGTTGCGATCCGGTGCCAGCTGGATGTCGCTGACGGTGCCGATCACCACGTTCTTGTACTTGACCTGGGTCTTGCCGGCTTCCAGGCCCTCGGCGGTGAGAAAGGTCACCGTGATGGTCGGCCCGCGCGAGGCCCAGCTGTGGATCACCATGGACAGCCCGATCAGGGCCGCCACGATGGGCACCAGCCAGATCAGCGATACGCTCCAGCGACTGCGGCGTACCTCGGGGGTAGGCGCCAGGGCGTCGGGTTCATGCCTGTCCGTCATCGTTCACCTCTGCATCCCAGATCAAGCGGGGATCGAAACTCATCGCGGCGAGCATCGTCAGCACCACCACGAAACCAAAGAACACGATACCCAGGCGCGGCGCCGCCGAACTCAGGGCACCGAAGTGCACCAGCGCCGAGACCAGAGCCACCACGATCACGTCGAGCATCGACCAGTAGCCGATCAGCTCGACGAAGCGATAGAGCCGGGCACGCTGGGCGGTGGCCCAGTCGCTGCGGCGCTGGCAACTCACCAGCAGGGTGCCGAGCACCAGAAACTTGATGGAGGGTACCGCCACGCTGGCGATGAAGATCACCAGGGCGACGCCCCAGGAGCCGTTCTCCCAGAATTCGATCACCCCCTCGAGGATGGTGCTTTCCGTGCCGCGGCCCAGGGTACCGGTGAACATCACCGGCAGGGTATTGGCGGGGATATAGAGGATCAGCGCGGCGAGCAGATAGGCCCAGGTCTTGGCATAGACGTTGGGCTTGCGCCGGTGCAGCGCCGAGCCGCAGCGCGGGCAGCCGGCCTTGTGCCGGCGCGGCGCGGTGCAGACCTTGCCGCAGACGTGGCACAGGCACAGGCCGAGTTCGTCGGCGCGCGGCGGCAACTGCGGCGCGCTCAAGACTCGCGCTCCCCGACGGCGTCCCACAGCGGGTGCAGGTCGCGCTTGGCGATGATCAAGAGGACCACCATCAGCCCGACCATGCCGAACAGCCCCAGCCCCACCACCACGTGCAGCAGGCCGGCGAGCTTGATCACCGCCACCAGGGCGCCAAGCACGAAGACCTCGATCATGCTCCAGGGCCGCAGGTAGTGCAGGGTGACCATGGCCGTGGCGAAGCCGGGGGCTCGGCGGCCGAGCTGGGCGAAGCCGAGCACCCAGAGCAGCAGCAGGATCTGCAGCAGTGGCACCACGAACAGGGTCATGGCCACCACCAGCGCCATGGGGCCGGCGAAGCCGCGACTCATGGCGACCACCGATTCCAGCAGGGTCGCCTCGCTGTGCAGGCCGCGAAAGCTGAGTTGCAGGATGGGTCCGACATTGGCGATCACGAACAGCACCGCCGCGGCGATCGCCAGCGCCAGCAGACCCTGGATGTCCAGGCGGCTGGCACGATAGAGCAAGGCGCCACAGCGCAGACAGTGCGCCCGCTCGCCAGCGGCGAGCGGCTCCAGGCGATGCACCGAATCGCAGTGCTCGCAGATCACCAGGCGCGTGCCGGCGGCAGGCGCGGAAGGGGACGGTGGCTGGACGGACATGGGTTACCCGGTGACGCTCCTGGAAGAGGGCTGCAGGTTGGACGCGCGAGTCTCGCGGTCGTTACCGCAACGTTGCGAAGACCGCTGAGCAAAAGGCCCCGGCATCTTACCTTCCTCGACGAAGGTATGCGCGGCCCACCGCCATGGACAAGTATCAAAACTTTTTGATGCTTTTCTTGCGAGGCCCGGGACGGGTCTCTAGACTAGCGCCCCATGAATCCGCTCCGCGTGCCGGCGCTCGGCCAAGAACCAGGAGATACCCTCGCCGCCCTGTGCAAGGCCGGCGGCGATCCCCTGCGCCTGAACGTCCTGCGCGCCCTGCACAGCGCCTCCTTCGGCGTGCTGGAACTGGCGCAGATCTTCGCCACCGGCCAGTCCGGCATCAGCCACCACCTCAAGGTGCTGGCCCAGGCGCAACTGGTGGCCACCCGCCGCGAGGGCAACGCCATCTTCTATCGCCGCGCCCTGCCCCGCCCCGGCAGCCTGGGGGGCGCCCTGCACGCCGCCCTGCTCGAAGAGGTGGACGCCCTGGCCCTGCCCAGTGCGGTGCAGACGCGGATCGGCGAGGTGCATGCCCAGCGCGCGGCGGTGAGTCGCGACTTCTTCGCCCGGGTGGCGGAAAAATTCCAGGCCCAGCAGGACCTGATCGCCAGCCTGCCGCAGTATCGCGACGGCCTGCTCAGCCTGCTGGACGCCCTGGCCCTGGATCCGCGTGGCTGCGCCCTGGAAGTGGGCCCGGGCGACGGCGCCTTCCTGCCGGACCTGGCGCGGCGTTTCGCCCGGGTGGTGGCGGTGGACAACAGCCCGGCCATGCTCGAACTGGCGCGCCAGCGCTGCCAGCGTGACGGCCTTGCCCATGTCGAACTGCAACTGGCCGACGCCCTCGCCGAGCCGCTGCCAGCGGCCGACTGCGTGGTCCTCAACATGGTCCTGCACCACCTCGCCGCGCCGGCGGAGGCGCTGCAGCAGCTGGCGCGGCGCGTGGCACCGGGCGGCAGTCTGGTGATCACCGACCTCTGCCCCCACGACCAGACCTGGGCGCGCGCGGCCTGTGGCGATCTCTGGCTCGGCTTCGACCAGGACGAACTGGCGCGCTGGGCCCAGGCCGCCGGCCTGCAGGCGGGCGAAAGCCTCTACCTCGGCCTGCGCAACGGCTTTCAGATCCAGGTGCGCCAGTTCGCGCGCCCGGATCAGGGAAACACCCCGTCATGAGGCCAACCGGCCAGTGGCGGGTGGACCCGACGCTCAAGGGCGTCATGTCCAGCAAGGAAACTGCTGTCTCGACCGGCCTGCGGGCCCCTATCCCTTGGTAATTTAGGAACCATTCGATGAGCGAATATTCCCTGTTCACCTCCGAGTCCGTGTCCGAAGGCCATCCGGACAAGATCGCCGACCAGATCTCCGATGCCGTGCTCGACGCCATCATCACCCAGGACAAGCACGCCCGCGTGGCCTGCGAGACCCTGGTCAAGACCGGTGTGGCCATCGTCGCCGGCGAGGTGACCACCTCCGCCTGGGTCGACCTGGAGCAACTGGTGCGCGACGTCATCGTCGACATCGGCTACGACAGCTCGGACGTGGGCTTCGACGGCGCCACCTGCGGCATCGTCAACATCATCGGCAAGCAGTCGGTGGACATCGCCCAGGGCGTCGATCGCAGCAAGCCGGAAGACCAGGGCGCCGGTGACCAGGGCCTGATGTTCGGCTACGCCTGCAACGAGACCGATGTGCTGATGCCCGCGCCCATCACCTTCTCCCACCGCCTGGTGGAACGTCAGGCCGAGGCGCGCAAGTCGGGCCTGCTGCCCTGGCTGCGTCCGGACGCCAAGTCCCAGGTGACCTGCCGCTACGACGGCGGCAAGGTGGTCGGCATCGACGCCATCGTGCTGTCCACCCAGCACAATCCCGAGGTCAAGTACGCCGACCTGCGCGAAGCCGTGATGGAGCTGATCGTCAAGCACGTCATCCCCGCCGAGCTGCTGCACAAGGACACCCAGTTCCACATCAACCCGACCGGCCAGTTCATCATTGGCGGCCCGGTGGGTGACTGTGGTCTGACCGGCCGCAAGATCATCGTCGACAGCTACGGCGGCATGGCCCGTCACGGCGGTGGCGCCTTCTCCGGCAAGGACCCGTCCAAGGTCGACCGCAGCGCCGCCTACGCCGGTCGCTACGTGGCCAAGAACATCGTCGCCGCCGGCCTGGCCGATCGTTGCGAGATCCAGGTGTCCTACGCCATCGGCGTGGCCCAGCCCACCTCCATCTCGATCAACACCTTCGGCACCGCCAAGATCAGCGACGAGAAGATCGTGCAGCTGGTGCGCGAGCATTTCGACCTGCGCCCCTACGCCATCACCACCATGCTCGACCTGCTGCACCCGATGTACCGGGCCACCGCGGCCTACGGTCACTTCGGTCGCCATCCCCAGGAAATCACCGTGGGCGATGACACCTTCACCACCTTCACCTGGGAACGCACCGATCGCGCCGCCGCCCTGCGCGCCGCCGCCGGTCTGTAACACGCCTCCCGGCAGACAGCCCCGCCACCTCCGGTGCCGGGGCTTTTTTCTGGGTCTGCAACCGGGGTCCCAGCGCTTTCTTGCACCAGTCCACAGGCTGGCACGGGCGATGCAACCTCTGGGCGTGCGGTGGTCAGAATGCCTCGTCTTCTCCAGGAGTGTGCTTATCCATGTGGCTGTTCATCACCAACTTCGGCGATTCCTCGGTGATGCTTCCCTGCGCCGTGCTGATCGCGCTCTGGCTGCTGGCCGGTCTGTCGGCGCGGGCGGCACTGCTCTGGCTGCTGCTGTTTGGTGCGGCCAGTCTCAGCGTGGCCCTGTCGAAGATCGCCTTCTTTGGCTGGGGCCTGGGCATTCCGCGCCTGGACTTCACCGGCTTCAGCGGTCACTCCATGCTGGTGGGCAGCGTGCTGCCGGTCCTCGGCTGGCTGCTGGCCAGCCGGGCGCGGCCGTCGCTGCGGCTGACCGCGGCCGCCCTGGGCGCGCTGTGCGCCCTGCTCATCGCCGTCTCGCGGGTGGTGCTGGGCTATCACTCGATCTCGGAAGTGGTGACCGGCCTGCCCATCGGCTACGCCGCCAGCGGCAGCCTGCTGTGGCTGCTGCGGGGCCAGGAGGTCAACCTCAAGCCGCGTCAGGCCGCGCTGGGCGCCAGCCTGCTGCTGTTGCCCCTGCTGTTGCTGCATGGCACCAATGCGCCCACGCAACGGGTGCTGGAGCGTCTGGCGGTGAAATTCGCCGACGAGCAGAATCCCTGGACCCGCGCCCATCAGCGCGCCGGGGTGGCGCCGCTGCAGAACTGAAGGTCAGAACTCAGCGCGTGCAATAGACGGCGCCCGCGGCTGGCGAATACGCGGATGACTCCTAGACTGGCAAGAGCCCCGACGTTCGCGGGGTGAACGTCAGGGCCTTGCGGCCCCTCCTAGTTAAGTCAGTCCTTGCCGCCGAGTCGTCCGCATGCGCTACTGCATCCCCCTTGTCTGCAGCCTGGTGCTCACCGGGCTGCCCGCGTCACCCGTGGCGGCTGCCGAGCCCTTGCGGCTCTATACCTGGGAAGGCTATTTCAGCGACACCCTACTGCAGCGCTGGGCCAAGGCTCATTCGCCCGTGCAGGAAATCCATTTCGACAGTAGCGACGTGCGCGATGCCACCCTGGCACGCGGCGATGCCGATCTCGACCTGGTGGTGATCAACGAGGTCAGCGCCACCCGCCTCGGCCAGGACGGCCTGCTGATGCGCATCGATCCCCAGCGCCTGCCTCATTTGAGCGAGCTCGATCCGCGCTGGCGCCAGAGTTGCGGCGACTATGCCGTGCCCTACGTCTGGGGCACCCTGGGCCTGCTCTACCGCAGCGATCGCCTGGCCCAGGCGCCCTCGTCCTGGCAGCCGCTGCTGCAGCCGGAGCCGGCCCTGCACGGCCATATCGCCATGCTCGAAGACCACGACGACCTCCTGGTAGCGCCTCTGATCACCCTCGGCGCCGCCATCAACAGCGACGACCCCGAGTTGCTCAGACGCAGCTTCGCGCTGCTCAAGGCCCAGGCCCCGGCGGTGCTGACCTATCAGTATGTGGTCAGCGCCCTGCACAATCCGGCCTACAGCGATCGCATCGAGCTGGCCCTGGGCTACAGCGGCGACCAGCACCTGCTCAATGCCGCGACGCCCGGGCAGCCCTGGCGCTTCGTCACGCCGCGCGAGGGCAGCCTGCTGTGGGTGGACTGCGTGGCCCTGCTCAGCAGCTCACGGCACCAGGCCGCCGCCTGGCGCTTCATCGATTTCCTCAACGAACCGCGCAATGCCGTGCTGGCGACCGAGGACCTGCACCTGGCAACCCCCAATGCCGGCGCCCTGCGGCTGCTGTCGGCAGACCTGCGTCAGGATCCCAGCCTGTTTCCCCCCGATGAGGTGCTCGCCCGCAGCCAGGTCTTTCGCGAAGGTCCGCCCGACACCTTCCAGACCCGGCAACGCATCGGCAGTGCTCTGGTAGGTCGCCATGACGCTCAATAGACGCGCCCTGCTGCTGATCCTGCCGGTCGCCCTGCTCTGCAGCCTGACCCTGGTCGGTCTGGGCTACACGGTCCAGCGCGAAGCGGTGATCGGCCTCGAACGCTCGCGGGTCAACCATGACCTGGCGGCGCTGGAAACCACCTATCGCGAGTACGACCACTTCAGCCGCAACCTGCTCTATGCCCTGTCCAACAGCGCCGCCCTGGGCAACTTCCTGCGGCAGACCGAGGTGCCCTATCGCAACGAAGCCCTGGGTACCCAGCTGCAACTGGCGGTGCGCCAGCTGGCCGGCGACGATGCGCCCAGCCATATCTCCCTGGCCATCGCCCGCCCCGACCTCAGCCTGGCCTACTACTACGAACGCAGTGGCGACCCCTTCGCCCAACTGAGCGCTGCCCAGCGGCAACTGCTCGAACGCCTGACCCAGGAGCCGAGCGGTCCGCTGGAGCGGCGCGACTATCTGCTCGACGAACAGGGGCGATCACTGCTGGTGGCGACCACTTCACTGCTGCCGAGCACCGCCGGACCGCCCCTGCCGGGTCAGCGCGGGCTGGCGATGACGCTGCAACTGGCGGTCAGCCCGGACCGGATGGAGGCCATGCGCCGTACCCTCGAGCAAAGCTATGGCGCGCCCCTGGAATTCAGCCGGACGCTGCCCGTCCGCACCAGCGATTTCACCGCCGTCGAGCGCCTGTCGCCCGATCTCTATGTACGCCTGACCCCGGATCCGGGGCACCTGGACCGGGAATTGCGCCGTCTGGCGATCGCCTACTTCAGCGGCGGCCTGCTGGTGACCCTGGCCTGCATCCTGGTCCTGATCCTGCTGATCCGCCGCTATATCACCCGGCCCATCGCGCGGCTGGACAGTCAGCTCACCGAGGTGCTGGAAGGCCAGCGCCAGGCCCTCGAAACCGGCGACGAACCCGGCGAGATCGGCCATCTGGGCGCCAACATGAAGCGCCTGCACGACAACAACCTGACCATCCTGGCGCAGTTGCGCACGGCCCTGCGCACCGACGTCCTCACCCAGATCGGCAATCGTCGCTACTTCCAGCTCATGGGTGAATCCTGGCTGGCGGGCAAGCCGGACGGCCGCCATATCGCCCTGCTCTATTTCGGCCTCGATCACTTCAAGTCGGTGAACGACAGATTCGGCCACGAAGTGGGCGATGAGCTGCTGCAGGCCGTGGCCCGGCAGACCCAGCAGCAGCTGGAAGCCTATCAGGCGGACAACGAGCTGGTGTTCACGCGCCTGGCGGGCGATGAATTCGCCATCCTGCTGCGCGGCCCGGCGGCGGCGACCGACGCCCTCGCCCTGGGCCAGCAGCTGCAGCAGAACCACGACAACGGCACCCTGGTTGGCGAGCGGCGCTATGCGGTGACCCTGAGTATCGGCCTGGCGACCCCCGAGGCCCCGCTGGACCTGGCCGACCTGCTGGCCCAAGCCGACCTGGCCCTGGAGCGGGCCAAGAACGAAGGCGGCAACCGCCTGGTGCACTTCACCCCGGAACTGGCCGCGCGCCAGCGCCGCCAGGATCTGCTGGACGAGCACCTGCGGCGCATGAACCCGGACGAGGAATTCCATCTCGTCTACATGCCGGCGGTCGACAGCAACGGCCAGGTGCGTTCCGCCGAAACCCTGCTGCGCTGGAATTCGCCGCGCCTCGGCCCGGTGTCACCGGCGGAATTCATCCCCATCGCCGAACGCCAGGGGCACTTTCGCTGGATCGATCGCTGGGTCGTGGACCAGGCCTGCCGCGAATACCCGGCGCTGCAGGAGGTTCTGGGCAGCGACCTGGTGCTGTCCATCAACCTGTCGTCGGCGCAACTGGATCAGGCCGACATCGTGCCCTATCTGCGCGAGCGGGTCCGCCACCACCGTGTCGATCCGGCCCGCCTGGAACTGGAATTCACCGAGACCTTCGCCGCCGAGCTGAACGAGCGGACCCTGGGGCTGCTGCATGAATTGCGCGCCGAGGGCTTTCGCGTGGCCATCGACGATTTCGGCGTCGGCTACACCTCGATCCAGCAGGTCACCGACTATCCCGCCGACACCATCAAGTTCGACCGGCTCATCGTCGAGCGCCTCAGCCAGCCCGGCAACCAGGCCAGCCTGGATGCGCTCATCGCCTTCTGCCATGCCCGCGACGCCCAGGTGATCGCCGAGGGCGTGGACACCGAACTCAAGCAGCTCTGCCTGCAACAGGCCGGTTGCGATCTTCTGCAAGGCTTTCTGGTTTGCCCGCCGCGCCGTCTGGACGAATTGCGCGACTGGCAGCGCCAGCGCCTGGGCGATCCCAGCCGGGTCTAGCCGCAATGCCCGCTGACACCCTGTCAGCGGGCCTTGCCCGCAGCGCGGCGGTTAGAAGTCCAGTGACAGGCCCAGGCCCACGCCCTGCTGATGGCTATCGCCCGCGCCGGCATAGCTGTAGCCACCGCGCAGGGTCAGTTCCGGGGTCAGCCGCTGGACCACGCCCAGGCTCAGTCGGGTGCGGTCGCTGTCGGGCTGGTAGCCGTCCAGGGTGTAGTCCAGACCCGGCACGCTGTTCAGGCGCATGGTCACGTCGCGGGTGCCATCGGCGAATTCCCGCTCGCGGCCCAGGTCGGCGAACAGCGCCGTGGCCGGGGCGAGTTGCCAGCGCCCCTGCAGACCCAGCCCCAGCCGCCGCGAGGTGCTCGACTGGTCGTCGAACTCCAGCGCCGTGGCGTCGTTGCCGCGCTCGCGATAGCCATCCACCTGGACGCGGGCATAGTCGGCGCTGAGATAGGGACTCAGGTGCCAGGGACTGCCGGCCGCCGCCAGGTCGTAGCCCAGCCGCGCCGAGAGGGCGCGCAGATCGCCGTCGGTGTCGCCCTGCTCGCTGCGGGTGGTCGGGCCGAGGGCGAAACGGCGGCTCAGGTCGTCATAGTCCAGCCGGCCACCGGTGGCGGTGAGATCGCCCCAGAGGCGCTCGCCCTGGTACTGGGCGAAGGCGCTGAGCAGATAGCTGTTGAGGCGATAGCTGGAATCGGCCGCGCCGGGCTCCAGGCGCTGGCGCGCGACACCGGCGGCCACGCCGAGGCGCCATTCCTCGCTGAGCCGATAGCTGCCACCCAGGTCCAGGCTGTAGCCGTTGCCATCGCCGCCGGCGGTGCTGCGCTGGTCGTCGACGTCCAGGCGCCGCGCGCTGGTATCCACATAGCCCTGCCAGCGCCCCACCGGCTGCCAGGCATGCCAGTCGCCCAGCCAGCGCTGGTGCAGGCCGTCCTGGTGCGCCCTGAGGGTGGACTGGGCCATCTCCGGCAGCAGCGTGACCTCCCAGGGCGCCGCCAGCAGCGAATAGGCGTAGTCGGCGATCAGCCGCTGGCCGGTGATGGTCGGGTGGACGCGATCGTTGAACAGCAGCTGGCTGGGATCGGCCGCCGCCGCACCCAGGCCATAGGTGGGGTTGCGGGTGCAGCTGTCGCCGCTGAAGCAGGTGCCGGTCAGATTCTGCCCGCTGGCCAGGCCATAGCGGCCCGGCTCGGCCACCACCTCGGCCAGCAGCTGGGGCACGTTGAGACCGATGATCTCGGCGTCGATACCGGCCAGGCGCGCCACCAGCGCCTGGTTGTAGACCCGACTCAGGGCCGAGCTGGCCGCCTGTTGCGGCGAACCGGCCAGGGCTGGGGTCTGGCCGATGTCGGGCAGCAGCCAGACCACCATATAGCGGGCGCCGGCCTGCTGCAGCGCAGCCACGCCGTCACCCAGGCGATTGGCCGCGGCCGCCGCGGTGGCCGGCGAGGTGACCAGTCCCTGGAGGAAGTCGTTACCCCCGCCGCTGATATAGAACAGGGTGTTGGGATCCAGGCTCAGTCCCTGGCTGGCGAGGCCGGGCAGGTAGCCGTCACGGCTGCGCAGGGTCAGGCCACCCACCGCCACCACCGAGCCGTTGCGAGCGGTGATGGAATCGCGGATCTGCGCCGTGGTGTAGCCACCCGTGGCCCAGTTGTCGCCATCGCTCAGGCCGATCCGCTGATTGATCAGCGAGGTCGAGGCGTCCAGGGTACGGACATCGAAGCCCAGTTGCTGGCCGAGCAGGATCGAGGACACCGGTCCGGTCACCGCGCCGCTGGCCGGGCTGTAGCCGGGACCGACGCGGTTGGTGAATCTGAGGCTGGCGCCCGTGACCCCGGTATCGGGAAATTGCCCGGCATCGAGCAGGCTGTCGCCGAACACGGTGAAGCCACTGTAGGGATTGGGAGCCGCCTGGGCGGTTGCCGCGAGCGCCGTGGCCAGGGCGATGGCCAGCGGCAGGCGTTGCCTGAGGAAAGATGTCATGCCTGCATCCTTGATTGTTGTTATCGGGGCACGCGTCAGGGCGTGTGGCCCCACGCTAGACGGTTTTTGTGACGTTGTATCTGGGTGTAAACAAAAACCTGGAAGACATTTGTTCGGCTTGAACGGCAGGTCAGAGGGCTGTCGGCAATTCGACCGGAGCGGCCTGCCATGACTGTCGAGTCTGCTGGTCAATCCGTGGCGACGCTCATCGGGACGATGAGGCTGATCGCCCGCTCGGATAGCACCCTCTCCGCCGGGGAGAGGGTTGGGGTGAGGGCCCCCTGGCAGCGAGCCCAGTGGAAAAGGCTGCGCC
>NZ_KI783310.1:0-172 GCF_000510705.1 Pseudomonas sp. MOIL14HWK12:I1 | reverse complement strand
CCGGGGAGAGGGTTGGGGTGAGGGCCCCCTGGCAGCGAGCCCAGTGGAAAAGGCTGCGCCATTTTCCACGCTACGGTTTTCTCCGGCGCGATGACGCCAAGCGCCCACTCGGATAGCCCCCTCTTCCCCGGGGAGAGGGTTGGGGTGAGGGCCCCCTGGCAGCGAGCCCAGT
>NZ_AZNY01000010.1:0-81298 GCF_000510705.1 Pseudomonas sp. MOIL14HWK12:I1 | reverse complement strand
CCTGGCCAGCCAACCGAATTGCTTGACGAACATAGAGCATTGGAACCACCTGATCCCTTCCCGAACTCAGAAGTGAAACGATGCATCGCCGATGGTAGTGTGGGGCTTCCCCATGTGAGAGTAGGTCATCGTCAAGCGCCTAACACCCAGCACCCCCGCTCAGTTCACTCTGGCGGGGGTGTTGTCTTTGGGGCGGAAGAAAGTCGAACGGAGTTCGGGATGCCGTTGCTGAAACTGCTGAGTGATGGAAAATTTCATTCCGGCGTCGAGCTTGGTGAAGCCTTGGGCGTCTCCAGAAGTGCCATCTGGAAGCGGCTGAAGACGCTGGAAGATGACCTGGGCGTCGAGGTTTTCAAGGTTCCGGGACGGGGTTACCGCCTGGAGGAGCCCCTGTCGCTGCTCGATGCAGAGCGGATCGCGCAGGAGGGCGGTTGGCCGGTAACGGTCCTGGCCTCCATAGACTCCACCAATGCCGAGGCGCAACGCCGTCTGCCGCAGCAGCAACCGCCATTCGCCTTGCTGGCCGAGCATCAGCAGGCCGGTCGTGGTCGTCGTGGCCGCGCCTGGGTCAGCCCCTATGGCAAGAATCTCTATCTCACCGCCGTGGTCTCCAGCCCGGGCGGGATCCAGAAACTGCAGGCCCTGAGCCTGACCATGGGCCTGGCGGTGATCCGTACCCTGCAACAGCTGGGCGTCGAGGACGCCTGCCTGAAGTGGCCCAACGACGTCCTGGTCCGCGGGCGCAAGCTGGCCGGCATCCTCATCGAGTTGTCGGGTGATCCGCAGGACGTCTGCCAGGCCATCATCGGTATCGGCATCAACGTCAACATGCGCCTCGCCGACAACATCGATCAGCCGTGGATCTCCATGGCCGAGGCCTTGGGCGGTCTGCAGGACCGCAACCAGGTCGCCAGCCTGCTGCTCCGGGAAATCGACAGTCTGTGGCAGATTCATCGCCGGTCCGGATTCGCCGCCCTGCGCAGCGAGTGGGAGCGTTATCATGGCTGGCAAGGTCGAGCGGTAACCCTTTCTTCGGGGGTTCGCTGTATCCAGGGCACAGTGGCAGGAGTTGCCGAAGATGGGGCTATTCTCATGCATGTAGACGGTCAGACGCAGGCATTCAGCGGTGGCGAATTGAGCCTGAGCCTAGATCATGATTCTTGAACTCGATTGCGGTAACAGCCTCATCAAGTGGCGCCTGCTCGCGGCCGGTGCCGAGGTGGTGGATACCGGCATCGAGGACAGCGACGACGCCCTGATCGCGGCGCTTTCCCAGTCGGACAGTCCTGCCCTGGCGGCCTGCCGGCTGGTCAGCGTGCGCAGCGACGAAGAGACCCAGCAGCTCAAGGAGCGGCTCACCGCCACCTTTGGCATCGCCTGTCACCAGGCCCTGCCGGTCGAGGTATGGAATGGCGTGCGCAATGGCTATCGTGACCATCAGCGTCTGGGCATGGATCGCTGGCTGGTGATCCTGGCCGCGGTGCAGTTGGCCGAGGGCAAGGCCTGCGTGGTCCTGGACCTGGGGACGGCGGTCACCGCGGATCTGGTCGATGCCCAGGGCGAGCATCAGGGAGGGTTCATCTGTCCGGGGATTCCGTTGATGCGTCGGGAACTGCAGACCCATACCCGTCGGATCCGCTACGATCCACATTGGGCCAGTGGTGAACGCTACGAGGCGCCGGGACGCACGACCATCGAGGCCGTGGAGCGTGGGTGTCTGTACATGCTCAAGGGTTTCGTCCGTACCCAATACGAACTGGCTCAGGAAATGTTCGCCGAAGGTTGCGAGATCTTTCTGACCGGGGGTGACGCGGAACTGGTCAAACATGTCGTTCCGGGCGCGCGGATCGTGCCCGATATGGTGTTTGCTGGATTGGCTTTGGCGTGTCCGCTCGAGAACGAATGATGCGTTGGTTGTTTCTGCTATTGGTGGTACTGAACGTTTTCTACTACATATGGCACCAACAGCAGGTGCCGTTGCTGGGTAAGGAAATCGCCCCTCTGGCGCTGTACAAAGGCGAGCGTGAGAACATTCGCCTGTTGAACGAGACGGCATCTGGTGACGCTGCGCGGCGTCAGTGACGGCGGTACCCTTCGATGAGGAGCGAAGATGCTGACGCTAGGTAATCTCTGCCTGTTGCTGGGCGCGGTCGGCATTGGTCTGTGGTTCTGGCATGCCCATGGCATTCGCGAGCGCGCGCTGCTGCTGGCCGAGCAGGAGTGTCGCCGCCGCAAGGTGCTGCTGCTCGATGGCGCCGTGGCTTTCTCGCGCTTTCGCTGGCTGGCCGATGCCCAAGGACGCAAGCGCCTGGCGCGACTGTTTTCCTTCGAATTCACCGTGACGGGAGAGGAGCGGCTCGACGCCTCTCTGGCCCTGTTCGGCAAGACCCTGGCCAAGGTCGAATTCGCCCCCTTCGTGGTACCCGAGGTCGAACGCCCGACGGCCGATTCGGTAGTGGCTTCGGCGCCTGCCTATCAGGCCAAGCCTGAGCATGGCCAGGTGGTCTATCTGGACCAGTGGCGGCAGCGCCAGCGTACCGAGACTAATCGGCGGCAAGAGCCGGAGTAGTCCGGCATACCTGCTTTCGACAGCTTTCCCTTCCCCCATCCCGACGCTCAGCACCGCTGCTCCGCTCCGGCTTTTTCGTTTCTCTTCATGTGATCCCTGATGTTCAGCCCTCTCGTTACCTTTCCTGCGCTCTATTTCGCCACCCTCCTGATGCTGGCCGGTTCCGGTCTCTTCACCACCTATATCGGTCTGCGACTGACCGAGCAGGGGGCGGGGGACCTGTGGACCGGCGCCCTGATGGCGGCCTATTACTTCGGGCTGGTGTGCGGCGGCAAGTTCGGCCATCGACTGATCGCCAGTGTCGGCCATATCCGTTCCTATGTGGCCTGCGCCGGTGCGGCGACGGTCACCGTGCTCATCCATGCCCTGATCGATGACCTGAACGTCTGGATCGCGCTGAGATTCGTCATGGGCGTGGTGATGATGAATCAGTACATGGTGATCGAGAGCTGGCTCAACGAGCAGGCGGAAAATCACCAGCGTGGCAAGGTGTTCGCCGGCTACATGGTGGCGGTGGACCTGGGGCTGGTGATCGGCCAGGCGTTATTGGCCTGGCATCCGCAACTCGACTACAAGCCGCTGCTGCTGGTCGCCATCTGCTTCGCTTCCTGCCTGATTCCCCTGGCCATGACCCGGCGGGTGCACCCGGCCAAGCTGGTGGCGGCACCGCTGGAGATCCGTTTCTTCTGGCAGCGGGTGCCCCAGTCGCTGGTGACCATCTTTACCGCGGGGCTGCTGGTGGGGGGCTTCTATGGCCTGGCGCCGGTGTTCGCCAGTCGCAGTGGCCTGGATACGGCGCAATCGAGCTTCTATGTGGGGCTGTGCATCGTCGCGGGGTTCTGCGCCCAGTGGCCGCTGGGCTGGCTGTCGGATCGCCTCGATCGCTGCAAGCTGATCCGCGCCAATGCGGTGTTGCTGTGCCTGGCGGCGGTACCGCTGTGGGGACTGATCACCTTGCCCTATCCCTGGCTGCTGGCCGCGGGCTTCGTCTCGGGCATGCTGCTGTTCACCCTCTATCCGCTGGCAACGGCCTTTGCCAACGACCATGTCGAACCCGAGCGGCGCGTGGAATTGTCGGCGATGCTGCTGACCACCTATGGCGTGGGGGCCTGTATCGGGCCGCTGCTGGCCGGTGCGGCCATGGAGCATTTCGGCCCGGGCACCTTCTATGTGCTGACCTCGGCCTATGCGGTGATCCTGATCGTCTTCGTGCAGCCCCGCTTCGTCAGTGGCGAACACCGGCTGGACGAGGCGCCGCTGCATCACGTGGCCATGCCGGATACGGTGAGTCCGATGGCGGCGGCACTGGATCCGCGCATCGACGAGGTGCCGCAGGAGCTGGTGGTGGAGGCGCCGGCCAGTATCGGGCCGGGTGGCGAGAAGAGCCACTGAGCGAGCCCGGCGCAAGGCCGGGCAGGAAGGGACGGCTAGGACTCAGGCCTGGCGGGTCTGGCCGGCCTTGATCAGGCGGTCGAGGGTCTGGGCCGAACCGTTTTCGGCCAGGGCGTCATCCTGCAGGCGATGCTGCTGACGGTCGATCAGCCGACCCATGGGACGCTGGCTGGATTCTTCGGCCACCGTATCGTCACCGAGGCGCTGCTGCTGGTCTTCGATCACCTGGCCCAGGGGGCGCAGACTGGATTCCTCGGCGATCCGGCGTTCCTGCACCTGGCGTTGCTGCTGCTTGATGACTTCACCCAGGGGACGCAGGCTGGATTCTTCGGCCAGGGTGCGCTGCTGCAGGCGCTGCTGCTGTTGCTTGATCAGCTGGCCCAGCGGGCGCTGGCTGGATTCCTCGGCGACCTGGGTGGCGGCGCTGGGGGTGAAGGCGAAGTCCTGGGCGAAGGTGTTCAGGGCCAGGGCGGTCATGGCGAAACCGAAGGCGATACGCAGGTTCATGATGGTGTCCTCTGGGGAAACTGTGCTGGAGTGAGTTCAGTATCCCGAGCAGGACCGCTCGAAAAAAATAGACTGGCGAGATAGTGACTATCAGCGCCGTCGATGCCTTTCAGAAATTCTCTAGCCTCCCGTCGATGATTGCTCCTTTTCCGCTTCGCTTAGGTGCGCGCCGCCGAACAGCTCGCGCAAGGCGGCGGCATAGTCGCGCGTGCCTATCACCATGCTGTTGGAGTGGGTCCCGCCGGGGATCAGCAGCAGGCGCTTGGGCGGCCGGGCCGCCGCATAGAGGGCTTCGCTGAAGCGGGGAGGGACATAGCGATCGTCGCTGCCGTGGACGATGAGCACCGGGATATGGATGTCCGGGATCTTGTCCAGGGAGTCGAATTTCTCAGACATCAGCCAGCGCAGGGGAAAGCGGGTGTCGACCACCGCCGAGGCGGCATCGGCCAGGGTGGTGAAGGTGGATTCGATGATCAGACCGGCCGCGGCGGGGTAGTCGCCGGTGGGATCCCCGTCGCGGGCGATGCGCCAGGCCAGGTCCACCGCCACGGCGCCGCCCAGTGAGTGGCCGTAGATGTATCTCTTGCGGGGATCCGGCTGCAGGCTCTGCAGGTGCTTCCAGGCGACCCGGGCATCCTGGTAGACACTGCGTTCGGAGGGCACGTCGCCAGGACTTTCGCCAAAGCCGCGATAGTCGATGGCCAGCACCGAATAGCCGAGTTGCCGCAGGGTGGCGATGCGCCGGACCTGGGCGGTGAGATTCCAGCGGGTGCCGTGCAGATAGAGCAGGGTGGGGGCGTCCGGACGGCGGGCGGGCCACCACCAGGCGTGCAGGTAGTCGGTGCCGGTCAGGCCGTCCGGCACCGGCAGGTTGAACTGGCGGACGCCTTCCGGCACGCCGGTGAACCAGCTGGCATTGCCCGGCTCGATGCTGAACACCCACTGGCGTTCGCGATAGGCCAGTTCCGAGCAGCCATAGGGGACCCCGACCCCGACCAGCAGGGTAACGAAGAGCAGCGGGATCAGGCGACGGCGGAGCAGGGTGGCGAGGGACATGGCTTTCTCTGGATACCGGAAGACGCAGGGTAGGGGCATTCGTCGCCTGGCGCGAACCCCCGTTTCGGTTGGACAGTCATCCTAGAGACAGCGACTGCAGTGATCCCCAACCTGAGGTGAGCCATGAGTGCGACGGCCAAGAAGAGCGATCCCGAACTCTGGGAAAAGGTGAAGAAAGAGATTACCGAGGGCGACAAGGGCGGCAAGCCCGGTCAGTGGTCGGCGCGCAAGGCGCAGCTGGCCTCCCAGGAGTACCAGAAGCGCGGTGGTGAATACCAGGGCGGCAAGGGCAAGGACAATCATCTGCAGCAGTGGACCGACGAGAAGTGGGACACCCGCTCCGGCAAGAAGTCCGAGGAGACCGGCGAGCGCTATCTGCCGGAAAAGGCCCGCGACTCCCTGAGCAAGGAAGAGTACCAGCGCACCACCGCCAAGAAGCGCCGTGACACGCGCCGCGGCAAGCAGCATTCCAAGCAGCCGGCCGATGTGGCGCGCAAGACGGCGGCGGCGCGTGAGTCGGGCCTGGCCGGTCTGACCAAGGACGAGCTGATGAAGCGTGCGGCGCGCCGCGAGGTGCGGGGCCGGTCGCGCATGAAGAAAGACGAACTGGTGAAGGCGTTGCAAAAGGCAGGTGAAAAATGAGCACCAAGAAGGCTTCCAACGACGACAAGAAAGACGACAAGAAAGAGGTCCGCAGCGAGTTCAAGCAGGTGGTCAACATGACCCCGAGTCAGCTGCGCAAATGGCTCAGCGGTGACACCAGCAAGGGCGTGGGCATGACCAAGGGTGGCAAGAAGGTCAAGGCCGCCAACGACGGCAAGGCGGTCGGTCATGCCATGGGTGAGCGCATCCTCGAGCTCAAGGGCAAGCGCCAGGCCGAGCTGGAAGACGACGACTACAAGGCCATGCGCAAGGTCATCGGCTATGTGCATCGCCACCTCAAGCAGCGACCGGATGGCGACATCGAAGACTCGCGCTGGCGCAAGTCGCTGATGAACTGGGGCCATGACCCCCTGCGTGACAAGCGCAGCGCCTGATCCCGACGAACCGCAGCCCAGGCTGCGGTTTTTCTTTTCATGCAGAGTGACTGGCCGAATTTGTGTGCAACTGTGACGCCGCAGCGCGGGCGCAAAGGAGTAGGGTAGCCGCCTAACTATCTGAATGCGTTCAAGGAGTTGTCGATGGCACCCCGGGATCTGTTGCTGGCACTGGTCGTCATTCTGGCCTGGGGGGTGAACTTCGTCGTCATCAAGCTCGGCTTGCATGGCGTGCCGCCCATGCTGCTGGGCACCCTGAGATTCTGTCTGGCGGCCTTTCCGGCCATCCTCTTCGTGCGGCGTCCCCAGGTGTCCTGGCGACTGCTGCTGGCCTACGGCCTGACCATTTCCCTGGGTCAATTCGCCTTCCTGTTCTCGGCCATGTACGTGGGCATGCCGGCGGGGCTGGCCTCGCTGGTCTTGCAGGCCCAGGCCTTCTTCACCCTGGCATTCGCGGCGACCTTTCTCGGTGAGAAGGTGCGCCGGGCGAGCCTGGTCGGGCTGCTGGTGGCGGCACTGGGCCTGCTGCTGATCGGTACCGAGCATGGCGTCACCATGACCCTGGCCGGCTTCCTGCTGACCCTGGCAGCGGCGGCCATGTGGGGACTGGGCAATATCGTCACCAAGAAGATCGGCAAGGTGGACATGCTCGGGCTGGTGGTCTGGGGCAGCCTGATCCCGCCCATTCCCTTTTTCGTCCTGTCGCTGCTACTGGAAGGTCCCGAGCAGATCGCCACGGCGCTGACCTCGCTGTCGGCCGGTTCGATCTTCGCCATCGTCTACCTGGCCTTTATCGCCACCCTGGTCGGCTACGGCATCTGGAGTCGGCTGCTGTCACGCTATCCGGCCGGCCAGGTGGCGCCCTTTTCCCTGCTGGTGCCGGTGGTGGGGCTGACCTCGGCCGCCGTGTTGCTGGGTGAGCAGATGACCCTCCAGCAGGAAGTGGGTGGCGTGGCGGTCATGCTCGGCCTGCTGATCAATGTCTTTGGCGGCCGCTGGCTGGATGCCAGGAGCAAGATGTCATCCAGTGCATGATGTTGCACGTTCGTAAATGATTGTGCATGATCTGCTGGTCCTCCTGGAGTATCAGCCATGACTGCCATTCACCTTCCCGAAGAACGCCAGGCCGCGATCCTGGCCCTGCTGCGCGAACAGGGCCGGGTCCTGTCCGCCGAGTTGGCCGCGACCTGGGGCATTTCCGAAGACAGCGTGCGTCGCGACCTGCGTGAGCTAGCCCGCCAGGGGCTGTGCCGCCGGGTGTATGGCGGGGCGCTCTCGCTGCTGACGCCACCGGAGGCGCTGCCGACGCGTATCGGCCAGGACGAGGCGGCCAAGCAGACGCTGGGCCTGGCCGCGGCCAGGCTGGTGCAGCGCGGGCAACTGCTGTTGCTGGATGCCGGCTCGACCAATCTAGCCATCGCCCAGGCGCTGCCCACGGATCTCGACCTGACCGTGGCCACCAATGCGCCGGTGATCGCCGCGGCGCTGCTGCAGCGCCCGGGCATCCGGGTGCTGATGATCGGCGGCCTGGCCGCGCCGGAATCGGGCGCCTGCCTGGGCGCCCGGGCGCTGCGCGATCTGCGCGGCGTGCGCGCCGATCTGGCCTTTCTCGGGACCTGCGCCCTGGCGGTGGAAACCGGGGTGACCGGCTTCGACCTGGAAGAAGCCGAATTCAAGGTGGCCGTGGCCGAGCAGAGCGGTCAGGTCGCCGTCGCGGTGACCGCCGAAAAGCTCGACAGCGTGGCCTTCTATCACGTGCTCCGCCTCGATCAGCTGAACCACCTGGTGCTGGAACCGGGGCTGAGCGAGGAGCGTCTGCAACCCTATCGTGACGCCGGCCTGCAACTGCATTCGCTGGCCAGCGACCGCTAGCCCGCTCAAAGGATCGCCATGACTTCCGCCGTTTTGCGTCGCCAGCGTCGCGCCACCTTTACCGTCTTTCTCGCCAACGGCTGCGGGATCGGCGGCTGGGCGGCGGCCATTCCCGAACTCAAGCGCGATCTGCTGCTGGGCGACGGCCAGCTGAGTCTGGTGCTGTTGGCGGTCGCCCTCGGCGCCCTGCTGACCATGCCCTTCGCCGGGGTGCTGGTGCCGCGCCTGGGAGGGACCGGCCGCCTGACCCGCCTGAGCATCCTGACCTTCGTGCTGGTGCTGAGCGGGCCCGGAGTGGCGCCGTCGCTGGGCTGGCTGCTGCCCTGCGCGCTGTTGCTCGGCGCCTGCAACGGACTGATCGACGTGGCCATGAACGCCCATGCCAGCGATGTGGAAAGCCGCTGGAACGGTCCGCTGATGTCGTCCTTCCATGCCGCCTTCAGCCTGGGCGGCTTTCTCGGCGCCGGCCTGGGGGCCCTGGTGCTGCACCTGGGCGCCTCGGCGCTGGCGGTACTGCTGGCCGCCGCCCTGGTGGCGCTGGTGCTGGCCTTGCCCGCCGCCCTGGCGCTGGACGAAGGCGATCGCAGTCCGGTCAGTCATGCCCTGCGCCTGCCGGATCGGCGAGTGCTGGCACTGGGGCTGATCGCGCTGGGCTGCCTGATGCTGGAAGGCGCCATGACCGACTGGAGCGCCGTCTACTTGGGCCAGGTGGGCGGGGCGAGTCCGGTGGTGGCCACCTTGGGCTATGCGGCCTTTTCACTGACCATGCTGGTGGGCCGGCTGTTCGGCGACGGCATCCGCGGCCGCTTCGGCGGTCCTCGGGTGATCGTTGGCGGCGCCCTGCTGGCGACCCTGGGCCTGGCCCTGGCGGTCCTCCTGCCGGCGCCCGGGACCGCGATCCTCGGCTTCGCCCTGGTCGGCCTGGGCCTGTCCAATGTGGTACCGGCGGCCTTCAGCGCCGCCGGCCAGGTGGCCGAGACACCGGCTGCCGGCATCGCCATGACCGCCACGGCCGGCTATCTCGGCTTTCTGCTCGGTCCGCCGCTGATCGGCGCCGTGGCGGGGCAGGTGGGCCTGCGCGGCAGCCTGCTGCTGCTGACCCTGATCGGGGTGGCGGTGGCGCTGCTGGCGCTGCGTCAGCGCAAGACATGATGTCTATCCAGGGAACCCCGCTGCGCTGAGCAGACCCAAGAGGGAACGGAAATCCAAGGAGGCGGCCATGACGCGCCCACGCAAGATCCTCGCCTGGCTGCTGGGAATCATCCTGCTGCTGCTCGTAGTGCTGGTGGTGGTCCTCGCCACCTTCGACTGGAATCGGCTCAAGCCGACCATTAACGAGCAGGTGTCGAGCGCCTTGCACCGACCCTTCGCCATCGAGGGCAACCTGGGCGTGGTCTGGCACCGCGAGCCGGATCAGGGCGGCTGGCGCGCCTGGATTCCCTGGCCGCACATCGCCGCCGAAGACCTGACCCTGGGCAACCCGGACTGGGCCAAGGAAAAGACCTTCGTCCACCTCGACCGGGTGCAGTTACGCATCTCGCCGCTGGCGCTGCTGGCCAAGCAGGTCTATATCCCGCGCATCGACCTCACCGGGCCGGTGGTCAACGCCCAGCGACTCGCCGATGGGCGCAACAGCTGGACCTTCGAGACCGCCGAGAAGGACCCCAAGGCCGAACCCTCGGCCTGGACCGTGGATATCGGCACCATCGGCTTCGACGCCGGCCAGGTCGGCTTCGACGATGCCCAGACCGCCACCCGGCTGCGCGCGCGGATCACCTCCCTGGACGCCCCCATCGCCTATGCCGATCTGGTGGGCAAGCAGGGCACCTCGCGCCAGCGCTCCCACGTCAAGCAGACCCAGCCCTTCCAGTTCGCCCTGGCGGTGGAAGGCAGCTACAAGCAGGTGCCGGTCAGTGGCCGTGGCCAGATCGGCGGACTGCTGGCGCTGCAGGACGCCGATGTGCCTTTCCCCATCCAGCTCGATGCCCGGGCCGGCGAAACCCGTGCCCAGGTCTTTGGCACCCTGACCGATCCGCGGCGCCTGGGTGCCCTGGATCTGCACCTGGTGCTGGAGGGCAAGAGCCTGGCGCAGCTCTATCCGCTGACCGGGGTCACCCTGCCGGAGACGGCCCCCTATGCCACCGATGGCCATCTCACGGTCAAGCTCAATGATCCGGCGGGCGCCCGCTTCAGCTACGAAGACTTCAATGGCCGGGTCGGCAAGAGCGACCTGCACGGCGAGGTGCTGTTCACCGGCGGCAAGCCACGGCCCAAGCTCAGTGGCACCCTGCGCTCCGATCAGCTGCTGTTCGAGGACCTGGCGCCGCTGATCGGCGCCGATACCAAGGAGCAGCAGGTGGCCAAGGGCGAGACCAGCAAGCAGCCGGCGGACAAGGCCCTGCCGATCTCCGAATTCCGCACCGAGCGCTGGCGCGCCATGGATGCGGACGTGCGTTTCACCGGCAAGCGCATCGTGCAGAACGCGCAGCTGCCGATCACCGATCTCAACACCCACGTGCGCCTGACCGATGGCGTGCTGCTGCTCGACCCCCTGCGCTTTGGCGTGGCCGGGGGTGATCTGAACACCACGGTGCGCCTGGAAGGCGACAAGACGCCCCTGCAAGGGCGGGTCGATCTGCATGTGCGCCGGGTCAAGCTGAACCAGCTGTTCCCCACCGTGGAGACCATGAAGCGCAGCATGGGCGAACTCAATGGCGATGCCACCCTGAGTGGCACCGGCAACTCGGTGGCGGCGTTGCTCGGCACCAGCAACGGCGAACTCAAGCTGCTGATGAACGACGGCCGCATCAGCCGCAGCCTGATGGAGCTCGCCGGACTCAACGTCGGCAACTATCTGGTCGATCGGCTGTTCGGCGATGACGAGGTGGAGATCAATTGCGCGGTCGCCGATCTCGATTTCAAGAAGGGCCTGGTGCAGCCCCAGGTCTTCGTGCTCGACACCGAGAACGCCCTGATCAACATCACCGGCACCATCAACCTGGCGAGCGAACGACTGGATCTCACCGTCGATCCCCACAGCAAGGGCCTGCGCATCTTCTCGCTGCGCTCGCCGCTCTATGTGCGCGGCACCCTGAAGAATCCATCGCCAGGGGTGAAGGCGCTGCCGCTGGCGGCACGCGGCGCGGCGGCGGCACTGCTCGCCACCTTCGCGGCGCCGGCCGCCGGTCTACTGGCACTGGTGGCGCCGAGCAACGAGCAGGGCGCCCAGTGCAGCACCCTGTTGCAGCAGATGCGCGCAGGGCGTTGAACTCTTGCGCTAGAGCGGGTTCGCGGTACTTGACAGACGACCGTTCGGCGGCGTCTGACGGGCGGAAAAGAACCGCTCTGGTTGCCCGGGCTCTATAGAAATAACCCGAGTCGGGCAGCCTTTTCGCGGAGACCTCTCATGCGTGACGACACCGATAGCCAATACGAAATCCACTACAAGTTGCTGGGCGAAAGCTATACCGACCGTATCAGCAATCTCGACGTACCCATCACCGACGTGGTCCGCGAACTGGCTTGCCGGCACCTGGATGCGATCAACGACGAGCGCTTCCACCTGGCCGATATCGAGTCCGGTCAGGCGCTGGTGGCGCTGCACGATGTGTCCATCCATCGCGTCTCGCCGGAAGCGCCATGAAGCGCCTGCTGAGTGGTGTATTGCTGGCCCTGACCCTGCTGGGGCTGACGGCCTGTTCCACCGAGACGGTGGTGACCCTGCAGGACGGTACCCAGTACATCACCGAAGATCGTCCCAACACCAAGACGGCCGACGGCTTTTATGAATTCACCGACGTGGCGGGTCGTCATGTACGGGTGAAGGCAGCCGATGTGGCCACCATCAAGGCGGAAGACTAGCCAGGAGACTGCCATGCCCCGCGGCGACAAGTCCAAGTACAGCGACAAACAGGAACGCAAGGCCGAGCACATCGAGGAGAGCTACGAGAAAAAGGGCGTCTCCAAGGAGGAAGCCGAAGCGCGGGCCTGGGCGACGGTGAACAAGCAGTCCGGCGGTGGTGAAAAGGCGGGCTCCGGCAAGAGCAAGAGCGGTACTGCCAAGCGCGCGGATCGCAAGGACTCCGCACGGCGAGCGGTGGCCACCAAGCAGGGCCAGTCGCCCAACAGCGGGCGGGCCTCGGCACGGCGTTCGCGCAGCGGCAGCACCTCGCTCAGCGACATGACCCGCGACGAACTGGTGAAGAAGGCCGCCGAGCAGGATATTCGTGGTCGTTCGCGGATGAAGAAGGACGAGTTGATTCGTGCCTTGAGCTGACAGTCGAACACGCAAGAAAAAGCCGGACTTGGTCCGGCTTTCTTTTTGCCTGGCGCCTCAGCTGGGCAGCAGCCGGCAGGTGAGGCTCTTGATGTAGCGGGTCTCCGGGATCGCCGGGTGTACCGGGTGATCCGGGCCCTGGGCACCGCGTTCGAGGATCTGCAGGTTGCGGTCCAGATGGCGGGCGCTGCCGAGCAGGATGTTCTGCAGGTCGTCTTCGGGCAGGTGCATGGAACAGGAGGCACTGACCAGGATGCCGTCCTTGTTCAGCAGGCGCATGGCCTGTTCGTTGAGGCGGCGATAGGCGGCCTCGCCGTTCTTCAGGTCCTTGCGCTTCTTGATGAAGGCCGGCGGGTCGGCCACGATGACGTCGAATTTCTCTTCGCCGGCCTTGAGTTCCTTGAGCGCCTCGAAGACATCGCCTTCGACGCAGACCAGCCTTTCCGCCAGGCCGTTGAGGGTGGCATTGCGCTCCACGCCGTCGAGGGCGAAGCCCGAGGCATCCACGCACATGACCTCGCTGGCGCCAAAGGCCGCGGCCTGCACGCCCCAGCCGCCGATGTAGCTGAACAGGTCGAGCACCCGCTTGCCTTCGACATAGGGCGCCAGGCGCGCCCGATTCAGACGGTGGTCATAGAACCAGCCGGTCTTCTGGCCTTCGCGCACCGGCGCCTCGAAGCGCACGCCGTTCTCTTCCAGCGCCACCCAGTCGGGGACCTCGCCATAGGCCACTTCCACGTAGCTGGAAAGGCCCTCGGCCGCGCGGGCGCTGCCGTCGTTCTTCCACAGCACGCCGTGGGGCTTGAACACCTGCAGCAGGGCGGCCAGGATGGCGTCGCGCTGGCGCTCCATGGTCGCCGAGGCGATCTGCACCACCAGGATGTCGTTGAAGCGATCCACCACCAGACCCGGCAGGAAATCGGAATCGCCATAGACCAGGCGATAGCAGTGGCTGCCGAACAGCCGCTCGCGCAGGCTCAGGGCGACCTTGAAGCGGTGCACCAGCAGCGACTTGTCCAGCAGGTAGCCGGTGTCGCGGGAGAACAGGCGGGCGCAGATCAGGTTGTTGGGCGACAGCGCCACCAGGCCCAGCGGCTTGCCGCTGGTGGTTTCCAGGATGGCCTGATCGCCCGGCTCGAAGGCGGTCAGCGGGGTGGCGACGACGTCCACCTCGTTGCTGTACACCCAGAGGTGCCCGGCGCGCAGACGGCGGTCGGCATTGGCTTTGAGGCGCAGGCGAGGCAGGGTCATGAAGGTCTCCGGCGAAGGGGGCAAAAGCGCGGAATTATAGCGCAAAGCCACCCGCCCGGGCCGGCCGTCAGTCCCGCTGGCTGACCTCGATGTCGCTCAGTCCGGCTTCCTGGGCGCGCCGGGCGATGCTCGGCTGGGCATGGCGTTCCCAGGGCGCATCCACCACCACCTGGGGTTCCTCGACGTGCTTGATCAGCAACTGCAGCACGGCTTCCTCTTCGGTGACCGGCTCGAAGCTCTCCAGGTCGTGGGTGAGGGGCTCGCCGTTGAAGCGGTAACTGATCTGGTAGTGGTGCAGGGTATGCATGGACTCGATCTCGGCAGCGGGGAGATAGAAAGATGGACCCCACAAGCCCTCGGCGGTTGCGTCAGCCGCCGAGGGTATCGAGGATCGGACACTCGGGGCTGGCGTCGCCATGGCAGCAGGAGACCAGCTCGCCGAGGGTGCTGCGCAGGCGGGTCAGTTCGGCGATCTTCAGATCCAGCTCGGCGATGTGCCGCTTGGCCAGCGCCTTGACGTCGGCACTGGCGCGTTGCCGGTCCTGCCAGAGGCTGAGCAACTGGCGGATCTCTTCCAGACTGAAGCCCAGCTCCCGCGAACGGCGGACGAAGGCCAGCACCCGCAGGTCTTCGGCGCCGTACTGGCGATAGCCGCTGTCGGTCCGTCCGGCGGGGGCCAGCAGGCCGATCCGCTCGTAGTAGCGCAGCATCTTGGCGGTGAGCCCGCTGGCCTTGGCGGCCTGACCGATGTTCATGAGGGGAGGTCTCCGGACGGGCGCCAGCGGCCGAGCAGCAGGGCATTGGCCAGGACACTGACGCTGGAAAAGGCCATGGCGGCGCCGGCATAGACCGGGTCGAGCAGACCCAGGGCGGCCAGCGGCAGGCCGATGACATTGTAGATGAAGGCCCAGAACAGATTCTGGCGGATCTTGCGCTGGGTGCGGCGGGCGATGTCCAGCGCCGCCACCACCTGGCGCGGATCCTCCTGCAAGAGGGTGATGCCGGCCGCGTGGCGCGCGGCAGCGGTGCCCGAGCCCATGGCGATGCCCAGTTCGGCGGCGGCCAGCGCCGGGGCATCGTTGAGGCCGTCGCCGACCATGGCCACGCCGCCCCGGGTCGCCTGCAGCCGGGCCACCAGGGCCGCCTTGTCGGCGGGCAGCACCTCGGCCTCCCACTGGGTGATACCCAGGGCCGCGGCCACCTGGCGGGCGCTGCCACGGTTGTCACCGGTCAGCAGCCAGCTGTCGATGCCGTCGCGGCGCAGCTGGGCGATGGCCGCGGCAGCACCCGGGCGCAGCGCATCGCCAAAGGCCAGCAGCCCCAGCACTCGCGGCTGGCCGCCGCCTTCCAGCAGCCAGGACAGGGTCAGCCCCTGGTCTTCCCAGGCGCGAGCGGCCTCGACCAGGGGGCCGGCGTCCAGCTGTCGTTCGGCCAGGAGCCGCGCATTGCCCAGCAACAAGGCGCGACCCTGCCAGCTGCCCTGGAGGCCACGACCGGGCAGGGCGCGGACGTCTTGGGCGGGTGGGGTGTCCAGGCCGCGCTCACGACAGGCCAGCAGCACCGCCGCGGCCAGGGGATGCTCGCTGCCGCGTTGCAGGCTACCGGCCAGACTCAGCAAGTCGGCTTCCTCGATGCCGGGAGCCGTGGCCAGCTGGCAGAGGCGCAACTGGCCGGCGGTCAGGGTGCCGGTCTTGTCGAAGACCACGGTGGTGATGCCCTGGGCACGCTCCAGGGTCTCGGCGTCCTTGATCAGAATGCCGTGACGCGCCGCCACCCCGGTACCGGCCATGAGGGCGGCGGGGGTGGCCAGTCCCAGGGCACAGGGGCAGGCGATGACCAGCACCGCTACGGCCGCGAGCAGACTGGACTCCAGGGCGTGGCCGCTCAGCAGCCAGCCGAGCAGGGTGACCAGGGCCAGGCTCACCACCACCGGCACGAACACCCGGCTGATCCGATCCACCAGCTGCTGGATGGGCGCCTTGGTGGCCTGGGCGTCTTCCACCAGGCGGATGATGCCGGCCAGCACCGTCTCGCCACCCAGGGCGGTGACCTCGATCTGCAGATTGCCCTCGCCGTTGATGGCGCCCCCCACCACCTCGTCACCGGGGCCCTTGGCGACCGGACGGCTTTCGCCGGTGAGCAGGGCTTCGTCCACCTGGCTTTCGCCCTGCAGGATGCGGCCGTCGGCGGGGATGCGCTCGCCCGGGCGCAGCTGCAGGCGGTCGCCCAGGCGCAGTCGATTCAGGGCGACCTCTTCTTCCTGGCCGGCCGCATCCAGGCGCCGGGCGCTTTCCGGGCGCAGGGCTTCCAGGGCGCGCAGGGCCGCGCCGGTGCGGCGCTTGGCACGGGTCTCCAGGTATTTGCCCAGGCGCACCAGGGCGATGACCATGGCCGCCGTCTCGAAATAGAGA
Organism: Pseudomonas sp. MOIL14HWK12:I1; assembly: GCF_000510705.1. Classification (NCBI taxonomy): domain Bacteria; kingdom Pseudomonadati; phylum Pseudomonadota; class Gammaproteobacteria; order Pseudomonadales; family Pseudomonadaceae; genus Pseudomonas; species Pseudomonas sp. MOIL14HWK12:I1. The sequence goes on along the minus strand of NZ_AZNY01000010.1, from coordinate 64,927 downwards.
TGGGGGCTGTCCTTGACCAGCCAGAGATAGAGGCTCAGGCCATAGGCGGCGCTGGTGCCCAGGGCGACCAGCACATCCATGTTGCCGCTGCGGGCGCGCAGGGCATGCCAGGCACCGCGATAGAAGCGCGCGCCGACGATGAACTGCACCGGCGTCGCCAGCAGGAATTGCAGCCAGGCGGGCGGCATCAGGTGCCAGCCGAAGGGCGCCAGCAGCATGGGCAGGATCAGCGGTGCGGTCAGCAGCAGCGCCAGGGTCAATTCGAGATGCTCCCAGGGCACCCCCTGCCGCGCCGGGGCTGAACGCTCGTCTTCGGCGCGGCGATCCTGGGCGCCGTAGCCGGCGGCCACCACTGCGGCGATCAGCGCCTGCGTCTCGACCGCGGCCAGGGTCCTGATCCGGGCTCTTTCGCTGGCCAGGTTGACCTCGGCGGCCAATACTCCGGGCACCGCACGCAGGGCCTTTTCGATCCGCCCGGCGCAGTTGGCGCAGCTCATGCCGGACAGCGCCAGGTCATGCTCGGCCTCGGCCACCCGGTAGCCGGCGGCGGTGACGGCTTCGGCCAGCGCCGGCGCCGCGTCGCCCGGTGCGCTGACGCGGGCCTTTTCGCTGGCCAGGTTGACGCCGGCCGCGCTGACCGCCGGGACCTTCTGCAGGGCGCGCTCGACCCGACCGGCGCAGGCCGCGCAGGTCATGCCGCTGATGGAGAGTTCGAATTCGTGCATGGGCACCTCCTGATAACAGTGTTGACCTTGACCTCGGGTCAAGGTCAACACTGGAACCCGGTCCTGGCGCTGGCGTCAGGAGAAAGAGGTCAAGACAGACAGGAGCAGACCATGCATGTCATCAAGGTGATCGGAATGAGTTGCGCCCACTGCGTGAGCGCCATCGAGGCCGCGGTCCTCAAGGTGGACAATCGCGCCCGGGTGGAGGTGGATTTGCAGGCGGGCGAGGTGCGCATCGACAGCGCCGAGGTGGCTGCGCCCTTTCGCGCGGCCATCGAGCAGGCGGGCTATACCGTCGGCGACTGAACCCAGTCGCGCACGATGGCGCGGAAGAAGGTGGTGAACACCTGATCGGCGGCCAGCAGCGGGGCGAAGGTCTGTTCGTCGCGCAGCAGGTCCGAGAGGGTGCCGAGAAACAGGCTGTGCAGCATCCGGCTGGCCAACTGCGGCGTCACGCCCGGCTGCAGGCGATGCGCCTGGGCGGTGAAGAGGGCGTCGGTGATGCGGATGAACTGCCGCAGGAACTGCAGATCGCGCTCCTCGGCCTCGCGCAGCTCCTCGGTGAATTCGCAGCGGTGCAGCATGATGGTCATCACCCGCTGCTCCCGGCCGGGCTGGGTGAATTTCGTCATGCCTTCGATGCACAGCTTGAACAGCCGTTGCAGGCTGTCTTCCTCGCCGTCGACGCGCAGGCGCTCGGTCAGTTCGTCGGCCGGGATCCTTATCTGGCTAAGCATTTCGTGGAACAGGTGGGCCTTGTTCTGGAAATGCCAGTACACTGCCCCCCGGGTGACGCCGCATTCGCGGGCGATCATTTCCAAGCTGGTACGCGCCACGCCATTGGTCAGGAACAGGGCTTCCGCCGCATCGAGAATGGCTTGGCGGGTCTGTTCGGCTTCTTCTTTCGTACGACGCATGGGCGATCTGACTGGCAGTGGGTCTGCCACGCAGTCTAGCGCGCCTCGCCGCTTTTACAAACATGATTGTATGTAACTGCGTGACACTTCCGCTTCCATCGGATCAGGCTTCATGACCTTTCGCTTATTGTTGATTCTCGGGGCCCTCTCGGCCTTCGCCCCCTTCGCCATCGACATGTACCTGCCCAGCTTCCCGTCGCTGGCCCGGTCGTTCGCCACCGATATCGAACACGTGCAGCTGAGTCTGGCGGTGTATTTCGCCGGTCTCGCCAGCGGCCAGCTGTTCTATGGCCCCCTGGCGGACCGCTTCGGCCGCCGCCTGCCGCTGCTGATCGGCATCGGCCTGTTCTGCCTGGCGTCGCTGGGCTGCGCCCTGGCGCCCAGCCTGCCCTGGCTGATCGCCGCGCGTTTCGTCCAGGCCCTGGGCGGCTGCGCCGGCATGGTGATCGCGCGGGCCGTGGTACGGGATCTCTGCGAGCCGATGGCCGCGGCGCGGGCCTTTTCGCAGATCATGCTAGTGACCGGCATCGCGCCCATCATCGCGCCCTTCGCCGGCAGTCTGCTGCTCAGCACCTTTGGCTGGCAGGCGATCTTCGTCAGCCTGGCGCTGTTCGCCGCCGCCTGCGGTACCGCGGTGGCGCTGTGGCTGCCCGAATCCCTGCCGGCGCACCATCCGCGGCCGCCGCTGCGAGGTGCCCTGCGCAACTACCTGCGGCTGTTGCGCGATCGCACCTTCATCGGCCACACCCTGACCGGCGGCATCGCCATGGCCGGGATGTTCGCCTACATCTCCGGTTCGCCCTTCGTGCTGATCGAGCTCTATGGCGTCGCGCCCGAGCACTACGGCTGGGTATTCGGCCTCAACGCCGCCGGCTTCATCCTGCTCGGGCAGCTCAATGCCCGCCTGGTGGTCCGCCAGGGACCGGCCTTCTGGCTGCGCCGCGCGGTGGTCGCCTATGCCGCGGCGGGGCTGATCCTGTTGCTGGTCGGGGCTTTCCAGCCCAAGGCGCTGCCGGTGCTGATGATCCCGCTGTTCTGCGCCATCGCCCTGCTCGGCGGCATCGTGCCCAATGCCTCGGCCTGCGCCCTGGCCGGGCAGGGCGCCAATGCCGGCAGTGCCTCGGCGCTGATGGGCAGTCTGCAATTCATCCTCGCAGCGCTGGCCTCCAGCAGCGTGGGCGCCCTGCACAATGGCACCGTGGTGCCCATGTGTGCGGTATTGGCGCTCTGCGCGGTGGCGACCGCGCTCATGGCGCGCTGGACGCACAGCCGCACGCCAGCCTGAAGCGGAGTGGATTTTTCCCGGTCGGGCGGGTCAGATAGGCGAACCCTCACACTTCCAGGGACGCCGACATGACCTTCGCCTACTGGTGCATCTTCCTCGTCTACCTCGTGCCCTATGGCGCGGCCTACTATGCCAAGTTCAAGGGCAGCGGCTTCACGCCCGAGGACAACCGGGATCCGCGCAGCTTTCTCGGCAAGCTGGAAGGGGCCCGGGCCCGGGCCAACGCCGCCCAGCAGAACGCCTTCGAGATCAATCCGCTGTTCGCCGCCGCAGTGATCGTCGCCCACGTCACCGGTGGCGCCGAGCAGGGCACCATCAACTTCTGGGCTTTTCTCTTCCTGCTCAGCCGTATCGCCTACACCTGGCTATACATCCGCGATCATGCCACCCGCCGCTCGCTGGTCTGGGCCGGCGGCATGTTCTGCTGCCTCTGCCTGTTCATCGCCGCGGCCTGAGTGCACCGTCGCTGCCGGTCTTGACCGGCAGCGACGGCTGTAGCTTCATTAGCGCCCTATCTTTCTCGGCTGGCCGCCTGCATGACGTCTCCTTCGCCCGCCCAGCAGGTGCTGGCACACTTCGCTCAGCTCGCCCACGCCCGTGGCTACACCCTGGATGCCGCGCAACAGGCCGCCATCGACCGTTTCGCCCAGCTCGCCGACGAGCTGCTGCGTCCGCGGCTGTTCCGCCGACAGGCGCCACGCAGTCTCTATCTCTGGGGGCCGGTAGGCCGTGGCAAGAGCTTTCTGCTGGACGGCTTCTTTGCCGCCCTGCCATTCGCCGAGAAGCGCCGGGTGCACTTCCATGCCTTCTTTCGCGAACTGCACGAGCGGATGTTTCGCCAGCCGCCCGGCGGTGATGCCCTGGCCGCCAGCCTGGACGAACTGCTCGACGGTTGCCGACTGCTCTGCTTCGATGAATTCCATGTGCATGACATCGGCGACGCCATGCTCATCACCCGGCTGTTCAAGGCCTTGTTCAGCCGCGGCGTGGTGCTGATCACCACCTCCAACTATCCGCCCGAGGGGTTGCTGCCCAATCCCCTCTACCACGAGCGCTTCCTGCCGGCGATCCGGCTGATCGAGACGCGCATGGACATCCTCTCGGTGGCCGGTCCCCAGGACTATCGCGGCGCCAGTCCCGCCGAGCCCGATCCCTTCGGCGTCGGCGCCTATCTCTGGCCGGGCACCCCGGCGCAGCGCCAGGCGCTGGGGCTGCCGCCGCTGGCGCAGACTAGAATCGAGGTGCCTGTGGGGCATCGCAGCCTGCCCGCCGTCAGCGCCGCGGATGGCCTGCTGCACTTCAGCTTCGCCGATCTTTGCGAAGGCCCCACCGCGGTCCTCGACTACCTGACCCTGAGCGAAAGCTGGCAGCGCTGGCTGCTGGACGCCGTGCCGCCGCTGCGCGACGCCAGTCCCGCCGCCCGGCAGCGGTTCATAAATCTGGTGGATGTGCTCTACGACCGTCGCCTGGCGCTGTTCCTGGTCAGCGCCGCGCCCCTCGACGAAACCCTGGCCGACAGCGATATCGCCGACATGTCACGGACGCGCAGTCGCCTCTCTCAGCTGCGGCAGATCGGACCGGACTAGCGCTCGGCCTTCAGCTGCGCACCTTCCAGATGCCAGCGACGCTGCTCGGCCGAGGCGCCGTCGACGTCGTTGACCCGACGTAGTTGATAGTGGCCGCTGAAGGTCTGGCGGGTGCCGTCGACCAGGCGCGCCCTGACCGTCACCGGGATGCTGACATGGCTCGAACCGGCCGCCCCCTCGACCGGGCCCGGTTGGCCGAGGGTCACCTGCACGCTGCGGGTCCTGGCATAGCCCTGGCGGAATTTCTCGTAGCTGTTGCCAGGCTGGCCGTCCAGGCCCCACTGCTGCCAGGCGGTGCCGTAGTCCCGCGCATCCAGTGCCCGGTAGTAGCGCTGGACCACGGCGGCCGCCGCCTCGGCGCTGCTGGGCAGCGGACCGCAACCCGGCTCCTTGGCCGCTTCGCCATCGCCGTACAGGGCGCAGCTGCGAGCGATCTCGTCCTGCATCAGGGCGCAGCTGTTGGCGGCGTTGCACGGCGGATGGGTGGCGGGGGAGAGCGCCCGGCAGCGGGTAGCCAGGGCCTGGGCCGGCTGCCGCCCGATTTCCTGGGCGCAACTGCGCGGTGAAGGCTCCGTGGCGGCCAGGGCGCCAGAGACAAGGGGCAGCAGCAAGACAGGGCAGAGCAGCCAGCGGGGGGGCATCGACGCGATCCTCGGGCAAAGCCCCAGCCTAGCAGGCCGGGTCTCTGTTGGAGAAAAAGCCCGCGACGGTCATCCGTCGTCTGGCCACCTGGCTGACGTAAAAACGTCATGCAGGCGGCGCAGGGTGGGTGGATCCCGTGTCGGAGTTCGCCCCATGCCTTCGTCCAGTCCAGCCGCTTCCCTGTCGCCGCTGTCCCATCCCCTGCACAGTTCGCGCAAACCCGGTCCGCTGCGGATCGTACTGTTCATCGTGCTGCTGCTGACCGGTCTGGCGGTGACCCTCGGCGGTATCCACAACGACGTCAGCGATACTCAGTCCCCGCCCACCACCTGGCTGCCCTTCGCTGGCCTCGCGCTGGCGCTGGTGATCGCCCTCGGCTTCGAATTCGTCAACGGCTTCCACGACACCGCCAACGCCGTGGCCACCGTCATCTACACCCACTCGCTGCCGCCCAATGCGGCGGTGCTCTGGTCCGGCTTCTGCAACTTCCTCGGGGTGCTGTTCTCCAGCGGCGCGGTGGCCTTCAGCGTCATCGCCCTGTTGCCGGTGGACCTGGTGGTGGAGATGGGCGCGGGCAAGGGCTTCGCCATGATCTTCGCCCTGCTGATCGCCGCCATTATCTGGAATCTCGGCACCTGGTGGCTGGGCTTGCCGGCGTCCTCGTCCCATACCCTGATCGGCTCCATCATCGGTGTCGGCCTGATGCACGCCTGGCTGGGCGGCCTGGACGGCAGCAGCGGGGTGGACTGGGGCCAGGTGGCCAAGGTCGGCTATGCGCTGCTGTTCTCGCCACTGATCGGCTTCGTCTGCGCGGCGCTGTTGCTGGTGCTGCTCAAGCGGATCGTGCGCGACCAGACGCTCTACCAGGAGCCGAAAAGCGCCGAGCCGCCGCCGCCGTGGATCCGCGGCCTGCTGATCCTGACCTGCACCGGGGTGTCCTTCGCCCATGGCTCCAACGACGGCCAGAAGGGCATGGGGCTGATCATGCTGATCCTGGTCGGTGCCCTGCCGACCGCCTATGCGCTCAATCGAGCGGTACCCGCCACCGCGACGCCGGCCTTCGCCGCCGTGGCCGAGGTCACCGCCAGCGGGCTGCGCCAGGCGGCGCCCCAGGCCGCGCCGGCCGATCCCCATGGGGTGCTGCTGGAATTCGTGCGCAAGCGGCAGAGCAATCCCGAGGTGCTGCCTGCGCTCGCGGCCATCACCGATGACATCGCCCGCGAGGTGCGCCAGTACGGTGCCCTCAACAACGTCCCGGCGCAAAGCATGCCCAACGTGCGCAACGCCATGTACCTGGCTTCGGAATCCATCCGCCTGCTGGAAAAGGAGCACCTGCCGGGCCTGGCGCCAAAGACGCAGGAGGACCTCAGGGAATTCAAGCGGCAGATCGACCAGGCCACCCGTTTCATCCCGCTGTGGGTCAAGGTGGCGGTGGCCATCGCCCTGGGCCTGGGCACCCTGGTCGGTTGGCGGCGCATCGTCATCACGGTCGGCGAGCGTATCGGCAAGACCCACCTGACCTATGCCCAGGGCGCCTCGGCGGAGCTGGTGGCCATGGGCACCATCGGCGCGGCGGACGCTTTCGGCCTGCCGGTTTCCACCACCCATGTGCTCTCGTCCGGGGTGGCCGGGACCATGGCCGCCAACGGTTCCGGACTGCAGTGGGCGACGGTGCGCAATCTGCTGCTGGCCTGGGTGCTCACCCTGCCGGTGGCCATGGCGCTGTCCGCTTCACTGTACTGGCTGCTGGTGCAGCTGTTCTAAGAGCCTGATCAAAATCTGCTGCGCGTCGGCCAAACTGCGTTGAAAATAGCTTCGGAATGCTCATTTACCGCTCGTAAACCCGAGCGCGGGTCCGATCCGCTTCCTCAGCTATTTTCGCGGGGCCGCCCAGGCCTTGTTTGTCTCTAGCTCGCGAGACTTTAATCAGGCTCTGACACGGCTTCGGTCAGGCAGCGGCGAAACAGTGCCACGGCTGGCAGGTCACGCCCCGCATGGCGGGCGATGACCTGCAATTCACGATGGAAGGTAAGGGCGCCCAGGGACAGCCGGCGCACCCGCGGATGCTCCAGCCAGAGGCCGGCGCAGGGCACCAGGGCCACGCCCAGGCCGTGCTCGACCATCTTGACGATGGCATCGAGTTCGTCGAGTTCGAGCACCTGGCGCACTGCCAGGCGCTGCTCACGCAGAAAGGCGCTGACCCGCCGCCCGCCAAAGGAGTGGCGGTCGTAGCGGATGAAGGGCTGGGTTTCCAGCAGCAGGCGCGGATCGTCGCCGGGCAGGTCCGGCGGGGCGATGAGCACGAAGGGTTCCTGCAGCAGGGTGGTGGCGTGCAGTTCCTTGGGCAGTTCGAAGGGTGGGCGGATGAGGATGGCCAGATCCAGTTCGCCGGCATCCACCTGGCTGAGCAGGGCCAGCGAGACGCCGGGCACCAGCCGCGGCTCCAGGCGCGGCGCCTGCTGGCGCAGCCGCACCAGGGTGCCGGGCAGCAGGCCGGTCTGGACGCTGGCGATGGCGCCGATGCGCAACTCGCCCTGGATCTCCTCGCCGGCGCCGGCCATGCGCGCATAGGTGGCGAGCATTTCCTCGGCCAGCGGCAGGGCGCGACGCCCGGCGGCATTGAGCAGGGCGCTGCGGCCATTGCGGTCGAACAGCTTCACGCCCAGGTGCTGCTCCAGGTTGCGGATCTGGGCGCTCACCGCCGAGGGCGTCAGGCCCACGTGCAGGCCGGCCGCGGCAAAGCTGCCATGGCGGGCCACGGCGAGCAGGGTCTTGAATTCGCGAAGCATGGGAGTGGCCTGCAGTCCGGGGCGGTCACTGTAGCGAGCCTGGCTGCCGAGCAACAAAATTTTTGTCGCTCGGAGGCAGGAAAATGCGCTTCATGCACAGGAAAACCTGGGGTGAGAATGGCTGCATCCCCCTCAACAGGATTTCCCACCATGGCCCTGTCGCCCTTTCACCTCGCCATTCCCGTCTACGACCTGGCCGCCGCCCGGCATTTCTACGGCGACGTCTTCGGCCTCGCCGAGGGTCGCTCCAGCGACCACTGGGTCGACTTCGACTTCTATGGCCACCAGCTGGTGATCCACGAGCACCCCAAGACCGCGTCCCAGGAAGAGGCCCATACCAACGCCGTGGACGGTCACAACGTGCCGGTGCCGCACTTCGGCATCGTGCTGGGCTGGGACGAATGGGAAGCCCTGGCCGACCGTCTGCGGGCACGTGAGACGCAGTTCGTCATCGAGCCCTATATCCGCTTCCAGGGCCAGGTCGGCGAGCAGGCCACCATGTTTCTCTTCGACCCCTGCGGCAATGCCCTGGAGTTCAAGGCCTTCAAGGACATGAGCCAGCTGTTCGCCAAATAGGGCGACTCGGCAGGTCGGATGTCGCGCAACCTAGGCAAAAGACGCGGCAGCGGCCATCCTTGAAGCCTTGCCCGTCGCCCGGTTGCCGTCATGAATGCCCGCCAGCCCTTTCTCGATCCCTATCACCAGACCATTCGCCAGCTGTCCGACCGCATCGTCGCGGCCCAGGCGCCGATCCGCATCCTCGATGCGGTGAAGTGGGACGACGGGGTGCGCCAGGGCTTCCTGGAGGGCAAGGGCAAGCGCCTGCCGGCGGTGGATCGCGCCTTCTACGAGGGGCGGCCGCTGGGCTTCGACGGCGATGCGCTCAAGGGCGAATTCCAGAGCATCGAGCGCGAGGTCACCCGCCAGCTCGGCCAGTTCAATCCGGTCGGCCAGATCATGAGGCGCATGTGCCGCGAATACCGCATGGTGATCCGCATGCTGCAGGCGCGCGGCACCCCGGACTTCGGCCTGATCTCCCAGGAACTCTATGGCGCGGCCTCGGATGCCTTCCACGCCGGCGATCCGACCCTGGCCGATCTGGGCATGATGATGTCCAGCTACCTCGACAACATCGCCCATCGCGGCGCCCTGGAAGACGAGCCCAAGACCCTGACCGCCAAGGACGCCGTGCCCATCCTGCAGGCGCGGCTCAACCGGGTGTTCGGCGAGACGGAAGGCACCATCCGGGTGTTCGAGTCCGACGGCATCGTCGCCGATGCCGCGGCCGGCGCCGACTACATCAAGGTGCGCGCCGACGCCCTGTTCAACGAGCGCGACGTCCGCGCCCTGGAGGTCCATGAAGGCCTGGTACACGTCGGCACCACCCTCAATGGCCAGAACCAGCCGATCTGCACCTTTCTGGCCAAGGGCCCGCCGTCGTCCACCGTGACCCAGGAAGGCCTGGCGATCCTCATGGAGGTGATCGCCTTCGCCTCCTATCCGACCCGGCTGCGCAAGCTGACCAATCGCACCCGCGCCATCCACCTGGCCGAGGACGGCGCCGATTTCCTCGAGGTCTTCCGCTTCTTCCAGGAGCAGGGCTACGACCTGGAATCGGGCTACCAGAACGCCAGCCGGGTGTTTCGCGGCTCGACGCCGACGGGGCTGCCCTTCACCAAGGACCTGTCCTATCTGAAGGGCTTCATCCTGATCTACAACTACATCCAGCTGGCGGTGCGCAAGGGCAAGCTGGAGCAGATCCCGCTGCTGTTCTGCGGCAAGACCACCCTGGAAGACATGCGCATCCTGCGTCAGCTGGTGGACGAAGGCGTGGTGGTACCGCCCAAGTACCTGCCGGCGCAATTCCAGGACCTCAACGCCCTGGCGGCCTGGATGTGCTTCTCCAACTTCCTCAACCACCTGAGTCTGGATCGGATCGAGGCGGATTACGCCAACATCCTCTGAGGCCTGCCCAGGCGCTGACATGAAAAAGCCCCGGCGGACCGAGGCTTTTTCGTTGCAAGGCGTCGCGGGTATCACTCGCCCTTGAAGGCGGCCGCGATGCTGCGTTCGCCGTCACCCGCGCGCGGGTCGGTCGAACGCTCCGGCACGAAGGCCAGGGCGCGATTGAGGGCGCCGCAGGCTTCCAGGCCGCTGGCGCGGGCGATGGCTTCGGCCACGGCGCTGCCGGGGATGGTCTCGTCGCGCAGCAGCTGGTCGGTGATGTCGTCCAGCGCCGGCTTGAGCTCGGTGATCAGCGCCAGGCAGCGATGATCCAGGCTGTGCAGCAGCTGATCGGCGGCGGCGATGCTGGGCGCGGCGTCGAATTCGATACCGGCATCGCGCAGGGCCTGCAGGCTGAGCAGCGAGCCGCTCGGACCCATGCCCAGGGAGGCGACCATGGACAGCGCCAGCTTGGAGGCTTCCTGCAGATCCTGGGCGGCACCCGAGGAGACCTCGTTGAAATACAGCTGCTCGGCGCAACGACCGGCCAGCAGCATCTGGATGCGGCCTTCGAGTTCCGACTTCAGATGCAGGCGCTTGTCTTCGGTGGGGGTGATCAGGGTCACGCCCAGGGCTTGGCCACGCGGCAGCAGGGTGACCTTTTCCACCCGACCGACATTGAGCACCGCGGCGACCAGGGCATGACCGGCTTCGTGCACGGCGATGCGGGTGCGCTCGGCCGAACCCAGCGGGGTGACGCCGACGGGTTGCTCGCCGATGCGGCAGGTCTCGATGGCCTCGACGAAGTGGGCCATGGTCACGGCGCTGGCGTTCTCGCGAGCGGCCAGCAGGGCGGCGTGGTTGCTGATGTAGGCGATGGCCGCCGGGGTCAGGCCCACGGTGCCGCGGGAGAGGGCGGCCAGATCCAGTTCGCCCTGGCAGGGCAGCTTGCCGGCATAGAGTTCGAACAGCGCGCGGCGGTCTTCCAGACTCGGCAGCGGCACGGCGATGGTGCGGTCGAAGCGACCTTCACGGCGCAGCGCCGGATCCAGGGAATCGGCGAAGTTGGTGGCACCCAGCACCAGCACGCCGCTGGTGCCGTCGAAGCCGTCCAGCTCGGTGAGGAACTGGTTGATGATGCGGTTGGCCTCGGCATCGCTGGAGCGCGACTGCTCGGCGCGGCGGCCGATACCGTCGATCTCGTCGATGAAGATGATGCAGGGCGCCTTCTTGCGCGCGGTGCGGAACAGCGACTTGACCTTCTGGATGCCGACCCCGAAGAACATCGAGGAAAAGTCGCTGCCGGTCACCTGGATGAAGTGGGCGTTGCACTCGGTGGCCAGGGCCTTGGCCAGCTGGGTCTTGCCGGTGCCGGGTTCGCCGGTCAGCAGCACACCCTTGGGCGGACGGGCACCCAGGGCAGCGAAGGCCTTGGGATTGCGCAGGCAGGTGGTGACGTCTTCCAGCGCCCGCTTGGCTTCGGCGGCGCCGACCACGTCCTTGAAGGAGATGCCGGTGCCCTTGCGGTGCAGCTTGAAGGGGCTGGCGAAACGCAGCGCCAGGGGCACGGCGAGCAGCAGCAGGAGCAGATAGCCCGGCAGGTTGATCAGCAGGGCGTCCAGCCAGGGATGGCGCTGCCCGGATTCGCTCCAGGTGGCGACCGGGAACAGCGGCTCGGCCTGGGTGGCGTAGTCGGCCAGCAGGCGATCGGCGATGCGGCCGCCGTTGTCGGCCACGGCGTAGTGTTCGCCGCGGGTGGTGTCTATGTAGAGGGTGTGATCCCCGATCACGGCGCCGCTGATGGCCTGGGCGCGCAGATCGGCCAGCAGCACGGAGAGGTCACGTGGCTGCCCGGTCCAGTGTTCGGGCGCCTGCTGCACGCTGGCGAGCATGGCGGTGGCGGTCGGGGCCGGCGTGGCGGGCTTGAGCCACAGCCAGCTGGCCAGGCCGAGGACGGTGACGAGGGCCAGAGCGCCGGCGACGAGCAGGCGCGGATACTTGGAAACGACGGACTTCTTCATTCACATACCGTTAGGGTCGGAGCGACATCGGACGCGGACTCCCGGATTATCGGCCTGTGGCGAAAAGGGTGAACCTCAGTTCCCCGGAAAACGATGAGTGGACTCACCATCCGTCGAGTAGCGTCACACTTCCGGCCTTTTTCGCGGTCCGCAAGACCCTGTTGTTTTGCCGCAGATGTCAGGAGTCAACGCATCCATGCCCGATCCCATCGATTGTCGAAGCGGTCTTGCCGCCTTGCCGGCGGTGTTGCTCGACCGCCTGCGCCAGGCCGACGAGGTGCTGGTCCTGACCGGTGCCGGCGTGTCGGCGGAAAGCGGCATCGCCACCTTTCGCGAAGCCCTGACCGGGCTCTGGGCGCGCTTCGACCCGGCGCAACTGGCCACCGCCGAGGCCTTTATCGAGGATCCGGTACGGGTCTGGAGCTGGTACGAGGGACGCCGCGCCCAGGTGCTGGCGGCCCAGCCCAACCCGGCCCACCGCGCCCTGGCGCAGTGGGGCGACAGGCACGGCCGCCTCCACCTGGTTACCCAAAATGTCGACGAGCTGCACGAGCGCGCGGGCAGTCGCGCGGTGATCCATCTGCACGGCAGCCTGCACGCGCCGCGCTGCTTCGAGTGCGCGCGCTCGCTGACGGCGCCGGCGTTGCCGGAAGCGGCGGAGCAACTCGTGGCGCCGCCGCGCTGTCCCGCCTGCGGCGGCCTGGCCCGGCCGGGCGTGGTCTGGTTCGGCGAGTCGCTACCGGAAGAGGCCCTGGCCAAGGCCTGGGCCCTGGCCGAGCGCTGCGACCTCTGCCTGGTGGTCGGCACCTCCGGCCTGGTGCAGCCGGCGGCCAGTCTGCCGGGGGTGGCGCGCCAGCAGGGCGCCACGGTGGTCCGCATCGATCCGCAGCCGGCGGCGGAATTCAGCCATGACTGGCAACTGCTGGGCGCGGCCGGGGTGATCCTGCCGGCGCTGCTGGAGCGCCTCTAGACCGTCAGTGCAGCGCCTGGCCACCGGTCCCCAGGGCATCCAGGGTGCGCTTGAGGGCGGTGTAGGCCTGGCGCTGGTCATCGTCTTCGGTCAGCAGGCCGTCGAACAGGGTGGCGACCAGCGCCGGATCCTGGGCGACGAAGCGATCGATGAGAACGTCGTTCTCCTGGCGCCCGGCGGTGATCAGCAGCACGGCGAGCTGGGCGACATAGCGCGCCGCCAGCGGATAGGCCTTGAGAAAGACCTTGAAGGGGGCATCGGCCAGCCCGGGGGCGAAGCCCTTGGCCAGGCCTTGCTGGGCGGCGGCGATGGCCTGGCGGACGGCGTCCTGCCAATTGCCGGCGGTCACGGCACCCGCCGGCAGGGCGCGGCGCATCTGGCCGAGCAGGCTGTTGAGAAAGATACGGCGATTGGCCTGGTAGTCGTCATCGGTGTCGAGCAATTCGCGGCGAATGCGGGTCAGCACGCGGTCGTCCTCGGCATCGGCGGTCACCGCCTGCTTGAAGGCCAGGGTCAGTTCGCGATCCAGCAGACCGGGCTTGCGGCCTTCCAGTTCGGCCTGCAGCAGCGGACCGCTGGAATCGGCGAAGAAGAAGCGCTCGGCGTGGGGCGCCAGGCGTTCGCGCAGGCGCGGCCAGAGCTCCGCCGCGAACAGTTGCTCGGCCGTGCCGCCGGAAACGATGACGCGGTGCTGCGGCGCCTCGGCCAGATAGTCGAACAGCGCGGGGGTATCGAGCGCGGTGCGATCGACGATGAGGTAACGGTGCTTCACGGCAACTCCTGAACGCGGCGGCCGCACCTGTCGAGGTACGGCGGGGATGGCCATTAGTCTATAGGAAGGTGGGAACGCTTGGCCCGGCCTTTGGCCTAACCAGCAGGGTGCAGCCCGCGACACCCTTCCTTTCGCGGCCGGAGGACACCAAGATGCGCAAGACCCCGCTGATCCTTGCCCTGAGCGCTGCCCTGGCCCTGGTGGCCGGTCCCAGCCTGGCCGCCAGCAACAACAACGACGCCGGGGTGACCGGCAACGGCATAGGCGCGCCGGGCAGCTCCAACACCAGCAACAGGGACAGCGCGGACGACACCTCCAGCGCCACGCCCTCGACCCAGAAGAAGGTCGACAAGACCCCGGCCACCAAGGCCCAGGGCAGTCAGCAGAAGCGCGTGCTCAACGATTGAGGGTCAAGCAAAAGGCGCCTCTCGCGGCGCCTTTGGGCTGGTTGGCATCTGACCGCAGGAAGCGGTTTCAGGAGGCGCGGGTGTAGCGTACCTGCCAGTCGAGTCGCTCATGGGTTGCCCGCTCGATACGGGCGCGACTGTCGCAGATGAAGGCTTCCAGCAGGGAGTTGTCCAGCAGATCGACCCGGGCGATGCGGCGTTGCAGGAGCGCCGTGCCGTTGGGCGCATAGACCTCGACGTTGAAGGTCGCCGGATCCTGGGCGGTCATGGCGCACAGCATCGGTTGAAAAGCGCCCTTGATAATGGTGTTCGCATCCGTGAACTTCAGCGGCTCGGCCATCGCAATCACTCCTGTCAGCTATAACGCTTCGACCGATTCTTGCGGTACCCGTTCGACTTTTGCCATGACCGGCTGGCAGATTTGTGATCCAGGCGGTGGCGCTGGCCCGGCAAGGGACGGCCGGTCAGTTGATCAGGGTACCAAAGGCCTTGTCCGCCTCTATGACCTCGGGCAGCTCGCTCAGCAGCAGCTCCAGATCCACGCCTTCCAGCAGGGGATTGGCCAGGGCCGCCTTGGCCTGGTCGTTGATGCCGCCATGACGACGCAGGACAAAGGACACCAGGCGGGCCTGGGCGACCATGCGCGCCTGAGTGGAATCCTCCGGCGCATCCTGGGGGTGCAACTGGTAGGCGATGGCATGCTGGATCACCACCGGCAGCTGCCAGCGACGGGCCAGCTCGGCGCCCACCTCCGGATAGCCGAAGCCGATGGCCTGGTCGGCGGGTACCGGGGCGCGCTGCTCGGCGTCGATGCGCACGGCGATATCGGGCGCCGCCGTCCTGATCAGCAGCTCGCCGATGCTGTGCAGCATGCCGCAGGTGAAGGCGGTCTCGGCATCGGCACCGGCCTGGCGGGCGAGGACGCGGCAGATGCTGGCCACGTCGAAGCTGTGCTGCCAGAAATCCCGCGGATCGAAGCTGGGGTTGTGGCGGAAGGCGGCGGTCACCGCCGAAGCCAGGACCAGGGTGCGCAGGGCATCGAAGCCCAGGCGGATGGCCGCGCCTTCGATGCTGGTCGAGGGGCGCACGCCGCGAAAGCGCACCGAGTTGGCCAGGCGCAGGACCTTGGCCGAAAGCACCGGATCCAGCGCCAGATTGCGGGCGACGTCTTCGATGCTGCTGTCGGGATCGTCGAACTGCTGGATCAGCTCCTGAGCCACCTTGGGAATGCTGGGAAGGGTATGCAGGTGATCGAACAGAGCATCGATTTCCATGATGGCGCCTGGTTGGTTCTTTACCGATGGTGGGAGCTGATGAGTCGTCGAAAGCATGAACGACGGCCTGGGCACTGCCAAGCCTAGTCGAAGATCCACGAGCGAAGAGCTTAGCGGGCCGGGCGAGCCGGTTTGCAGAGCGAGCTGACCGGTGGCGTCATTTCGCCGCCGTCCGTTTGCCTGGTTCGCGTGCGACCGTGGTCCTATGCGGTCTTGTCCAAGGCGAAGCGATGATCAGACGTCTATTGTCTTTCTTGAGTCCGCTTTCCGCCGACGGCGGGCCACGAATGGGATAGCATCAGGTGATATCAGTTGGCCACTAAATTTGGCGTTCGAGTTGTGCAATGACTTACCAGACTCACATTCGCCAGATGCTGCAACTACCCAATGCGCTGGCGCAGAGCACCGGCATCCTGGGCTGGTTGATCAGCGTGCTGATCAATCCCTTCCTGACCGCCGGGGTGCCGGCCTGGGGCTGGCTGGCCTTCGCCGGCATGATCGGCTCCTGCCTGGCCATGACCACCGCCCGGCGCTTTGCCGTCTGGCGCCTGTTCGCCCTGGTGTTCGTGCTGTTCGAGGCCCTGGCCTTCCGCTTCCAGATCCTGGGCATGGGCGAGGCCGGCCATGCCTGGATGATCCCCATGGCCATCGTCATCATCCTCGGCTCGACCATTCTGTTTTCCCATGTGCTCGACTACGGCATCGCGGCCGGCGCGGTCTGGCTGCTGCTGTTCTATGGCGAACTGGACAACATCACCGCAGCGGCCCTGCCGCTGTTCTGGGTGATGCTGGGGGCCAGCCTGGCACTGGGACTGCTGCTCAATGCCACCTTCGTACGCATCGTCGCCAGCACCCTGGAACTCAAGGAACGCTATCGGCTGCAGGCGGAAACCGATGCCCTCACCGGGATCAGCAACCGCAGGGCGCTGATGCTGGACATGGAGCAGGTCTGCCGGGATGGCTCGCCATCCTGGTATTTCGTCATGCTCGACATCGATGACTTCAAGCGGATCAACGACAGATTCGGCCACGACGTGGGGGACCAGGTACTCAAGGAGATGGCTGGTATCCTGATAAAGCACTTTCCGGATGGACGCTTCGGGCGCCTGGGCGGCGAGGAGTTCGGTGTGCTGCTCAAGCCCGAGGACGAGCGCCAGCTGGCGCAGCGGCTGCAGGCGCTGCTGGACGATATCCGCAGCAACACCCGCACCGGCAGCTGTTTTTCCTTCAGTGCCGGGGTGGCGCGCCTCGCCCCGGGCTATCAGCCCTCGGATCTGCTCAAGCAGGCCGATGGCGAGCTCTATCAGGCCAAGCGCGCCGGCAAGGACCGGGTGCACCACCGCGGCGGCATGATCTGCGGTTGAAGGTGGCTAGCCGGCGCCCAGTGGGCTCTAGCTGACGTCCGCCTTCGGCGGCGGATGGGAGCGATTGCGGCCCAGGTGCTTGGCCCGGTAGAGCGCGGCATCGGCGCTGGCCAGCAGGTCGGCGGGCTGGGGTGGCGGGGTCTGCCCGGGCGGCTGCACGGCGATGCCGAGACTGACGGTGATGCGGCCGAAGGGACTGGTGGCATGGGTCACTTCCAGCACCTGCAGGCGTTCCTGCACCGTGGCGGCCACGCGCTGGGCGCCGTGCTCGTCGCAGTTGGGCAGCAGCAGGACCATCTCCTCGCCGCCATAGCGCGCCGCCAGGTCGCCCGGGCGCCGCGCCGCCGAGGCCACCACGCCGGCCACCGCCTGCAGGCAGCGATCCCCCGCCGGATGGCCATAGTGGTCGTTGTAGGCCTTGAAGTGATCGATGTCGATCATCAGCAGGCTGAGCGGCTGGCCATTGCGCTGCGCGCGCGCCAGCTCCACCGGCAGCAGGTTGTCGAACTGGCGGCGATTGCCCAGCCCGGTGAGGCTGTCCTTGAGGGTCAGCAGGTGCAGCTCGTCGTGGGCCTGGCGCAGGGCTGCCGCGCTGCGCTCCCCGGCGCGGATCTCGCGGAGCAGCCGAAAGCCGAAGACCAGCATGCCGAGGATGATCAGGCCGACCACCGTCACCGATCTCAGCATGTCCTGGCGCCAGCCGGCGAGGATGTCGCGCCGGGAGATACCGGCCAGGGCCACCAGCGGATAGCCCTCCAGGTGCTGGAAGGCATAGAGGCGCTCCTGGCCATCGAGCAAGGCGCGCACCAGGGCGGTACCGTTGGGCGCCTGGTTCACGTACTGGCGAAACAGCTCGCCAGTGGCCAGCGGGGTGCCGACGTGCTCGGGCACATAGGGACGGCGGACCATCAGGGTGCCGTCGTCCAGCGCCAGGGTGATGGCGCCCCGGGCATCCAGCTTGAAGCGCTCGTAGTAGTCGACGAAATACTGCAGGCGGATGGTGGCGAGCAGGACGCCGGCAAAGCGCCCGTCGCGGTCTTCCAGGCGCCGCGACACCGGGATGATCAGCTCGTGGGTGCTGCGGCTCTCGATCACCGCGCCGACGTGCAGCACATCGGCCGGATGCTGCCGGTGAAACTGGAAATACTCGCGATCGGCATTGTTGGCCCGGGGCGGCTCGCTGCTCTTGTCGGTCACCCGCCATTCGCCGTCGCGATCGTAGACGAACAACCCGTGCAGTTGCGGCAGGAGGGCGGCCTGGCGCGCCAGCAGGCGATGCACCCGCAGGCGGTCCAGTTGCTCGAAGGGTTGATCCTCCAGGCGATCGCGAATGCTGACCAGCAGCGAATCGGCTTCCTTGATGGCGTCATCGGCGTGCTGGGCGGCGGCCACGGCGATGTTGCCGACGTCGCTGCGGGCACTGGCGAAGGCATTCTGGTAGTTGCGCCACACCTGCCAGGATTCCAGTGCCAGGATCACCGCAACGGCGCAGACCAGCAGCCACAGCGCCCGGCGCTGGGTGGCCGGATTGCGCGGTGGAAGGGGGGTGTCGTCGGCGTCGACCATGGCGGGGCTGTTTCCTCGTCCTCGGTGTGCAGGAGACCGCGAGTCGACCGATTCACGCCACCGCACAGGGATAAAAGTCAGACAAGTCTACAGTTTCGTCGGATTCTTGCAGAGCGCGCGAATCCCTGCGCCATCGCCGTGGTCACTAGCGATACAGCCGTCTCCGGGACGGCGCCCCGTCACTGCCCCGACCAGGAGGTCACAGATGTCGCAGATCGCCGAACAGATCGTCGAAGACGCCATGCAGCGCATCGAGGAAAACGAGTCGCAGCATGCCGCCGATCCCGTGCGCAATTTCTCCCTGACCCTGACCGATCCCGCGGAGATCCGGGTCGGCGCGGAGATCTACTTTCTCTTCGAACAGCGCCTCAAGGGTTTCTACCCGGATGCCCGGGTCGTGGTGCGCGGCCATGCCGCCGAAGGCTACAACATCACCGCCCAGGTCGAGCGCCGCCGCTCGGCCTGAGTGCCAGGCCCGCACCCCGGGTCAGGTGCGGGCCAGCTTGACCAGCTGCCGGGCCAGTAGCGGCCCGGTCAGCACCACCCCGATCAGCCGCAAGGCCTGCATGGCCAGTACCAGGCCGACATCGGCGTGGGCATCCACCGCGATGATGGCCATGGAATCCAGGCCGCCCGGACTGGTCGCCAGGTAGGCGGTGAGAAAGTCCACGTGCATCAGCCGCGCCATCAGCAGCGCCGACAGGGCGCAGAGCGCGATCAGCAGCAGCGAGGCGAAGATCATCTTGGGCAGGGCGCGCCAGACATAGGCGACCGTGGCCCGATCGAATCTCAGGCCCACATAGCAGCCCATGGCGCCATAGGCCGCCGCCAGCAGCAGATGGGGCAGGGTGATGTCCAGCCAGCCATTGAGTTGCAGCAGGGTACCCAGGGCGATGGGCAGCAGCAGGGCGCCGGCGGGAAACAGCCGACCGCCCAGCCAGCTGCCGGCCAGGGCCACCGCCAGGGTCAGCGCCAGATTGACGGCGAAGTGGCCGTCCAGGCTGACCACGGTGGCCTGATGGCCGGTGCCGCTGCCTTCGGCGCCCAGCAACCGGCCGACCAGCGCACTGATCAGCACCACGCAGACCACCCGCACATATTGCATGGTGGCGACGATGCGTGGATCGGCGCCGTATTCCTCGGCCATGGCCACCATGGCGGCCGCCGCGCCAGGCGTGGTGCCCCAGGCGGCGGTGCTGCCCGGCAGGCCACCGAAGCGCACCAGCAGGGCACCGGTGAGCAGGCTGAGCAACACGGTCAGGGCAGTGGCCAGCAGCATCACCGGCCAGTGCTCGGCGACGGTGAGCAGCACCGCGGCGGTCATGGCATGGGCGATCAGGCAGCCCACCACGCCCTGGCCGGTCTGGAACAGCCGGCGCGGCAGGCGGATGGTGGCGCCGCCGACGCCAAAGGCGATGGCCACCAGCATGGGACCGAGAAAGAGGGCCGCGGGCACCTGCAGCCAACTGAGTCCACCGCCGACCAGGGCGGAGCAGAGGATCAGGGCCAGCCATTGCACCAGGGGCGGATAGGGCGAGGGGAAAGAGGGGGTGGACAAAGCGGTCTCCGGACGGCGGGGAGCCGGCGCGGCGTACCGACCCCGGGGCCGGCTCGGGGCCGGCCCTGGAGGCGATTATACGACCTTTGCGGCTTTCAATGGCCTTTCAGTCGCTGAAAAAACCGCCCTGTCAGCGCACCAGATGCAGGAACTGCAGGTGGCGCTCGTACTGGTCGAGCATGTCGTTGAGGATCTGCTCGCGGTTGTAGCCCACCAGGTCATAGTCCTGGCTGCCCTCGGTCAGGTGCACCTCGGCGCGGTAGTAGCGCCGATTCTTCAGGTGCAGGCCGCCGATGCCGGCGCGGGCGAAGGAGGGCGTGAAATAGCCCTGCATGATCACCTGGTATATGAAGGGGTGCTCTTCGCCGTGGCCGATGGTCAGCTGCAGATTGGCGTTGGTGGAGTCGAACTGGGTCTCCACCACCAGGCCCTTCTCCCGCGAGACCTCGACCATCTCTTCCATGGCCGGGCGCACGGTGCTGTCCATGAAGCGATAGACCTCGTCCCGCGAGGGGAAGTACACCGCCTGGGACAGCCGCTGGCGCCAGCCGCCATGCCGGGCCTTGCCATTGGTCGCCACCGGCGCGAGGGAGTGCAGCCGCGCCCGCTGGCGCTGGGACTCCAGGTGCAGCGCCTTGTGCAGGCCCCACATCATCAGCAGCACCACCACCGAGAAGGGCAGCGAGGTCAGCACCACCGCCGACTTCAGGGCATCCATGCTGCCGGCGAACAGCAGGCCGCCGGTGACCACGGCCACGGCCGCGCCCCAGAACACCCGCAGCCACTTGGGACCGTCTTCGTCGGCCTCGCCGCCCTTGGACGACAGGGTCGAGAGCACCACGGTGCCGGAGTCGGCCGAGGTGACGAAGAAGACGAAGCTCACCAGCACGGCGACGCTGATCACCACGCGGCTGGCCGGATAGGTCTCCAGCACCTGGTAGAAGGCCATGGCCGGATCGGTGAGGGCGGTCTGCGCCAGGCCGGTCATGCCCTGGCCGAGGACCAGTTCCAGGGCGCTGTTGCCGAAGATCGACAGCCAGGCCAGGGTGAAGCCCAGCGGGATGAACAGCACGCCAAAGACGAATTCACGGATGGTGCGGCCGCGCGAGATGCGCGCGATGAACAGCCCGACGAAGGGCGCCCAGGCGATCCACCAGGCCCAGTAGAACACCGTCCAGCCGCCCAGCCAGTCGGAGGGCTCGTCATAGGCATAGAGGTCGAAGCTCTTGCCCGGCAAGGCCGAGAGGTAGTCGCCGATGTTCTGGATCAGGGTATTGAGCAGGTGCTGGGTCGGCCCGGCGAACAGCACGAACAGCAGCAGGGCGACGGCCAGCACCATGTTGATGTCGGACATGATGCGCACGCCCTTGTCGACGCCGGACACGGCGACGGCGATGGCCGCGCCCATCATCAGCACGATGAGGATCAATTGCACCCAGTGGCTGTGGCTGATGCCGAACAGGTAGTCCAGCCCGGCATTGAGGTGCAGCACGCCAAAGCCCAGATCGGCGCCCAGGCCGAAGATGGTGGCGATGATGCCGAAGGCGTCCACGGCGTGGCCGATGGGCCCGTTGATGCGCTTGCCGATCAGCGGATAGAGCGCCGAACGCAGGGCCAGCGGCAGATTGTGGCGGTAGGCGAAATAGGCCAGGGCCATGGCCACCAGAGCGAACACTCCCCAGCCGTGCAGGCCCCAGTGCAGGAAGAGGATCTGCATGGCCTGCCGCGCGGCTGCCGGATTGCTCCCTTCGCCCGCCGGCGGCTGGGCGAAGTGGGTCAGGGGTTCGGAGACGCAAAAGAAGAACAGGGTGATGCTGATGCCGGCGGCGAACAGCATGCCGGCCCAGGACAGGTAGCTGAATTCGGGTTGGTCGTGGTCGGCACCGAGCTTGATCTTGCCGTAGCCGGACAGCGCGGTGACCACCACGAACACCAGATAGAGCGACATGGCCAGCAGGTAGTACCAGCCGACCGTATTGGCGGCCCAGGTCTGCGCCTGCAGCAACCAGGCGCCGGCCTGTTCGGGACGGCCGATGACGGCCAAGGAAAACAGCAGAATCACCGCGGCCGCACAGTAGAAGGCGGGGGGATTCAGTTTTACGGTGCCGGATGAGGGCGTCGCACTCATGAGGACTCCTTGCGCACTGCCAAAGGGAAGAATGCTTTTTTAATTGATCGTTCGATTAAAAAAGAATACCACAGGCGACCCCTGAGGTGAACGCTTCGAGTCAGCGCTGCGTTGAAAGTTGCCGTCTAGAGGTCTTGCCTATGCCGGTGGTCGACTTTGGTCGAGACCAGGCCGAACGGTCAGAACCGCGACCCCTTGGCAAAGTCTGTTGGTTATGACCCAGGCATCTTCTCCATTCGGCTCCTATCGTCCGCTACTGCTATTGGTAGAGGATGAGCCGTTGCTGCGGGAACTGGCGACCGAGGCCTTGGAGTCGCTGGTGGACCTGCAGGTGGTGGCCGTGCCGACCGCCGATGCGGCCCTGAGCTACCTGGAGCAGACCGGTGCCCGCATCGACGTGCTCTTCACCGACGTGCGCATGCCGGGGCGCCTCGACGGCGAGGCCCTCGCACAGCTGGTCTCCCAGCGCTGGCCCCATATCCCGGTGATCCTCACCTCCGGCGACCGCCTCACCGTGCCTCGCGGTGCCGGCCGTACTCGCTTCATGCCCAAACCCTGGCATATCGACGACATGGCCAATTGCGTCAACGAGGCGCTGGGGCAGAGTCGGGTGGCGTGAGGGTAGCCCGATCGGTTGTAAAGCCGCGACCTATGACCCACTATTCCGGGACTGATCTAGCTGGAGTCATGCCATGCGACCTTCTCTTGTCCTGGACCTGAAACGAGCTGTCATACGGGATGTTGCGTCACGTTTTCGAGTGGCCAATCCGCGAGTGTTCGGTTCAGTTCTCGAAGGTACCGATCAGGACGGCAGCGATTTGGATCTGTTGGTGGATGCCCTGCCAGGGGCAACACTGTTCGACCTGGGAGGGTTGCAGGACGAGCTTGAGGAATTACTGGGCGTTCCGGTAGATCTGGTGACCCCCGCCGATTTACCCGGATCCTTTCGCGCGCAGGTTCTGCTGGGGGCACGACCGATATGAATCGCACGGCGGACTATCTGGCTCATATGCAACAGGCGGCCAGCGAGGCACTGGGCTTTATTGAGGGTCTCACTCGGGAAGACTTCCTCGAAGACCGCCGGACACAGCAAGCGGTGGTCATGAGCCTGATCATCATCGGCGAAGCGGCAACCAAGATCATGGCTGTGGACGAAGCCTTCACCCAGGTGCATCCAAACATCCGTGGCGCAATATGAGAGGCATGCGTAATCGTATCGCCCACGGTTATTTCGACATCAACCTCGATGTGGTCTGGGAAACCGTCGTTACCGCCCTGCCCGAGCTTCTGGAACAATTGCGTCTGTTATCGGGAAGGTAGCTTCGTACCACGCTGTGCCCTCACCCCAACCCTCTCCCAAGGGGAGAGGGGGCTATCCGAGCGGGTTTCCGGCTTTATCCGCTCCGGCAGGATTGTGATCAGCTATCGGGCTGCACCCGCAGGGGCGGCCGCATCGACCCACCCTACGGCTGCCACTGCGGATCCTTGCCGCTCAGCTTGCGATCCAGGAAGAAGGCGGTACTGATCAGCGCCAGGTGCGACAGGGCCTGGGGCAGGTTGCCGAGGGGGTAGCCGCGCTTGTCCAGCTCCTCGGCATAGAGACCCAGAGGGTTGGCGTAGCCCAGCAGCTTTTCGAACTCCAGGTGGGCTTCGTCGACGCGACCGGCGCGGGCCAGGCATTCGACGTACCAGAAGGAGCAGGCGACGAAGGCGCCTTCTTCGCCCTTGAGGTTGTCCGCTGGCGTGTCCGCCGGGTTGTAGCGACGGATCATGCCGTCGTAGGCCAGGTTGGTCTTGATGGCGTCCAGGGTGGACAGCCACATGGGATCGGTGGCGCTGACGAAGCGCACCAGCGGCATCAGCAGCAGGGCGGCGTCCAGGCTCTTGCCGTGGCGGGTCGAGGTGAAATGACCCAGCTCGGCGTTCCAGAAGTTGTCCCAGATGTCTTCCTGGATGGTGGCGCGGGCGGCGTACCAGCGTTCGTAGGGCATCGGCAACGAGCGCTTGACCGACAGCCGCATCGCGCGGTCGATGGCCACCCAGCACATCAGCCGCGAATGCAGGAAGTGCTCGGGATCGCCGCGCATTTCCCAGATCCCGGCGTCGGGCTGGTTCCAGTGCTCGCAGACGTGGTCGATCATCCGCACCACCTCCTTCCAGCCCTGGTGGGAGATGGCTTCGCCATACTTGTTGGACAGGTAGATGGCGTCCATCAGCTCGCCATAGATGTCCAGCTGGATCTGCTTGTAGGCCTCGTTGCCGATGCGCACCGGACTCGAGTCGGCATAGCCGGCCAGGTGGTCGAGGGTTTCCTCGGGCAGGTCCAGGCCGCCGTCCAGGCGATACATGATCTGCAGCTTTTCCGGGGCGCTGTGGCTGTTTTCCACGCACTGGCCCACCCAATGGGTGAAATCCTTGGCCTCCTGGGTGTAGCCCAGGCGCATGAAGGCATAGACGGTAAAGGAGGCGTCGCGGATCCAGGAGGCGCGATAGTCCCAGTTGCGTTCACCGCCCAGGGCTTCGGGCAGGCTGAAGGTGGCGGCCGCGGCGATGGAGCCGTGCTTGCAGGAGGTCAGCAGCTTCAGCGCCAGGGCCGAGCGGGTGACCATCTCGCGCCAGCGCCCCTGGTAGTGGCTCTTGGCGGCCCAGGAGGTCCAGTAGGTCAGGGTGTCCTCGAAGCAGAGATCGCTCTGGCCGGCGACGACCTTGTCGTCCTTCTCGCAGCCAAAGACGAAATCCAGCTGCTCACCCTGTTCCAGTTCGAATTCGGCCAGGGCGGCGTTGCCGTCCACCTGCAGGGTGACGCTCGACGCCAGGCGCAGGGTCGGCTGGCCCGCGGCCTCGAACAGGGCGCCGCCGTCCACCAGGCGGGCGCGGGTCTCGGCGCGGGCATAGTCGTGGGCCGGGGCGCAGACCAGGCGGAAGCGGCAGCGTCCGGCCACCACCTGCACGCGGCGGACGATGCGCGGCTGGGTGTCCTCGCTGCTGCACACCGGCATCAGATCGGTGATCTCGGCGACGCCTTCCGCCGACAGCCAGCGGGTCTGCAGGATATTGGTGTCCGGCAGATAGAGCTGCTGCTCGCGGGCGTCTTCCCAGACCGGCGCCAGGCTGAAGTAGCCGGCCTTTTCCGAGTCGAGCAGGGCGGCGAATACCGAGGGGCTGTCCAGATTCGGCCAGCAGAAGTGGTCGATGGTGCCGTCGGTGGCGACCAGGGCGCAGGTGCGCAGGTCGCCGATGACACCGTGGGCGCCGATACTGCGGCGGGCGTGCACGGAGGTGGAATCAGCCATTGTCTTCGAATCCCGGATAGAGGCACATGCCGCCGTCGACGAACAGGGTGGTGCCGACGATGTAGTCGGCCAGGTCGCTGGCGAGAAAGACCGCCACATTGCCCACGTCGTCGACGTGGCCGACGCGCTTGTAGGGGATCAGCTTGAGCAGTTCGCGGGCCTTGGCCTCGTCACCGGTCACCTCTTCGTTGATGGCGGTGGCGATGGCGCCCGGGGCGATGCTGTTGACGCGGATGCCCTCGGCGGCGACTTCCTGGGCCAGGCTGCGCATCAGCAGATTGACCCCGCCCTTGGAGGCGGCGTAGTTGACGTGGCCGGCCCAGGGAATGACCTCGTGGACCGAGCTCATGTGGATGATCTTGCCCAGGGCGCGGGAGATGCTTTCGTCGCGACCTTGCTTGCGGAACTGCCGGATCGCCGCCCGGGCGCAAAGGAACTGCCCGGTGAGGTTGGTGTTGATCACCGTGTTCCAGTCCTTGAGCGACATGTCGGCCACGGCCGCATCCTTTTGCAGGCCGGAGTTGGCGACCAGGATGTCCAGGCGGCCGAAGGCTTCCAGGGTGCGGTCGAACAGCGCCTGGACCGCGGCCTCGTCACCGACGTCACCGCCGACGGCGATGGCGCGACCGCCGGCGTCCTGGATGCGCTTGGCCAGTTCCTCGGCCGGTTCGGCGCTGGAGTGGTAGTTGATGGCGACGGCGGCACCGGCCTTGGCCAGGGCCTCGGCGACGGCGGCGCCGATCCCGGAGCTGCCGCCGGTGACCAGGGCGACCTGGCCGTTGAGGGAAAGCTGCATGTCCAGACTCCTGCACGGGAAAAGGTGTCTGACTGCTGACCGTCACGCGCGCGTCTAGGTTCAGCCCGCGAGCGTTGCCGGATATTCAGGCCGAGGCCGTGCGGAACAGGCTCATGCGGCGCTCCAGGTCCTCGGCCAATTCGGCCAGCTGGCGACTGGCGCCGGCGATCTGCTGCGAACCGCTGGCGGTTTCCAGGGTGGCCGCGTGGATGCGGTTGATGTTCTCGTTGACCTCTTCGGCCACGGCGGTCTGCTGGGCCGCAGCGGTGGCGATCTGGGCATTCATGGCGTTCACCGAGCCGACGTCCGCCTGGATGGCCGCCAGGGCCGCGACGGCGCGCTGGGTCAGTTCGGCGGTCTCGTGGGCCTGGCCGCGGCTCTCCTCCATCTGCGCCGCGGCGCGTCCGGCGCCTTCCTGGAGGGTGGCGATCATGGCGCGGATCTCGCGGGTCGACTCCTGGGTGCGGGTGGCCAGGTTGCGGACCTCGTCGGCGACCACGGCGAAGCCGCGACCCTGCTCGCCGGCCCGGGCCGCCTCGATGGCGGCGTTCAGCGCCAGCAGGTTGGTCTGCTCGGCGATACCGTTGATGACGGCGACGATGTTCTCGATGCTGGCGCTGTCGCTGGAGACCTGCTGCACGGTGACGCTGGCCTGTTCCAGGGCCTGCACCAGCTGGCCGATGGCCTGGCCGGAACTGGCGACCAGCCGGTTGCCGGTGTCCACCTGGGCGCTGGCATTGCCGGTGGCCTGGGCGGCCTGGGCCGCGTAGCCGGCAACCTGGCCGATGGTGGCGGCCAGCTCGGTGACCGCGGCGGCCATGTGCTGGGCCTGGTTGGATTGCACATCGGTGTGGCGCTGGTTGGTCTGGGCGGTGCCTTGCAGCTGGGCCGCCGCCGCGGCGACCGAGCTGGCGGTATGGCGTACCTGGACGATGGTCTCGCCGAGGTGCGCGGTGGCGCTGCCCAGGGTGCCCATGACGCTGTCCGGATGACGGGTGGCGGGGCGCTCGTCCAGGCGGCCCTCGGCCAGCCGGCGGATGGCGGCGGCCACGGCGTGGGGTTCGCCGCCCAGGGTGGCACCCATCTGGCGAATGATCAGGATGGAGACGGTGACGCTCAGCAGCAGGGCGAGGGCGCAGGTGACCAGCATCAGCCAGCGGAAGCCGCCGGCGATGCCGCGGACCTCGCCCAGGTGGCCGCTGGCGATGGCTTCTTCGTGATCGATGAGCGCATTGATGCGCTTGAGCCACTCGACATAGGCCGGCGAGACGCGCTCCAGCAGGAACACCCGGGCGCCTTCCAGATCGCCGGCCTGGCGCAGCTGCAGCAGGCGCTCGGTCAGCGGCAGGGCGGTGCCTTCGATGTCCTTGATGGCCGCCAGCAGGCGCTGTTCCTCGGCCGTGGCGCCCTGGCTGGCGAACAGCTGATCCATGGGCTCGGCGGACTGGCGATAGAAGGCCTTGAGCCGGTCGATGTCGGCCAGGCGACTGGCCAGGGGCGCGGCGTCGTGGATCAGCACCGTATCGCGAATGGCGATGGCGCGGTCGTGCACGCTGCCGCGGAAGTTGATGGCGTAGCGCTGCTTGACGCTGGCGCCCTGGCTGACGGCGGTCAGGGTGTCATCGATGACGCCGACGCGCTGGACGCCGACGAGGGTGATCAGCAGCATCAGCACCAGGATCAGGCCGAAGCCCAGGCCCAGGCGGGCGGCCATGGAAAGAGGGGTACGCATGAAAACCTCAACGCTTCAAAGTGTGTGACATGGATCACATTTTGCGTTAAAGGTTTGCGCGATAAGTTTACTTCGGGCCGAGCGGTCATCCCCCAGGTATGAATGGCCCGTTGGCGGCAGGGCTGGATTCAACTGTCCTGGCGCGGCTCCGTCAGCCGGTCACGCCTGGCCAGACCGGGGAACAGCTTCATCCAGACCCCGGTGATCACCAGGGTACCGACACCCCCCAGCACCACCGCCGGCACCGTGCCGAAGAAGTGCGCGGTAACCCCCGACTCGAACTCGCCGAGCTGGTTGGAGGCGCCGATGAACAGGCCGTTGACCGCACTGACCCGGCCGCGCATGGCATCGGGGGTTTCCAGCTGGACGAAGGAACTGCGGATCACCACGCTGACCATGTCGGCGGCGCCCAGCACCACCAGGGTGGCCAGCGAGAACCACAGCGAGGTGGACAGCCCGAAGGCGATGGTGGCGACGCCGAACAGCGCCACCGAACCGAACATGATGCGGCCCACGTGGCGATTGAGGCTGACGTAGGCGAGCAGAAAGGACATGCCCAGGGCGCCCACGGCCGGTGCCGAGCGCAACAGGCCCAGGCCCCAGGGACCGGTGAGCAGGATGTCGGCGGCGAACACCGGGAGCAGGGCGGTGGCACCGCCCAGGAGCACGGCGAAGAGATCCAGGGAGATGGCGCCGAGCACGTCCGGGCGACTCTTGATGAAGCGGATGCCGGCCAGCAGGTTGTCCAGGGTCGGCTTTTCCTTCTGGCTGGGCGTCTGCCGCGCCGGCAGGCTGGAGACCAGCAGGATGGCGATGCCGTAGAGCACCAGCGCCGGGCCATAGACCCAGGCGGCGCCCAGGGCATAGAGCAGGCCGCCCAGGGCGGGGGCGATGATGGTGGCGCCCTGCATGGCCGAGGCCGCGGCGGCGATGGCGCGGGGAAAGATCGCCGGCGGCACGATGTTGGGCAGCAGCGCCTGGGTGGTGGGCTGTTCGAAGGCGCGCGCGGTACCCAGGCAGAAGGCCAGGATGAAGATCAGTTCGCGGGTCACCGCCTGATTGAGGCTGCCCACCAGCAGCACCAGGGCGATCAGGCCCTGGCCGGTCTGGCAGAGGGCGGCGACCCGGCGGCGGTCGTAGCGATCGGCGACATGCCCGGTGTGCAGCATGAACAGTACCCGCGGCAGGAATTCCACCAGCCCCACCAGGCCGAGATCGAGCACGTTGCCGGTGAGGGAATAGAGGTGCCAGCCGATGGCGACGGTGAGCATCTGGAAACTGCCGGCGGTGCAGATGCGGGCGAACCAGAAGGCGACGAAGGGACGGTGGTGACGCAGCTGCAGGGTATCGCCGGACATGACTGGGGCTCGCAGGGACAGAGGCGGCATCTTAAGCCACCCGGGGACTGATCGTCATACAACTGCGGGGTGCGACAGCCTGCCCGATGCGACATCCAACCACGTAAGCAAATGTATCGAGGAGGTCTATCCTAAAGCCTGACGTTGATCCACGTCAGCTTCCGACCTGGTCCAATGGGCTAGCGGCGGTGGCGCCTTTTTAGCGTCCCGCTAGAACCCCAGGCGACGCCGGAGGTTCGAACCTCGGTCAGCGTCAACTCGACCGGCTACCCTCGATGGCCGGCGTGCCTGAGAGGAAAAGCTATGTTCGGCCTCGAAGCCCTGGATCTCGCCCGGATCCAGTTCGCCTTCACCGTGTCCTTCCACATCGTCTTCCCGGCGCTGTCCATCGGTACCGCGAGCTTTCTCGCCGTGCTCGAAGGGCTGTGGCTGAAGACCGACAACCACGTCTACAAGGATCTGTATCACTTCTGGCTGAAGATCTTCGCGATCTTCTTCGGCATGGGCGTGGTGTCCGGTCTGGTGATGGCCTATGAGTTCGGCACCAACTGGAGCGGCTTCGCCGACTATGCCGGCGCCGTGACCGGTCCGCTGCTGACCTACGAGGTGCTGACCGCCTTCTTCATCGAAGCCGGCTTCCTCGGCGTCATGCTGTTCGGCTGGAATCGCGTGGGTCGCGGCCTGCACTTTTTCTCGACGGTGATGGTGGCCATCGGCACCCTGATGTCGACCTTCTGGATCCTGTCCTCCAACAGCTGGATGCACACCCCGAGCGGCTACGAGATCGTCGATGGGCGCATCGTCCCGGTGGACTGGCTGGCGGTGATCTTCAACCCGTCCTTCCCCTTCCGCTGGGCGCACATGACCATCGCCGCCTACCTGTCGGTGGCCTTCCTGGTCGGCGCCTCGGCGGCCTGGCACCTGCTGCGCGGCAACGACAACCCGGCGGTGCGCAAGATGTTTTCCATGGCCATGTGGATGGCCCTGCTGGTGGCCCCGGTACAGGCCTTCGTTGGCGACGCCCACGGCCTCAACACCCTGGAGCACCAGCCGGCCAAGATCGCCGCGATGGAAGGCCACTGGGAGAACCCCCCGGGCGAAGCGACCCCGCTGATCCTGTTCGGCTGGCCGGACATGGAGCGCGAGGAAACCCGCTTCAAGGTGGAAATCCCGGTACTGGGCAGCCTGATCCTCAAGCACAGCCTCACCGAGCCGATCCCGGCGCTCAAGGACTTCCCCAAGGAAGACCGGCCGCCGGCCTATGTGGTGTTCTGGTCGTTCCGCATCATGGTCGCCCTGGGCATGCTGATGATCGCCGCCGGCCTGTGGAGCGCCTGGCTGCGCTGGCGCGGCAAGCTGTTCGAGACCCGCGCCTTCCTGCGCCTGGTCACCTGCATGGGACCGGTCGGTCTCATCGCCCTGCTGGCCGGCTGGTTCACCACCGAGGTGGGCCGCCAGCCGTGGATCGTCTACGGCCTGTTGCGCACCAAGGACGGGGTATCCAACCACAGCGTCACCCAGCTCAGCATCACCCTGGTGGCCTTCGTGGTGGTCTATTTCGCCGTGTTCGGCATCGGCACCCTCTATGCGCTGCGCATGATCGGCAAGGGTCCGCACACCGGTGAAGGCGACCTGCCCACCTCCGGCGGTCCGGGCACCGATCGCCATCCCAAGCGTCCGCTGTCCGGCGCCGATGGCGGCCTGGAAGAAGACAACCCCACCGACCAGCTGACCGGAGACCGCACATGAACGGCATCCCTGGCATCGACCTCCCGCTGATCTGGGCGATCATCATCATCTTCGGCCTCATGATGTACGTGGTCATGGACGGCTTCGACCTGGGCATCGGCATCCTCTTTCCCTTCGTCAAGGGCAAGGAAGACCGCGACGTCATGATGAACACCGTGGCGCCCATCTGGGACGGCAACGAGACCTGGCTGGTACTCGGCGGGGCGGGGCTCTATGGCGCCTTCCCGCTGGCCTACTCGATCATCCTGCCGGCGCTGTACCTGCCGCTGATCTTCATGCTGATCGGCCTGATCTTCCGCGGCGTGGCCTTCGAATTCCGCTTCAAGGTCCAGGAAGGCAAGGAAGCCCTGTGGGACAAGTCCTTCATCTTCGGCTCGCTGCTGGCCAGCTTCTGCCAGGGCGTGGCCCTGGGTGCCTTCATCGAAGGTTTCCCGGTGGAAAATCGCCAGTACGTCGGCGGTCCGCTGGACTGGCTGACGCCCTTCTCGGTGTTCTGCGGCCTGGGCGTGATCGCTGCCTATGCGCTGTTGGGCAGCACCTGGCTGATCATGAAGACCGAGGGTCCGCTGCAGGCGACCATGCGCCGCCTGACCAAGCCGCTGCTGTTCCTGCTGCTGGCCTTTACCGCGGTGGTGAGCATCTGGACCCCGCTGAGCCAGGCGGCCATTTCCGCCCGCTGGTTCAGCATGCCCAACCTGGTCTGGTTCCTGCCGGTGCCGATCCTGGTCGGCGTGGTGACCCTGGCCCTGCTGCGCGCCATCCTGCGCGAGGATTCGCACCATGCGCCCTTCCTGCTGACCCTGGCGCTGATCTTCCTCGGCTACAGCGGTCTGGGCATCAGCCTCTGGCCGAACATCATCCCGCCGGCGGTTTCTATCTGGGAGGCCTCGTCGCCGCCGCAGAGCCAGCTGTTCCTGCTCATCGGCACCCTGTTCATCATCCCCATCACCCTGATGTACACCTTCTGGGGCTACTACGTGTTCCGCGGCAAGGTACGCGCGGGGGAGGGCTACCACTGATGCCCGGCCGCTCGCGCGAACCCAATCCCGCGGACAACAAGCCGCTCTGGCAGCGGCTGGCCTGGATGGCCGGCATCTGGGCCTGCAGCCTGGTGGCGCTGGGCGTGGTGGCCTGGGTGCTGCGCCTGGCGCTGACGGCGGCGGGGCTCAAGTCGCACTGACCCCTCGGGTGTTTCGGTGGATGAGGCTGCGCCGTCATCCACCCTACGCGGGGTTTGCCCTTTCGTAGGAGGCTTATCCCTCACACCGGATTACCCCCTCTCCCGCTTGCGGGGGAGGGGGCTGTCCGGCACGAAGGGATCGAACGCCGCGAATCAGCCCGGCTGCCGATCAAAACTGCAACGCGGCCCAACCCCAAACCTACAACTTTTCCCAGTTATCCCCCTCCCACCCGCCCGTTAGCCTGACCCCGTTCCCATCGCGACGAGGAAGGCATCCATGCAGGTTCAAGAAGGCTACGCCGATTTCCACGGCCATCAGACCTGGTACCGGGTCACCGGTGAGCTGGCCAGCGGGCGGTTGCCGCTGGTGGTGGCCCATGGCGGTCCCGGTTGCACCCATGACTATGTGGACAGCTTCAAGGACCTGGCCGAGCGCGGCTGGCCGGTGGTGCATTACGACCAATTGGGCAACGGCCGCTCCACCCACCTGCGCGGAATAGACCCCGGCTTCTGGACGGTGGCGCTGTTTCTCGACGAGCTAGACAACCTGCTGCGCCACCTGGGTATCCGCCAGTACGTGCTGCTCGGCCAATCCTGGGGCGGGATGCTGGCCGCCGAGCACGGGGTGCGCCAGCCTGAAGGACTGCGGGGGCTGGTCATCGCTAATTCGCCGGCGTCCATGGCGCTCTGGCGCGAGGCCGCGGCCGGGCTGCGGGCCGAATTGCCGGCCGAGGTGCAGGCCACCCTGGAGCGCCACGAGGCCGCCGGCACCACCGACTCGCCGGAGTACCGCGCTGCCAGTGAGGTCTTCTATGCCCGCCATGTCTGCCGCGTGCAGCCCATGCCGGCCGAGGTGGCGCGGACCTTCGCCGCCATCGACGCCGATCCCACCGTCTATCACGCCATGAACGGCCCCACCGAATTCCATGTGATCGGCAGTCTCAGGGACTGGAGCGTGATCGAGCGGCTCGAGCGGATCCAGGTGCCGACCCTGCTGATCTCCGGGCGTCACGACGAGGCCACCCCGGCCTGCGTGGAGCCCTTCGATAGACTCATCCCGGATGCCCGCTGGCGCATCTTCGAGCATTCCAGCCACATGCCCCACGTGGAAGAACGCGAAGCCTGCATGGCCACGGTGGCGGTCTTTCTCGCCGAGCTGGAGCGCCGCTAGGCGTCCGCATCCAGGGCGGCGGCAATCTCGTCGATGCGGGTCTGGCGGTCGTCGGCCTGCAGGCGCGGGCGCGGATTGAGCGCCGACCATTCCGGATGGGCCCGGGCCACCTGCACGGCGGCGGGCAGCTTGCCCTCGCGCCAGCGCTGCTCGTCGGGGGCGGCCACCTCGATGGCGCCCTGGGCGGCATGGCCGCGGGTTTCCAGCGCCGCCAGCAATTGTCGCTGCCGGACGGCCAGCAGCCGCAGCACGGCATCGTCGATGGACAGTTCCCGTCCGCCGCGCAGCTTGCCGAACAGCCGCCGACCATAGTGGCCGCCGGTCTGCGCCAGGCCGCCGGCCAGGGCGCCCAGCACCGTGGCGGCGCCCAGGGTCAGACCGCCGGCGAGCAGGTCCAGGCCGACCCCGGCCGCGGCGCCGGCCGCCACGCCGCCGCCTAGGCGGATGCCCAGCAGGCGCAGGGTTTCCGGATTGAAGAGATCGTCGCCCCAGCGCCCGTCCAGCAGCGGCAGGTCGCTGGCGTGGGCATCGCCCGGGCGAAAGCCGAACAGCCGCAGCAGGTCTTCCACGCAGCGCTGTTCGCGGGTGCGCAGGGCGTCGCGCAACTCGGCGGTCGCGGTATTCACCTCGGCTTCGCCAGGCGCCACGCTGCGCCGCGCGGCGGCGGCGTCCACCAGCAGTTCGGCGATCAGCCGCACCCCCTGCTGATGGCGGCGGCGGGCCTGCTCGGCGTGATCGGCGATCAGTCGTTGCAGCGCCGGGCGGCCGCTTTCCAGTAGGGTCGCCAGGCTTTCGTAGAGGCGCGCCTCGCCGTCCGCCGGCGGGGCGACGCTGTCGAAGCGCACCAGGGCGTGCAGGCCGAGGCGGGCCAGGGTGGCGCGCCAATCGTCGGCGCGGTGGCCGTCGGCGGCGACGAAATTGAGCACCGGCACCAGCGGACGACCGCAACCGGCCAGCACCGCCAGTTCGTCGCGGTACTTGGCCAGCACCGGCTCACGGGCGTCGATCACATAGAGACCGGCATCGGAGGCGCGCAGCTGGCGAATCACCTTGGCCTCCTGCTCGAATCGCTGGCGGGCTTCCACGCTGTCGAGAAAGCGGTCGAGCAGGGTGGCGGCGTCCAGGCGTTCGCCGGGGCGCTCCAGTTGCTCGAGGTAATCGCGCAGGGCGATGGCGTCTTCCAGGCCGGGAGTGTCGTAGAGCTCCAGCAGGGCTTCGCCATCCACCGACAGCCGCGCGCCCTCGACATGGCGGGTGGTGCTGGGGCGATGGGAGACCTCGCCGAAGTCGACGTCGCGGGTCAGGGTGCGCAGCAGCGAGGTCTTGCCGACATTGGTGTGACCGACCAGCGCCAGGCGCAGGGGGCCGCTCATGGATTCGTCTCCAGCCAGGCCAGTTCTTCGAGATCGCCGGTGCAGTGTGCCAGGCGCAGGGCATCCAGCGCCTGGCGCCAGTCGTCCAGGCGCACCGGATCGAGCTTGCCGCCCAGGGGCGCGGGCAACAGCCAGACGCGGGTGGCCGTGGCGCAGCGCGACAATTCGGCCAGCAGGGTCAGGGTACCGCGATCCGGCGAGCGGCGGGGATCGCAGGCGATCAGCAGGCGGCGGGCCGGATAGCGGGTCAGCTGTTCGAGCAGATGGCGCCGGCCCTGGCCGTCGTCGAGCACGCCGGCGTCACGCACGCCTTCGGGCAGCGGCGGCGGCCAGGTATGGTCGGTGAGTTCGATGCCCACCAGCAGCGCCTCGTCGCCGGTGCGGGCGAGGCTGCCGGCATCCTGCTGGGGCAGCTGCGCGGGGGCGGCGTCGTTCACCCCGAGGCGTTCGCTGGTGGGCAACAGGCGTTCGCGCAGGTGCAGATAGCCGGGGCGCTCGACGTCCAGCCGCAGCCGCTGGCGACCGCGTCGCCAGCGCCACAGGCAGAGCAGGGTGAGCAGCAGCCGGGGCAGCAGGCCATAGACCAGCACCACGCCGAGCAGCCAGCCGGCCCAGGCCTGGCGTGCCGCGGCCAGGGGGCTGGCGGCATCGCCACTGGCGGCGATGCTGGCCGGGTCGGGCAGCGGAAAGCCCAGTAGCTGGGGCAGGGCGCCGAGCGCCTGGGTCAGCAGCACGAAGGTGTCGCTGCCGAGCAGGGTGGTCTCCCAGACGAACAGATAGCTGCGTCCGGAGAGCAGCGCCAGCAGGGTCGCCAGGGCACTGCCGAGGATCAGCAGCCAGAGGCCGTGGACTAGACCGCCCAGCGCCCAGGGCAGCAGGCGGGCGCGACCGAGCAGCCCGACCAGCGCCGGACCCAGGTGCAGGGCGCGGGCATCCCGCGCCAGGCGGCCGGAGAGCCACAGCCAGAGGCGTGCCAGCGGCGAGGCCAACTGCCGGCCACCCCCCAGCAGGCCAAGGGCCCAGACCAGCAGGCTGAGGAGGTTGAGGCCGAGCAGACTGCCTAGCGCCCAGAACACATTGACCGGACGACTACCGTCGCCCAGCGCCCCGGCGGCGAGACCCGCGCCGCAGAACAGCGCCACGATGCCCAGCAGCCAGGCGGCCAGCAGCGCGCCCTGGCGCCAGCGACGCCGTGCCGCCAGCAGACCGTCGCGCTGACCGAGCAGACGGGCGCGCGTCACCAGTCGCGCCTCGAAGGGACCGCCGGCCGCGCGTGCCTGGCGATTGGCCTCGGCGTCTTCCAGCGGGCCGCTGTCTTCTTCGGTCAGGCGCAGGGCTTCGGTGAGCCAGAGATCCTCGAAGGCGGGAGAGGGGGTTGCGGTCACGCGTCGGCGCCCTTGCGGCAAAAACGCCGAGCATAGTCCCTGGCGCCCTGGCTGTTAACGCCTCTGTTATGCTCTGTCACCATGAAAACCTCTCTCCCCCTGAGCCTGATCGTCGCCGTGGCCGACAACGGCGTCATCGGCATCGACAATCGTCTCCCCTGGCACCTGCCGGCGGAGCTCAAATATTTCAAGGCCGTGACCCTCGGCAAGCCGCTGGTCATGGGTCGCAAGACCTGGGACTCCCTGGGCCGCCCGCTGCCGGGTCGGCTGAATCTGGTGGTCTCCCGTCAGACTGATCTGGTGGCCGAAGGTGCCGAGGTGCGGACGTCGCTGGCCGCTGCCGTGGAGCGTGCCGAGGCCTGGGCCCGGGAACGCGAGGCCAGCGAGATCATGCTGATCGGCGGCGCCCAGCTGTTCGCCGACGCCCTGCCGCTGGCCCAGCGGCTCTACCTGACCCGCGTCGCCCTGGCGCCGGACGGGGACGTGTTCTTTCCCGCCTGGAACGAGGCCGACTGGGAACTCGTCTCGCGGCAGCAGCATGCCGCCGAAGACGACCGTCCCGCCTATGCCTGCGAGGTCTGGGAGCGCCGGGCCTAGGGTCGGTCGTGACACCTGCGTGCTCTTGCCGATGTCTTCCGGTGCTAAGCAAAGCCTAAGGTTGCCCTGGCATAAAGGAGGCTGAGGCGAGCCGCCCGGGCGGCCGGAGGGTGCAGACGTGATGGCGATCGACAGCCAGATGCAGGCGACAACGGCAGGCACCCAACCTGCCCGTCCAGGCGCGACGGGCAATCCGACTACCTCGGCGGCCGACAGTGGCCAGACTGGTGCTGCGTCCAGTGGCAGCGCCGTCGCCGTGGACCTGTCGCCTGCCGCCCAGTTGATCGCCGGTCTGCTGCCGGGGCAATCGAACGGCAATGCCGATCTCGACGGCTTCATGCAGATTCTCCAGCAGCAGATCCGCAGCCAGGGTACCGATGCCGCCGTGCTCGGCGAGATGCCCGAGGGGGCCAGTCCCGACCGTATCCAGTTGGCGAAGCAGGCGGCCAATCACCTGCTGGTGAGCTATTACCATGACGACAGTCGCTATGCCGATGCCTCCACGCAGGATCCCTTCGCCAACCTGGACAGCAACAGCCTGGCGCGTATCGCCAGCGACGATTCCGGCACCTTCACCTCGGCTGAACGTCAGCTCGCCTATTTTGAGGGTGCGCAACGTGGCACCGATGCGGCCAATGTGGCCTTCTCCGGGCTCTCCCCGCAGGATCAGGGTGCCGCGTCCTGGAACTGGGCACCCGCCGCCACGGAAGACGCCGGCATCCTCGGTACGCTGAATCCCGGCATGCCGGATTGGCAACCCAATCAGTTGAGCAGTCAGCTCATCGATAGCCTGAGCCCCAGCGGCGTGGCGACCGCTGCCGCTCAGGAAACCGCCCAGCTATCGGCGCCGACCTTCAACGTCAGCACTGGTGCCGATGGTGCCCCCCAGTGGACGGTGCTGCCTACGGACGGACAGGGCGCAGGGGCAAACACCGCGCTGAATGGCAGTATCCTCACCCAGATGACGGGCACGACAGCCGCGCCGGCGCTGTCGCTCTATCGCCAGATCGCCGCGTTCGGGTGAGTAGGTTGTTGGGCTCAGGTCTGCCTGTTGGGCTTCGACGATGAAGCTGTCTCAGTCCAATCTCCGGGGCGGTAGGTTGGGCTGAGCGCCAGCGAAGCCCAACATCGTGGCGTCGCTCAGATCGCCCGCAGCTTCTTGGCCGGCAGGTAGTCGCGATGAACGCGCTCTTCCACCAGGTACAGCCAGCAGGGACCTTCCACCTGGGGAAAGAGGCGCACTTCCTGGATGCTGCTGGGCTTGGGTTCGCCATTGCCGACCTGCACGGCCACGCTCTGGCCGAGGCGGAAGCGCGGCACCACACCGGCGTCCACCACGCTCTGCTCGGCCTTGGTGGCCGGGCGGCCCAGGTATTCGCCCAGGTCCACCGGACCGGAGGGGCCTTCGGCCACGGTGTCCACATGGAAGCTGTAGGCAGTGGCCAGGCCTTCGTCGCCACCGTGGATCTCGCCCTGCTTGATGCGCGACACGGCCTGGTCGAGGGCTGCGTCGAGCGTCAGTTCGTTGTTCGATTGCAGGGTGATGACGATGCGGCGTTCGAAGGGGTACTGGCTCATGATTTCGACTTTTTCGGCAGAGAGGGAAAAGAAGGGACATCTTGTGCCCCCTTTGGCTGGCCGCTGTCCAGCCGGGGGCGCCCGATCGGTGACCGCGTTTGCAACCCCGGGTGTCCAGGGGCCAGGCGGTCGCTAGGTTCTGTACCAAAAAGCGCCGAGCGAAGGTCAGGCGAGGCCTAGGCGGCCCCGCGAAAAAGGCTGAGGAAGCGGATCGGACTCGCGCTCGAGTTTACGAGCGGTAAATGAGCATTCCGATCGGACTGGCGATCCAGGCCTTTTTCAACGAAGCATCACCGAGCGCAGGCATTTTTCGTACAGAACCTAGTCCTTGCGCCGCTTGAGCTGGTCCTTCAGCTGGGTCGGCACCTCGCGAATGATCAGCAGATCCTGGCCTTCGTCGTATTCGATGCGCGAGCCCAGCAGGTGCGCCTCGAAGCTGATCGATAAGCCCTCGGCGCGGCCGGTGAAGCGGCGGAATTGGTTGAGGGTGCGCTTGTCCGCCGGGATCTCCGGCGCCAGGCCGTAATCCTTGTTGCGGATGTAGTCGTAGAAGGCGCGTGGCGCCTCGTCGTCCATCAACTCGGAGAGGGCGTCCAGGGCCATGGGCTCACCGCGCTTGGCCTGGCTGCTGGCGTAGTCCACCAGGGTGTCGGTCTTTTCCTTGGCGGCCTCTTCCGGAAGGTCCTCGCTCTCCACATAGTCGCTGAAGGCCTTGAGCAGGGTACGGGTCTCGCCCTTGGCGTCGACGCCTTCCTGGCAACCGATGAAGTCGCGGAAGTAGTCCGAGACCTTCTTGCCGCCCTTGCCACGGATAAAGGAGATGTACTGGCGCGACTGCTTGTTGTTGCGCCACTCGGACAGGTTGATGCGCGCCGCCAGGTGCAGCTGGCCCAGGTCCAGGTGCTTGGCCGGCGCCACCTCCAGCTTTTCGGTGACGGTCACCCCCTCGCTGTGGTGCAGCAGGGCGATGCTCAGGTAGTCGGTCATGCCCTGCTGGTACTGGGCGAACAGCACATGGCCGCCGGTGGAGAGGTTGCTGCTCTCCATCAGGCCCTTGAGGTGCTCCACCGCCTGGCGACTGAAGGCGACGAAATCCTGTTCGCCTTCCAGATAGGCATGCAGCCAGCCACTGAAGGGATAGGCGCCGGATTCCTCGTGGAACAGGCCCCAGGCCTTGTTGGGCTTGGCGTTGTAGCTGTCGTTGAGATCGGCCAGCAGATTCTCGATGGCCTGGGAGTCGGCCAGTTCGGCGTCCCGCGCGTGCAGGGTCGCGGGCTGGCCGTCGGGCTTCTTGTCGATCAGATGGACGATGGCGTGACGGATCGGCATGGCGGACTCGGGTAACGGGAAAAGTCGGCCAGTCTAACGCTCCCGCGTCCTGACGGGCAGGCCCCTGGCGCCGCAGGCTCAGCGCGCCGGCGCCGTCTGCTTTTCCTGCAGCGCATTGCCCAGGTGCCGGGTCATGAAGACCGCGGCCTCTTCACGGCGGTCCTCCAGCAGCAGATCGATCAGTTGCAGGTGCTCCTGGCAGCGGCGCTGGGCCTGCTCGCGATCCACCGACTTCTGGTATTCGATCAGCCGGCGCAGGCGATTGAGCCGGCGCAGCGCATCGAGGATGAAGGCATTGCCGGAACAGCGGGCGATGGTCTCGTGCAGGCGGGTGTTGGCGTCGAAGATCTCCGCCGGCGAAGCCTCGAACACCCGGCCCGCGGCCAGCAGCGCCTGCTCGTCGCGGCAGCGCCGCAAGGCCTCGGCATCCAGGGTGAAGTCGGCTTCCCGGATGCCGGCCGGTTCCAGCAGCAGGCGAAAGCGGTAGCTCTGGGCATAGGCATCGGGCGAGGTGAGGCCTTCGACGAAACTCCAGCCGTAGCCCGGCAGGCGCTCGGCCCAGCCTTCCTGGACGATGCGCCTCAAGATGTCGGCCAGTTGCCCGCGGGTGACCTGGTAGCGGCGGATCAGCTCGTTTTCCGTGACCTTGAGCGGCAACTCGCCTTCGATGCGATCGCGGGCGATGGTCAGGTACAGCCGCTCGCTGGCGGAGACCTCTTCGCGCGCCTGGGGCGTGGCATCCAGGGCCGCGGCGGCCACGGCGAAGCCGCCCTCGGGATGCCGCGCCAGCAGGCTCCGGTCGGCCATCTGCTGCAGGGCGCTGCGCACCGGCGAGCGCGACACCCGCAGGCGTTCGGCCAAGGCGCGCTCGGGCAGTCGGGTGCCCACCGCCAGCTGGTGCGAGGCGATGTAGGTGAGGATGTCGGGAATCAGTTGGGAGGCGAGGGTGCCCATGGCAGCGCTGGCGAATCGACCGTAAAGGCCAGGATGCTAGCACGGGACCCGCCGGGCGCAGCCGGCGCGGCGGGTTTCGCGGGGTCGTTCAGTCGCCGCTCGGGCTGACGTCCATGTCCTTGAGCTTCACCAGGCGGCTGCGGTGCTTGAGGCGATAGCCGAGCCAGACGGCGAGAAACAGCGGCAGGCTGATGTAGGTGGCGGCCAGGCCCAGCCAGTCCACGCCGTTCGGTCCGAACAGGGCGGCATAGTTCTGCCCCAGGGTGATCACCAGGCAGAGGGCGAAGGCCAGCAGCGGTCCGAAGGGAAACAGCTTGGCGCGATAGGGCAGGTCTTCCAGGCGGCGACCCTGGGCCAGGTAGCCCTGGCGGAAGCGATAGTGGGACACGGCGATGCCCAGCCAGGCGATGAAGCCGCACATGCCCGAGGTGTTGAGCAGCCAGCCATAGAGCGCCTTGTCGCCCACCAGGGAGGTGAAGAAGCACAGGGCGCCCACTGCGGTGGTGGCGAGCAGGGCGTTGCGCGGCACGCCATTGCGCGCGACGCGGGCGAACAGGCGCGGCGCCTTGCCCTGTTCGGCCAGGCTGTGCAGCATCCGCGTCGAGGCATACATGCCCGAGGTGCCGGCGGAGAGCACCGCCGAAAGGATCACCGCGTTCATCAGGCTGGCGGCGAAGGCCAGGCCGGCGCGCTCGAACAGCAGGGTGAACGGCGAGACGGAGACGTCGGTGGCGTCGTTCTGCAGGAGTCGCGGATCGGTGTAGGGGATCAGCATGCCGATGACGAAGATCGCCAGCACATAGAACATCAGGATGCGCCAGAACACCTGGCGGATGGCGATGGGCACGTTCTTGCGCGGATTTTCCGACTCGCCTGCGGCGATGCCGATCAGCTCGGTGCCCTGGAAGGAGAAGCCGGCGATCATGGCCACCCCGACCATGGCCTGCAGACCGCCGACGAAGGGCGCCTCGCCCTGGGTGAAGATGGTCAGCCCCGGCGGCTCGATGCCGCTGAAGATGCCGAGGATGGCGGCCAGGCCCAGGCCGATGAAGACCACCACGGTGGTCACCTTGATCAGCGCGAACCAGAATTCGCTCTCGCCGAAGCCGCGCACCGATACCGCATTGAGCAGGAACATCAGGCCGAGAAACAGCGCGCTCCAGAGCAGCCCCGGCACCTCGGGAAACCAGAAGCCCATCACCAGCTGCGCCGCCACCAGCTCGGCGGCGATGGTCACCGCCCAGTTGTACCAGTAGTTCCAGCCAAGGGCGAAGCCGAAGCCGTCTTCGACGAAACGACTGCCATAGATGGAGAAGGAACCCGACACCGGCTGGTAGGCGGCCATCTCGCCGAGACTGGTCATGAGGAAATAGACCATCAGGCCGATCAGCGCATAGGCCGCCAGGGCGCCGCCCGGACCGGCGGTGGCCACGGTGGCGCCGGAGGCGACGAACAGGCCGGTGCCGATGGAGCCGCCGATGGCGATCATGTTGAGGTGACGGGGCTTGAGCCGGCGCTGCAGACTCGGAGAGGCGGTGGACATGGGGTTTCCAGCTGGCAGTTGAAGGGGCCGGACGTTGGCTCTGGCGGCCATTCACGGTCATGGGGCGCAGGGCGGTGCACCCACCGGCTGCGGCGACCTGCACGCGCAGGTGGCAAAAAAGCGGCGAAGCTTAGCAGGCTAAGGGCGTCAGGTGGGATGGCGGTCGTCGGTGCGCCGCTGTCGCAGTCCGATCATCGCCGGGCCGCGCTTCGGCTAGCATGACCCAGGGTCCCAGCAGGCAGCGCAGCGTGATCGATTCCAGAACCTTTGGCAGCGGTATCCAGGGCAAGAACTACCTGCAATTGCAGTCGATGCGACCGCGGCCGGAATTTTCCCGGCTGGTCGGCTTCATCCTGCTCGATCACTTTTCCCTGCCGTCCTTTACCCAGGCGCTGGATACCCTGGTCACCGCCAACCTGCTGGCCGCCGGCACCTTCGCCACCCGCACCTACAGCCCGACCGGCGCCGAGGTACTCAGTGACCTCGGCATCGTCATCCGCCCGGACGGCGACTACCGTGCGGCGGAGGGCGCCCGCTTCGATCTGCTGGTGGTCTGCGGCGGCCTGCGGACGCCGCTGGAACTGGATCCACGGCTCAAGGCGCTGCTGCTGCGCGTGGCCCGGCAGCAGGTGACCCTCTGCGGCCTGTGGAACGGCGCCTGGCAACTGGGCCAGGCCGGGCTGCTGGACGGCTATCGCTGCGCCATCCATCCCGAACAGCGCAGCGCCTTCAGCGAACGGGTGCGCGGGTGCAAGACCTCGGCGGAAAGCCATGTGCTGGATCGCGATCGGCTCACCGCGGCCAGTCCCAGCGGTGCCTTCCACCTCTTTCTCGAATGGATCGGCGCCCAGTGCGGGAGCGCCCTGGCCGATGGCCTGGTCAACATCCTGGCCTTCGAAGAATCGCGCTTTCGCCAGGTCAATCCGACGCTCAAGGTGCAGATGACCCCGCCGCTGCGCGAGGTGGTGACCTTGATGGAGGCCAACATCGAGGAGCCCCTCACCATCGAGCAGCTGTGCGACTACGCCGGCCGCTCGCGGCGCCAGGTCGAGCGACTGTTTCGCGAGCAGCTCGATACCGCGCCCATGCGCTACTACCTGGAGCTGCGCATCACCGAGGGGCGCCGGCTGCTGCAGCATTCCACCCTGTCGGTGCTGGAGGTGGCGGTGGCCTGCGGCTTCACCTCGGTCACCCACTTCAGCAAGAGGTATTCGGCCTACTTCGGCTATCCGCCGTCCAAGGAGCGGCGGCTCAAGTACTAGGCTGCAGCAGGCCCGCAGCACGCGCGCGGAGCGGCCGGAAGGGCCCGCCTCAGAGCGTTTCGTCGGCGTACCGGAACGGCTCCGCGCCGTCTCGCTCGAAACTTCACCCCGGGCATCTCGGCCTGCGTGCTGCGGCGAAGGG
This sequence comes from Pseudomonas sp. MOIL14HWK12:I1, assembly GCF_000510705.1. Lineage (NCBI taxonomy): Bacteria > Pseudomonadati > Pseudomonadota > Gammaproteobacteria > Pseudomonadales > Pseudomonadaceae > Pseudomonas > Pseudomonas sp. MOIL14HWK12:I1. The sequence goes on along the minus strand of NZ_AZNY01000010.1, from coordinate 21,537 downwards.
GGCTGACTGTCCTAACGAGCGAGGAAATGCCATGACCGATCCACGTAACGTCGCCCACGACAAGAAAGTGCAGCAGGAAAAGAAGCATCAGGGCGAGGACATCGCACCCGATGCCGAGCACGCGCCGCAACCGGGCAAGAAACCCGCGCTCAAGGACCACGACGAGCAGGCCGACGACAAGGCCTGACCGCCCGCCGGCCTCGCCACGCGAGGCCTTCGCCGATGCTGACGGCCGTCGGCATCGCACCCCAGAGAGTCACCCGCCCAGCGCCGGCTCCGGTTGCCGGGTCCGCTCCGCCGCATTCAGGCACAGCAATCCCGCCAGGGCGAACAGCAGGCCGAGCAGCATGCCCGGCGCCAGGGGTTCGTCGAAGCAGGCCCAGGCCCAGAGCAGTGCCACCGGCGGACTCAGGTAGAGCGCGCCACTCACCGCCTGCGGGCTGCCCTGACGCAGGCACAGCCAGTAGAGGCCGAAGCCGAGCAGGGTCGGGATCAGCAGCCAGAGCACCGCCAGGGCGAAGCCGAGGGTCAGCGGTGGCGTCAGCGGGCCTTCCACCCCGGCCACCCCCAGCATCACCAGACTGCTGGCCGCGAGCTGGATGAACAGCTGCGTCCGCAGCGCCAGTCGACTCGGCGGCAGGCGACTCTGCACCAGGGTCGCCAGCGCCAGGGCCAGGGCACTGCCCAGGGGCAAGGCATAGGCCCAGGCGGGGGCCACGCCCAAACCCAGTCCCGCGCCGGTGGCCAGCAGGACGCCCGTCAGGCCCAGGCCCAGGCCGAGCCACTGGCGGCCGTTGGTGCGCTGGCCCGGCAGCAGGCAGCAGCCCAGCGCCACCAGCAGCGGCGACAGATCCGACAGCAGCGCCGCCAGCCCGGGTGAGACGCCCAGTTCGATGGCCTTGGCCGCCGGTCCTACCGCGCCGGCAAAGGCCAGCACGCCGATGCCCGCCTGCTGACCGATGATCTTCAATGGCAAGCGCCGCACCTCGGCCCAGGCGAAGGGCAGCAGCAGGAGGGCGGCCAGCAGCAGGCGCCAGCAGGTCACCAGCAGGGTAGGGGCCTGGTCCGCGGCGTAGCGATAGCCGACGAAACCGGCGCTCCAGCAGAGCACCAGGGCGAGTTGGCGCAGCAAGTGGGAAGACAGGATGGCAGACATGAGCGGACTCCAGCTGACGGGATGCCTTGAGCCTGACCCAGGGTGGTAATACACTCAAACGACATTATCGGTAGCTATGGTTCGATAAAAACGCATCATGCCCGCACCTCTCGATATCGACGTCCTGCGTACCTTCCACACCATCGTGCGGCTGGGGCAGTTTCGCGCCGCCTCGCTGCAGCTCAATCGCAGTCCCTCGGCGGTGAGCAGCCAGATCCGCCGACTGGAGGAGCAGACCGGTGGCCGGCTGTTCGAGCGCGACAACCAGGCCGTGACCCTGACCCCGCTCGGACGCCGCGTGCTGCTGGAGACCGCCGACCTGTTGCAGACCCATGACCGCATCCTCGCCGGTCTCACCGGCCAGCCGGTGGTGGGGGAGGTGCGCCTGGGCGTGGCCGAGGACTATGCCGCGCGCCTGCTCAAGGCCGTCTTGCCGCGCTTGCAGGGCGAGCATCCCGGAATCGTCCTGGAGGTGCTCACCGGCAACAGCAGCCAATTGCGGCGCTGGCTCGGTCAGGGCCTGCTGGACCTGGCGCTGCTGGTGGGACCGCCCCGCACCGACCGGGCGGACGGCCAGAGATTCGGCCATACCCAGCCGGTGTGGGTCGCCGGTCCCGGGCTGCAACTGAGCGCGGAGGCCAGCGTGCCCCTGGCGCTGCACGGCGAGGGCTGCAGCTATCGCGAACTGGGCATCGACCTGCTGATCCGCCAGGGCCGGCGCTGGCATGCGGTGGTGACCAGCGCCGCCTCTTCGGCGCTGGAAGCGGCGGTCGAACTGGGGCAGGCGGTGGCCATCACCGACCGGGCACGCATGACCCCGCCGATGCGCGAACTGACGCCGGAAGAAGGCTTTCCCGCGTTGCCGGTGCACGAGTTGCGACTGGCCTCGCCACCGGGCGAGCGCAGCCCCGCCTGCGCCTCTCTGGCCGGGCTGATCGCCGAGGATTTCCGCATCTAGCCCGGCGGCCCGGCGTTTGACCGGGCCCTGGCCCAGCCACTAAGGTGGCCGCCTTGCCGCTCGACCCCTGGGCCTGCGCTCCCACCTTCGGCATGCGCGCCCCCTGTCCGCACGTCCGGTCCGCTACCGCCGCTCCTGTCCGCTGTTCTGGAATGTTTCGCCTGTCATGACTGCCTCACCCGCCATCCCCCGTCTCATCTATCTGCTGGCCCTGACCATCTTCGCGCTGACCACCGCCGAATTCATGGTGGCCGGCATGATGCCGGCGCTGGCCGCCGATCTCGGTGTCTCCCTCGGCCAGATCGGCTATCTGATCTCCTGGTATGCACTGGGCATGGCCCTGGGCGGCCCGCCGCTGACCCTGTTGCTGCTGGCCCTGCGCCTGGCGGAAAAGTCGGCGCTGCTGTGGCTGCTGGCGCTCTATCTGGTCGGCGCCGTGGTGGCCGCGCTGGCCGTCAGCTATCCGGTGATGGCGGCGGGGAGGGTGCTCATGGGCATCGCCAGCTCCGCCAGCATCGGCCTCTGTCTGACCCTGGGCGCCAACCTGGTCACGCCGGATCGCCGCGGCCGGGCGGCCTCGCTGATCCTGTCCGGACTCATGCTGGCGCCGGTGTTCGGGGTGCCGGGTACGGTACTGATCGAGCAACTGGCCGGCTGGCGCGCCAGCTTCTGGGCGGTCGCCCTGCTGGCGGCCTGCTGCACCCTGCTGGTCGGCCTCTGCGTGCCGCGGGCGCCGGCGCGCGCGGCCGGGCAGTTGGGCGGGGAGCTGCGGACCCTGGTCAGTGGCAGACTCTGGGCGGCCTACCTCACCAGCGGCCTGATCATCGGCGCGACCTTTGCCGGCTTCAGCTACTTCTCGCCCATCCTCATCCAGGTGACGGGTTTCGCGGCCACCACCATTCCCTGGCTGCTGATGGGGTATGGCCTCGCCAACGTGCTGGGCAATCTGCTGGTGGGTCGCCTGGCCGATCGCTACACCCTCAAGGTGCAGGGCGTCGGGCTGGCGGTGCTGGCGCTGGGCTTTGCCCTCTTCGTCAGCTGCGCCGACAGCGCCGCCGCCAGCCTGCTGGCCCTGGCGCTGATCGGCCTGACCGGGGTGGCGCTCAACCCGGCCATGGTCGCTCGGGTCATGGCCGCGGCCACCCCGGGCCCGTTGGTCAACACCCTGCACACCTCGGTGATCACCGCGGGCCTGGCGGTGGGCGCCTGGGCCGGCGGCGCGGCCATCGATGCCGGCCAGGGCCTGCGCGCACCCCTGTGGGTCGGTCTGGGCATGGCGCTGCTGGGCGTGCTGAGTCTGGTGCCCAGCCTGGTGCAGCGACTGGTGCTGTCGTCATCGCCAGCGGGTCGCTGCTAGTACCTGGCAGCTGGGGCGACCTGGTCGCGTCGGGCTGCCGCCGCGCGCGCCCGGGTTTCGTCGCTGAATGGCTCTACGGCGCACCTTTCGGCGGGATTGCGTGTGCCGCCTTCACTGTAGCCTGACTGTCATCTTTCCCTGGCATGTTGCCTTCCGAACACGGGAGGCGCGTTTTCGCGCTTTCGATTCCTGGACCTTCGACAAGGGCGGTACGGACATGCAGGCTTCGCTTCGCGGTATGACGTTGGGTGTGGTGCTCGGGCTGCTGAGCGGCGGCCCGGTTTGGGCGGCGACGCCCATTCCCTTCTGGCATTCGATGGATGCGGAGCTTGGCAAGGAGGTCGACTCCCTGGCCCAGCGCTTCAACCAGACGCACCCGGAATTCCAGGTGCAGCCGGTGTACAAGGGCAACTACGAGCAGAATCTGGCGGCTGGCATCGCGGCCTTCCGGACCGGCAAGCCGCCGGCCATTCTGCAGGTCTACGAAGTGGGCACCGCGACTATGATGGCGTCCAACGCCATCGAGCCGGTCTACCAGGTGTTCAAGGATGCGGGTGTGAAGCTGGATGAAGCGGGCTTCGTACCCACCGTCGCCAGCTACTACAGCGACGCCAAGACCGGTCAGCTGCTGTCCATGCCGTTCAACAGCTCCACCCCGGTGCTCTACTACAACAAGGCGGCCTTCAAGCAGGCCGGCCTCGATCCGGAAGCGCCACCCAAGACCTGGAAGGAGCTCGCCGACGACAGCGCCAAGCTGCGCGCCGCTGGCCTGAAGTGCGGCTATACCAGCGGCTGGCAGAGCTGGGTCCAGCTGGAAAACTTCAGCGCCTGGAACGGCCTGCCCTTCGCCAGCCAGGACAACGGCTACCTGGGCAGCGATGCCGTGCTGGAGTTCAACCAGGCGCCGCAGGTCAGGCACATCGCCCTGTTGCAGGCGATGGGCAAGCGCGGCGACTTCACCTACGTCGGTCGCAAGGACGAACCCACGGAGAAGTTCTACAACGGCGACTGCGCCATGCTGACCACCTCGTCCGGCTCGCTGGCCAACATCCGCCACTACGCCAAATTCGACTTCGGTGTGGCCATGATGCCCTATGACGGCGACCTCAAGAGCGCTCCCCAGAACGCCATCATCGGCGGCGCCAGCCTCTGGGTGTTCAAGGGCCAGGATGCGGCGGTGAAGCGCGGCGTGGCCGAATTCCTCGCCTTCCTGGCGCAGCCGGAGATCGCCGCCGAATGGCACCAGCTGACCGGCTACCTGCCGATCACCAAGGCGGCCTACGACCTGACCCGCGAGCAGGGCTTCTATACCAAGAATCCGGGGGCCGACATCGCCACCCGGCAGATGTTGAACAAGCCGCCGCTGGCCTTCACCAAGGGCCTGCGCCTGGGCAACATGCCGCAGATCCGCGCGGTGATCGACGAAGAGCTGGAAAGCGTCTGGACCGGCAAGCAGGCCCCGCAGCAGGCGCTGGATGCCGCTGTGCAGCGCGGCAACGTGCTGTTGCGCCGCTTCGAGAAATCCACCCAGTAAGCCTGGGATCCGCCCTGGCGGCGCCGGCCGATGACTGCCGGCGCCGCTCCTCTTTTCGCGACGATGCGTGCGCCCATGTCCACATCCCGTCAGGTCTTTCCCACCGGCTGGCTGCCCTATGCGCTGCTGGCACCCCAGCTGGCGATCACCGCCGTGTTCTTTCTCTGGCCCGCCGGCAAGACGCTCTGGTATTCGCTGCAGAGCGTCGATCCCTTCGGCCTGTCCAGCCAGTTCGTCGGCCTCGACAACTTCCGTCAGCTATTCCAGGACCCGCTGTATCTGGCCTCCTTCTGGACCACCCTGACCTTCAGCGCCCTGGTGACCGGCTGCGGCCTGCTGGTGTCTCTGGTGCTGGCGGCGCTGGTCGACCTGGTGGTGCGCGGCAGTCGGGTCTACCAGACCCTGCTGCTGCTGCCCTATGCGGTGGCGCCGGCCATCGCCGCGGTGCTGTGGATCTTTCTGTTCAACCCCGGTCTCGGTCTGCTCACCCTGCTGCTGGAGCGCTACGGCTATCACTGGAACCACGCCCAGAACGCCGGCCAGGCGATGTTCCTGGTGGTGCTCGCCTCGGTGTGGAAGCAGATCAGCTACAACTTCCTGTTCTTCTTCGCGGCGCTGCAAGCCATCCCGCGCTCGCTGCTGGAGGCAGCCGCCATCGACGGCGCCGGGCCGCTGCGCCGCTTCCTGCAGCTGTCGCTGCCGCTGATCGCGCCGGTCAGCTTCTTCCTGCTGGTGGTCAACCTGGTCTACGCCTTCTTCGACACCTTTCCGGTGATCGACGCCGCCACCGGCGGCGGTCCGGTGCAGGCCACCACCACGCTGATCTACAAGATCTACCGCGAGGGCTACACCGGGCTCGACCTCTCCGCCTCTGCTGCCCAGTCGGTGGTGCTGATGCTGCTGGTCATCGTGCTCACGATGGTGCAGTTCCGCTATGTCGAACGCCGGGTACGCTATCAATGATCGAGAATCGCCGCGGACTGACGCTGCTGTGCCACCTGATGCTGGTGCTGGGCATCGGCGTCATCCTCTTTCCACTCTATGTGGCCTTCGTGGCCGCCACCCTCGATGACCGGGCGGTGTTCGCCACGCCCATGAGCCTGATCCCGGGGCGCCATCTCTGGGACAACCTCAGCCTGATCTGGACCCAGGGCGTGGGCAACAGCACCGCGCCGTTCTGGCGGTTGCTGCTCAACAGCTTCCTGATGGCGCTGGGCATCACCCTGGGCAAGCTGTCGGTGTCCATCCTCTCGGCCTTCGCCATCGTCTGGTTTCGCTTTCCACTGCGCACCCTGGCCTTCTGGCTGATCTTCATCACCCTGATGCTGCCGGTGGAGGTGCGCATCTTTCCCACCGTGGACACCATCGGCCATTTGGGAATGATGGACAGCTACGCCGGCCTGACCCTGCCGCTGATGGCCTCGGCGACCGCCACCTTCCTGTTCCGCCAGTTCTTCCTGACGCTGCCCGACGAGTTGCTGGAAGCGGCGCGCATCGATGGCGCCTCGCCGTTGCGCTTCTTTCGCGACATCGTCCTGCCGCTGTCGCGGACCAACCTGGCGGCGCTGTTCGTCATCACCTTCATCTACGGCTGGAATCAGTACCTCTGGCCGCTGCTGATCGTCAGCAACCCCGATCTCGGCACCGCCGTGGCCGGCATTCGCGGCATGCTCTCGCTCGGCGAGCGGGCGCCGCAGTGGAACCAGGTGATGGCGGCCATGCTGCTCACCCTGATCCCGCCGGTGGCGGTGGTGCTGGTCATGCAACGTGCCTTCGTGCGCGGTCTGGTGGATAGCGAAAAATAACCATGGCAAACCTCGAACTCAGAGCCGTCTCCAAGAGCTGGAACGGCAAGACCCAGGTCATCCAACCGCTCGATCTTCAGGTGGCGGATGGCGAATTCATCGTGCTGGTGGGCCCTTCGGGCTGTGGCAAGTCCACCCTGCTGCGACTGGTGGCCGGGCTGGAGCGGGTCAGCGCCGGTAGCATCCACATCGGCGGGCGGGACGTCACCGCGCTGGAACCCAAGGCGCGCGGCATCGCCATGGTGTTCCAGAACTATGCTCTCTATCCGCGTATGAGCGTGGCCGAGAATCTGGCCTGGGGCCTCAAGATCGCCGGTCTCGGCCGCGCCGAGATCGCCACCCGGGTCAAGGAGGCGGCGCGCATCCTGGAACTGGATGGCCTGCTCGAACGGCGGCCGCGAGAGCTGTCCGGCGGCCAGCGCCAACGGGTGGCCATGGGCCGCGCCCTGGTGCGCGATCCGGCGGTGTTTTTGTTCGACGAGCCGCTGTCCAACCTGGACGCCAAGCTGCGGGTGCAGATGCGCCTGGAGTTGCAGCAGCTGCACCAGCGACTCGCGACCACCAGCCTCTATGTCACCCACGACCAGGTGGAGGCCATGACCCTGGCCCAGCGGGTGGTGGTGATGCAGGCAGGGGTGGTCGAACAGCTCGGCACCCCGGTGGAGGTCTACGAACGCCCGGCGACGCGCTTCGTCGCCAGCTTCATCGGCAGTCCGGCAATGAATCTGCTGGACGGCCAGGTCGACGCCGCGGGCAGTCACTGCGACGTGCCGGGCGGTCTGCGGCTGCCCCTCGGGCCGGGCTATCGCCACCTGGCCGGACGCCCGGTCTGCCTGGGCATCCGGCCCGAGCACCTGCAACCCTGCAGCGACCCCGAGCAGGGGCTGCCGCTGGTGGTCCGCACCCTGGAGATCCTCGGCGCCGACAACCTGGCCCATGGGCGCTGGGGCGAGCAGGGGCTGGTGGTGCGCCTGCCGCATCAGCAGCGGCCGGCGCCGGGCCACGTCCTGCAGCTGCGCGCGCCGCAGGAGCACCTGCACCTGTTCGATGCCGCCTCCGGTCAGCGTCTAGAGCCGCGGTACTAGGCTTCAGGCACTGGGCACGCCGGTCCGGTCAGGGCGTGGGGCGGTTTCCCTCCGGCGCCCCGGAGAGGATACTGCGCCCTTTGCCGCGCTGACCGCCGATACCCATGGAAAACCTCCCGCTGTTCGATCTGCCCGCCGCCCCCGAGGAAAAACCCAAGCCCAGGCGCGCCCGCAAGGCTTCGCCCGCCAGCGGCCTGCGCCTGCTGCACACCTCCGACTGGCACCTGGGGCAGCATTTCCTCGGGCGCACCCGCGAGGCCGAGCATCGCGCCTTTCTCGCCTGGCTGGTCGACCAGGTGGCGGAGCAGGAGGTGGACGTGGTGCTGGTGGCGGGAGACATCTTCGACACCGCCACGCCGCCGAGCTACGCCCGCGAGCTGTACAACGGCTTCATCGTCGCCCTGCGCGCTACCGGCGCCAGCCTGGTGGTGCTCGGCGGCAACCATGATTCCGCCGCGGTGCTGGCCGAGTCCCGCGAATTGCTGGCCTGCCTGGACACCCGGGTGATCCCCTGCGTCAGCGCGACGCCGGCCGACCAGCTGCTGGAATTGCGTCGCCGCGACGGCGAGCTCGGCGCGCTGCTCTGCGGCATTCCCTTCGTGCGGCCGCGTGACGTGCTGCAGAGCCAGGCCGGGCAGAGCGCCGATGACAAACGCCAGGCGCTGCAGCAGGCCATCCAGGGCCACTACGCCGAGCTCTACGCCCTGGCCGAGGCGCGCCGCGCGGAATTGGGCGCGACGCTGCCGATCATCGCCACCGGCCACCTGACCACCGTGGGCGCCAGCGCCAGCGAGTCGGTGCGGGAGATCTATGTCGGCAGTCTCGACGCCTTTCCCACCAGCGCCTTTCCGCCGGCGGACTACATCGCCCTCGGCCATATCCACCGACCCCAGCGGGTTGGCGGCCTGGAGCAGGTGCGCTACAGCGGCTCGCCGCTGTGCCTGAGTTTCGACGAGCAGCGGGACAAGGAAGTCCTGCTGGTGGAGTTCGGCAGTGCCCTGGAGCGGATCACGCCCCTGGCGGTGCCCTGTTTCCAGCCGCTGGCCGTGGTGCAGGGCAGCCTCGACACCCTGGGCGCGGCTCTGATCGAGGCGGCCGCCGATGGCAGTCCCGCGTGCCCGGTGTGGGCCGAGGTGGTGGTGGCCGGTGACGACTACCTGGCCGATCTGCAGCCGCGCATCTCGGCACTGGTGGCCGACCTGCCCCTGGAAGTGCTGCGGGTAAGGCGTGCGCGCAGCCTGGTAGCGCCTACCTTGCAGGGCAATCCGCGCGAGACCCTGGAGGAGCTCAGTCCGCTGGACGTCTTCAGCCAGCGCCTGGCCGCCGAGACCCTGGATGACGAGCTGCGCAGTCGTCTGGAAGGCCTTTACCGCGAGGTTCTCGGCGAGTTGCCGGCCTGATCGCAGCGAAACGCTTCCATCGGACCAGCTTTTTCGTCCGGAACAAGGCCCGTTTGCCCGGGGTCACCCTCTCTATGTAGCCCATACCGGAGGAGACCCCATGCACGACCTATCGCAACCCCTCGCTGCCACGCGCCATGAGCGCACCGACAACCAGGTACCCAATGTCCAGGGCACCGAACGCCTGGTGTCCCTGCTGGGCGGCGGCCTGCTGATCCTTGGCGGTCTGCGCCGCGGTGGTCTGACCGGCTGCGTGAAGCTGGCCCTGGGCGCCATGGCCCTCAGCCGTGGGGTGCGCCAGCGGTGCGAGCTCAAGGCCGCCTTGCAGCCTTCGCCCTTCGAGCAGGCCCTGGCCGAGCGCTGGGGCTGGCGCAATCCCACCGCCATCCAGCGCAGCGTCACCATCGCCAAGCCGCGTGAAGAGGTGTTCGCCTACTGCACCGACCTGCAGCACCTGCGCGAGCTGCTGCCCTTCGTCGACCGCATCGAACTAGGCGCCGATGGCGACAGCCACTGGCATGCCTCCGGTCCCCTGGGGCGCACCCTGAGCTGGACCCTGGAGCAGAGCGAGCGTCGCGAAAACGAATTCCTGCTGTGGAGCACCGTGCCCGGCACGGTCATGGCGCACAAGGCCAGTCTGACCTTCAGCGACGCGCCCCAGGGCCGCGGCACTCTGGTCCAGGCGGTACTGGCCTGCGAAGCCCCGGCCGGCCTGCTCGGCCATGCGGTCACCGAAGGCATCAGCCGCTTCACCGGCAAGGCGGTCAACCTGGGTCTGCGGCGCCTCAAGCAGCAACTGGAGACCGGCGAGATCGCCACCCCCGAGGTCACCCGCAGCGGTCGACCCTTGGCGCCCCCCCATCCGCCGGTGAGCCGTCCGGCCGACGAACCCCAGGCCGACCTCGACGCCGGCCTGGGCACCCAAGCGAGGACCGAATGATGCGCGCCCTGACCTGGCAAGCCCCCAACCGTCTGCAGGTGGAAACCGTCCCGGATCCGGAGATCCTCAACCCGCGTGACGCCATCGTGCGCGTCATCATGTCCTCGGTATGCGGCTCGGACCTGCATCTGCTGGGCGGCTACGTCCCGGCGATGAAGCCGGGCGACATCATCGGCCACGAATTCCTCGCCGAGATCGTCGAACTGGGCAGCGGCCTGCGCAATCAGGGCCTGGCCATCGGCGACCGGGTGGTGACGGTCTCCATCCTCGGCTGCGGTGACTGCGAGCACTGCCAGCGCGAAGACTACAACTGCTGCGACAACAGCAATCCCAAGCCCGAGCTGACCGAATTGGCCTATGGCCAGCCCTGCACCGGCATCTTCGGCTACAGCCACGCCTTCGGTGGCTATGCCGGCAGCCATGCCACCTATGTGCGGGTGCCCTATGCCGACGTCAATCTGTTCAAGGTGCCCGACGGGGTCAGCGACGCCCAGGCGGTGTTCGTTTCCGACGCCGTGCCCACCGGCTACTACGCCGCCGACATCGCCGACATCCAGCCCGGCGACACCGTGGCGGTCTGGGGCTGCGGCGGGGTCGGGCAGATGGCCATTCGCAGCGCCTACCTGCTGGGCGCCGAACGGGTCATCGCCATCGACCGCTTCAGCGATCGCCTGCAACTGGCGGCCGAGAAAGCCGGCGCCATCGTCCTCGACTACGAGACCACCAACATCCATGAGGCGCTGCTGGAGCTAACCGGTGGCCGAGGTCCGGATCGCTGCATCGACTGCGTCGGCATGGAGGCCCATGGCACCCAGGTCGACTACGCCTACGACAAGACCAAGCAGCTGCTGCGCCTGCACACCGAGCGCGGTTCGGCGCTGCGCCAGGCCATCCGCGCCTGTCGCAAGGGTGGCACGGTCTCGGTGATCGGGGTCTATGGCGGGGTGATCGACAAATTCCCCATGGGCGCCATCGTCAACAAGGCCCTGACCCTGAGATCGGGCCAGCAGCCGGGCCAGCGCTATGTGGAGCGGCTGTTCGAACACATCCAGAAGGGCGAACTGGATCCGTCCTATCTGCTCACCCATCCGATGAGCCTGGAAGAGTCGCCCTATGGCTACGAGCTGTTCAAGTCCAAGGACAAGAACTGCATGAGGGCGGTATTCATGCCGTGAGGGGTCGCCCGGTGATCTAAGGGCTCACCGGGCTTTCCAGCACCTAGACCAGCCAGGTCGCCAGCGGCTGCCACAGCGCGGCGACCTTGTGGCCGCCACTGCAGCTGACCAGCGCCAGGGTGCCCAGGCCGACCAGCAGGGGCATGCCGAGAAAATCTAAGGGAGACAGGGGCGAGCGCACGACGAATCCTCCTGGGATACGTGGTTGCAGAGCGATACCTTGCAGTTGAGAGCGGAGGCGGGGGCAAGTTCAGCGGTGGGCACGACCACAGGTCGAGTGGTCGGTTGGCATGGGCGAGCGCGCCCAACAATGCCAGAATCGGCGGTTCGCCGAGTCGTCCTGGAAAAGCCCGATGAAGATCCTCACCCTGCGCCTGAAGAACCTCAATTCCCTCAAGGGTGAGTGGAAGATCGACTTCACCGCCGAACCCTTCGCCAGTAGCGGCCTGTTCGCCATCACCGGGCCGACCGGGGCGGGCAAGACCACCTTGCTGGACGCCATCTGCCTGGCGCTCTATCACCGCACGCCGCGCATGAGCAAGGTGGGCGGAGAGAGCAACGAACTCATGACCCGTCACACCGGCGACTGCCTCGCCGAGGTGGAATTCGCCGTGCGTGGCGAGCGCTATCGGGCCTTCTGGAGCCAGAGACGCGCCCGCGACCGCGCCGATGGCGCCCTGCAGCCGCCCAAGGTGGAACTGGCCAGGCTCGACGGCAGCATCCTCGCCGAAAAGACCGGCGACAAGCTCAGACTCACCGAAGAACTCACCGGCCTCGACTTCGAGCGCTTCACCCGTTCCATGCTCTTGGCCCAGGGGGGGTTCGCCGCCTTCCTGGAAGCCAGCGCCAGCCAGCGCGCCGAATTGCTGGAAGAGCTGACCGGGACCGCGGTGTACGGGCAGATCTCCCAGCGGGTGTTCGAACGCGCGCGCGAGGCCAAGGGCGTGCTGGAGGGCCTGCGCCAACGCGTCGCCGGGGTCGAGGTGATGGATGACGAAAGCCGCCAGGCACTGGCCGCCGAAGGCACCGGCCTGGCGCAGCGCGAAGAACGCCTGGGCGCGGACCTCAAGACCTTGCAGGTCCAGCGCCAGTGGCTGAGCGCCCTGGAGCAGGCGACGGCGGGCGAGCAGCAGGCCGCCACCCGGCTGGCTGCGGCGCAGCAGGCCTGGGACGCCGCCGAGCCGCAGCGCCAACGGCTGGCCGCGGCCGAGCCGGCGGCGCGGCTGCTGCCCATCGAACAGGCCTGGCGTGAGGCCGCGGCGCGTGAACAGCGCAGCCGGGACGAACTGGCCCAGCTCGACCAGCGGATCCAGACCCTGGCCAGCCGCCGCGACGCCGCCCTGGCCCAGGCCCTGGGCGCCAGTGGCGAACAGCTGCGCCAGGCCGAGGCGGAGCAGGCGCAGGCGCTGGATGAACAACAGCGCCTGGAGCAGAGTCTGGCCGAGCGGACCCGCCATGCCGAACTCGGCGAGCGCCTGGGCGACTGGCGCAGCCAGCTGGCCCTGCGCGACGAAAGAGCCGAGGCCCTGGCGCGCCTGACGCGCCGCCAGGAGGAACAGACCCGTCAGCTGCAGCTGCTGGCCGAGGAACGCGAGGCCCAGCAGGGGGCGCTGACCCGCGCGCAGGCGCAGGCCGCCCAGGCCCAGACGGCGGAGCAGGCCCAGAACGAACGCTGGCAGGCCGCACTGGACGGCCGCGACGAAAAGGCCTGGCGCGCCCTCTGGCAGGCGGCGCTGGGACGGGTCAACGAGGTGGACCAGCTGGACCAACTGGTCGAGCGTCGGCGTCAGCTGCAGGCCCAGCTGGAGCGCCTGGCGCGCAGCCAGGGTGAACGCCAGCGCCAGCATGGCGAGCATCAGGTGCGCCTGGAGGCCCTGCGTGGACGCTATCGTGAAGTCGCCCAGCAGGTGCGCGAGCGCGAAAAGCTGCTCGAACAGGAAAGGGTCATCCGCAGCCTGGAAGCCCAGCGCGCCGAGTTGCAGCCCGACGAACCCTGTCCGCTGTGCGGCTCCCGCGAACACCCCGCGGTGGCCGACTATGCCGCCCTGGACGTCTCCGCCACCCAGACCGCCCTGCAGGACGCCAAGGCCGAGCTGGAGCGCCTGACCCAGGAAGGCAAGGACCTCAGCGAAGCCCTGGCGGCGCTCAAGGCGCAACTCGATCAGGCCAACGAGCAGCAGGCCGAGGCCAGTCAGCAGCTGGACCAGTTGGGCGAACTCTGGCGCCAGCGTTGCACGGCCCTGGGCGCCGATCCCGAGGCGCCCGGTGCCATCGCCGAATTGCGCCGCCGGCAGGATCAGGAACTGGCGCGCATTCAGCAGGTGCTCGCCACCCTCGATGGCCTGCGTCAGCAGGGCGAGGAGAGGCGCAACGAAGCCCAGCGCCTGGCGCGTCAGCAGGCCGATGCCGAACAGCGCCTGGCGCTGGCCGAGGCCGCCTGGGAGCGGGCGCGCCAGGCGCTGGCCGAAGGTGCCGAGGAGCTGCGTCAGGCCCAGGCACAACAGGCCAGGGCCGAGCGGCAGCTGGGCGAGGAACTGGCTGGCTGGGGTCATGAAGTCCCCGGTCGTGCCGGCGAATGGCTGGCCCAGCGCGACCAGGAGTGGCGGCTCTGGCAGGCCGACAGCCAGCGCGCGCAGGCCTTGCAGCAGCTGCACAGGGACCTCGCCCAGCGCCTGGCCACCCTGACCCCGCTGGTCGCGACCTGGCGCCAGCGCGCCGGCGAGGTCGTCCCCGCCCCGGTAGCGCCGGAGGCCGCTACGGCCGTGCTCGCCGAGGCGACCGCGACCTGGGAAGACTGCCGCGAGCAGGGTGCGGCGCTGCAGGGCACGCACCAGGCGCTGCACGAGCGGCTGGCGGGTGAGGTGCAACTGGCCCGCGAAGCCGGCGAGCGCTGGCAGGCCGCCCTGGCCGCCAGTGCCTTCGCCGATGCCGACTCCTGGCGCGCCGCGCAACTGGACGACCACCAGCACAGCGCCCTGACCGCGGAGCGCACCCGCCTCGAGACCGCCCTGACCGAAGCCCGCGCCCTGGCAGGGGCCGCGCGGGAGCGGCACGCCGCCCTGGCTGCCGAGCCGCTCACCGAGCGCAGCGCCGCCGAGCTGGATGCCGAACTGGCCGCCGCCGGCGCCGAATTGCGCGCCCTGGGCCAGCGCCAGGGCGAGGTCAATGCCGCCCTGCGCGAAGACGAACGGCGGCGGGACGGCCTGCAGGCGCTGCTCGGCGAGATCGCCGCCCAGGAGCGCGATCATGATCTCTGGCAGCATCTCAACGGCCTGATCGGCTCGGCGGATGGCGCCAAGTTCCGCAAGTTCGCCCAGGGCTTGACTCTGGATCACCTGGTGCACTTGGCCAATGGTCAGCTGATGCGCCTGCACGGTCGCTATCGACTCTTCCGGCGCCAGGCCGCCGAACTGGAGTTGCAGATCCTCGACACCTGGCAGGCCGATGCCCTGCGCGACATCCGCACCCTTTCCGGCGGCGAGAGCTTCCTGGTGAGCCTGGCCCTGGCGCTGGCCCTGTCGGATCTGGTCAGCCAGCGCACCGGCATCGATTCGCTGTTTCTCGACGAAGGCTTCGGCACCCTGGATGGCGAGACCCTGGAGGTCGCTCTGGATGCCCTCGACCAGCTCAATGCAAGTGGCAAGACCATCGGCATCATCAGCCACGTGGAGGCCCTCAAGGAGCGCATCCCGGTGCAGCTCAAGGTGCGCAAGGGCGTCGGCCTTGGCCATAGCGGCCTGGAGCGGCGCTATGCGGTGGAGAAAAACGCTACCGAGTGAGTAATTTTTCCGGTGCAGTGGTCGAAGCCCAGCGCGAAGCGAAACGTCGAAACTGTTAACGTAGACGGGTTCGCCTCGTCTGCTGGCGTTATGACATCTCCTTCTCCTACCGGCCACTAACCACCATGTCCCAGTTCCTTGCCGTCGGCCTGTTCGAATACGATCCCAGCCGCGCCAGATGGCGCGCGGATGCTGCCTGCGCGGCCATGCTGGAACGGGACGCCGAGGTACTGGCCCGGGGGCTCGCGCCTGCCGAGTTGCTGAGCGATCTGCAGAGCCGCAGCGCGCCACCCGAGGGCCTGCTGCCCGCCCCGGGGCAGGTCTGGGAGGCCTGGCGCCAGGGCGCCGATGGCCAGCTGCGCTGCCTGCAGTTCCAGCGGCGCGAGGCCGGCGGCGTACTGCTGGACGTCACCGCGCAGCGTCGCCATGAAGCCGAACTCTGGCAGGGCGAGGCCTTCAAGCGCAGCGTGATGGTCTGCAGCGTCGACTGCATCAAGCTGATCGATCTGGAAGGGCGCCTGGAGTACATGAATCCGGGCGGTCTCATGGTCATGGAGATCGACGACTTCATTCCCTTCCAGGGCCGCCTCTGGGCCGAACTCTGGCCCGAGGAGCAGCGCCATGAGGTGACCGCCGCCATCGAGGCGGCGCGGCAGGGTGGCATCGGCCGCTTCACCGGACTCGCGCCCACCGCCAAGGGCACCCGGCGCTGGTGGGACGTGGTGGTCACGCCGATCCTCGGCGATGACGGCAGCCCGCTGAAATTCCTCTCCATTTCCCGCGACGTCAGCGAAGCCGTCCACACCCGCGAGGCGCTGGACGAACTCAATCGCAACCTCGAAGAGCGCATCGAGGTGCGCAGCCAGGAACTGGTGGCCCTGGAAGAAGAGTTGCGCCAGGCGCAGAAGATGGAAGCCATCGGCCAACTCACCGGCGGCATCGCCCACGACTTCAACAACCTGCTGACCGGCATCGTCGGCTCCCTCGACCTGATGCGTCGCCGGGTGCAACAGGGCCGTATCCAGGAGCTGGAACGCTACCTGGACACCGCCACCCGCTCGGCGGAGAACGCCGCGGCCCTGACCCAGCGGCTGCTGGCCTTCGCCCGCCGCCAGGTGCTCGAACCCCGCCCGGTGGATGCCGGCCAGCTTGTGCAGGGCATGCACGAATTGCTGCGCCACAGCCTGGGCAAGAAGATCCGCAAGGACGTCCAGCTCGACACCGACCTCTGGCTGCTGCACTGCGATCCGCACCAGCTGGAAAACGCCATCCTCAACCTGGCCATCAACGCCCGCGACGCCATGCCCGAGGGCGGCAACCTGAGCATCCGGGTGGACAATGTCAGCGGACCCCTGAGCATCGGTCTGCCGATCGAGACGGTGGACGGCGATTTCGTCCGCATCCAGGTCTGCGATACCGGCACCGGCATGGACGCCGATACCCTCAAGCGCGCCTGCGAACCCTTCTTCACCACCAAACCCAGCGGGCGCGGCACCGGACTCGGGCTGTCGATGATCTACGGTTTCGTCCGCCAGTCCGGTGGCCAGGTGGAGATCCACTCGGTGGTGGGCGAGGGCACCTGCATCAGCCTCTATCTGCCGCGGCTGCTGGCCCGGCCGGCGCCGGAAAGCGCACCCAACGACGCCGAGGGCCCGGTGCTGCCGGAAGTCTCCGGCGACTGCGCGCTGATCGTCGAAGAAGAGCGCGAAGTCCGCGTCATCATCGGCGAGGTGTTGGCGGAACTGGGCTACACGCCGTTGGCGGTGGCCGACAGCGCCACCGCTGTCGCGCTCATCGCCTCCGGCACCCTGCGCATCGACCTGCTGGTGACCAGTCTCGGTCTCGCCGGGCTGGACGGCCGGCAACTGGCCGAGCAGGCGCGAGCCACCACGCCCGGACTGCCGGTGCTCTATCTGTCCGGCCAGGCGGATCCGGCGTCCCTGCCGGAGCTGGCGGAAGAGGGCGTCGAACTTATCGGCAAACCCTTCGGCCTGGAAGAGCTGGCGCGCTGCGTGAGGCGTCTGCGTCCGGGCGGCTGAGCCGGTCGCGGCGAACTGTCGCGGCGCGCCAGGGTCGATCCTTTCGAGTCGCAACCTCCGTTGCGGCTGCTGTCGTGTCGACAAGAAAAGGAGCGCTTCATGAAACGCCTGCCACCTGCGCCACCCGCGCGGATGCTCGTCCTGTCCCTGTCCATCGCCTTTCTCGCCGCCTGCGCCCATGAGGGCAGCAAGCCGGAAACCCCGACCTGGAGTTGGCGCGATGCCAGCAACGCCCGCGCCGTGCCGCCGGACCAGGCCTATCCCGAGCTGTTCACCGCGGTACAGCAGGGCAAGCTGTTCAGCGACCAGAAGCACTTCGTCGATGCCCTGCCCAAGCGCAATCCAGCCGACATCCGCCAGGACTACCTGGCCCAGCGCGACAAGCCGGGCTTCGACCTCAAGGCCTTCGTCAGCGCCAACTTCGAAGAATCCGATCCGATCAAGGCCGCCCCGCCCAAGGCGGGGGCCGACCTGCCCACCCACGTCAAGGACCTCTGGCCGGTGCTGACCCGCCATTACGAAGAGGTGCCGGCCTACAGCAGCCTGCTGCCGCTGCCCAAGCCCTATGTGGTGCCGGGTGGCCGCTTCCGTGAGGTCTACTACTGGGATTCCTACTTCACCATGCTGGGGCTGGCCAAGGACGGGCGCACCGACCTGGTCCGCGACATGGTGGACAACTTCGCCCATGAGATCGACGTCTACGGTCACATCCCCAACGGCAACCGCAGCTACTACCTGAGTCGCTCGCAACCACCGTTCTTCGCCTATATGGTCGATCTGCAGGCCAGCCTGGAAGGCGACTCCGCCTATCGTCGCTACCTGCCGCAGCTGCAGAAGGAATACGCCTACTGGATGGCCGGCGCCGAAGGCCTGCAACCGGGCCAGGCCAATGCCCATGTGGTCAGGCTGGCCGATGGCACCCTGCTCAATCGCTACTGGGATGCCCGCGACACCCCGCGTCAGGAGTCCTACATGGAAGACCTGGCCACCGCCGCCCAGGCCAAGGGCCGACCGGCCGGCGAGGTCTATCGCGACCTGCGCGCCGGCGCCGAGAGCGGCTGGGACTTCTCCTCGCGCTGGCTGGGCGACGGCAAGACCCTGGCGACCATCCGCACCACCGCCATCGCGCCGGTAGACCTCAACAGCCTGCTCTATCACCTGGAGCAGACCATCGCCAAGGCCTGCGAGAAGACCGGCGAGGCCAGTTGCGTCCAGGCCTACAGCCAGAAGGCCAAGACCCGTCAGCAGGCCATCGACCGCTACCTGTGGAATCCCGCCGGTTACTACACCGACTTCGACTGGCAGGCCAAGCGCCGCACCGACAAGCTCTCCGCCGCCACCCTGTTCCCGCTGTTCGTGGGCGCCGCCAGCCAGAGCAGCGCCGACCAGACCGCGGCCACCGTGGCCAACCAGCTGCTGCGTCCGGGCGGCATCGCCACCACCACGGTCAAGACCGGCCAGCAGTGGGACGAACCCAATGGCTGGGCACCGCTGCAGTGGGTGGCCGTGGACGGCCTGCGCCGCTACCAGCAGGACAAGCTGGCCGCCGACATTGGCACCCGCTTCCTGACCCAGGTGCAGAACCTCTACGCCCGCGAGCAGAAGCTGGTGGAGAAATACGACCTCACCGGCGGCCAGGGTGGCGGTGGCGGCGAGTACGAGTTGCAGGACGGCTTCGGCTGGACCAATGGCGTCACGCTCAAGCTGCTCGAACTCTACAAACCGCAACCCGGCGCGAAATAGGGCAAAAGAAAAGGTCCGCTACGGCGGACCTTTTTCATCGCGTGAGACCCGTAGGTTGGGCTGAGACAGCTCTATCGTCGAAGCCCAATAATCCAGAAGTGATGACTCACCCGTTGGGCTTCGCTGCGCTCAACCCAACCTGCGAGCCGCTCTTTCCACTCTCCCTCCGGGAGAGGGCCGGGGTGAGGGCAAACCCTACGCCAGAGCCATCCGGATACTGACGCCAGATTTCACAGCGGATCCACCGGCGGCGCATCGTCCTCGTCGGCCGGCAACTCCGCCGGATGCAGCCCTTCCGGGTCTTCATCCTCGGGCAGCGGCAGGATGGCGTTCATCAGCTGTACTCCGGATTGCGCGGATTCTTCTGCGGCAGGCGCTCCTCGACCGGCTTGTCATCCGGATCTTCGCCCACGGGCTCCTCGGGATCGGGCGCGATGTCCGGATCGATGTCCAGGTCGTCGGGGTTTTCCTTGATCTGATCGTTCATGCGGCCTCCGCGAGTGGTTGTCAAACGTTGGGCAGACCCCCTGGCGCGAAGTTCGCCACCGGCGATCAGCGATAGCCTCTGGCCTGCAGATCGAACAGCTGGGCATAGCGACCACCGCTCGCCAGCAACCCCTCGTGATCGCCCCGCTCGCGGATCTCCCCATCTTCCAGCACCAGGATCTGGTCGGCGTTGCGCACGCTGGAGAAGCGATGGGATATCAGCAGGGTCATGCGTTGCTGCGCCTGGGCGCGAAAGCGCTCGAAGATCACCGCCTCGGCCGCGGCGTCCAGCGCGGCGGTGGGTTCGTCCAGCACCAGGATGTCGGCGTCCTCGCGCATGTAGGCGCGCGACAGGGCAATCTTCTGCCACTGCCCGCCGGACAGTTCCTGGCCGCCCATGAACCAGCGTCCGAGCTGAGTCTCGTAGCCCTCGCGCAGACCGGCGATGACCTCGTCGGCCAGCCCCTGCTCGGCCGCCTTGCGCCAGCGCGCCTCGTCATTGAAGGCCTGGGTGTCGCCGACGCCCAGGTTTTCACCGGCGGTGAGCTGGTAGCGGATGAAGTCCTGGAAGATGACGCCGATGCGCCTGTGCAGGGCCGCCGGCTGCCACTCCTGCAGATCGCTGCCATCGAGCAGGATACGGCCTTGCGTCGGGCTGTGCAGGCGGGTCAGCAACTTGATCAGGGTGGTCTTGCCCGAACCGTTGGCCCCCACCAGCGCCAGGCTCTGGCCCGGCGCCAGGTGAAAGCCGATGTCCTTGAGTGTCGGCGCGGCCGCACCCGGATAGGTGAAGCCGACCCCTTCGAATCTCAGGCCGTCGCCAGGCTGGCTGCCGGCGGTGAGGCTGCCGCCTTCGGCGCTGGTCGGCTGGCCCAGGTAGTCATAGAGATTGCTCAGGTAGAGGCTGTCCTCGTAGAGGCCGCCCAGGGCGGTCAGGCTGGCGCTGACCGCGGCCTGGCCCTGGCGGAACAGGGTGAGATAGAGGGTCATCTGGCCCAGGCTCAGGCGGCCGCGCACGGTATCGAGCACCACCCAGGCATAGGCGGCATAGAAGGCGAGGGTGCCCAGCAGGCCAAAGACGAAACCCCAGCCGTCACGTCTCAGCGTCAGGCGGCGGTCCTCGGCGTAGAGCTTGGCGAAGGTGGTGCGATAGCGCTCCAGCAGCAGCGGCGCCAGGCCGAACAGCTTGACCTCCTTGATGTAGGCCTCGTGGGAAAGCAGCGTCTCCAGATAGGTCTGGCGGCGGGTCTCGGGCGCACGCCGGCTGAACAGGCGAAAGGCATCGCCGGAAAAGCGCGCCTCGGCCAGGAACACCGGTAGGGCGCCCACCACCAGCAACAGCAGCGCCCAGGGCGAGAAATGCACCAGCAACACGGCGAAGCTGATCAGGGAAATGAGGTTCTGCAACAGGGTCAGGGACTTGGTCACCAGCGCCAGGGGCCGGATGGAGGCCTCGCGCCGGGCCCGCACCAGCTTGTCGTAGAAGTCGGCGTCCTCGAACTGCGCCAGCGACAGGGTCTGGGCCTTTTCCAGGATCAGCAGATTCACGGTCTGCCCAAGGCGTACCCGCAGCAGCGATTGCTGCACCGACAGCAGCCGCTGGGCGCCCGCCAGGGCCGCCAGTACCCCGGCTTCGGCCAGCACGAACTTCAGTACCGGCCACAGCGGTGCCTGGCCCTGGTCGGCATGCAGCCGCATGGCCGCCACCACGGCATCGACGATGCGCTGCCCCAGCCAGGCGGCCAGTGCCGGCAGCAGGCCGGCGACGAGGGTCGCCAGGATCAGGCCGATCATCAGCGCGGGAGAGGTACTCCAGACCAGGCCGGCAGCGCGGCGCATCTGCTGTTGCACGATAGCGAAGGAGGTCGAGAGGGCCATGGCGGATCTTCGGCGGGGGTCAGCATTAGTCGAGGCGGCGGTCGCCATGTTCCCCAGGCTATGGCAAAAGGCTTACATCGACTGGTGTCACCTGGCCATGTTGCCATCTGCGGGTGCTGCGTAATCTACACCCATCAGCCGCGCAGGATGCGCAGCCCTGAGGTCACGGACGAAGACCAGGCCAGGATGGCGCCTGACAGGA
>NZ_AZNY01000009.1:153164-336740 GCF_000510705.1 Pseudomonas sp. MOIL14HWK12:I1 | reverse complement strand
TGCACCAGGGTAACGTCCCCTTCGTCTAGTGGCCTAGGACACCGCCCTTTCACGGCGGTAACAGGGGTTCGAGTCCCCTAGGGGACGCCACACTCGAAAGAAACCGCCTCACGGCGGTTTTTTTTTGTCCGCACGAAAGCCAGCCGCCAGAGTCTTTCACAGGAGCCGTCCGGCTACTGTGTTAGATCTGTAGGCCGAGTCCAAGCAAGGGGAGTGGGATGATCGTCGAGTATCTCTACAGCCTGGCCCAGGTGCCTGCCGCCCAGTGGAACGCGCTGCTGGCGGACGACCAGCCCTTTCTGCGCCATGAATTCCTCGCCACCCTGGAAGACAGTGGCAGCCTCGGGCAGGGGACCGGCTGGCAACCGGCGCACCAGATCCTCAAGGATGAACAGGGGCAGCTGCGGGCCGCCATGCCGGCCTATCTCAAGATGCATTCCTATGGCGAATACGTCTTCGACTGGGCCTGGGCCGATGCCTGCCGCCGGGCCGGGATCGACTACTACCCGAAGCTGCTGGCCGCGGTGCCCTTCTCACCGGTACAGGGCGCGCGCCTGCTGGGCGATCCCGCCGCCTGCGCGACCCTGCTGGACGCCACCACCGGCAGCCTGGCCGGCCTGGAGCTCTCCAGCCTGCACGTCAACTTCACCGATCCTAAGGCCGATGCGCTGCTCGAGGATCGGGAGGGCTGGCTGGCGCGGCTTGGCTGCCAGTTCCACTGGCACAACCGCGGCTATGGCGACTACGGCGACTTCCTCGCCGCCCTGACCTCGCGCAAGCGCAAGCAGCTGCGCAAGGAGCGCGACCAGGTCGCCGGCCTGGGGGTGAGCTTCGAATGGCGCCAGGGCGGAGAGTTGAGCGAAGCGGAGTGGGATTTCGTCTATGCCTGCTACGCCAACACCTACGAGGTGCGCGGCCAGGATCCCTATCTGACCCGTGCCTTCTTCAGTCTGCTGGCCGAGCGGCTGCCCGCGGCGATCCGGGTGGTGCTGGTCCGTCAGGGTATCCGGCCGGTGGCCATGGCCTTCTATCTCAAGGACGGCGACACCCTCTATGGCCGCTACTGGGGCTGCCTGCAGGAATTCGATCAGCTGCATTTCGAGACCTGTTTCTACCAGGGGATCGAATACGCCATCGCCGAGGGGCTGCAGCGCTTCGATGCCGGCGCCCAGGGCGAACACAAGCTGATTCGTGGCTTCGAGCCGACCCTGACCCGTTCCTGGCACTACCTGGTGCATCCGGGCCTGAGAGCGGCGGTGGCGGAGTTTCTCGAGCAGGAGCGCGACGGCGTCCAGGCCTATGCGCGGCGGGCTGCCGAGGCCTTGCCCTATCGCCAGGAGGACGGCGCGGCGCCATGCTGAACTACCTCTGGTTCCTGCTGGCGGCGCTGTTCGAGATCGCCGGCTGCTATGCCTTCTGGCTCTGGCTGCGGCTGGATCGCAGTCCCTGGTGGATAGCGCCGGGACTTGCCAGCCTGGTGCTCTTCGCCCTGTTGCTGACCCGTATCGAGGCGGCCTACGCCGGACGCGCCTATGCGGCTTACGGCGGCATCTACGTGGTGGCTTCGCTGGGCTGGCTGGCGCTGGTCGAGCGTACCCGACCGACCTGGACGGATCTGGCCGGCGGTTTGCTCTGCGTGGCGGGGGCCCTGGTGATCCTGCTGGCGCCGCGTGGCAGTGCCTAACAGGCGCGAGAGGCGCTAGTCGTCCAGCAGCTCGGGCGGCACGTCGCGGCGCAGCACCAGCTGGCAGAGGGCGCTGTCCGGATCGAAGAGGATGACGGCTTCGCCGGTTTCCAGGGCGCGGCGCGCGCGCTGGGTCCGGGTCGCCAGGGGCGTCTCGTCACCGTTGTCGGTGCCGTCGCGGGTGACGAAGTCTTCCAGCAGGTTGTCGAGGGTGGCGGCAGCGAGCTGGTCGTGGGGGATGATCATCGAGAGGTGCCTGGAAAAAGGCGCCCAGGATACCCCAGGCGCGTTGATCGAACGCTACTTGCTGCCGTCGCCGACGACCTCCTCCAGCGGCGGCAGGTGGGTCTGGTTGTCCATCTGGGTGTCTTCCGGCAGCAACTGGTGACCGAAGCGGTCGAGGGAGCTGTCGGCCGGCTGGGCATCGCTGTCGAACACCGGCGGGCTGAGCATGTAGCCGGTCAGCAGCTGGCTGAGCGCCGCCAGGCTGACGATATGGGTGCGCTCGTAGCCGTGGGTGGCGTCGCAGCCAAAGGCCAGCAGGGCTACCCGCACGTCCTGGCCGGAACTGATCGCCGAATGGGCGTCGCTGTAGTAGTAGCGGAACAGGTCGCGGCGCACCGGGATGTCGTTGCGTTGCGCCAGGCGCAGCAAATGTCGCGACAGGTGATAGTCGTAAGGCCCGGAGGAATCCTGCATGGCCACGCTGACGCGGTGCTCGTCGGAGCGCTGGCCGGGCGCCACGGGGGCGATGTCGATACCGACGAATTCGCTGACGTCCCAGGGCAGGGCACCGGCGGCGCCCGAGCCCACCTCTTCGGTGATGGTGAACAGCGGGTGGCAGTCGATCGGCGGGGTCTGCCCGCTTTCCTTGAGCATCTTCAGGGCGGTGAGCAGGGCGGCGACGCCGGCCTTGTCGTCCAGATGGCGCGAGCTGATGTAGCCACTGTCGGTGAATTCCGGCAGAGGATCGAAGGCGACGAAGTCGCCGATCTGCACGCCCAGCTGCTCGGTCTCGTGGCGACTCTTGGTCACGGCATCCAGGCGCAGCTCGATGTGGTCCCAGGTCACCGGCATCTTGTCGATCTCGGTGTTGAAGGCATGGCCGGAGGCGAGCAGGGGCAGCACGCTGCCCCTCAGGGTGCCGTCATCGGTGAACAGGCTGACGCGACTGCCTTCGGCGAAACGGCTGGACCAGTGGCCCACGGCCGCCAGGCCCAGGCGGCCGTTGTCCTTGATCTCGCGGACGATGGCGCCAATGGTGTCCAGGTGCGCGGAGACGGCCCGGTCCGGACTCTCCTTGTGGCCCTTGATGGTGGCGCGGATGGTGCCGCGACGGGTCAGCTCGAAGGGGATGTCCAGTTCGTTGAGCCGTTCGGCGACGTACATGACGATGGTGTCGGTGAAACCCGTGGGACTGGGGATCGCCAGCATGTCCAGCAGGACCTTGCGCAGGTAATCCAGATCGGGCTCGGGCAAGCGATTCATAGCGGAACCTCCCGGGACAGCGGGAACAGCAGGTCGATGAAGCGTTCGGCGGTGGGGCGCGGCTCGTGATTGGCCAGGCCTGGCCGCTCGTTGGCTTCGATGATGACGTAGTCGGGCGCATCGGCGGCGGGCACCAGCAGATCCATGCCGGTGACCGGGATGTCCAGCGCCCGGGCCGCCTGGACGGCGGCGTCGGCCAGCACCGGATGGAGGCTGTCGGTGACGTCCTCGAGGATGCCGCCGGTGTGCAGATTGGCGGTCTTGCGCACGGCCAGGTGGGTACCGGTTGGCAGGATGCTGTCCCACTCGTAGCCGGCGCTGCGGATGGCGCGTTCGGTTTCCTCGTCCACCGGGATGCGCGACTCGCCGCCAGTGGCGGCCTGGCGTCGGCGGCTCTGGGCTTCGATCAGGTCCCTGACGCTGTGCTGGCCATCGCCGACGATCTCCGCCGGACGGCGAATGGCCGCGGCCACCACCTCGTGGCCGATGACCACCACGCGCAGGTCGAGACCCTGGTGGAAGCTTTCCAGCAGCACCCGGTCGTCATACCGGCGCGCGGCCTGGATGGCCGCGGCGAGGTGCTCGGCGTCGCGGATGTCCACCGCCACGCCCTTGCCCTGTTCGCCGTTGACCGGCTTCACCACCAGGGCGCCGTGTTTCTCCAGAAAGGCGGCGTTGTCGTCGTCGCTGCCCGCCAGTTGCTGTTCCGGCACCCGCAGCCCGGCCCGGGCCAGGGTACGGCTGGTCAGCACCTTGTCGGCGCAGAGGGTCATGGTCACCGCGGAGGTGAGGTCGGTCAGGGACTCGCGGCAGCGGATGCGCCGGTTGCCCTGGATCAGCGTGAAGAGACCGCCTTCGGCGTCATCCACCTGCACCTCGATGCCGCGCCGCAGGGCTTCGTCGACGATGATGCGCGCATAGGGATTGAGCTCGGCCGCCGGCCCCGGACCGAGGAACAGCGTCTGGTTGATGCCGTTCTTGCATTTGATCGCGAAGGTCTGCAGCGGCCGGAAGCCCAGCTTGTCGTAGAGCCGCTTGGCCTGCAGGTTGTCGTGCAGCACCGACAGGTCGAGAAAGGCCAGGCCGCGACTGGCGTAGTGTTCGATCAGATGGCGCACCAGCGCCTCGCCGACGCCGGGTCTGCTGCAGTCCGGGGAGACCGCCAGGCACCAGAGCGAAGAGCCGCCATCCGGGTCCTGGAAGGCCTTGACGTGATTGAGCCCCATCACCGAGCCGATGATGGCGCCGCTGTCGTCGTCCTGCGCCAGCCAGTACACCGGGCCACCCTTGTGCCGCGGGGTCAGTCGCTCGGTGTCGACGGGCAGCATGTGACGCTGCTGGTAGAGGCGGTTTATCTCGCTCCAGTCCTGGGCGGAGCAGGCCCGGCGGATGCGAAAGCCACGATAGATCCGTCGGGCCGGACGATAGTCGCTGAACCAGATCCGCAGGGTGTCGCTGGGGTCGAGAAACAGCTGTTGCGGTGCCTGGGCCAGCACCTGGTGGGGCGCGGCCACATAGAGGGCAATGTCGCGCTCGCCAGGCGTTTCGGTGAGCAGTTCCTTGGCCAGGCTGGCGGGGTCGGGATAGGTATGGCCGATGAGCAGCCGGCCCCAGCCGCAATGCAGGGAGAGCGGCTGGCAGGTCGGCTGATCGCCTTCCGCCAGGCGCGCCTGCAGCCGTTCGTAGGAGGGCGTCTGGGCGCGCTGGAGGCGCTGGTTGTAGCTGGTCGCTTTCATGGGTGTTCCGCCCTTACAGTCCGTGCTCGCTCAGCCAGAGGTTGAGCGCCGCGAGTTGCCAGAGCTTGGAACCGCGCAGGGGGGTGATGCGGTCGGCCGGATTGGTCAGCAGGCGATCGATCTCGGCGGTCTCGAACAGGCCGCGATCCTGGCTCGGGTCCAGCAGCAGTTCCCGCACCCAGGTCAGGGTGTTGCCTTCCAGGTGCTTGAGGCCCGGCACCGGGAAATAGCCCTTGGGCCGGTCGATGACTTCCTGGGGAATGACCTTGCGCGCTGCCGCCTTGAGCACCTGCTTGCCGCCGTCGCCCAGCTTGAATTCGGCGGGGATGCGTGCCGAGAGTTCGGCCAGGCGATAGTCGAGGAAGGGCACCCGGGCTTCCAGGCCCCAGGCCATGGTCATGTTGTCGACCCGCTTGACCGGGTCGTCCACCAGCATCACGGTGCTGTCCAGGCGCAGGGCCTTGTCGACGCCGGCGCTGGCGCCGGGCTTGGCGAAGTGCTGGCGGACGAAGGTCTCGGCGGCGTCTTCCTCCAGGCGCACGCCGGCCTGCACGGTGGCGGCGTACTGGGCATAGTCGCGATCGAAGAAGGCGGCGCGGTAGGCGGCGAAGGGATCGGCGGCGCCATGCACCTGGGGATACCAGTGGTAGCCGGCGAAGAGTTCGTCCGCGCCCTGGCCGCTCTGCACCACCTTGCAGTGCTTGGAGACCTCCCGCGACAGCAGGTAGAAGGCGATGCAGTCGTGGCTCACCATCGGCTCGCTCATGGCCGAGAAAGCGCGCGGCAGCTGCTGGATGATCTCGTCCTCGGCGATGCGCAACTGGTGGTGGCGGGTGCCGTAGTGATTGGCGATCAGGTCGGAATACTGGAATTCGTCGCCGCGCTCGCCGCCGGCATCTTCGAAGCCGATGGAGAAGGTCAGCAGGTCCTTGACCCCCGAATCGTGCAGCAGGCCGACCAGCAGACTGGAATCCACCCCGCCGGAAAGCAGCACCCCGACCTCGCGCGCCGCCCGCTGGCGGATCGCCACGGCGTCCTTGAGGCCATGCAGGACCCGTTCGGCCCAGTCGTCCAGGGTGTAGCGACGCTCGTCTTCGTGGGGACCGTAGTCCAGGGTCCACCAGGTTTCCTGGTGCTGCTGGCCGGAGGCGTCCACGGTCATCCAGGTCGCCGGCGGCAGCTTCTGCACGCCCTGCAGGATGGTGCGCGGCGCGGGCACCACGGCATGGAAATTCAGGTAGTGGTTGAGGGCGACCGGATCGATGCGGGTGTCGATGTCACCGGCTTCCAGCAGTGCGGGCAGGCTGGAGGCGAATCTCAGGCGCTTGTCGGTAAAGGACAGGTACAGCGGCTTGATGCCCAGGCGATCCCGGGCGATGAACAGCCGACCGCTGTCACGCTCCCAGATGGCGAAGGCGAACATGCCATTGAGCTTGGGCAGCATGGCCTTGCCCCAGGCGTGATAGGCCTTGAGCAGGATCTCGGTATCGCCGCCGGAGTGGAAGCGGTAACCCTTGGCTTCCAGCTCGCTGCGCAATTCCGGGTAGTTGTAGATGGCGCCGTTGAACACCATCGACAGCCCCAGCTCGGGCTCGATCATGGGTTGGCCCGAGGCTTCCGCCAGATCCATGATCTTCAGCCGCCGATGGCCCAGGGCGACCGGCCCCTGGCTATGGAAACCCCAGGCGTCGGGGCCGCGCTGTTCGAGACGGTGGGTGATGCGCTCCACCGCGCTGATGGATGCAGGTTGACGATCGAAACGAAGCTCTCCGGCGATGCCGCACATGGTGCTGTGCCTCTTGAATCCTTGGGATGCGGCGCGGTGAGTTCAGTCCCGAACCCGGCGTGCGCATCCAATGCGTGTGGACTTCTCGCCATCCTTGAGAAGCCAATGCAGGGGCGCTGTGCGAGTGAACAGGGCAGGGTGGCGGACAGCTCGTCTGTCTGGCGCCGCGGGCCTGAACGCACGCACCGACCGACAGCGGGTCTCAGAGAGGGTGGGGTACCGCCGGTCAGGGCCTCAGGTTACGAGCCCCGCGCGCGGCGGATGGTTCCATTGCAAAGGCCATGGCTGCCGTCACCGTCACAGGCGGGGCTGCAAAAACGACCTTTATATGTTATAATGTATCTTTAATCGGTGCGCAGGAGACATTCCGTCTCGGGCGCCCAGACCAGGAGACGCCTCATGAAACCCGGTATCCATCCCAACTATCGTCCCGTGCTGTTCCACGACACCACCTCGGACACCTACTTCCTGATCCGCTCCACCGCCGAGAGCGACCGTACCCAGGAATACGAAGGCGAAACCTATCCCTACATCAGCCTCGACGTATCCAGCGCCTCGCACCCCATCTACACCGGCGAGCAGCGCCAGATGAAGGTCGAAGGCCGGGTTTCCAGCTTCAACAAGAAGTTCGCCGGCTTCCCGGGCGGCAACAGCAAGTAAGCCCCTCGCGAGCAGCGCGCCGGCTCAGCGCGCGCTGCTGACCCCCTCCAGGGTGGCGAAGGAGGTGTCCTTGGCGGTCAGCAGGAAATCCTGCATGAAGGGCGCCTCCAGCATGTCTTCGCGGATCGCCGCATAGAGCGTCGCATAGAGCCCTTTCTCGCCCAGCCGCCGCGCGGTCACATAGCCGCGCGAGCTGTACTCGTGGATCGCCCAGTTGGGCAGGCAGCAGACGCCACGCCCCGAGGCCACCAGCTGCAGCATCATCACCGTCATCTCCGCCGTGCGCACCGACAGCGGCTCGACATCGGCCGGATCGAGGAAGCGGGTGAAGATATCCAGCCGATCGCGCTCCACCGGATAGGTGATCTGCGTTTCCTGGGCAAGATCCTCGGGGACGATATAGGGCCGTTGCGCCAGCGGATGCTGGTTGGCTACCGCGAGCAGGGCCTCGTAGGTGAACAGCGGCACATAGGTCACCCCCGAGAGGTCGACCGGATCGGCCGTCACTACCAGGTCCAGATCGCCACGGGCCAGCGCCGGCAGGGGCGCGAAGGAAAAGCCGGAGGCCAGGTCCAGCTCCACTTCCGGCCAGGAATCACGAAACTGGTCAATGGTCGGCATCAGCCACTGGAAGCAGCTGTGGCATTCGATGGCCATGTGCAGGCGACCCGCCGTACCCCCGACCAGACGCGCCAGGTCCCGCTCGGCACTGCGCAGGTGCGGCAACACCGCGTCTGCGGTCTGCAGCAGCCGCAGGCCGGCACTGGTGAAGCGAATGGGTTTGGTCTTGCGGATGAACAGCGGGGTCCCCAGGCGCTCTTCCAGTTCCTTGAACTGATGGGAGAGCGCGGACTGGGTCAGGTGCAGTCGCTCTGCGGCTTCCACCAGGCTGGAGGATTCACGGAGAGCATGCAGGGTTTTCAGGTGACGGAGTTCGAACATGGCGCTGGTACTGGAGACAAAGGCGCATCATGAAGACTTTTCATGGTGCTGCCTATGCTCTGACGCCTCTGGCCAGTCCTTACCGGTTCGATTGCCGGTTGAGTTCCGACCGTCCCCGAGCGGATTGCCCACTCGGAGACAACTCTTCCCGGGTCTCAGGCCGCGTTGCTGCCCTTGGTGGCCTGGGCCGGTTCCGAATGCGCCAGGAAGTCTTCCAGGGCCGTCCGCTCGGCGTCGGTGAACACCAGGCCCAGCTTGGTCCGCCGCCAGAGCACGTCATCGGCGCGAGTGACCCACTCGTGACGCTGCAGGTATTCCACCTCACGCACATGCAGATCGGCGCCTAGCACCGCACCCAGCTCCTCCACGGAGCGCGCATCGCCCAGCAGGGTCCAGACGCGGCTGCCGTAGGTGGTCGCCCAGCGTTGTGCCAGGGCGGGCGTCAGGCCGCTAACCTTGTCCAGCAATTCGCGGGTCAGCGCCTGGGGCGTAGTCATCTGCTCGCCACCGGGCAGCGGTGCCGACGCGGTCCAGCTGTTGCCCAGCTGCGGAAAGAAAGGCTGCAGCTGCGCCATGGCCGATTCGGCCAGCTTGCGGTAGGTGGTCAGCTTGCCACCGAACACCGACAGCAGCGGCGCGCCCTGTTCCTCGGCCAGCGACAGGGTGTAGTCACGGGTGATGGCCGAGGGGTTGTCCGATTCGTCGTCGCACAGCGGGCGCACACCGGAAAAGGTGTGCAGCACATCGTCGCGGCTGAGCTGCTTGCGGAAGTGGGCGTTGGCCACACCGAGGACGTAGTCGATTTCCTGGTCGGTGATGGTCACCTTGGCCGGATCGCCCTGGTACTCGCGATCCGTGGTCCCCACCATGGTGTACTGGCCGAGATAGGGGATGGCGAAGACGATACGGCGGTCTTCGTTCTGCATGATGTAGGCCTGCTCGCCTTCGTACAGCTTGGGCACGATGACGTGGCTGCCCTGGATCAGGCGGATGCCATAGGGCGACTTCTGCTGCAGGTCCTGGCGGATGAAGCTGGCGACCCAGGGGCCGGCGGCATTGACCAGGCCCTTGGCGCGGATCTGCTGGCGGCCCTGGGGCCCCTCGACCTCGACTTCCCAGTGACCCTCGACGCGCCGGGCGCTGACGCAGCGGGTGCGGGTGAGGATGTCGGCACCCTTGTCGCGCGCCTGCATGGCGTTGAGCACCACCAGGCGGGCGTCGTCCACCCAGCAATCGGAATATTCGAAGCCGCGCTTGATCTCGGCCTTGAGCGGCCCCTGGGCATCGAACTTCAGGCCACGGGAGCCCGGCAGCTTTTCGCGCTTGCCGAGGTGGTCATAAAGGAAGAGACCGGCACGGATCATCCAGGCCGGACGCAGGTGCGGACGGTGGGGCAGGACGAAGCGCATCGGCTTGACGATATGGGGCGCCTTGGCCAGCAGCACCTCACGCTCGGCGAGGGCTTCGCGCACCAGGCGGAATTCGTGATGTTCCAGGTAGCGCAAGCCACCATGGATCAGCTTGCTGCTGGCGGAAGAGGTATGGCTCGCCAGGTCGTCGCGTTCACAGAGAAACACCGACAGACCCCGACCGGCTGCATCGGCCGCGATGCCTACACCGTTGATGCCACCGCCGATGACGGCGAGATCGTAAGTCCGGGGAGTTGCAGTGGGTGCCTGGGCCATGGTGCCTCCTGTGAAACGAACATAATTATTCGGTTTCGAACATAATAGCCCAGCAAAAACTCAGGTTCTAGCCAAGCCTGTGGCTTAAGACCGCTAAAACGAAAAAAAACGAATATAGACAGAGGCGAGGCGACGAATGGTCGTCGCCTTGAGGGGTCAGCGCGGACGCGCCACTTCGACCTTGACCTGCCACTCGCGCAGGCAGCGCGCGAAGGCCGGAGAAGGCTCCTGCTCCGTGAACAGCTGGTCGATCTGTTCCAGGCTGCCAAGGCGAATCATGGCGTTGCGGCCGAACTTGCTGGAGTCGGCGGCGAGAAACACCTGGCGGGCGTTATGGATGATGGCCTGGGAGACGCAGACTTCCTGGTAGTCGAAGTCCAGCAGGGTGCCGTCTTCGTCGATGCCACTGATGCCGACCAGGGCGTAGTCGACCTTGAACTGCTTGATGAAGTCGGCCGTGGCCTGGCCCACCACGCCGCCATCGCTGCGCACCTTGCCGCTGGCGATCAGCACGTCGAAGTCGTCCTTGGCGCTGAGGATGTTGGCCACGTGAAGGTTGTTGGTGATGACCTTGAGGCTGCGATGCCCGAGCAAGGCATGGGCGATGGCCTCGGTGGTGGTGCCGATGTTGATGAACAGCGAGGCGTGGTCGGGCACGGCAGCGGCTACGGCTTCGGCGATCAGGCGCTTTTCCTCGCGCATCTGGCCCGCTCTCATGCTGTATTCGGTGTTTTCCACGCTGGAATCGTGGGCGGCGCCCCCGTGGTAGCGCCGTAGCAGCCCGGCTTCGGCAAGCTGATTGATGTCACGACGGATCGTCTGGGGGGTGACGGAGAAATGCTGGGCCAGCTCTTCGATGCTGACGTAGCCGCGCTCACGGACCAGTTCGAGAATCTGCTGTTGGCGAGGCGCCAGGCTCATTACGGCTTCCTTGAGGTGATCGAGTAAATTCACAGAGGATGCCGTAGCTCTATCCAGGTGGAAAGCGCTTGTCGCGCAAAGCAAGACCGGCGTCGGAAGACGCCGGCCTGGTGGGGGAGCCTTGCGGGAGGCGGCCCGGCAGGTGCCGGTCGCCTCCCGGTCGGATTCGACTCAGTCCAGCGCCCAGCCACGGGTACGCTCGACGGCCTTCTTCCAGCCCTTGTACAGGGTGTCTCTCTTGGTCGGATCACAGGCCGGTTCGAATACGCGCTCGATGGTGCTCTTGCTGCGCAACTCGTCCAGGCTGCTCCAGAAGCCGGTGGCGAGACCGGCAAGGTAGGCCGCGCCGAGGGCGGTGGTCTCCTTCATTTCCGGCCGCTCGACCCGGGTGCCGAGCACGTCCGACTGGAACTGCATGAGGAAGTTGTTGGCGGTGGCGCCGCCGTCCACCCGCAGGGACTTCAGGGCTTCGCCGGCGTCCTGCTGCATGGCGTCCAGCACATCGCGGGTCTGGAAGGCGATGGATTCCAGGGTGGCGCGAATGATGTGGTCCACCTTGACGCCGCGGGTCAGGCCGAACAGCGCACCGCGGGCATAGGGATCCCAGTAGGGCGCGCCCAGGCCGGTGAAGGCCGGGACCAGGTAGACGCCGTTGCTGTCGGTCACCTTGGTGGCGAAATACTCGGAATCCAGGGAATCGTTGATCACCTTGAGTTCGTCACGCAGCCACTGGACGGTGGAGCCGCCGTTGAAGATGGCGCCTTCCAGGGCGTAGTTGACCTCGCCGCGGGGACCGCAGGCGATGGTGGTCAGCAGGCCGTGCTGGGACTGCACCGCCTTCTCGCCGGTGTTCATCAGCAGGAAGCATCCGGTGCCATAGGTGTTCTTGGCCTGGCCCGGCTCCACGCACATCTGGCCGAACAGGGCCGCCTGCTGGTCGCCGGCGATACCGGCGATGGGGATGCCGGTGGTCTGGCCGCTGCCCAGGTGCGCCTGGCCATAGACCTCGGAAGAAGACTTCACCTCAGGCAGCATCTCGCGCGGGATGTCCAGCACCTCGAGCATGGTGGCGTCCCACTCGCGCTTGTGGATATCGAACAGCAGGGTGCGCGAGGCGTTGGTGTAGTCGGTCACGTGGGCCTGACCCTGGGTCATCTTCCAGATCAGCCAGGTGTCCACGGTGCCGAACAGCAGTTCGCCGCGGCGGGCGCGTTCACGGCTGCCTTCGACGTGGTCGAGGATCCACTTGATCTTGGTGCCCGAGAAATAGGGGTCGATCACCAGGCCGGTGGTCTTGCGGATATGGTCTTCCATGCCGTCGCGCTTGAGCTGGTCGCAGATCGCGGTGCTCTGGCGGCTCTGCCAGACGATGGCGTTGTAGATGGGACGACCGGTGGTCTTGTCCCAGACGATGGCGGTCTCGCGCTGGTTGGTGATGCCGATGGCGGCGATCTGCTCGTTGCTTATGCTGGCCTGGGCCAGGGCCTCGACGAACACCGCGCTCTGGGTGGCCCAGATCTCCATGGGATCGTGCTCGACCCAGCCGGCCTGCGGATAGATCTGCGCGAATTCGCGCTGGGCGATGGTCACCACATTGGCATTGCGGTCCAGCACGATGGCGCGCGAACTGGTGGTGCCCTGGTCGAGCGCGACGATGTACTGCTTGTTCTGGTCGGTCATGGTCTTGTTCCTTATTGTGATTCGCGGCGATCAGGACGCTTTGGAGGCGGAGGTCACTTCGGTGCGGGCACTGTCCTCGGCCTTGGCCGGAACGTCGCAGGCACCGGAGGCCAGGCCGGGCAGATGGCGGCAGATCAGCGCCTTGTAACCGGCGGCGCCCAGGCAGGCACCGACGATGGGGCCGAAGATGGGCACCAGGAAGTAGGGGATGTCACGGCCACCGGTGAAGGCGATCTCGCCCCAGCCGGCAAAGAAGGTCATCAGCTTGGGTCCGAAATCCCGGGCCGGGTTCATGGCGAAGCCGGTCAGCGGGCCCATGGAGCCGCCGATCACGGCGATCAGCAGGCCGATCAGCAGGGGCGCGAGCGGGCCGCGGGGCAGACCGTTGCCGTCGTCGGTGAGGGCCATGATCATGGCCAGCAGGATCGCGGTGATGACGGCTTCGACGAGGAACGCCTGGCCAATCGAAAGGGAAGGATGGGGATAGGTGGAGAAGACTCCGGCCAGCTCCAGGCTCGCCTGGCTGCCGCGGACCATGTTGTGGGCCTGTTCATAATCGAAAAACAGGCTGCTGTAGAGGCCGTAGACCAGCGCCGCGCCGCAGAAGGCACCGGCGACCTGGGCCAGGATGTAGGCGGGCACCTTGCGTCTTTCGAAGCCGCCGAACAGCCAGAGGGCGATGGTGACGGCCGGGCTGAGATGCGCGCCGGAGACACCGGCGGACAGGTAGACCGCCATGCTCACACCCACGCCCCAGATGATGCTGATTTCCCACAGGCCGAGGGTGGCACCGCCGACCTTCGCGGCCGCCACGCAACCTGTACCGAAAAAGATGAGGAGGGCTGTGCCGAGGAATTCGGCGATGCATTGACCGCGTAGCGTTGGAGCGAGAAGAGTACTCATGGAGGAGCCTCGTGGTTGTTGTATTTATAGGTGGCCGGGGAGCCATTTGTTCGCAACCGAAAATCTAATTTCAAATATGAAAGCTGTCAAAGCTCCTGAGCGCAAAAACAGTGACGACGTTCGACAATTCATTGCCGATGCGACGCCGCCTGCTATTTTGGTCATAGGACTTCTGGCGACAACCGGCCCGTTGGCAGGTCTCAAGAGGTAGCCGTCGCGGCCAGGGATCATCAGGGGTCTGGTGCCCGCGCGACGGCGACGCTCGCTGTTTTTCTTCTTCTGCTCAGGTAGCGCGCATGCCCCTAGAATTTCATCAGGTCGATGCCTTCACCGATCAGCCCTTTCGCGGCAATCCCGCCGCGGTCTACCGCCTGGACAGCTGGCCAGCCGACGAGCTGCTGCAGCGGATCGCCACCGAGCACAATCTTTCGGAAACCGCCTTCGTAGTGCAGGAGGGAGATACCTGGCGCATCCGCTGGTTTACCCCGCGGACCGAGGTGCCCCTGTGTGGCCATGCCACCCTGGCCGCGGCGCATGTCCTGTTCGAGGTGTATGGCGAGGCGGGCGACCGCCTGGCGTTCATCAGCCAGTCCGGCGTCCTGCGCGTGTTTCGCGAAGTGGACGGCCTGCTGGCGCTGGATTTCCCTGCGCTAGTGCCCACGGAGCTGGGGGTGACCCCCGAACTGGAGCGTGCCCTGCGGGTATCACCGGTGGATGCCCTGGCGGCGGACAAGCTGCTGGTGCTGTTGGAATCGGAACAGGCGGTACGGGACTGCAAGCCGGATCTGGCGGCCATCGCCCGGCTGCCCTGGCAGGGCGTCATCGTTACCGCGCGTGGCCAGGAGGTCGACTTCGTGTCGCGCTTCTTCGCCCCTGCGGTGGGCGTGGACGAGGATCCCGTCACCGGTTCGGCGCACTGCAGCCTGATTCCCTATTGGTCGCGGCGATTGGCCAAGCGGATGCTCACCGCCCAGCAGCTTTCGGCGCGGGGTGGGCAGCTCAGGTGTCGGCTGGAAGGGGATAGGGTCAGCATCGCCGGACGCGCGGTAACGGTCATGCGCGGGCAGTTGCTGCTGTGATGGTGAGACCTCGGCGGCCAGGGTGCGGCCGAGGTCTTCGGCTCCCGATCAGGCGTGCAGTGGCGGCTTGATGAGGAATTCGAGCAGCGCCTTCTGGGCATGCAGGCGATTTTCGGCTTCGTCCCAGACCACGGCGCGCGGGTCGTCCAGCAGGGTATGGCTGATCTCTTCGCCGCGGTGCGCCGGCAGGCAATGCATGAAGAGGACATCCGGCGCGGCGCCATCGAGCAACTCGGCGGTGACCTGGTAGGGCTTGAAGGCCGCCAGGCGCAGGCGGGTTTCCTCCTCCTGGCCCATGGAGGTCCAGACGTCGGTGCTGACCAGGTGCGCCTGGGCCACGGCCTCGCGCGGATCCCGGGTCAACCGGACGCGCTCGCCGGCGCGTTCGAGAAAGCGCGGATTGGGCTCGTAGCCTTCCGGGCAGGCGATGCGCAGATTGAAGTCGAGCTGTTCGGCCGCCTCGATATAGCTGTTGCACATGTTGTTGCCGTCGCCGATCCAGGCCACGGTCTTGCCACGGATATCGCCGCGGTGCTCGAAGAAGGTCTGCATGTCCGCCAGCAGCTGGCAGGGGTGCAGATCGTCCGACAGGCCATTGATCACCGGCACCTGGGAATGGGCGGCGAAGGTGGTCAGCATCTCGTGGGCGTAGGTGCGGATCATCACGCCGTCGAGCATGCTCGACATGACGCGAGCGCTGTCCGGGACGGGCTCGCCACGGCCGAGCTGGGTGTCCCGAGACGAGAGGAAGATCGCCTGGCCACCGAGCTGGATCATGCCGGCCTCGAAGGAGAGGCGGGTGCGGGTGGAGGCCTTCTCGAAGATCATGCCCAGGACGCGATTGCGCAGGGGCTCATGCAGCACGCCGCGGTTGCGCAGGGCCTTGAGCTCGATGCCGCGTGCGATGAGTTGCCGGAGTTCCTCGGGGGAACAGTCCATGAAAGAAAGAAAGTGGCGAACCGTCATTTCGTTACCCTAGCGTCCCGTCCCGGTAACGGCCGTCCATGGAGGGCGCGGCGAACCTGAGAGCATGCCGTTTCAAACGGCGGAAAGACCAAAGGCGAAATGGTATAAGTTCATGTCGCATTTTACCACCATCCCAGCCTAGGCCCTTCGTTTCGAGCGGCTAGCCTGGGACGGGGTAGCGAAGGGGCGGTGCCTTACAGCAGGTCAGCGGGGACGTTGCCGCCGTTGTCGGCCAGCTTCTGCAGAACGGCCTTGTGCAGCCACATGTTCATCTGGGCGGAGTCGCCCATCTTGTCGGCGGGGCAGTTCAGTTCCTTGGCCAGCTCCTGGCGGGCGGTCAGGCTGCTGTCCAGGTCGAGCAGCTTGAGCAGGTCGACGATGGAGGTCTTCCAGTTGAGCTGTTCGCCTTTCTGGGCGGCCAGACCGTCAAGCTTGGCGGCGACGTCCACCTGGCTCATGGGGGTGGCGCCGGTCGGGGCGGCCGGGCTGCCGGCGGGTGCGGCGGTATCGGTCGCGCCGGTGGTGGGCGCAGCGGCGGGGGTATCCGCATGGGCTTCACCAATGCCGAGCTTCGAGAGGATCTTGCTGAACAGGCTCATGGAGTTCTCCTGGGTCTTGGATCAGGCGCACCGAGCGGCGCCTACCCTTAACCTGACCACGGCCCGGGCGCCAAAGTTTTGCCTGGCGCCGCTCGGGATGGTCATGGTGCTGGCGAACGGCCGGGTCGGAACGTGGTCGATTGCCAGGTCGAGCCGCGCCTGTCACGGGCTGGACGTCGCGGAAATCCCGGCGTTCCACCGGCCTTTCCGTTACAATCGTCCCACCGTATTAGCGAGGTGCATCGTGGACATCATCGATACCATCAAAGACCAGATTGCCAACAATCCCGTGCTGCTCTACATGAAGGGTTCGCCGAACGCGCCTCAGTGCGGCTTCTCTTCCCGTGCCGCTCAGGTGCTGATGGCCTGTGGCGAGAAATTCGCCTACGTCGACATCCTGCAGAATCCGGAAATCCGCGCCAATCTGCCCAAGTACGCCAACTGGCCGACCTTCCCCCAGCTGTGGGTCGGTGGTGAACTGGTCGGCGGCAGCGATATCCTCGCCGAACTCTACGAGAAGGGCGAATTGCAGACCCTGATCAAGCAAGCCGTGGAAACCAAGGACGCCTGAGTCCCTGGTCCATAGAAAAAGCCCGCAATGTGCGGGCTTTTTTGTGGGCATCTGCCCGATCAATCGTCGTCGTCGTGCATCTGCGACTGGATGTAGTTCTCGATCCCGACACTGCCGATGAGGCTCAGCTGGGTTTCCAGCCAGTCGATGTGCTCTTCCTCGGATTCGAGAATGTCCTTGAGCATGTCGCGGCTGACGTAGTCCCGTACGCTTTCGCAGTAGGTGATGGCTTCACGCAGGTCGGCCACGGCGCTGATTTCCAGGCGCAGGTCGCACTGGATCATCTCCTGAGTGTTCTCGCCGATCATCAGCTTGCCCAGGTCCTGCAGATTGGGCAGGCCTTCCAGGAACAGGATGCGCTCGATCAGGCGATCGGCGTGCTTCATCTCGTCGATGGATTCCTTGTACTCGTGATGGCCGAGTTTGCGGATACCCCAGTCGTTGTACATCCGCGAATGCAGGAAGTACTGGTTGATGGCCACCAGTTCGTTGCCGAGGATCTTGTTCAAATGCTGGATGACGGTGATATCGCCTTTCATGGCCGGACCTGCGAATGGGGTGGGATTGCCGGCAGTCTGAGCGTGGAACAGTCCTTTGTCAAAAGCTTAAGTTGTTGAAAAATCGACGAAAATCGAACGGTAATCGGAAGCTTTTCCATCCTTTCCGTAAGCGTTTGATTAGACAATAAAAAAGCCGGACCCAGGTTCCGGCTTTTTTTACAGGGCTCGCGCTCAGGCGCGCGGCACGTCCAGCGCGTAGGCGAGCTGCTGGGCGCCGTGCAGTTCGCCGAGGGTTTCCTTGACCACCTGCTTGGCCAGGCAGGCGCACTTGCCGCACTGAGTGGCGCAACCGGTACTTTCCCGAACTTCCCGATAACTGCAGCAGCCCTCGTAGATGGCTTCACGAATCTGCTTGTCGGTCACGCCACGGCAAAGACACACGTACATGGATCGCCTGCTGTATGAGTGGAGGTGCCGCCAAAGCTAATGACAATGAGAATGATTGTCAAAGTTGTAGGCGGCAAAATCTCATCAAAGGCAGGATCGGCGACGGACGGTCAGTCGAGATCGACCCAGCCACCCATCTCCCGCCAGCGATTGACGATGCCGCAGAACAGCTCGGCGGTCTTCTCGGTGTCGTAGCGGGCCGAGTGGGCTTCGCGGTTATCGAATTCGATGCCGGCCGCCTGACAGGCCTTGGCCAGCACCGTCTGGCCATAGGCCAGGCCGGCGAGGGTCGCGGTATCGAAGCTGGAGAAGGGGTGGAAGGGATTTCGCTTCAGGCCGCAGCGCAGCACCGCGGCATTGAGGAAGCCCAGGTCGAAGCTGCTGTTGTGGCCGACCAGGATGGCCCTCTTGCAGCCGCTGGACTTGAGCGACTTGCGCACGCCCTTGAAGATCTCGCTGAGCGCCTGCTCTTCACCCACCGCCATGCGCAGCGGATGGTCGAGCTTGATGCCGGTGAATTCCAGCGCCGCTGCCTCGATGTTGGCGCCGGCGAAGGGCTCGACGCGGAAGAAGTAGGTGTGATCCGGATAGAGCACGCCTTCCTCGTCCATGGCCACGGTGGTGGCGGCGATTTCCAGCAGGGCAT
Source organism: Pseudomonas sp. MOIL14HWK12:I1 (assembly GCF_000510705.1). Lineage (NCBI taxonomy): Bacteria > Pseudomonadati > Pseudomonadota > Gammaproteobacteria > Pseudomonadales > Pseudomonadaceae > Pseudomonas > Pseudomonas sp. MOIL14HWK12:I1. Next base: position 318,447 of record NZ_AZNY01000009.1, on the reverse strand, counting down.
CGGTGGCGGCGTTGAAGCCGCCGGTCTCGACATCCACCACCACCGGCAGGTAGCCGCGGAAGCGACGTGCCATGGGGATGCGCGAGTCGGACATCGGCTGGCTGGCGTCCAGTTCGTCGCTGAAGGTCTCGTCCATGCTCATGCACCCACCTCCAGGCGCCAGCGCAGGGTCTCGCCGGCGCGCAGCGGAATCACCTCGTGGTCACCAAAGGGCAGGGAAGCCGGCGCCTGCCAGTCCTCGCGCACCAGGGTGACGGTCTCGGCATTGCGCGGCAGGCCGTAGAAATCGGCACCGAAGTGGCTGGCGAAGCCTTCCAGGCGGTCGAGGGCATCGCGGCTCTCGAAGGCCTCGGCATAGAGCTCCAGGGCGCCATAGGCGGTATAGCAGCCGGCGCAGCCGCAGGCCGCTTCCTTGGCGTGCCGCGCGTGGGGCGCCGAATCGGTGCCCAGGAAGAACTTGGGATTGCCGCTGGTGGCGGCGTCCAGCAGGGCGCTCTGGTGGGTGTTGCGCTTGAGGATCGGCAGGCAATAGAAGTGCGGCCGGATCCCGCCCACCAGCATGTGGTTGCGGTTGTACAGCAGGTGATGCACGGTGATGGTGGCGCCGACGTTGGCCGGGGTCTCGCGCACGAAGGCCGCAGCGTCGCCGGTGGTGATGTGCTCGAAGACCACCTTCAGCGTCGGGAAGCGCTGGACGATACGCACCAGGTGCTCATCGATGAATTTCTTCTCGCGATCGAAGACGTCCACCTCGGCATGGGTGACCTCGCCGTGCACCAGCAGCGGCAGGCCGATCTCGGCCATGGCTTCCAGGGTGGGGAAGAGGTTGTCCAGCGAGGTCACGCCGGAATCGGAGTTGGTGGTGGCGCCGGCCGGATAGAGCTTGGCGGCATGCACGAAGCCACTGGCCTTGGCGGCGCGGACGTCTTCCGGGCTGGTGCGGTCGGTGAGATAGAGCACCATCAGCGGTTCGAAGCGGCTGCCGGCCGGGCGTGCCGCCAGGATGCGCTCGCGATAGGCGGCGGCCTGCTCGGCATTGCGCACCGGCGGTACCAGGTTGGGCATGACGATGGCGCGACCGAATTCCCGGGCGGCGTCGGCGACGGTCTGCTGCAGGGCGGCGCCGTCGCGCAGGTGAATGTGCCAGTCATCGGGACGGGCAAGGGTGATCCGGTCGGTCATGCGGGATTCCAGGCTGCGGGAAAGTAGGGAAATGCTACCGGAAAAGGGGGTAGCCGGCACCCGTGCGGCGGGACCGCGCTCAAGTTTTCCGCGCCCTCGACCGATAAGAACCCCAGGTACTTTTTCTTTCCGGAGTCCGACGTGCGCCCGCGTTACCTCTTCCTTTCCTGTCTGCTGCTTGCCGTGCCGGCCTGGGGGATGACCTTCCAGAGCCGGCTCGAAAGCGTGGAATGGAAGGTGGAGGGTGACATCTTCGCCTGTCGCCTGCTGCAGCCCATCCCGCGCTTCGGCAGTGGTGGCTTCCTGCGCCGCGCGGGCGAGTCCACGGTGTTCGAACTGCGGCCCAATGGCCAGTGGTTGCCGGCGGGCAGCGCCAGCCTGAAGGCGGCGGCGGTGCCCTGGAAGCCGGGGCTGGGCGATATCAGCCTTGGCTCGGTCAAGGTGGTTGAGGGCGAGCAGGCGCTGGCCACCAGCGCGCAGCAGGCGCAGCGCCTGCTGGCGGGGCTGATGGAGGGGCGCATGCCCCAGGTGAGTCGCTCGGGGGCCCTGGACGACCGAGTCGAGGTGCGACTGTTGCCAGTGCGCTTCGAACCGGCCTACCAGCAATTCCAGGCCTGCACCCAGAAGCTGCTGGCGGTCAACTTCGAGCAGATCCGCCATTCCCAGGTCAATTTTCCGGGCGGCGGCGATACCCTGGACGACCTCGCCAAGGCCAAGCTCGACCTCATCGACGAATACCTGAACGCCGATCCGACGGTCAATCATGTCATCGTCTCCGGCTACAGCGATAATCAGGGCACCCGCCTGGACAACCGCCAGGAATCGCGGCTGCGCGCCATCGCCGTGATGGAGTACCTCAAGAGCAAGGGCTTCGCTGCGGAGCAGATCGAATTGCGCTTCTTTGGCGAGCAGTATCCCGTGGCGCCCAACACCAGCAAGGCCAATCGCGCGCTCAACCGCCGGGTGACCCTGGTGTTCTCGCGGGTCCCGCCGAGCGGCGAGCCGCCGGCTGCGCCAGCCACCAGTACCGCGGCCAATCCGCCCGAATCGCTGGCGCCCACCCCGGCACCGCCGGCCAAGCCCAAGGGCTGACTCGCCCCGACCGCATGTCGCCCAGACATCAGAGTGCGTCGCGCCCCTGTAAAAGCAGCGAGGCGACCAGTAGAATTGTCGCTTTCCGACTCAACGCAATACACGGGAGCGAACGGCATGGCGGATGTGAAGAAGGTAGTCCTGGCGTATTCCGGCGGCCTGGACACCTCGGTGATCCTCAAGTGGCTGCAGGATACCTATAACTGCGAAGTGGTGACCTTCACCGCTGACCTCGGCCAGGGCGAGGAAGTCGAACCGGCACGTGCCAAGGCCAAGGCCATGGGCGTCAAGGAAATCTACATCGACGACCTGCGCGAAGAATTCGTCCGCGACTTCGTCTACCCGATGTTCCGTGCCAATACCGTCTACGAAGGCGAGTACCTGCTGGGTACCTCCATCGCCCGTCCGCTGATCGCCAAGCGCCTGATCGAGATCGCCAACGAGACCGGCGCCGACGCCATCTCCCACGGCGCCACCGGCAAGGGCAACGACCAGGTGCGCTTCGAGCTGGGCGCCTATGCCCTCAAGCCGGGCGTCAAGGTGATCGCGCCCTGGCGCGAGTGGGACCTGCTGTCCCGCGAGAAGCTGATGGACTACGCCGAAAAGCATCAGATCCCGATCGAGCGCCACGGCAAGAAGAAGTCGCCGTACTCCATGGACGCCAACCTGCTGCACATCTCCTACGAGGGCGGCGTGCTGGAAGACACCTGGACCGAGCATGAAGAAGACATGTGGCGCTGGACCAAGTCGCCGGAAGCCGCGCCGGATACCCCGACCTATCTCGAGCTGACCTACCGCAACGGTGACATCGTCGCCATCGACGGCAAGGAACTGAGCCCGGCCACCGTGCTGGCCGAACTGAACCGCATCGGCGGCGAGAACGGCATCGGTCGCCTGGACATCGTCGAGAACCGCTATGTGGGTATGAAGTCCCGTGGCTGCTACGAGACCCCCGGCGGCACCATCATGCTCAAGGCCCACCGCGCCATCGAGTCCATCACCCTCGACCGCGAGGTGGCCCACCTCAAGGACGAGCTGATGCCCAAGTACGCCAGCCTGATCTACACCGGCTACTGGTGGAGCCCCGAGCGGCTGATGCTGCAGCAGATGATCGACGCCTCCCAGGCCAACGTGAACGGCGTGGTGCGCCTGAAGCTGTACAAGGGCAACGTCATCGTCGTCGGCCGCAAGTCCGACGAGTCGCTGTTCGACGCCAACATCGCCACCTTCGAAGAAGACGGCGGCGCCTACAACCAGGCGGACGCGGCGGGCTTCATCAAGCTCAACGCCCTGCGCATGCGCATCGCCGCAGGCAAGGGCCGCACCCTGCTGTAAGGGTCGCCCCGCACGACAGAACCCCAGCCTCGGCTGGGGTTTTTTAAGGCTTACAGATCGAAGTCGTACTCGGAAATCTGCCGCTTCAGGCGGCGCTCTTCGAGCATGTTGTCGATCAGCCGCCGCTTGGTCAGGTTGGTCTTGCTGACGACGGGTTCGACGGTCTCGGGCGCTTCGCCATCGGTCTCGAAATCATCGTCTACATCGATATCGCTTTTGTCTTCGGCCATTGGTAACTCCTGCAAGGCTGGACAGGATCACACGCACTCATCGACAGGGCTGCGGGACCTTTTCGCGCACCTTATAACGACAAAGCAGGGGCCGGTAAAAAAGATTTTTTCAATCGCCAAAGGGCTTTGACAGGCCCTTTTTCAATCGTCAGAGGTTTTCGCCTTGTATTCGCAGAGATCCTCGATCCGGCAGCTGCCGCAGCGGGGCTTGCGCGCCTGGCAGACATAGCGGCCGTGCAGGATCAGCCAGTGGTGGGCATCCAGCAGGAAATCCTTGGGCACCACCTTGAGCAGCCTGAGTTCGACCTCCACCACGTTCTTGCCGGGTGCAAGATTGGTTCTGTTGCTGACCCGGAAGATATGGGTGTCCACCGCCATGGCGAGCTGGCGGAAGGCGGTGTTGAGCACCACGTTGGCGGTCTTGCGGCCCACGCCGGGCAGCGCCTCCAGTTCCTCGCGGGTCTGGGGCACCTCGCCGCCATGGCGCTCCAGCAGCAGCCGGCAGGTCTCGATGACGTTCTTGGCCTTGCTGTTATAGAGGCCGATGGTCTTGATGTACTCCGACAACCCCTCCACGCCCAGGTCCAGGATGGCCTGGGGGGTGTTGGCCACCGGATAGAGGCGGGCGGTGGCCTTGTTGACGCTGACATCGGTGGCCTGGGCGGAGAGGATCACCGCGATCAGCAACTCGAACGGCGAGGCGTAGGCCAGTTCCGTCTTGGGATCGGGATTGTCCTCGTGCAGGCGGCGAAAGATCTCCAGGCGTTTGGCGGCGTTCATGGGCTGTTCGGGTTTTCCAGTGCGGCAAGACGGTGGGCAGCCTGCTGAGCGGCGCCGCGCAGGGCAGCCAGTTGAGCGCTCTGCTCGGGGGTGGGCGCGCTACCGAAGGCGCGCTCGGCCTTGGTCAGCTGGGCACGCGCCAGGGTGGCGGCGATGCGTGCCTGCTTGAGGGCGGCGGGGTCGGTGGCTGGCGTCGCCAGGGCCGGCGCCCTGGCGGTGGCCGCTCCACGCTGCGCGCTGTCCAGGGCCACCTGGGCCTGCTCGGCGGCTTCGCGCAGTTGCTGCACCTGGGCCTCCAGGGCCGGTGTGCCGTACTGCGCCAGTTGCCGTTCGGCCTTTTGCAGGGCGACCCGGGCCATGGCGGCGGCGATCTTCAAGGGTTTGAGCGCAGCGTCCGCGGTGGCCGGCGTCTCCGCCGGCGTGCTGACTGCAGGAGGCACCTGCCGCCGCTGGCGTTCGGCCTCCAGGCGCTCGCGGTCGCGCTGCAGGCGCGCCTGGCGGGCGTCGAAGCGGCGGCGGTAGTACTGCGCGCGGCGACGCTCCGCCGGGCGATCGACCGGGGCCGGTACCGCCACCAGGTCGATGCAGTCCACCGGGCAGGGTGCCAGACACAGTTCACAACCGCTGCATTCGCTCTCGATGACGGTGTGCATCAGCTTGGCTGCGCCAAGGATGGCGTCGGTGGGGCAGACCTGGATGCACTTGGTGCAGCCGATGCAGTCGGCCTCGCGAATCACCGCACGCTGGCTGGGCGTCACCGGGTAGGGCGAGTCCAGGGGCAGCGCCGGACGCTGGAGCAGCGCCGAAAGCTCGAGGATGGTGGCCGTGCCGCCGGGTGGACACTTGTTGTGCGCTTCGCCCGCGGCGATGCCCGCCGCATAGGGCTGGCAACCGGGATGGCCGCACTTGCCGCACTGGGTCTGCGGCAAGAGGGCGTCGATGGCGGTGATGAGGGTAGGTTGAGCGTTCATGGCTTGCACTTGAAAGGACGGCGCCCTGGGGCGCCGTCGCTATCACATCACCCGCTGGCCGGGCTTGGCGCCGCTGTCGGGGCTGAGCAGGTGGATCTCGGTACCGCCGGGGCCGGCGGCCAGGACCATGCCTTCGGAGACGCCGAACTTCATCTTGCGCGGCGCCAGGTTGGCAACGTACAGGGTCAGGCGGCCTTCGAGCTGGCTCGGCTCCGGGTAGGCGCTCTTGATGCCGGAGAAGACGTTGCGCTTGGCATCGCCGATGTCCAGGGTCAGGCGCAGCAGCTTGTCGGCGCCCTCGACGAACTCGGCCTTCTCGATCAGGGCGATGCGCAGATCGACCTTGGAGAAGGTGTCGAAGTCGATGGTCTCGGCCAGCGGGGCCTTGGTCAGTTCGCCGTTGCCGGCGGGCTGGGGTGCGGCCTGGGCGGCCAGGTCTTCCTTGGAAGCGTCGATCATGGTCTGCACCTTGGCGGGTTCGATGCGGGTGAGCAGGGGCTGGAAGGCATTGAGCTGATGATTGGCCAGGCGCGTGTCCAGGTCGGCCCAGGTCAGGGGGGCGACATTGAGGAAGCTCTCGGCGGCAGCGACCAGGTTGGGCAGCACCGGCTTGAGCAGGATCGCCAGCTGGCGGAAGAGCTCGATGCCCTGGGCGCAGATGGCCTGGACCTCATCCTGCTTGCCGTCCTGCTTGGCCAGACTCCAGGGCGCCTTATCGGCGATCCAGGCGTTGGCGCGATCGGCCAGGGCCATGATCTCGCGCATGGCGCGGCCGAATTCGCGGGTCTCGTAGGCCTCGGCGATGCTCGGCGCGGCGGCGCGGAAGGCGGCTTCCAGCTCGGGCGCGGCCTGGGCGTCCACCAGCAGGCCGGCGTTGCCCTTGTGGATGAAGCCGGCGCAGCGGCTGGCGATGTTGACCACCTTGCCCACCAGGTCGGAGTTGACCTTCTGCACGAAGTCTTCGAGGTTCAGGTCGATGTCCTCGACATGGCGCGAGAGCTTAGCGGCGAAGTAGTAGCGCAGGTACTCGGGATTGAGGTGATCCAGGTAGGTGCGCGCCTTGATGAAGGTGCCACGGGACTTGGACATCTTCTGGCCGTCGACGGTAAGGAAGCCGTGGACGTTGAGCGCGGTCGGCTTGCGGTAGCCGGCGCCTTCGAGCATGGCCGGCCAGAACAGCGCGTGGAAGTTGACGATGTCCTTGCCGATGAAGTGGTACAGCTCGGCGCTGCTGTCCTTGTTCCAGAAGGCGTCGAAGTCCAGGTCGTCGCGGCGATCGCAGAGATTCTTGAAGCTGGCCATGTAGCCGATGGGGGCGTCCAGCCAGACATAGAAGTACTTGCCCGGGGCGTCGGGGATCTCGAAGCCGAAGTAGGGCGCATCCCGGGAGATGTCCCACTCCTGCAGGCTGGCGTCCAGCCACTCGGCGATCTTGTTGGCGACCGATTCCTGCAGGGCGCCGCCGCGGGTCCAGCCCTTGAGCATCTCGGTGAAATCGGGGAGCTTGAAGAAGAAGTGCTCGGATTCGCGCAGCACCGGGGTCGCGCCGGAGATGGCCGACTTGGGATCCTTCAGCTCGGTGGGGGCGTAGGTGGCGCCGCACTTCTCGCAGTTGTCGCCGTACTGGTCGGCGCTGCCGCACTTGGGACAGGTGCCCTTGATGAAGCGGTCGGCCAGGAACATCTGCTTGTCCGGGTCGAAATACTGGGTGACCGGACGGGTGGCGATGTGGCCGTTTTCGCGCAGCTTCAGGTAGATGGCGCGCGACAGCTCGCGATTCTCTTCCGCATGGGTGGAATGGAAGTTGTCGAAGGCCACGCCGAAGTCGGCGAAATCGGCGCTGTGCTCGCGCTTGACGTTGTCGATCAGCTGTTCGGGCGTGATGCCCTCGCGTTCGGCGCGCAGCATGATGGCCGAGCCGTGGGCGTCGTCGGCGCAGACATAGAGGCACTGGTTGCCGCGCAGCCGCTGAAAGCGCGCCCAGATGTCGGTCTGGATGTACTCGACCATGTGGCCGAGGTGGATGGAGCCGTTGGCATAGGGCAGGGCGCTGGTGACGAGAATCTTGCGGGGCTCGGTCATGGTCTTGGCTGGATCGCGACGCTGATAAGGTGACCGACCATCATAGCGAAATGGCCGGTCGGTTTCATCCGTGGGGATGGGCGGGTGCAGGTCCGGACTTAGAGATCCGCCAGCTGCCAATACAGGGCACTGACCATGGCGGCACCCAGGGCAGCGCTGCGGGCACCGTTCCAGCCGACGTCCGGACGGGGATCGTTGGCGTTGTCCTTGAACGGCAGCTCCAGGGTCAGGGCCAGGCAGCCATGGGTATGACCGACGTACTTGGTGGCGAGCTTCAGGGTCTCGCTGCCGAAATGACCGCGGGGATAGCCGTACTGGGTCTGGAAGTCCGGACTGGCGCGCTGGAAGCGCTGCAGGAAGGCCCGTTGCTCGGCTTCCTCGCGCTCGCCGAAGGTGGGCAGGCCATTGCAGCCGTCGACGAAGACATAGGGCAGGGCTTCGTCGCCGTGGATGTCGAGGAACAGGTCGCAGCCGCTGGCGGCGATGGCACGGCGTACCGCCAGCACCTCGGGACTGCGCTCTTCGTCCGGCTCCAGCCATTCGCGGTTGAGGTTGGCGCCGGCGGCGTTGGTGCGCAGATTGCCCAGGGCCGAGCCGTCGGGATTCATGTTCGGCACCACGTGCAGCACCGCCTGCTCCAGCAGCTTGCCGCCCACCGGGTCGCCCTGGTGTTCGCCCAGGCCCAGCAGCCGGCGCAGCAGGCCTTCGACGAACCACTCGGCCATGGGCTCGCCGGGGTGCTGGCGGGCGATGACCCAGATGTTCTTCTTGCCGGCGCCCGGCGTACCGATGCGCAGCAGGTCCAGCGAACGCCCCAGCAGCGAACGGCCAACGGTTTCCAGACGGACGGCGGGATGCCGCTGGGCTTCGCCCATGAAGGCCAGGTGGCGGCTCTCCGGATAGGGCTCGAAATAGGCGAAGAACAGGCTGTCGTGTTCCGGGGTGACGGTCCAGCTCAGGGTCTTGCCGTCATAGCGGCTGGGTATGCGGAACCACTGCTGGCCGCAATAGCTGGCGACCACGCCATAGTCGCGCCAACCTTCGGGGTAGGCGCACTCGCCGGCGTTGTCGAAGCTCAGCCGACAGGGCAGGCCGCGGGCGCCCTCTAGGCGGAAATGGAACCACTGGGTGAAGGGCGAGGCGGTGTCCGGGCGGATGCGCAGGCGGATGTCGGCGTGGTCGGCCAGGGACAGCACCTCGACGGCGCCGCTGTCGAAGGTGGAACTGATGTGCAGGGAAGAGGCGTTCACGCAGGGCTCCACGGGCGAGGGGAAAGCCGGGAGTGTAGCGCCGCGTGGATAGGCTTTAGCAAGGACAGTGGGTAGCATAGGCCGCAGCTTCTCTTTCCTATCCGCTGTTTCCGGGAGTCTGCATGACCGCTCCGACTCGCGAGGCCATCGAGGCCGCGCTGCGCCAGTATCACGATCCCTATCTCGAACAGGACCTGCTCAGCGCCGGTGCCCTGCGCGACCTCGCGCTGGACGGTGGCCGGGTGCGCGCCCGCTTCGAGCTGGGCTATGCCGCCGGACTGTTCAAGGGTGGCCTGGCCCAGGTGCTCAAGACCGCGCTGGAGAACGTGCCCGGGGTCGACACCGCCGAGATCCAGGTCGACTGCATAATCGCGCCCCACGCCGCCCAGCCGCAGCTGGAAGCCATGGGCAACGTCAAGAACATCATCGCCGTGGCCTCGGGCAAGGGCGGGGTGGGCAAGTCCACCACCGCCGCCAACCTGGCGCTGGCGCTGGCCCGCGAAGGCGCCCGGGTCGGCGTGCTGGACGCCGACATCTATGGTCCCAGCCAGGGCATCATGTTCGGCTTCGCCGAGGGCACCCGTCCCGAGGTGCGCGACGAGAAGTGGTTCATCCCGCTGCAGGCCCATGGCGTCGAGGTCATGTCCATGGCCTTCCTGACCAACGACAAGACGCCGGTGGCCTGGCGCGGGCCGATGGTTTCCGGTGCCCTGATCCAGCTGATCACCCAGACGGCCTGGAATGACCTCGACTACCTGGTGATCGACATGCCCCCGGGCACCGGCGACATCCAGCTGACCCTGGCGCAGAAGGTGCCGGTGGCCGGCGCGGTGATCGTCACCACGCCCCAGGACCTGGCTCTGCTGGACGCCAAGAAGGGCGTGGAGATGTTCCAGAAGGTCAACATCCCGGTGCTCGGCGTGGTGGAAAACATGGCGGTGCACATCTGCTCCAACTGCGGCCACGCCGAGCACCTGTTCGGCGAAGGCGGCGGCGGCCGGCTGGCCGAGCAGTACGGCGTGGATCTCCTGGCCTCGCTGCCGCTGGCCATGGCTATCCGCGAGCAGGCCGATGCCGGGCGGCCGACGGCCATCGCCGATCCCGACAGCCAGATCGCGCTGATCTACCAGGAACTGGCGCGCAAGGTCGGGGCCCGTATTGCCCTGGGCGGTCAGGCCGGCGGCGGCATGCCGACCATCACCGTGAGCGACGACTGATTTCGTCCGTTCGCCTTTGAGACCGCGCTGCGATCCTCTAGAATGCGCGGTCAATTTTTTCGCCCCGGAGCCAGACCTGCCATGAGCATCAAATCGGACAAGTGGATTCGCCGCATGGCCCAGGAGCACGGCATGATCGAGCCCTTCGTCGAGCGCCAGATGCGCGGCGCGGACGACAGCCGGGTGATCTCCTACGGGGTGTCCAGCTACGGCTACGACGTGCGCTGCGCCAACGAATTCAAGGTGTTCACCAACATCCATTCGGCGGTGGTGGATCCCAAGAACTTCGACGACAAGAGCTTTGTCGACGTGGTCAGCGACGTCTGCATCATCCCGCCGAACTCCTTCGCCCTGGCGCGCACCGTGGAATATTTCCGCATTCCGCGCGACGTCCTGACCATCTGCCTGGGCAAGAGCACCTATGCCCGTTGCGGCATCATCGTCAACGTCACCCCGCTGGAGCCCGAGTGGGAAGGGCACGTGACCCTGGAGTTCTCCAACACCACCACCCTGCCGGCCAAGATCTACGCCAACGAAGGCGTGGCCCAGATGCTGTTCCTGCAATCCGACGAGGCTTGCGAGGTGTCCTACAAGGATCGCGGCGGCAAGTACCAGGGCCAGCGCGGCGTGACCCTGCCACGCGCCTGACTTGACGCTATTCGAGCGAAGCCGCCTGTCTGGCGGCTTCGCCGTTTCCGGGCCTCAAGAAAAGTCCACGGCCGCCGATAGCCTGTGACCTGACTTATCTTTGGAGTGGACTTTCCATGGCCGGCATTCTCGACACCGTCGATCAACGCACCCAGCTGGTTGGCGAGAATCGTCTGGAAATTCTCATGTTCCAGCTGTCCAGCCGGCAGATGTTCGCCATCAACGTGTTCAAGGTGCAGGAGGTCCTCAAGCTGCCGCGCCTGACCCAGATGCCCAAGCGCCACCCGATGATCTGCGGCGTGGTCCACCTGCGTGGCCAGACCCTGCCGGTGATCGACCTGGCCGCCGCCATCGGCATGCGACCCATCACGCCCGACGAGAACAGCACCATCATCGTCACCGAGTACAACCGCTCGGTGCAGGCCTTTCTGGTCGGCAGCGTCGATCGCATCATCAACCTCAACTGGGACAGCATCCAGGCCCCGCCCGGCGGCGCCGGACGGCAGCACTACCTGACCGCCATCACCCGCATCGAAGACCGCCTGGTGGAGGTGATCGACGTGGAAAAGGTGCTGGCCGAGATCGCCCCCTACAACGTCAAGGTCTCCCAGGAACGCCTGGCCGATCCGCTGCTGGCCAAGGCCCGCGGTCGCGAGGTACTGCTGGTGGACGACTCCAGCACCGCCATCGGCCAGCTGCGCGACACCCTGGTCCAGCTGGATCTGAAATTCCACGTCGCCACCGACGGCCTGCAGGCCCTGCGCAAGCTCAAGGCCTGGGCCGACGAAGGCGTGGTGCTGACCGAGAAGCTGCTGATGGTGCTGACCGATGCCGAGATGCCGGAAATGGACGGCTATCGCCTGACCACCGAGATCCGCCAGGATCCGCGCCTCGCCGACCTCTATGTGGTGCTGCACACCTCGCTGTCGGGCAGCTTCAACGAAGCCATGGTGAAGAAGGTCGGCTGCAACGCCTTCCTCTCCAAGTTCCAGCCCGATCAGCTGGTCGAGGAAGTCCGCCGCCGCCTGGCACTGGCCGAGGGCTGATCCCCGCGGTTTCGCCGCTCCGGCGCCTCCCTTACACTGGCGGCCTTTGTCCGCCGCCAGGAAGCCGCGCCCATGTCGCACCTCAGTGCCCTCTATCGTTATCCCGTCAAGTCGACGGCCGTGGAATCCCTCGCCCAGGCCGAGGTGGATGCCCTGGGCCTGGTGGGGGATCGCCGCTGGATGGTGGTGGATGCCGACACCGGTCGCTTCCTGACCCTGCGCCAGCTGGCGCAGATGAATCACATCGAGGCGCGCTGGCTGGCCGCCGATCGACTGCGCCTGAGCGCGCCCGGGCGGACTCCGCTCGAGGTGGCGGTGCCCGATGCCACCGGTGAGCAGCTAGGCGTGACCATCTGGCGCGACACCCTGCAGGCGCCGGTCGCCGCCGAGGCCGATGCCTGGCTGAGCGACTTCCTCGGGCGCCGCTGCCGCCTGGTGTACATCGCCGAAAGCCATGCCCGCCAGATCAATACCGATTTCGCCGAGCCGGGGCAGAAGGTCCACTTCGCCGACGGCTTTCCCCTGCTGCTGACCAGCGAGGCCTCCCTGGCCGATCTGGTGGAGCGGGTGGGCAAACCGCTGGAAATGCTGCGCTTTCGGCCGAATCTGGTGGTGGAGGGCACCGCGGCCTATGCCGAGGACGGCTGGAAGCGCCTGCGCATCGGCACGGTGGATTTCGCCGTCGCCTGTCCCTGCTCGCGCTGCATCGTCATCACCCAGGATCCGGTGACCGGCGAAAAGGATCCGGATCGGCAGCCACTGACCGCCCTGCGCGAATACCGCTTCCAGGACAATCGCATGCTGTTCGGCATGAACGTCATCCCCCTGGGGCGCGGCATCATCGAGGCTGGCATGCCGGTGGAGGTGCTGGAATGACTCCCGTGCGGCGTGTGGCGCTGGTCAGTCCGGCGGGTGCGGTCAAGCAGGAGCTGGTCACCGCGGCGATAGAACAGCTGCAGGCGGCCGGCATCGAAGCGGTGCTGGGCGAGCAGGCGCTCAAGCGTCATCGCTATCTCGCCGGCACCGCCGAGGAGCGGGCCGCGGATCTGCACTGGGCCTTCAGCCAGGCGGACGTGGATGCGGTCTGGTGCCTGCGCGGCGGTTACGGATCCGCACAACTGCTGCCGTGGCTGGACTGGTCGCGCCTGTCCAGCAGCAAGGGCCGGCCCCTGATCGGCTATTCCGACCTGACGGTGCTGCTTGAAGCCTTCCATCGCCGCGGTCTCACCGCCATTCATGGTCCTGGCGCCCTGGACTGGGGGCGCCGCGACGAGGATCCGGCTACCCAGGCGGCCCGGACCCGCTCGCTGGAATCAGTCCTGGAGCTGTGCGCCGGTGGCCGTCCGGCCTGGCAGCTGGAGCGCCTGGCCGGTCCGGCCCAGGTGCCTGCCGGCGAGCTGATCGGCGGCAACCTGACCACGCTGGCCAGCGTGGTCGGCACCGCCGCGGCGCTGCGTCCCCACGATGGCGCCATCCTCATGCTGGAAGATGTCGGCGAGCCCTACTATCGACTCGAACGCAGCCTCTGCCAGTTGCTCGGCAACCTCACCGAGCACCGCATCGGCGCGGTCTGCCTGGGCACCTTCACCGACTGCCCGGCGCGCAACGTCGAGCAGTCGCTGGAAGAGATCTTCGCCGAATGGCTGGCGCCGCGCGGCATCGCCCTCTATCGCGGCCTGCCCAGCGGTCATGGCCCGGACAACCAGGCCTGGCCCTATGGCGCCCGGGTGCGCCTGGAAGCGGGTCGCCTGCAGGTGCTCTAGGCCCGACCGATCCTGGGCGGATCAGTCCGCCCAGGGCGAGGCCAGCTCCAGCTTGCGCAGCATCTGGCGCTTCTTGCTGTTGTAGCCCTGCATCCGCACCAGCAGTTCATCCAGGGTGGCGACCGCCTTGAGGATGTGCGGGCCCTTGTTGAGCATCACGCATTCGGCGCGGACTCCGGTGGCGGCATCGGTGATCTCGGCGCGCGAAGGCGAACCCTTCTTGGCCAGATTCTCCAGCACCTGGGTCGCCCAGATCACCGGCACGTGGGCCGCTTCGCACAGGCAGAGGATATCTTCCTGCAGCGCCGCCAGGCGCTCGAAGCCGCCTTCCACCGCCAGGTCGCCGCGGGCGATCATCACGCCGAAGCCGCCGCGCTGCATGCCGGCCAGCAGCAGTGCAGGAAGGTTGTCGAAACCGCGGCGGGTCTCGATCTTCAGTACCACACCCAGGTGCTCGGCCTGCAGGCGCTCGAGTTCCGCGAGCAGCGCACGGACGTCGTCGGCGCTGTTGACGAAGGACATCTCGATGGCGTCGGCGTGCTCGGCGGCAAACGCCAGGGCTGCGAGGTCCTGTTCGCCCAGCGCTGCCAGCCGCAGGTTGCTCTGGGGAAAGTTGATGCCCTTGTCGCCCTTGAGCTTGGCGCCGCCCGGCGCGTGGGTGATACGGACCTGCAGCGCATCCTGATCGGCGCCTTCGATCACCCCGCCGATCTTGCCGTCGTCGAACCAGACCGGCTCGCCGCCGCGCACGTCGGCGAACACCTGGGGCAGGGTGCAGCCCAGGGTGGCGGGTGTCAGCAGGCGACCGCCGCTGTCCTGGCTGGCGGGCCGGCCGGGCGTCTGGTCGGCAGTCAGGATCAGCAGATCATCCTCGGCGAGGCGCAGGGCACCCGGCTGCGGGGCGAAATCACCAATGCGGCTGTGTCTCTTGCGCCCCTCGCGCGTGACGCTCAGACGCAGTCCGGGCGCAAGGTAGGTGGTCTTGGTCGCCTCCGCCCAGCAGCCGCGGTCGCCGACCTCGACCACCATCCAGCGCCGTTGCGCCTGCCGGGTGTCCACTAGGCGGATGCAGTCGCCCACCTGCAGATCCTTCAGCCAGCGTTCGCCCGCTTGGACACTGGCGGCTGCCGGGGAGGGCGCCGGTCGCGGCTGGCGACGGCCGGTCAGCCAGATCCGCGCCGGCTGGCAGACACGGCCCTGGGCATCGCGTTCGGGCTTCACCTTCTGCACCGCCGCGCCCGTGGCGATGGGCCCGGTACGCAGCTTGGGGCCCGGCAGGTCCATGAACACCTTGCAGGGCCGGTCCAGCTCCGCGCTGGCACGGCGCACGTGCTCGATCATCCGCTTCCAGCTGGCCGGTTCGTCGTGGGCGCAGTTGATGCGCACGCAATCCATGTGCGCCGCCAGCAGATCGCGCACCAGGGAATAGTTGTCCGCGGCCTCGCGCGGCAAGGTGACCATGATGCGCACCTCCCGCTCGGCGGCAGGGGAGCCGAACAGCATGCGGGCGTGATCCGCCAGCGGGTTGGCGGCCTTGGCCGTGGGCCGCGCCGCCGGGCTCCCGCCGAGCAGTCGCTCCAGGGTGTTGATAAGGGTCGCCACCGCCGGCAGCACCGCGGCTTCGGAACGACCCAGCGACGACAGCCCCAGGGCGGAGAGGCGCAGCTGAAGGCCGTGCAGATCGCCCTCGCGCAACGCCAGATAGGCGAGCAGGTTCTGGGCGCTGGCGAGGTAGGCAGGATTGAGCGCCTGGCGATCCAGGCGCGGATCCGCGCTGGCCTGGTGCAGGGCATCCTGGAGGGCGCGCAGTTCAGCGAGGAGGGTGGCGAGATCGTGATCGGAGGTCCGGGAACGCGAGGTGGAACGGGGCGGCACGATAGGTCTCCAGCAGCGGGGGCCCAGGCGAGACGCTCACCGGGCGTTCCTGTCTCGGACCCGTGACCGCCGGAGAAGTGAAAAGCCAAGTGTTGCCAGACATTAGCGGCAGATGGCCACTCATCGCGCAGGCCGCCGCTGGCGTCCATAGGGAGTCGGCCAGGATGCTGCTATGATGCGCGGCCTTGACGACCCCCGTTTTCAGGTACCCGCCATGGTGCAGATTTCCGAACGTCTCCTGGTCCAGGCCCATCTGGCCGCCAAGCAGCCCAAGGCGCTCGGGCCAGACGAGATCGCGGCCTACAAGACCGCCATCGCCCGCGAGCTCAAGGCGCAGAACGCGGTGCTGCTCGCCCACTACTACACCGATCCGCTGATCCAGGCGCTGGCCGAGGAGACCGGCGGTTGCGTCGCCGACTCCCTGGAGATGGCGCGTTTCGGCAATCGCCATCCGGCGTCCACCGTGGTGGTGGCCGGGGTCAAGTTCATGGGCGAGACGGCCAAGATCCTCAACCCGGAAAAGCGGGTGCTGATGCCGACCCTGGAAGCCACCTGCTCCCTGGACCTGGGCTGCCCGGTGGAGGAATTCTCCGCCTTCTGCGACCAGCATCCCGAGCGCACCGTGGTGGTCTACGCCAACACCTCGGCCGCGGTGAAGGCCCGGGCGGACTGGGTGGTCACCTCCGGCTGCGCGCTGGACATCGTCGAGCACCTGATGGACAACGACGAGACCATTCTCTGGGCCCCCGATCGCCACCTGGGTCGCTATATCCAGCGCGAGACCGGCGCCGACATGCTGCTCTGGGAAGGCTCCTGCATCGTCCATGAGGAATTCAAGGCGAGCCAGCTGGAAGACCTCAAGCGGCTCTATCCGGAGGCGGCCATCCTGGTGCATCCGGAGTCGCCCGAGGCGGTGATCGAACTGGCCGACCATGTCGGCTCCACCAGCCAGATGATCAAGGCGGCCCAGACGCTGCCCAATCGCCAGTTCATCGTCGCCACCGATCGCGGCATCTTCTACAAGATGCAGCAGGCCTGCCCGGACAAGACCTTCATCGAGGCGCCCACCGCCGGCAACGGCGCCGCCTGCCGCAGCTGCGCCCACTGCCCGTGGATGGCGATGAATACCCTGGAGCGCACCCTCAACTGCCTGCTCGACGGCTCCGGCGAGGTGCTGGTCGATCCGGCACTCATCCCCCGGGCGGTCAAGCCGCTCAAGCGCATGCTCGACTTCACCCAGGCGCTGCAGCTGAAGGTCAAGGGCAACGCCTGAGGGCGCGGCCCAGGACGCTAGCGCAGGATTTCTTCGCTCAGCTTGCGCTGGGCGATCATCTCCTGCTGGCGGGCATCGATCCGCGCGGCCAGCTGATAGTTGCTGGCGGCGCGCTGCTTGGCGAAGCCCAGTTGCTGGATGGCCTGGTTGTAGTCACCGGTGAGGGCGAAGTACTCGGCGCGTGCCTGGTGCACGCCGACCAGGTCGCCGGCCTGACCGCGGACGTCCGCCGCCTGATTCCACAGATCCGGATCGATCGGCCGCTGCTTGAGCAGCTTGTCGAGCAGTTGGCTGGCGGCCTTGGCCTGCTTGGTGCGGCCAAGCAGGTCCACCTGGGCCAGGCTCACCGCCAGATCGTCCGGATAGAGCTCCAGCAGTCGCTGTACGCGTTTCTGGGCGTCGGGCAGGCGATTGGCGGTGATGTCCAGGTCGACCTGGGCGAGGTTGTAGCTGATCTCGTCCGGCGCCTTGCGCAGCAGCGGCGCCAGGGTGTCCCGCGCCTCGTTGAGCTGGCCCTGCTTGGTCAGGCCCATGGCCAGGCCGTAGCGGACCGCGTCGTTGTCCGGGTTTTCCTGCAGCTGGGCTCTATAGCGCTTCACCAGCAGGCCGGCGGTTTCCTCGAAATACATCTGAGCCCGCACCTTCATCAGCTGGAAGCGCTTGCTATCCTCGACGCCGCCCTTGGGAAAACGCTCGGCACGCGCCTGGGTATCGGCGATCCGGCTATCGGTGACCGGGTGGGTCAGCAGGAATTCCGGCGGGGTACGGTCATAGCGATACTGCCGGGCGAGCCGACCGAACATCTCCGGCATGGCGCGCGGATCGTAGCCGGCGCGCTCCAGATTGACGATGCCGACGCGGTCGGCCTCCTGCTCGTTGAGTCGGGAAAAGCGCAACTGGCTCTGGATGGCCGCCGCCTGGGTCGAGGCGATTGCGGCGATTCCCGCATCGCCGCCGCCTGCCGCGGCGGCCACGATGCCGGCGAGCAGGGCCGCCATCAGCGGCAACTGCATGCGCTGCTGGTTTTCCACCCCGCGGGCGAAGTGGCGCTGGATGAGGTGACCCAGCTCATGGGCCATGACCGCCGCGTACTCGGCTTCGGTCTCCGACTTGAGGAACAGCCCGCCATTGACCCCGATCACCCCGCCGGGCGCGGCGAAGGCGTTGATCTCGGGATCCTTGATCAGGATGAAGACCAGGCGGTGGTCCTGCAGGTCGCTGGTCTCGGCCAGCTTGTAGACGGTCTGCTCGACGAATTGCTTGAGCTGCGGATCGTTGATAGCCGGGACCTGGCCGCGCAACATGCTCAGCCAGGCGCGGCCCATCTGAAACTCCTGCTCGGGCGAGACGATCGAAGAGCTGGCATCGCCCAGTGACGGCAGATCGTTCGCCCCCTGCGCCAGATGGGGCGCGGCGAGTAGCGCCAGGGACAGCAGGGCGGGGCGCAGGACGTTCATGGCAAGACTCGTGGCCGCAAAAGGGCTACTTTAGCGGCCCGCCGTCTGGGTGCCTAGCAAACCCGGGCACTGACCTAGCCCCCAATGGAGAATCTCATGGCCGATCTGAGCCAACCCTACACCGGCGCGGTGACCGCCCAGCTGGACGCCAGTGGCCTGAGCTGCCCCATGCCGCTGCTCAAGGCCAAGCTGGAACTCAACCGCCTGTCTTCCGGCGAGGTGCTGGCCGTGGTGGCGACCGATGCCGGGTCGCAACGCGACTTCCGTACCTTCGCCAAGCTGTCGGGACACGCCCTGGTGGGCGAAGAGGTGGCGGGGGAAACCTTCCGCTACTGGCTGCGCAAGGCCTGATCAGGCCTTGTTCAGCGCCTGGGCGGCGGCCAGGACCTCGGCGACGTGCCCGGGGACCTTCACGCCGCGCCAGATCTGGCGCACCACGCCTTCCCGGTCGATGAGGAAGGTGCTGCGATCCACGCCGATGTAGTCCTTGCCGTAGAGCTTCTTCTGTCGCATCACGTCGAACAGCTGGCAGAGGGTCTCGTCCTTGTCGCTGATCAGCTCGAAGGGAAAGCCCTGCTTGGTACGGAAATTCTCGTGGGTGCGCAGGCTGTCACGACTGATGCCGAAGACCTGGGTGTCGGCCGCGAGGAACTGCTCGTGCAGATCCCGAAAGCCCTGGCCCTGGGTGGTGCAGCCGGGGGTGTTGTCCTTGGGATAGAAGTACAGCACCGCCTGGCGACCGCGCAGACTGGCCGGCGAGACCTCGAGGCCGCTGGTGGCCTGGGCCTGGAAAGCCGGAAGCGGTTGGTCGAGGGTCACGCTCATGGGCAGCTCCTTGCGGGTTCCGTCAATTGCTCTGCGGCCGCCAGGGCTCGATCAGGGCATCGAGATTGAGGGCGTCGGCGAAATCCAGAAACTGGTCGCGCAGCCAGCTGATCTGGGTGCCGGCGGGCAGGGTCACGGTGATGGTGGCGTTGAGCATGGTGCCGCCGGTCTGGGGCGCTTGGTAGGAATCGCAGACCAGGTTCTCCACTTCGATCTTGTGGTCGGCGAAGAACTGGCAGAGCTCGTTGAGGATGTCCGGGCGATAGGCGGCACTGACATAGACGACGTACGGCAGGGCCTGGGGGCGATTCTCCAGGGCGGCGCTGCGGGTGACGCCGACGGTGAAGCCGTGACGCTTGCCGAGGCCGGCGAGGCCGCCTTCGAGGCGCGCCAGGCCGTCCCAGTTGCCGGAGACCTGCAGGATCAGCGCGCTGTATTCCCCGTGCCGGCTCAGCCGGCTGCTGACCACTGCGCAGCGGTTGTCCATGCAGCTGCGGTAGAGCACGTTGGTCAGCTCCATGGGGTTGGCGCCCAGCGCGCTGATGACGAGAAATTGTTCGCGAATCGGGGGGGTGGCGGACATTAGGCTTCCTGGCAGGGGGAATTACAGACTGGCAAAGGCGAAAGGGTAGCGAAAAGCGCTCGCGGGGGGAATGCCCGTTGGGGGCGCGTTGCTTGTGCTGGCGCAGAGGCGTCAGTACCATTACCGCTCTCTTTTTCCGGCAGGAGCGGTTGCATGATTGCGGGGAGCATGGTGGCGCTGGTCACCCCTATGGACGCCCAGGGGCGTATCGACTGGGACAACCTGACCAAGCTGGTGGACTTCCATCTCGCCGAAGGCACCGACGCCATCGTCGCGGTGGGCACCTCGGGTGAATCCGCCACGGTCGACGTCGACGAGCACGTTGCCGTGATCCGTCATGTGGTCGAGCAGGTCAAGGGCCGCATCCCGGTCATCGCCGGCACCGGTGGCAATTCCACCCGTGAGGCCATCGACCTGACCCGCGCCGCCAAGGACGCGGGCGCCGACGCCTGTCTGCTGGTCGTGCCCTACTACAACAAGCCGACCCAGGAAGGGCTGTACCAGCACTTCCGCATGATCGCCGAAACCGTCGCCATTCCGCAGATCCTCTACAACGTGCCGGGCCGTACCGCCTGCGACATGCTGGCCGAGACCGTCGAGCGCCTGGCCAAGGTGCCGAACATCATCGGTATCAAGGAAGCCACCGGCGACCTGGCGCGCGCCCGCGACATCCTCTCCCGTGTCGGCAAGGACTTCCTGGTCTACTCGGGCGATGACGCCACCGCCGCCGAACTCATGCTGCTGGGCGGCAAGGGCAACATCTCGGTGACCGCCAACGTCGCGCCGCGCGCCATGAGCGAACTCTGCGCCGCCGCCATGCGGGGCGATGCCGACACCGCACGCGCGCTCAACGAACAGCTGATGCCGCTGCACAAGAATCTGTTCATCGAATCGAATCCGATCCCGGTGAAGTGGGCCCTGCATGAAATGGGCATGATCGACGCCGGTATCCGCCTGCCGCTGACCTGGCTGAGCTCGCGCTGCCACGAAGTGGTACGTCAGGCCCTGCGTCAGGCGGGAGTGCTGGCGTGATTAGGAAGCAGTCGATGAAACGTGTTCTGGGTTTGACGACGCTGGGTCTGGCCGTGGCCACCGCCAGTGGCTGCAGCTGGGTGTGGGGCGAGCATGGTTATTTCCGCGATCGCGGCAATGACTATCTCGAAGCCCGCGAAACCGGCCCGATGCAGGTGCCGACCGATGTCCAGGCCAAGCCGATGGATCCGCTGCTGCCGATTCCGGCCAACGTGGCCGATACCCAGAATCGCTCCTATGGCTTCGAAGTGCCGAAACCCCAGGCGCTGGCCGTCCAGGGCAGTGGCAACGAACAGTTCAGCGTGCAGCGCAGCGGCAACGCCCGCTGGCTGGCCGCCCAGAAGGTCCCCGCCAGCGTCTGGCCGGTGGCCCGTCAGTACCTGACCGACAACGGCTTCCGCATTGCCGAAGAGCGTCCGCAGACCGGTGAGATCATCACCGCCTGGCAGGCGCCCACCGAGCTGTCGACCCCGCTGGCCCGCAGTCTGAGCACCAACGGCCGCCTGCAGCCGGGTAACGAGCTGCGCACCCGCCTGCGCATCGAGCCGGGCGTGCAATCGGGCAGCAGCGAAATCTTCATCCAGACCCAGACCCGCAGCCAGGGCAGCTCCAGCGAGCCGTCCT
Organism: Pseudomonas sp. MOIL14HWK12:I1; assembly: GCF_000510705.1. Classification (NCBI taxonomy): domain Bacteria; kingdom Pseudomonadati; phylum Pseudomonadota; class Gammaproteobacteria; order Pseudomonadales; family Pseudomonadaceae; genus Pseudomonas; species Pseudomonas sp. MOIL14HWK12:I1. The sequence goes on along the minus strand of NZ_AZNY01000009.1, from coordinate 297,182 downwards.
GGTCCAGCAGCCAGAACAGCTCGGCACTCGATGACGCCCTGCTGAATCAGGTGCTGGCCGGCCTGGACCGCAGCGAGCAGGGCAGTGGCTCGGTCTCGCTGCTGGCCGCTGGTGGCTACGATACCCCCGAGCGCGTGACCTACGAGGTCGACGGCAGCGGCGTGCCCATGCTGGTGCTGGAAAGCGATCTGAATCGCGCCTGGTCCAGCGTGGGTCGCGCCATCGAAGGCGCCGACATCCGCGTCGACGACATGGATCGCAGCCTGGGCGTCTACTACGTGAACATCGCCGAAGGCGCGCAGAAGCCCGAAGAGCGCAAGCCGGGCTTCTTCGGCCGCATGTTCGGCAAGGGCGAGACCAAGGAAGAGGAAGACGCCCGCGCACGGCGCTTCCAGGTGCGCCTCACCTCGGTAGGCAACACCGTCCAGGTCACCCTGGACAAGACCATCAACACCGCAGCACCCCAGGACATCGCCGAAGGCGTGCTGAAAAAGCTTCAGACGAGCATGCAGTATGCGCTTCGCAATCCTGGGCAGCGGCAGTCGGGGCAACTCGACCCTGGTGCACAGCCATAACAGCTATGTGCTGATCGACTGCGGCTTCTCCCTGCGAGAAGCCGAACGTCGTCTGGCCCGGCTGGGCGTAGTACCTGCCCAGCTGGATGCCGTCCTGGTCACCCACGAACACTCCGATCACGTGCAGGGCGTCGAGCTCCTGGCGCGCAAGCACGGGGTGCCGGTCTATTACAGCGCCGGTACCGGTCGCGGCCTGCGCAAGCCGGTGGCCGCTCAGGGCCTGCTGGTGGACGGCGAACGGCTGGTGCTGGACGCGCTGGAAGTGACCGTGGTGCAGGTGTCCCATGACGCCCTGGAGCCGACCCAGTTCGTCTTCGACGATGGCCGCAAGCGCCTGGGCGTGCTCACCGATCTCGGCGAGGCCACGCCTGGGGTGCTGGCGCATTACCGTGGCCTGGATGCCCTGGTGATCGAAGCCAACCACGACAGCAACATGCTCGCCGCGGGCCCTTATCCCTATCACCTCAAGGCACGGGTCGGCGGGGTGCGCGGTCACCTCAACAACCGGCAATCGGCCGAGCTGGTGATGGAGCTGGCCTGTCCGGGCCTGCAGCATCTGGTGCTCGCCCACCTGAGCGAGAAGAACAACAACCCCTGGCTCGCCCGCGCCTGCTTCACCAATGTGCTGGGCTGCGATGCGGACTGGCTGCAGATCGCCGATCAGCAGCAGGGGCTGGAATGGCAGGCCATCGCCTGAGGCGCTGACCCGCTTTTCTTTAGCGGTCGAGCGTTGCTGCACGGCCAAAAGATCCACGATCCTATGTAAACTGCGCTTCCCGGCTGTACTGGTCCCGAACCGGTCGTCTCACCTGCGTTCGTCCACAGCCTGCAAGCCCTTCGAACCGGAGTCCAAGATGGAAAAACGCGCAGAACTCTACCGTGGCAAGGCCAAGTCGGTATTCACCACCGACGATCCCGATCGCCTGGTCCTGTTGTTCCGCAACGACACCTCTGCCTTCGATGGCGAGCGCATCGAGCAACTCGAGCGCAAGGGCATGGTGAACAACAAGTTCAATGCCTTCGTCATGCAGAAGCTCGAAGCCGCCGGCATCCCCACCCAGTTCGAGCAACTGCTGGGCGACAACGAATGCCTGGTCAAGAAGCTCGAGATGATTCCGGTGGAATGCGTGGTGCGTAACTTCGCCGCCGGCAGCCTGGTGCGCCGCCTGGGCGTGGAGGAGGGCCTGGAGCTGACGCCGCCGACCTTCGAACTCTTCCTGAAGAACGATGCGCTGCACGACCCCATGGTCAACGAAAGCCATGTCCAGGCCTTTGGCTGGGCCACTCTCGACCAGCTGGCCGAGATGAAGGCGCTGACCTTCCGCATCAATGACATCCTCAAGCAGCTGTTCGACGACGCCGGTCTGCTACTGGTCGACTTCAAGCTGGAATTCGGGCTGTTCCACGGCAAGGTCGTGCTGGGCGACGAATTCAGCCCGGACGGCAGCCGCCTGTGGGATAAGGAAACCCGCAAGAAGATGGACAAGGATCGCTTCCGCCAGGGTCTGGGCGGCGTGATCGAGGCCTACGAAGAGGTCGCCCAGCGCCTGGGCGTCCCGCTCTAAACGCAAGCCGCTGATACCAGAGCTTTTTTTGCAATTGCTTGTTCGCTTTTGCCCGCATGACTGGTATCATGCGCCGCGTTGGAGAGATGCCGGAGTGGTCGAACGGGACGGATTCGAAATCCGTTGAGTCAGCAATGGCTCCTAGGGTTCAAATCCCTATCTCTCCGCCAAATACGGAAAACCCCGAGCGTGCCAGGCACCTCGGGGTTTTTATTGCCTGCGGATTGGCTAGTCGACCTTGCGGGTAGGGGAGGCCGCAAGCGTCTGCGCGGTCTCTGCATCGGTTGGGCGAGGAGCGGAGAATTCCTGGATCCGCTGGTAACGGGTCAGCCAGAAGCCCAGTTCCAAGGCCAAGGTCTTCTGTTCCAGGGAGGAGAGGGCGTTTAGGCCCTGGCGGATGGCCCGTTCGGCATAGTCGATGGCCGCCAGTTGACCCGTCGTACGCGCGGGACAGTTTCTGATGGCGTAACGGAGCGCCTCTTGGCAGTCGCTATCCAGGCCAGTCATAAAAGGTCCTTGATTGGATAAGGGGGTCGCCAAGGCGCTGCCCTGGATAATCACGGCAACTCCAGGCGCGGCTGACCGCGCACCGGGACCGTCCAAGTCCTTGTCAGAGCTGCGATTTCGACCACCCCTGGCGATCACGGTTGGCCGAATACTAGTTCGCCGCAACGTCTTGAGCAGCCAATATCGGCCCGCCTGATGGGCGGTACCAGAACTTGTACCCTTGTTGTATCTCGCTCTGGAATGGCGGTCTTGCGTGATCTCGAGGCGATAAAGCGGCCGGCAGACCCGATGTCATCTTGTATGGAAGTTGGACGAAGCCGCGGCGCCTCATGACGCATCCAGGGCCGTTTGCGGTAGCTGCGTACCGTCGAGTGGTAGGGGCCAGCGCCCGGGAATGGCTGGACGCCTCAGGCAAATGGAGCGATGCTGGAAAGGCACGCCTCAGAGCGTGCGACCTCCGATGGCCGAGCGGCAACTGGCAGCCATTGGACGGTGGCTTCGGCGCATAACAATAAGAGGAGTCGAGCGATGTTCTACAAGGTCAGCGTGTATTCCCGGCCTGAAGATCGTGGGCTGCTGGTATGGCGGTGGAAGAAGCAGTTTCTCGGTGAATGGGTGGAGTCGCGTCAGGAATTCGAGGACTGCGACCACTGCGTCCACCATGCCCTGCAGGATGCCAAGGGGCAGAGCGTTCACCTCGAGACCGATCGCTGCACCCTCTATCGTTACCGCTTCGAAAGCATGCTGCATCAATATGGCAGCTGCTATTGCCTGAGCGGCGGCCGCTCGGCCGAAGCCGTCCTGGATCTCATCGCCCAGATCGAAGAGCGCCACAACGTCATCGTCCTGCGCGACGGCCAGCCGTTCTTCGCCCACTATCGAGCGGATCTGCAGGCCGAAGGCACGCTGGCGCCGGAACTCTGGCAGGGCGCTGAATGGCGGGGTCTGGAGGGGCGCTTCGAGTACGTGCGCAACCGCAACTCGCCCTGGTTGCGGTAGCGACGGTCGGTCAGCGGCGACTCAGAAGGGCAGCAATTCCTGCCGCATCACGCTGATGTCGGTCGGCGCCTGGATGCCTACCTGCACGCGGTCGCCCTGCACCTTGAGGATGCAGATGTTGATGCCGCCATTGAATAGCAGATCCAGCACCTGTTCTTCATCGGCCCCCGGCTTCAGGGAAAGATTGATGATTTCGTCGGTGCGACGGGTCAAGACCAGATAAGACATGAGCATCCCTGCCATGATTTCAGGGCGCCGATGATAAACAGTTCCGCCTCTGGTGAGAATCAGTAGGCAGATTGTTGGGCTCCGCCGGTTATCTGGCGCGATGTACGGAGCGATACCGACGCCCCATTTGCCAGCGCCGTCCAACGAATCCCAAAGCGCCCGCGAGGACCACCAGCAGGTTGATGACATTGGTCGGACCACTGCCGTGATAACCCGCGAGCAAGGCGACTAGGGTGGCCAGGGCCCAGACGGAGATGGCGGCGGCGACGGCGGCAGCCATTTCATTGAAGTCGGAGTGCCCCGCCGGTTTCGAGCAGGGGTGCGGATCGCTTTCGTATTCTTCTGGCATGGGAAGCTCCGGCTGCTGTTCTTGTTGGAGAGTATCGCCGTGAGTCTTATCGACTGCTGATGAACAGTCTGGATGGGATCGATAGCGCGATCAGCGATTTTTTCCGCCGAACGGACGAGAGGTAGCGGCTAGAGCCCCGGGTGGTCAGCAGAAGCGGCCCGGGCGCCGTTTCGTCTCCGGACAGCTCGTCTGACGGCTGACAACTGCCGCGGACAGGCCCGGTCACTGCAGTGTTCGACGTGACTAGCCTGGAGACCACCATGAGCGACGACAAGATCACTCTCACGACCCGCCAGGGTCATCCGGTACGGGACAACCAAAGCCTGCGCAGCGTGGGCGAGCGGGGCCCCGCCACGCTGGAAAACTACCAGTTCATCGAGAAGATCACCCATTTCGATCGGGAGCGGGTGCCCGAGCGAGTGGTGCATGCCCGGGGCACCGCCGCCCATGGCTGGTTCGAGGCCTATGGCACCATCGGCGACGAACCCGCCAGCCGCTACACCTGTGCCAAGGTGCTGACCAAAACCGGGGTGAAGACGCCGGTCTTCCTGAGGTTCTCCACCGTCATCGGGGCCAAGGAGTCGCCCGAGACCGCGCGCGATCCGCGGGGCTTCGCGATCAAGTTCTATACCGAGGACGGCAACTGGGATCTGGTGGGCAACAACCTGAAGGTGTTCTTCATTCGCGACGCCATCAAGTTTCCCGACATGATCCATGCCTTCAAGCCCGACCCCATCACCAATCGCCAGGAGCCCTGGCGCTTCTACGATTTCGTCCAGCATCACCCGGAAGCGCTGCACATGGTGACCTGGGTGAAGAGCCCCTGGGGCATCCCGGCGGACTATCGGCACATGCAGGGTTCCAGCGTGAACACCTACAAGCTGGTCAACGACCAGGGCGTGGCGGTGCTGTGCAAGTTCTCCTTCGAGCCCAAGCAGGGCATCCGGAATCTCACCAGCGAGCAGGCGGCCGAAATCCAGAAGTACGACGTGGGCCATGCCAGTCGGGATCTCTACGACGCCATCGAGCGGGGTGACTATCCCGAGTGGGAGATGTGCGTGCAGATCATGACGGACGAGGCGCACGACGAACTGCCCTTCGATCCCCTGGACGACACCAAGCGCTGGCCGGAAGACCAGTTTCCCCTGTTGCCGGTGGGCCGGCTGGTGCTGGATCGCAATCCCTCGAACGTCTTCGCCGAAACCGAGCAGGCCGCCTTCGGTACGGGAGTGCTGGTGGAGGGCATCGACTTTTCCGACGACAAGATGCTGCAGGGGCGGACCCTGTCCTATTCCGATACCCAGCGCTATCGGGTCGGCGCCAACTATCTGCAATTGCCGATCAATGCGCCCAAATGCCCCTACGCCACCAATCAGCGCGATGGCCAGATGGCGCTGCAGGTGGATCGCAGCGGGAGCAATCCCCACGTCAATTACGAGCCCAGCTCCCAGGGTGGCCTGAGCGAGGCGCCGCGGCCGCAGCACGAGTATCGTCAATGGATCGAAGGCCATCTGGGGCGCTATCAATCCCGCAAGACGGCTGCTGACTACCAGCAGACCGGTGCGCGCTATCGCAGCTTCGAAGACTGGGAAAGGGACGATCTCATCGCCAACCTGGTCGCCGACATGCAGGCCTGTCCCGCAGACATCCAGTTGCGCATGGTCTGGCACTTCTGGCACTGCGATCCGGACTATGGCACCCGGGTGGCCCAGGGCGCCGGCATCGACCTGGAAAGGGCCAAGGCGCTACCGAATCTGCCGGGCCATCCTGCGCCCAACGAGGACGTGGCTGAACCCACCTACCAGGGTGGGGAACGGGAAAGCCGTTGACGCGGGCGCCGTCGCCTGCGGCTGAAGCCGAGGCGACCCGGCGGACAGGCGCCGCCGGGGTCCGGCCCGCTCAATTCAGCGTTTTATCGCGTTCGAACCGCGCCCAGCAGCGGTCGAAGTCGGCCTGCCAGTCCGGCAGGGCGTTCGGCAGGACCGCTTCGACCTTGCTGCAGTCGAGGCAGGAATAGAGCGGTCGCGTCGCCGGCGTGGGGTAGTGTTCGGTCGTGGTGGGATAGAGGCGGGCGCGTAGTTCGCCGCGTCGCTTCAGGCGCGCGGCGATGGCGGCGGCGAAGCCGTACCAGGAGGTTTGGCCTGCATTGGTCAGGTGATAGAGACCGCCGACATCGCCATGCTCCAGCAGACGTTCGACCAGTTGGCGGGTGGCCGTGGCGATCGTAGGCGCCCAGGTGGGGGCGCCGAGTTGATCCTCCACCACATGGAGTTCGTCGCGCTCGGCCAGCAGCTGGCGCATGGTGTTGAAGAAGCACTGGCCGTCATGGGAGTAGACCCAGGAGGTGCGCAGCACCAGGGCGCGGCCCCCGGCCGCCAGTACCGCCTGTTCGCCCGCCAGCTTGGAGCGGCCATAGACGCTCAGGGGCGCCGGCGCGCAAGCCTCGGTATAGGGCTGATGCCCGCGGCCATCGAAGACGTAGTCGGATGAATAGTGCACGAAGGGGATATCCCGCTCACGCGCCAACTCGGCCAGGATCTGCGGTGCCCGGGCGTTGATCGCCTCGGCGCGTTCGATTTCCGCCTCAGCCTGATCCACGGCGGTATAGGCGGCGGCGTTGAGGATGAGGTCGGGTTCCAGCCGGTCGAAGGCCGCGCGCAGTTGCCCGGTCCGGGCCAGATCGAGATCCGCCTGACCCAGCACGGTCAATTGATGGGTGCTACCGAACTCGCGCTGCAAGGCGCGCGAAACTTGGCCGGAACGGCCAGTGATCACAATATTCATGAAAGCATGCCTGAACGTCTTCTGCGGAAGACGTACGTCCTGTCGATCGATTCCTGAAAAGCCCTGGGCTTTTCCCACACGAATCAACGCCTGCCGCGCGAGGCGACAAAACGAGGATTCCGATCATCTTTCCTGGGGAAAGATGGCAGCCGCAGACTATGGCGGAGTGGGCATCGACAGGATGGACAGGGTGGTCATGCTGGGACTCGAGCAAGGGTACGCGGCTAGGACTGCCGTCTGTCGGCAGAGTTCAGCGGGGTACCAGGGACAGTGGCAGCAGCTTGCCAAGCTGGAGTCCGGACGTCGAGGCAGTTAGCAGCGCGGTATGGAGAACCTGTTCAAGTTCGCGGATGTTTCCCGGCCAGGGATAGGCGATCAGCGCGGCTTCGTCCTCAGCCGTCAATTCCGGGGGTGTCCGGTCGAGACGTTCGGCATGCAGTCTGAGGAAATGCCGGGCGAGGGGGAGCAGATCGGCCGGTCGCTCGCGCAGGGGCGGTACTGCCACCTGCCCCGGCGCCAGGCGTTGCCAGAGGCGTTCGTCGAAATGGCCGGCTGCGACGGCCAGCGCCAGATCGATACTGGAGCCGGCGATCAGGCGGACGTCCACCGAGGTGCGCTGACTGCTGCCGAGCCGCAGGATGCTTCCGTCGGACAGGACCTCGACCAGCTCCTCCTGCAGCGGGCGGGAGAGGTCGGCGATCTCGTCGAGATAGAGGCTGCCCTCGTGGGCGGTACCGAACCAGCCCACCCGACTGCCCGAGGTGCCGGCATAGGCGCGTGGAACATAGCCAAAGAGTTCGGCCGCAGCATGCCGACGACTGAGCGAGGCGCAATCGAGGCTGCTGAACAGTCCGGTGCGGCCGCTGCGCTCGTGAAGCCGTCGCGCCAGCAACTCGCGCCCGGTGCCCCATTCGCCCGTTAGCACCACGGGGGAGGGGTGCGGCGCCAGGGCATCCAGGTGCTCGAGCAGTTGCCGCGAACGCGGGTCGGCGAAGGCCAGGGCCTTGGCGCGGATGGTCAGGGAGCTTTGTTGCTCCGCGGGCACGATCAGGAGGTCGGAGGAGAGCGTCGGCATGGCGAAATCGCGGGCAGTCAAAGCCCCATAGTAGCGGCTATTTAATATATCTAAAAATAAGCGTTAGCTATTTTTTAATATCGATTGGTTTTTTGGGCGGAGCGCGATCCTTGGTACTCGGCATGCAGGGAATCCCTGTGTCGGCCACGGGGTCTCTTGAACGGCCGGGAGACTCACTGTATGGACGTTCTGTCGTGTCGCCCACTCGGCACCACCGTCGTCAGAGTAAGGCGATCGGCGCTATCCTGCCGCTCCGGAACAAGAGGAAAAGAGGTCAGATGGCTTCCTTGCGTGCGCCCTGTCCGCCTGGCGTCTGTACCTGCGAGCGCGACGCCGTGCTGGCCGATCCGGCCGCCGATGCGCGGGCGCTGTTGCTCAATCGCCAGGAAGAACAGCGCCTGCTGGAGCGCCTGGAAAACGTCACCAGCGTGGCCGATCTGCAGCGCCTGCAACGACGCCTGCAGGAGCAACTCGGCATCCAGCTGGAGATCGAGCCAGGGCCGGGAGAGGTACGCAGCGCGCGTGGCATGCTCATCGAGCTGCAGCCACGACCGGGACTGTGTCGCAAGCTCCATCAGACGATACCGGCCGCGGTGCGCCGCGGTCTCAATCAGCGTCCGGAAGTGCTCTTCGCCCTGCTCAACGCCAACGACCTGCTGCGCGACGCCTGAACGCCTTCAGTCAGGCGCCTTGAAGCGGATCCAGGTCGGCGCATGGTCGCTGGTCTTTTCCAGGTCGCGTACCCAGCGATGCACCCCGGCTTCCTGCAGGGACTTCTGCAGCGCCGGACTCAGCAACAGATGATCGATACGCAGACCGGCGTTGCGCTGCCAGCGTTGGCGGAAATAGTCCCAGTAGGTGTAGATCGCCTCATCCGGATGGCAGGCGCGCAAGGCGTCCAGCCAGCCCTGGTCCAGCAGCCGTTCGAAGCAGGCGCGACTCTCGGGTTGCAGCAAGGCGTCCTTGCGCCAGGATTTCGGGTCGTAGATGTCATGGTCGGTCGGCACCACGTTGTAGTCGCCTGCCAGCACCACGGGATGCCCACTCGCCATCAGTCCCTGGGCATGCTCGATGAAGCGCTCGAACCAGGCCAGCTTGTAATCGAACTTGGGGCCCGGCCAGGGATTGCCATTGGGTAGATATAGGCTGGCGACGACCACGCCCTTGACCGCGGCTTCCAGATAGCGGCGCTGGGGATCGTCGGTCATTCCTGGCAGGCCCCGGCGAACCTCCAGTGGCCGGTCATCGCGCGCCAGGATGGCGACCCCGTTCCAGGAGGGCTGGCCGTCCCAGAGCGCACCGTAGCCCGCAGCTTCCAGCTCCGCCTGCGGGAAGTCGGCAGACTTCGCTTTCAGTTCCTGCAGGCAAACGATGTCGGGCTGCTCCCGCTCCAGCCACTGCAGGAGGATGGGCAACCGGGCACGAATGCCGTTGACGTTATAGGTCGCAAGGGTAAGGGAGGTCATGAAGTGCTCCGGAAGCGGTTATAGCCATGACCCGAACGAGATATGAGCAGTTCCTCAGCCATATTTATGTGATCTGTTTCACGTTAATTTGCGACTTACTTTTTTTGGCACCTTCGGGAACTTTTGGTCGGTTGTCGGATTGTTCCGGAAATAAATTTGACGGCGGACTTGCATCGGCGCGCTGATGATTAGTGGTGAATGGATTCACCCATCGGAGCCGATGAACGGTAGTTATAGAAAAGCCTTTAAAATCAAAAGCTTTTTAAACTTATCAATGATGTCTAAATAGTGGCCATAGTAAAGCACTATGAAGTTGGCATGTGGCTTGTATAGCTGGACATGCCTGGAGGCAACGTCGCGCTTGGCAACATGGCGCGACTCTTCTCTCACTTCATATCGGCCAGTGTTCAGGGAGCGGGCTGTCGATTTAGCGCAGTTGGTGATGATGAATCCATCCTTCCTGAAGTTTTCCCGCAGAGCAGCCCAGGTGCTGCCCTTCGTTGCCGCCCTGACCCTGGCTACCGGTGCCAAGGCCGAGCAGGTCAATCTGGTCGGCCTGAACCTGTCCGGCGCCGGTTTCGCTGGCCAGGTACTACCGGGCGTCAACGGCACCCACTACATCTTTCCCGTCGAGGCCTACTTCAAGCAGTGGAGCGGCAAGGGCATCAAGCTGATCCGCTTCCCGATCATCTGGGAGCGCCTGCAACCAGTGCTGGGCGGTCCGCTGGACCCGACCTATGCGGCGCTGGTGGACCAGACCTTCGCCAATGCGCAGAAATACGGCATGCGCATCATCCTCGATCTGCACAACTACACCTTCTATCGCGGATCGGTGATCGGCAGCGCAGCGGTTCCCTATGACCGCTACCAGGAGATCATGACCCGGATCGCCCAGCGCTGGAGCAGTCAGCCCTCGCTGTACGCCTACGACATCATGAACGAGCCCCACGATTCCATGGCCCAGTGGCCGATCGCCGCCCAGTACGGCATCAACGGGGTCCGCGCGGTCGACAAGACCAAGCCGATCATGATCGAAGGCAACGGCTGGTCGGAAGCGACCCGCTGGCCGCTGTGGAACGACTCCCTGCTGGCGCTCAAGGATCCGTCCGACAACCTGATCTTCCAGGCGCATTCCTATTTCGATGAAAGCGCCGGCGGCAACTACACCGGCATCGATGTCGGCAAGCTGAGCCTGGACTATGGCGTGGAGCGGGTGCGGCCCTTCGTCGAGTGGCTGAAGAAGAACAAGAAGAAGGGCATGATCGGCGAATTCGGCGTGCCGGATAACGATCCCCGCTGGCTGCCGCTGATGGACCGGATGCTGGCCTATCTCAAGCAGAACTGCATTCCCGCCACCTACTGGGCCGCCGGCCCGGGTTGGGGCAACTATTTCCTGTCGGTAGAGCCGATCAATGGCGTCGACCGGCCGCAATGGCCGACCCTGAAGAAGTACATCGATGACAGCAGCTGCACCGCCATCGGCCCGCTGGCCAGTGGGTCCGGCAGCACGCCAGCCAGCGGTACCGGTGCCACGGGCGGCTCCAGCGGCTCCACCGGCAGCAGCGGTGGCCCCACCAGCGGCAATGCCGGCTCGAACAGCGGTGGCAGCTCGGGCACCGGCGCCTCCGCGGGCACCGGCAACACCGGCGGCTCGACCACGACCGGGGTGACCACCTCGATCAACGATTTCACCAACGAGGACTGGCTGCACGGCGTCTATCGCAAGGCGGCCGGTTTCTCCATTCCGGCGTCGGCGGCCAACGTGGGCGCCTTCAAGGTGGGCGCGCAGATCACGCCGGCCGATGGCAAGAGCTACAAGGTGACCTATGCCCAGGTCGTCGGCAGCAACATGAGTGTCTTCATCGAGAGTCCGCAGCTCGATGGCAATGCCTACGGCTATCCCAAGACCCTGAAGACCGGGACCACCACCTCCGGCACGCCGACGACGGTGCCGGGGACCACGACGGGCTCTACGGGCAGTACCGGCAGTACCGGCAGCGCCAGTTCGGGCAGCAACTCGGGCAGTGCGACGCCGGTCGTGACGACGCCAGTGGCCGAGGTGAAGCCTGCGACCGGCAGCGGCAGCACGGGCTCCTCGGGTGCCACCACGCCGGCCACCGGTTCGACGACCACACCCACGGGATCGACCGGCACGCCCGCCAACAGCGCCAAGCTCAACCTGGTGGGGCTGAATTTCTCGGGTGCCGCCTTTGCACCCCAGACGCTGCCCGGGGTTCTCAACGTCAACTACATCATGCCGGGCGAGGCGAATTTCCAGCAGTGGAGCGCCAAGGGCGTGCGGCTCATCCGCTTCCCGGTGATCTGGGAGCGCCTGCAGACCCGCTTCTTCGGTAGCCTGGAAGGAGCCTACACCCAGCAGGTCACCCAGGTGCTGGAGCTGGCCAAGAAGTACAACATGAAGGTGATCCTGGCGCTGGACAACGGCGGCCGCTACAAGGGCATCCTGATCGGCACCGGTACCGTCACCAACTTCAACTACTGGGATCTGATGTACCGCCTGGCCTACCAGTGGGGCAACCATGCCGCGCTCTATGGCTATGACATCATGGGCAAGCCCAATGGCGCCGACAGCAGCTGGCCGGTGACGGCCCAGTCCGGCATCGACGGCGTCCGCACCATGGACCGCACCCACCCGGTGATCGTCCAGGGCAATGCCTGGGGTAGCGCGGCCAACTGGCCCGGGGTGAGCAATGCCTTGCTCAATCTGAAGGATCCGGCCAACAACATCGTCTACGCGGCCAACGTCTACCTCGACGAGGACGGCAGTGGCACCTATGCCACCCAGAATCCGAGCACCATCGATCCGCAGGTCGGGGTCAATCGGGTCAAGCCCTTCGTCGAATGGCTCAAGCGCAATGGCAAGCGGGGCATGATCGCCGAGTTCGGCGTACCCGCAGGCGACAGCCGCTGGCTGACCGCCACCGACAATATGCTGGCCTATCTGCAGCAGAACTGCATGCCGCTGACCTACTGGGCGGCCGGTCCCGGCTGGGGTGCTTCCGCGCTGGCGGTGGAGCCGGTCAATGGCGTGGAGCGTCCGCAGTGGCCGACGCTGAAGAAATACGTCGATGCCAGCAACAGCTGCACGGCGGTAGGCCCGCGTTAGCTTTTACCGCGTGTGTCCTGAAGGCGACGAACCTCCTCGGGTTCGTCGCCTTTTTTCTTGATCGTTCGGTGAGGAAAGATGCGCTTTTCACGCCTTGCACTGATGCATTCGCGAGACGAAACGGCTCTGCAGCGGTGGTCTAAGGGACGACGAACGGCTATAGCTCGACTTGTCGGGGCACGGTTAGAGTCCATTTGACACCCCAAGCACAAGGAGTAGGTGCCATGACGCAAACCACCCAGCAGCGGCTGCAGACGCTTGAAGAGCAGATCCGCAGTCATCGACAGGACCTTGCCCGGAGCCGTCAGAGCTTTCAGGAGCAATTCGTCATCTACACCCGCCAGTTCGCCCGGCTGAGCGTGCTCGAAGCCCAGCTCGAGTTGGTGCGCCGCAATACCAAGACGCCGAGCTGAAGTCGGCCAGACCTCAATCGTCGCGTGTCAGGACTTCCAGCAATTCGATTTCGAACCTCAGGTTGGCATGTGGCTTGATCAGCGCTCCGACCTGGCGTTCGCCATAGGCGAGGGCCGCCGGTACCTCCAGGCGTCGCTTGCCGCCGACCCGCATGCCCATCAGGCCCTGATCCCAGCCCTTGATCACCCGGCCAGTACCGATGACGCACTGGAAGGGCCGTCCCTTGGCGCGGGAGGAATCGAACAGGGTGCCGTCGTCCAGCCAGCCCTCATAGTAGGTGGTGATCAGGGCGCCCTTGACCACCGCCTTGCCGTCGCCCACCACCAGATCCTCTATCCGCAATTCGTCACTCATCGCCATGCTCCAGGCAAAAGCCGGATTCTAGCCTGGGCGCGGCGTCCTGGCGGGGCGACTTACTCCGGTACGTCACCGAACAGGCCGGCCTGGTAGTCGCGGATCGCCTGACGGATCTCCTCGGCGCTGTTCATCACGAAAGGGCCGTGGGCGACGATGGGCTCGGCGAAGGGCGCCGCATGGCCATAGAGCAGCACGGCGCCGTCGCGACTGCCGATGTCGATGTGGTCGCCATCATCGGCGAATTCGAACAGCTGCCATGGCGCTTCGTCCTGGCCGGCGATCTGCACGGTGCCGCGCACGCCATAGCAGAACACCGAGTTGCCGGCCGGGGCGGGCAGGGTGACGCGGCCACCCGGGGCGATCTCGACGGTCATCAGGGTGATGGGTGTCGGGGTGGCCACGGCGCCCTGGATACCCTCATGGCTGCCCGATGCCAGGTGCAGGCGTACCCGGCCGCTATCGGCCTCGATCAGGGGCAGGTCCGCGGCGGAAACGCCGTGGTAGGCCGGCGGCGTGAACTTGAGGCGGGCGGGAAGATTGACCCACAGCTGCAGGATCTCCAGGTCACCACCATCGCGCTTGAAGGCGGCGGGCGACAGCTCGGCATGCACCAGGCCGCTGCCCGCGGTCATCCACTGGATGCCCCCGGCTTCGATGACGCTCTCATGGCCGCCGCTGTCGCGGTGGGCGAGCGAACCGGAGAGGATGAAGGTCACCGTCTCGAAGCCGCGATGGGGATGAGGACCAAAGGGCAGACCGGCATTGTGCGGCGGATAGACCTGCGGACCGTGGTGATTGAGGAACAGGAAGGGGTCCAGATGGGGCAGGCCGGGGCCGGGTAGCGGTCGCCGGGTCTGGAGGTCGCCGATGTCGTCACGCCGGGCGGAATGGCGGTGCAGCAGGGTACGGGCGGTCATGCGGAGGCCTCGCGGAACAAAACCCCAGTGTAAGGCGCTCCATGGCCTGTCGGTACCCCGCCGGGTATGGCCACCCTTCAGATGGAGAAGCGGACCTCGCGTTCCGGCCGGGGCGCGAGCGGCCGACGGTGATTGACCACCAGTTCGCCGATACGGATCAGGTGGGCACGGGTGACGTTGCGGCTCAGCCCCAGCAGGCGGGCGGTGTGGACCTGGTTGCGATGGCAGAAGCGGTAGGCGGCGCGGACCAGGGCATCTTCGACGCGCTCGTGCAGGGCCTCCGGTTGCTCTTCGAACAACTGGGCGAAGGCGTCGGTCAGCAGGCTGTCCACCGGCGCCGCCTCGGTCGGGCGCGGCGCCGCCGGGACCAGGCTGGGACGCTGGACGAACGACAGGTCACCGGCATCCAGCAGGCCCTGGGGTTTGAGCAGCAGGGCGTGCTGCAGGGTGTTTTCCAGTTCGCGGATATTGCCCGGCCAGGGGTGCTCCAGCAGGCGTCGCTCGGCCGCGGGACTCAGGGACACCGCCGCCTGGGCATAGGCATGGAGGAAGTGCCGGGCCAGCGGCAGGATATCGCCCTGGCGCTGGCGCAGCGGCAACAGCGGCAGGCTGACCACATTGAGGCGGTACCAGAGGTCTTCGCGGAAGGTGCCTTCGGCCACCGCCCGCTCCAGCGGGACGTTGGTGGCGGCGATGATCCGCACGTTCAGCGGCACACTGCGGCGAGAGCCCAGCCGCACCACCTCGCGCTCCTGCAGGACGCGCAGCAGCTTCACCTGCACCGACAGCGGCAGGTCGCCGATCTCATCGAGAAACAGGGTGCCGCCGTTGGCCTCCTCGAACCAGCCGGCGCGCGCGGCCAGGGCGCCGGTGAAGGCGCCCTTTTCGTGACCGAACAACTCCGCCTCGACCAGGCTCTCGGCGAAGGCGCCGCAATTGACGGCGACGAAGGGGCCGGCATGGCGGTGACTGAGCGCATGGATATGCCGGGCGATCAGTTCCTTGCCGGTGCCGGTTTCGCCGATCACCAGCACGCTGGCGTCGCTCGGGGCGATCTTTTCCAGGTGGGCGAGCAGGTCGCGCGACTTGGGATCGGCGAACACCTGGGCCGTTGCCCGGTAGCGGGGCACCTCGGGTGTGCGCGTCAGGGTCAGCAGGGTCATCGCGGCTCCTCAGGAGTAGAAACTGGGGGTGGGCAGGGTGTCGTTGAGGGCCCAGTCGCCCAGCTCGTGCAGCTTGTAGTCGACCGGATCGTGCAGGGTCTGGGTGCGCAGGTTGCGCCAGTAGCGATCCAGGCGCAGGGCACCGGCGGTGGCCCGGGCCCCGCCCACCTCGAACAGGCGGCTGGCGAGATCGAGGCCGTGACGACTGGCGGCGACCTTGGCCGTGGCGATGGCGATGGCCAGTTCGCCCCGTGCCGCGGCGGTCAGCGCGGTGCCCTGCTGCCAGGCCTGGGCGAAGGCGCCGTTGGCGCGCTCCACCAGCAGCCGGCTGCTCTCCAGGGCCACCCAGAATTCTCCGTAGTGGCGCAGGATGTAGGGGTCTTCGCTGGCGCTGGCCGCCGTGGACTTGAACCAGGGACGCGCCTGGGTGGTGGTGTAGCGGCGCGCCTCGGCGAAGGCGCCTTCGGCCAGGCCGAGAAAGATATTGGCGAAGATCAGCTGGGCCAGCAGCGGCCGCAGGCAGGCGAAGGGGGTGCTCAGCGGGCCAGGATCGAGCAGCCATTCCTGTGGTTCGACCCGTACGCCGTCGAACCGCGCGCTGCCGCTGTCGGTCTGGCGCTGGCCGTTGTTGTCCCAGTCGTCGAACAGCTGGATGCCGGCACGGCCGGTGGATACCACGGCGATCAGCAGGCGTCCGCTGTCATCGTTTTCCAGCGCGGAAAGCAGCAACAGATCCGAATCCAGGGCGCCACTGCAAAAGCTCTTCTGGCCATCCACCTGCCAGGCATCGCCGCTGCGGCGGGCGAGGGTACGGCGATCCAGGGGATTGAGGGCATTCCCCCAGAACAGACCATCGCGCGCGGTGCCCTCCAGCCAGGGTCGCCACTGCGAGGGCTGGCCGAACAGCTGGGCGGTGGCCAGCAGCAGGTGATGGAAGCCGAAGACGTGGGCCAGGGAGCTGTCGACCCGGGCCAGTCGCCGCACCGCCTCCAGCGTTTGATCCCAGGAGGCGCCGAGGCCGCCCAGTTCCGTAGGAATGCTCAGGGCCAGGAGACCGCTCTGGCGCAGGGCATCGCGCTCGGCCTTGGGCGTGCCGCCCTGACGATCACGTTCCGCCGCGGTGGCAGCGAAGCGCTCCAGCAGGGGAAGGAGGGGGTCCAGCAGGGAATCGGACATGGGGGACTCTTGCAATGGAGAGAGCAGACAGGCGTTAGAACGTAATGCCGGCCAAACCCTGAGTTGAAATATTTTTTTGTTATTAGTTAATGGCCCGCCGCCATCCATCTTTCATTCCGGACATCTGGTCATTGTCCTGCTGACGGCATTAAAGGCCTGACTAATCCCGGTCGATACAGCGGTAACCTAATCTCCCAACCAGGGGCGTGTCATGTTCAACAAAGGCCTAAAACAAGAACTGCAGCGCCTCCGCGAGCAGGTGGATTCCTTCAAGCGGCTGAAGGCCGAGCTCGACGTGGAAATGCTGGGCCTGGAACTGGATGGCCGCGGGTGCATCTCCGCGGTGAACGCCAACTTCGAAAAGGAGATGGGCGTGCGCGCCGCGGATGTGCTGGGACGCCCCCTGGCGGACCTCATTCCGGCGCACGTCCGCAACCAGGAATACAGCCGCCGACTGCAGCAGGCCCTGAGCCGCGGCGAGCCCTACAGCGGTGCCCTGCATCTCTTGCGTGGCGACGGTCAGGAAGCCTGGTTGCGCGGCATCCTGCACCCCTTCCATGACAGCCAGGGCCAGGTGACGCGCTTCCGACTGTTCTGCAACAACCTGACGCGAACCATCGAGACCTCGCGCGAGCACGAAAGCCTGCTCAAGGCGCTGCGCCGTTCCACGGCGGTCATCGAGTTCAACCTCCAGGGCGAGGTGCTCGATGCCAACGAAAGATTCCTGCAGGCCATGGGTTATTCCCTGGCGCAGATCAAGGGCAAGCACCACCGGCTGTTCTGCGAGCCGGCCGAGGCCAATTCCGAGGCCTACGAGCAATTCTGGGCGCGCCTGCGTCGCGGCGAATTCGTCGTGGATCGCTTCAAGCGCCTGGATGCCCATGGCCGCGACGTCTGGCTGGAAGCCTCCTACAACCCGGTGATCGATGCCCATGACCGGTTGTACAAGGTGGTCAAGTTCGCCACCGTGATCACCGATCAGGTCCAGCAGGAGCAGGCGGTGTCCGAAGCCGCCAGCGTAGCCTTCGAGACCTCCCAGCATACCGATGACACGGCCCGCAAAGGCGCGGCGGTGGCGCAGCAGACGGTGGAGGTGATGCGCGCCCTGGCCACCCAGATGCAGGAAGCGGTGAAGGGCATCGAGGCGCTGGACAACCAGTCCCAGGTGATCGGGACCATCATCAAGACCATCAGCGGCATCGCCGAACAGACCAACCTGCTGGCGCTCAACGCGGCCATCGAGGCGGCCCGGGCCGGTGAGCAGGGTCGTGGTTTCGCCGTGGTGGCCGACGAGGTCAGGCAACTGGCCTCGCGCACCAGCAAGGCGACCGAGGAGATCGTCGGAGTGGTGCAGCAAAACCAGCAACTGGCCGGCGAGGCGGTGACGGTGATCGAGAACGGTCGGCGCCAGGCCGAGCAGGGCCTGGAACTGGCGGGGCAGGCCGGCCAGGTGATCGTGGAGATCCAGGATGGCGCCCAGCGAGTGGTCGGCGCCGTGGGGCGTTTCGCCCGCCAGCTGTCGAACTGATCCGGCGCGCTGAATGCACAACGGCAACCCCAGGGTTGCCGTTGTGCATTCTGGTGGTCAGCCCTGCTTGCTGCCGCCGCCGATCTGCCAGACAAAGGGTGGTTCGCTGCCGTCGATCGCCCAGGCGCCGACGATGCGCTCCTTGTAGATCAGCGGATTGTGCGAGGCGGCGGTACGGGCGTTGCGCCAGTGTCGATCGAGCCCCTTGCGGGTGCTGGTGGCCGACGCGCCCAGGGCATTGAACAGGTCACTGGTGGCCCGCAGCACCAGCTCGGCGACCGCCGACTGCGCCTGGGCCGATTCCAGCTCCGCCGCCACGTTGGCCTCATGCTCGGCGGCGGCATCCCCGGCATAGCGGGCCTCGAAGGCGGCCTGGGCCGCCGCGGCGGCGGCCAGGGTAGCGGCTTCGGCGGCATAGACGAAGGCCGAGGCCTTGCCCACCACCTGCTGCACCTGGGGATCGGCACTGGCCGCGCTGGCATTGCCATGGCTGTAGACCCGCGTGCGCCCGCGCACTTCGCCGGCGAATTCGCGCACGGCGGCCTGGCCGCTGCCGGTGATCACGGCCAGCAGCACCAGCTGGTAGAAGGCGGTCTGGTACTTGAAGCGGGTAGCGAAGTCGATGAGATTCTCGGGCGCCACCCGTACGTTTTCGAACACCGAGGTGCCGCTGGCGGTGGTGCGCTGGCCGAAGCCGTCCCAGTCGTCGGACTGGCGCACGCCCGGCTGGTCGGTGCGGATGGCGGCGATGACGTCGCCGCCGGTGTCGTCGCGCTGGGCATAGACGTCGATCCAGTCGGCGAACAGGCTGCCGGTGCTGTAGTACTTGGTGCCGTTGAGGCGCCATTCGCCGTCCCGTTGGCTGACCCGGGTGATGACCTCGCCGAGCTTGACCGTGCCGATCTCGGTCCAGGCGTTGCCCACCAGGTCGCCGGCGACGAAGCGCTCGAACCAGACCCGCTGGGAGGTGCTGGCATGGGCGTTGAGGCGGTCCTCGACAAAGGCGAAGTGGCCGCGCAGGGCCTGGGGCAGATTGCTGTCGGCGGCCGCCAGCTCGATCAGCAGCCGAACCAGTTGCGGCAGGCTGGCACCGCTGCCGCCGAATTCCACCGGCACCCGCACGGCGCCGAAGCCGGCGTCCTTGAGCCAGGCGACGGGCGCATAGGGCAGGTTGCGGTTGCGTTCGCGTTCCAGGGCGCCTTCGGCGATGCGCGCAAAGAGCGGACGGAAGCGGGCGGCCAGTTGTTCGTAGTCGGGGCTGGGCGCAGGGCTGGGCGGCAGATGGCGAGCGGGCAGATTCATGGTGATCCTCGGCGATTGGAAGGTCGACGCCAGAGGCTTTGCAAGAGCGCTGCCAGGGCCTGAAAGGCCGTTTTCTCGGGGTTTGCGGGCTCCGGGCTGCCTGGCCAGCAGCAGGAGTGCCTGGCCACTGTTGCCCGGGCGACAGTGGGGCGGCCGCGCTAGACTGAGCTTTTGCCCGGAGCCCCCATGGACCTCCTGTTTCTCGGCACCTCGGCCGGGGTGCCCACTCGGCGGCGCAATGTCTCGGCCCTGGCCCTGATCGAGGACCAGGGCAAAGACTGGTTTCTCGTCGATTGCGGCGAGGCGACCCAGCACCAGCTGCTGCGTACCCCCTTGTCGGCAGCGGATCTGCGCGCCATCTGCATCACCCATGTCCATGGCGACCACTGCTATGGCCTGCCGGGGCTGTTGGCCAGCGCCGCCATGACCGGACGCAGCCAGCCGCTGGTGCTGATCGCGCCCCAGGCGGTGGCGGACTGGCTCGCCGCCACCCAGGCGCTGACCGGACTGCACCTGCCCTTCGAACTGCGCTTCCACGCCCTGGAAGACTTCGCGGGCGTCTCCGTCGGGGCCTGGGATATCGACGCCTTCGCGCTTTCCCACCGGGTGCCCAGTCACGCCTTTCGCTTCCGCGAGACCCGCCGGCCGCAGCGCCTCGATCCCGCGGCCCTGGCGGCGGCCGGGGTACCGCGTGGCCCGCTGTGGGGCCGGCTGCATGGCGGCGAGGATGTGCTGCACGAAGGCCGCCTGCTGCGCAGCGCCGACTTCCTGCAGGCGGCCCATGGCGAACGACGGCTGGTGGTGGCGGGGGACAACGACGCGCCCGCCTTGCTGACGGAGGCCTGCCAGGGCGCTCAGCTGCTGGTCCATGAAGCCACCTATGCCCAGGCGCAAATCGACAAGACCGGGCAGAGCTGGGGCCACAGCAGCGCGGCGGGCGTCGCCCGTTTCGCCGAGGCGCAGGCGCTGCCGGCCCTGCTGCTCACCCATTTCAGTCCGCGCTACCAGGCCGAGGCGGGGCGTTCGCCGTCCATCGACGACCTGCGCCAGGAGGCTGCGGCCTGTTACCGCGGCAACCTGCAGCTGGCCGAGGATTTCGCGCGCTTTCGTTTGGATCGCCAGGGCCGGCTGAAAGCCCTGGACCAGAGCGGCCGGGCAGAGGCTGGCGACCGGAACCCGATAGGAATTTGAACTCTTTCGGTCTTGTCTGACCTTTGCGCCTTGGGCATAGTGCGAACGTTTATCATTCCAGGATCGATTCGATCCCTCGCACCTCGTCCCTAGGAGAAGCAAATGGCGGTGTCTTTCAACAAGGTCTCGACGCTGGGCGCCATGGCGCTGCTGTCCCTGGCAGTGGCAGCCTGTTCCAATCGCCCGGAGGCACCGACGCCACCGCCACCCGCGCCGGCGCCCGTTGCCGCGCAACCCGCCGCGCCTCAGGCCCCGGCCGAACTCAAGCGCATCGAGCTGGGCTACGGCGTCTATGAGCTGGCCTACAGCCCGGCCAAGCAGTCGGTCTATGCGGCGACCGCCCAGTTGACCAAGGGCGTCACCGGTGGGGTGATCTATCAGCTGGATCCGGCCACCCTGGCCATCACCGGCCAGATCCACACCGATCTGAAGAACTTCGCCCTGACCACCGATGCCAGTGGCGAGACGCTGTTCGTCACCAACTCCCTGGACGGCGGCCTCAGCCGTATCGACCTGCGCACCGGCAAGGTGGAGAAGCGGCTGAAATTCAACGAGATGGGGCGTGACGGCCATCCGGTCAATCCGCGCCAGGTCATTCTCCACGACGGCTTGCTGTACGTCGGCGGGGTCGGCGATCCGGGCGTGATCTGGGTGGTGGACGCCAAGACCCTGACCCTCAAGGCGCGCATTCCCAATGCCGGCAAGTGGGTGACCGGCCTGCTGTACTCCGAGGACACCGGGCGCCTCTATGCGGCCAACGGCAGCGGCGAAGTGCTGGTGATCAATCCGCGCACCCGCAAGATCGAGCACCGCTGGACGCCGGGCGATGGCGGCAAGTACCTCTTGCTGAACCTGGCCGAGGATCGCGCGAACCACCAGCTGTTCGTGACCGACAACTCCGAAGCCAAGACCGTGCTGGTCTTCGATATCCGCAGCGGCAAGGTGATCAAGCGCCTGCCGGTGGGCGATGCCCTGGCCATCAAACTCAACACCACCCGCAACGAGCTGTACATCACCCAGCGCGAGACCGGTCGCTTGCTGATCCTCGACGCCACCACCTACGCCGAGAAGAAGGCCTACGACCTCAAGCCCAACCCCAACAGCCTGCTGGTCAGCCCGGATGGCCAGACGCTGTATGCGACGGTGAAGACCCCCTTCGACAAGGAATACATGAACACCGCGCCGGAAAGCGTGGTGCGCATCGACCTCTCCGCGGTGAAGTAAACCGCGCCGCCCGGGCCGCCGCTGCGTCCTGCTGCGGTGGCCAAGGGCTTCCCAAGTCCGCCGGCTTGCTCTTGAATGCGGGGGTCCCCCCACCCAGGAGCCGCCGCCTTGTCCGCCACCGATCTCAGCCTGCTGCCGCTGCTGGACGCCTCCTACCGCCACTGGCTCGGTCAGCCGCTGCCGCGTCCTGTCGGCTTGCCTGAGGCCGACGTCCCTGCCTGGTTGCACGAGCAGGCACCCTATGCCCTGCTGGCCCACGGTACCGAGAGCGATCCGCTGTTCTGCTACGCCAACCGGCAGGCGCTGAGCTGCTTCGGCTATCCCCGCGCCCAATTCATCGGCATGCCTTCGCGTTACAGCGCCTCGCCCAGGGACCGCGACGAGCGTCAGCGCCTGATGGAGGCGGTGGGGCGCCAGGGCTATGCCTCAGGCTACGAAGGCTGGCGCGTCGACAAGGCGGGAGAGGCCTTCCAGATCCATGCGGGGGTAGTGTGGAATCTGATCGATCCCGAAGGTACGCGGCGGGGGCAGGCGGCGCTGTTCTGGCCGGATCCGCAGCTGATCGGGCAGGTGGAGTGAGGCCGGATTGTTGGGCTCGGCTGCGCGCGGAAGATCGAATTCGTGGACAAGGCTGCGCCGTTGTCACCCTACGCATGCCCCCGCCGTAGGGTGGAAAACCGCGTAGCGTTTTCCACGCGAGTTAACTGAGGGAGAGGGTTAGGGGGTAAGGGGGACCACAACCCTCACTCATCCTCGACGATCAGCACCACCAGATCCTTGGGCCCGTGGGCGCCATAGGCCAGCACCTGTTCGATGTCGGCGGTCTTGGACGGCCCGGAGATCAGCAGGGCGTTGGTCGGCATGCCGTCCTGCCAGCGGTGCCGTTGCTGCAACTCGTAGAAGTTGTCCACCACGGTGCTGGCCCTGAGCAGGGCGATATGCAGCGGGGGCACCAGGCTCATCAGGCGCGGTTCCTGGCGATCCGGCCAGAGCACCAGGCTGCCGGTGGCGGCCAGGGCGCCCAGGGTGCCGGTGAGGCTGGCCGGGGTGTCGTTGAACAGCTCGGCCTTCCATTCTTCCACGGGGCGATCATAGGCCTTCCAGCGCGGTGAGCCGTCGCCCTGCCAGCGCTCCACCAGGCGCGCGCCGTGGGGCGTGCCGGGGGCGATCAGCAGTTGGTCCAGCCCCCGTTCGGCGAGGATGCGCTCGACCAGCGTCGGCCAGTCCGCCGCGGTGGTCAAATGGGTTTCGGTATGCACCGTTTCCATCAGGGTACGCAGGCGGGCGACGCGCTCTTCAGGCGGATAGCGCCAGGGTTCGGTCACCAGGGCTTCGTCGAAGGTGTCCGCCAGCGGCTGGGTGCCCTGCAGACTGCCGCGCAGCTTGGCGAGGATGTTGTCGCGGGCGCTCATGGGCGTTTCTCCAGGTGTTCGCGGGCCAATTCGTGCAGCGAGCGGGATGCCGGCCTGGGCGCGCTGTGGTGTTCCGTCCAGGGGCCGAGCTGGCCCGGGGTGAAGCGGCCGAAGCGGGTGGCCAGGTAGCTGAAGCCACGGTAGAGCAGCGGCGAGGTGTAGAGGTTCTGCCAGGCGTGCCAGGTCCAGCGCTCCCGGGCGGAGAACTTGCTGCCCTGGCCGCGCAGCAGGTGCGGCTCGGCTTCGGGGGCCTTGACGTTCTCTTCGCGCAATCGCCGCAACAGCGCCGGAATCGGGATCTTGACCGGGCAGACCTCGCCGCAGGCGCCGCACAGCGAGGAGGCGCTGGGATGATCGGGTGCGCGCTCCAGGCCGACCAGGTGCGGGGTGATGATGGCGCCGATGGGACCGGGATAGACCTCGCCATAGGCGTGGCCGCCAATGCGGGTATAGACCGGGCAGTGATTCATGCAGGCGCCGCAGCGGATGCAGTTGAGGGTCTGGCGCAATTCGCTGTCGGCGAAGGCCTGGCTGCGACCATTGTCCAGCAGCACCAGGTGCACCTCGCGCGGGCCGTCCAGTTCCCCGGCCTTGCGCGGACCGGAGATCATGTTGACGTAGGTGGTGATCGGCTGGCCCAGGGCGGAGCGGGTCAGCAGCGACAGCAGCGGCACCACGTCGCGCAGATTCTCCACCACCTTCTCGATGCCGGTCACGGCGATGTGCACCGGCGGCACCGTGGTGGACATTCGCCCATTGCCCTCGTTTTCCACCAGCAGCAGGGTGCCGGTCTCGGCCACGGCGAAGTTGACCCCGGAGATGCCGATGTCGGCTTCGAAGAATTTCTGCCGCAGCACCCGCCGACCGGTCTGGATGAGTTCGTCGACGTCGGTGGTGTAGGGCTCGTCCAGATGCTCGTGGAAGAGGGTGCCGACCTGCTGCCGGTTGAGGTGGATGGCCGGCATGATGATGTGCGACGGCTTCTCGCCGGCGAGCTGGATGATGTACTCGCCCATGTCCGACTCCAGGCAGTCGATGCCCTGGGCGCCGAGGACGTGGTTCATGTCCATCTCTTCGCTGACCATGGACTTGCCCTTGATCAGCAGTTTGGCCGCATGGCGCTCGGCGATCTGCTGGACGATGGCGTTGGCCTCGGCCGTGGTCTCGGCCCAGTGCACCTGGACGCCATTGCGCGTGAGGTTAGCCTCCAGGCGTTCCAGCAGCTCCGGCAGCTTGGACAGCGCCCGGGCACGGGTGCGATTGCCCAGTTCGCGCAGGCGCTCGCGCTCGTCGGCATCGCTCATGCTGGCCAGGCGCTTGGTCATCAGCGAATCCATGGCCGTGCGGAAGTTGCGCCTGAGCTGGTCGTCGCCCAGGGCCTGCCGCGCACGGGTCTTGAAGGGAGGCGCTTCGCTGAGGTCGGTGAGGGGGATCTTCAGCATCTCGTTCATGCGGCACCTCCGATACGGCGCCAGAGAAAGCTCGCCAGATGTTCGCCACGCAGGGCGGCGCGCTGCTTTTCCAGGGCGCCGTTAATGTTCATCAGGCACCCGCAGTCGGCGGTGAGCACCTGGGCCGCGCCGCTGTCCTGCAGGGCACGGGTCTTGTCCGCCACCATGGCACCGGAGATGTCCGGCATCCGCACCGAGAAGGTGCCGCCAAAGCCGCAGCATTCGCTTTCGTGGTCATGGTCGACACGCTCCACGGCCTCTAGCTGGCCGAGCAGGGCGCGGCCGTGCAGGTGGGTCTGCATCTCGCGGCGGGCGCTGCAGGAGGTGTGCAGCGCCACCTTGGTCGGAGCGCCGCGATCCTGGTAGTCGACCTGGCAGACGTGCAGCAGGAATTCCGCGAGCTCGTAGGTGCGCTCGGCCAGATCCTGCACCTGACGCAGGGTCTCGGGTTCGTCGGCGAACAGCTCGGCATAGTGATGGCGCAGCATGCCGGCGCAGGAGCCGGAAGGCACCACCACCGGCCAGGGCTCGGCGAACAGCGCCAGCTGGGTGCGCGCCACGGCGCGGGCCTCCTCGGTGTAGCCCGAGGTGTAGGCCGGCTGGCCGCAGCAACTCTGCGCCTGGGGGAAATGCACGCGCAGGCCTTCGCGCTCCAGCAGGCGGATGCTGTCCATGCCGGCTTCGGGATAGAAGAGGTCCACCACGCAGGTGCCGAACAGATACACCTGGGTCGGCTTCTGCTGCGGATAGGTCCGCGGCGGCGCCAGTGGTGGCGCGGTGCGGGTGGCGTTGGGGGCGGCGTTGTAGAAAAGATCGTTCATCAGGCGTCACTCCGGGTTGGCCCGGTAATAAGAGGACCGGCGACGGCCTGAACCGCCGCCGGGAACCGCGTGATCAGTGAACCAGCATGCCGGTGAACACATAGGCCTGCGCCAGGGTGATCAACCCGACCAGCACGGCGAAGCCGATGCTGTGGCGCACGGTGAAGCGGAACAGGTCGGACTCCTTGCCCACCATGCCGGTGGCGGCGCAGGCCACAGCGATGGATTGCGGCGAGATCATCTTGCCGGTCACGCCGCCGGAGCTGTTGGCCGCCACCAGCAGGGTGTCGGAAACACCGATCTGGTGCGCGGTGGTGGCCTGCAGCGAGCCGAACAGGGCGTTGGACGAGGTATCCGAACCCGTCAGGAACACCCCCAGCCAGCCCAGCAGCGGCGAGAAGAAGGGGAACAGCGCGCCGGTACCGGCCAGCAGCAGGGCCAGGGTGGTGGACATGCCCGAGTAGTTGACGACGAAGGCGAAGGCCAGCACCAGTCCGATGGACAGGATCGGCTTGCGCAACTCCACCAGGGTTTCCTTGAACACGCCCAGGGCGGTCGAGGGCTTGATACGGAAGATGGCCATGGAGATCAGCGCCGAGATCAGGATGGCGGTGCCGGAGGCCGACAGCAGATCGAGCTTGTAGACCGCCGGCATCGGCGTCGGCGTGGCCACGATCGGCAGCGTCTTGAGCACCAGCTTGTCCAGGTAGGGCACCGGCACGTTGATCACCAGGGCATAGAGGGCACCGCCGCTGGCGAACAGCGCCTTGAAGGCCTTGGTGGTCCAGATCGTCACCACCACGGTGAGGATCAGGAACGGCGACCAGGCCTTGATCACGGTGCCCAGGGAATGTTCCGGCGGCAGCCGACCGCCGCTGCCGAAGCCGGCCCCACCGCCCAGTATGGCGGCGCCGCCACCGCCACCGACCACCGCAGTCGCACCCGCGGTGGCGTGCTGCGGCTGGCGCAGCTTCAGATAGCCGGTGAGGGCGATCATGGCGGCCAGCGACGAGGTGATGTCGGGCAGTTCCGGACCGATGAAGTTGGAGGTCAGGTACTGGAACACGGCAAAGGTGCCGCCGCAGATCAGCGCCGGCTTCCAGGTTTCCCGCAGGCCGCGCATGCCGTCCATCATGAACATCAGCCACAGCGGCACCAGCAGCGACAGCAGCGGCAGCTGGCGGCCGGTCATGGCGCCGATCTTGAAGGCGTCGATGCCGGTCACCTGGCCAGCGACGATGGTCGGGATGCCCAGGGCGCCGAAGGCCACCGGCGCGGTGTTGGCGATCAGGCAGAGCCCGGCCGCCTTCAGCGGATTGTGGCCCAGGCCCACCAGCAGCGCGGCGGTGATGGCCACCGGCGCGCCGAAACCGGCCGCACCTTCCAGGAAGGCGCCGAAGCAGAAGCCGATCAGCAGCACCTGCAGGCGTTGATCGTCGGTGATCGACAGCACCGAGCTGCGGATGATGTCGAACTGGCCGCACTTGACCGTCAGCTTGTAGAGGAACACCGCCGTGACGATGATCCAGGCGATGGGCCAGAGGCCGTAGAGGAAACCGTAGCCGGCCGAGGCCAGCGCCTTGTCCACCGGCATGCGATAGACGAACAGGGCGATGAGCAGGGCGATCGCCAGGGTGAGGGCGCCCGCCACATGGCCCTTGAGTCTCAGACCGGCGAGGGCGACGAAAAAGAACAGAATGGGCAAGGCGGCGACGAAGGCCGAAAGGCCCAGGCTGCCAAGGGGGAGATAGATCTGTTGCCAGGTTTCCATCGGGTGCTCCTTGATTGTTTTTGTAGGGAGGCGGCAGGACGGGGTTGCACAAGATCGCGACCTGTGGCAAAAATTGGTAATACCAATTTACAAGGGCGACTTCACGCACGTTAAGCGGGGTCTTTGTGCCTGTCAAACCCCTTGATGTGCGACTTTCGTCGGCCCAGCTGTTCCGCCTGGCGGACGGCCGCTGCTGTCCGCAGCATTTTTCGAGGTTTTTCATGGGGTTCGAACCGGTCAAGCAACGTCGTCTGTCCGACGACATCGTCAAGCACCTGGAGGCGCTGATCGCCGAAGGCTCGCTGCGCCCTGGCGAGCGCCTGCCGGCCGAGCGGGTGCTGGCCGAGCGCTTCGGGGTGTCGCGACCCTCGCTGCGCGAAGCCATCCAGAAGCTGATCGCGCGCGGCCTGCTGCTCAGCCGGCAGGGCGGCGGTACCTATGTCACCGAGGCGCTCAACAGCGCCTTCACCGATCCCCTGCTGCCGCTGCTGGAAAGCCGCGAGGAAACCCGCCGCGATCTGCTGGAATTTCGCCACACCCTGGAAAGCGCCTGCGCCTACTACGCCGCCCAGCGCGCCACCGAGCCGGACCTGGCGCGGCTGACCCTGGCCTGGGAGCGCCTGGAGGACTGCTACCGCCGGCGCGAGACCCTCACCCGGGAGGAAGAGGGCGAGGCCGATGCCGCCTTTCACCTGGCCATCGCCGAGGCCAGCCACAACGCCGTTTACCTGCACAGCATCCGCAGCCTGTTCGAATTGCTGCGCCACCACATGGTGACCAACATCGGCGGGATGCACGCCCAACGGGGTGAGACCCGCGAGCGACTGCTGGAGCAACACCGGGCGCTCTACCAGGCGATTGTTGCGGGGGAAGCGGAGAATGCACGCGAGGCGGCGAGCCGCCATCTGGGCTACGTGAGAGAGGTTCTGGAGGAGGCCGGCGCCATGGCAGGCCGTCTAGCACGGGCCAAACGGCGCGATGAGCTCTAAAAAAAATCTGGCGTGAAATATCATGATGTCATTATGCTAGTAGCATAAATTGAGCGTCCGCGGCTAAAGTTTAGCGTTCCAGAGCTGATAACCCGGTCACACCTTCCCGCCTTCGCTGGCGTCTAGACCGGTACCCTCCTGTGGAACACGCCTCTTCTTCGCCCTCGCTCGTCGACCTTACCTTCACTCCTGCATTGCTCGGTGCATGCAGCACCGGGGCAATCCTGTTCGTGGGCGGCGTGACGCCGACCACCCTGGCCCTGAGTGCCACCCAGGTGGTCCTGGCCGCCGGGCTGGGCTTCTGGCAACTGCGTCGCGCCCAGGCGCGCCAGGCAGAGTGCGCCGCCGAGCAGGCCGTGAGCCAGAGCCCCGCCAGCGGTCGAGACGAAGCCCTCGAAGCGCTTTGCGTGGCTGTACTGCCAGTCTGGTCCGAGCAGATCGAAGCCGCGCGGGCCCACACCGAGCAGGAAATCGTCAGCCTGACCAGTCGCTTCGCCGAACTGGCCGACCGCATTCACAGCGTGGCCGGCGCCGATCACGGCAGCGGCGATCGCCTGGTCAACCTCATGGCCAGCAGCCAGAACCAGTTGGACGGCATCCTCCAGGCCTTGCGCGAGGCGCTGTCTAGCAAGGGCGCGCTGCTCAACGAAATCAACGGCCTGGCCGGCCTGACCGAACAGCTCAAGAGCATGGCCAAGGACGTCGGCGACGTGGCGCGCCAGACCAACCTGCTGGCCCTCAACGCCGCCATCGAAGCCGCCCGTGCCGGTGAAGCCGGGCGCGGTTTCGCGGTGGTCGCCGACGAGGTGCGCAAGCTCTCCACCCTGTCCGGCGATACCGGGCAGAAGATCGGCGAAACCGTGGAAACGGTGAACGGCGCCATCGCCCGCACCCTGGAGCTTTCGCAGCTCCACGCCGAGCGCGACACCGGCACCCTGAACCAGTCCGGCGAGACCATCGAACAGGTCATCGGCACCTTTGGCGGCACCACCCGTGACGTGGTCGAGCGCAGCGATGCCCTGGCCGACAACGCCGCAGCCGTGGGCGGCGCCATCGCCGAGGTGCTGGTCGCCCTGCAATTCCAGGATCGCGTCAGCCAGATGCTAGGCCACATCCGTGACGACCAGGCCCGCCTCGAGCGCCTGGTGATCGACCGTCGCGCCCTGGCCGCCAGCGGTCAGCCGCTGCCGACCCTCGACACCCGCGGCTGGCTCGCCGACCTGGCCCGCACCTACACCATGGCCGAGCAGGTCGCCGTGCACCACGGCAAGCGACCGGCCGCCGCCCCCGCCGAATCCGATATCACGTTCTTTTAAGGAAAGCTGTCATGAGCAACAAGACCATTCTGATCGTCGACGACTCCATCTCCATCCGCCAGGTGGTGTCCATGACCCTGAAAAGCGCGGGCTACGACGTCATCGAAGGCTGCGACGGCCGCGATGCCCTGACCAAGCTGGACGGGCGCAAGGTGCACCTGATCATCAGCGACGTGAACATGCCCAACATGGACGGCATCACCTTCGTCACCGCGGCCAAGAAGCTGCCGGCCTACAAGTTCACCCCGGTGATCATGCTCACCACCGAATCCGATGCTGCCAAGAAGGCCGCCGGCCAGGCCGCCGGTGCCAAGGCCTGGATGGTCAAGCCGTTTCAGCCGGCGCAGATGCTGGCGGCGGTTTCCAAGCTGATCATGCCCTGATGGCCCCGGAGGCTGCCCCCATGAACGACATCGTTCGTACCCGCTTGCCCCTTACCGGGCCGCTGACCATCTACACCGCGGCCGACAGCAAGCCGCTGCTGATGGAGCCCCTGACCGCCGGGGTCACCGTGGCGCTGGAACTGGCCGAGGTCGATGAATTCGACTCCGCGGGTCTGCAGTTGCTGCTGCTGGCCCACCGCGAGGCGCAGCGTCTGGGCGGCAGCCTCGAACTGGTCGACCCCAGCCCCGCCGTCACCGAACTGCTGGAGCTGGCAGGTCTTGCCGACTTCTTTACCGCGGCCGCCGCGGAAGGTGTTGCCGCATGAACATGGACGAGATCCTCAAGACATTCATCGCCGAGAGCGAGGAATTGCTGCAGCAGATGGAAGCCGCGCTGCTGCAGATCGAGCAGGCGCCGGATGACGTCGAGCTGATCAATGCCATCTTTCGCGCCGCCCACACCATCAAGGGTTCGGCCGGGCTGTTCGGCCTGGACCATGTGGTGGCCTTCACCCATGTCGCCGAAAGCGTGCTCGACCGCATCCGCAGCAACGAGCTGGCCTTCGACGAGACCCTGTCGGCGCTGTTCCTGGAGGTCTGCGACCACCTCAACGGCCTGATCGCCCGGGTATCGTCCGGCAGCGAGCCGGAGCCCGACTTCCAGGCCGCCGGCGCCGTGCTGGTGCAGCGCCTGGAGCACTATCTGCAGCCGAGCGCCAAGACGGTCCAGCCGGCCGCCACCACCCGTAGCCTGGCGGCACCGGTCGATGGTGTCGCCGCCGGCCACTGGCACCTGTCGCTGCGCTTCGGTCCGGACATGCTGCGCAATGGCATGGATCCGTTGGCCTTCGTGCGCTACCTCAACAGCTTTGGCCGCATCGTCAACATCGTCACCCTGACCGACGCCATCCCGGCCGCGGCGGAGATGGACCCGGAGACCTGCTACCTGGGCTTCGAGGTCGCCTTCGACAGCGACGCCGACAAGGCGACCATCGAGGCGGCCTTCGAATTCGTCCGCGAGGACAGCCAGATCCGCATCCTGCCGCCGCACAGCCGCAGCAGCGACTACTGCCAGCTGATCGACGACCTGGCCGAGGAAGACCTGCGCCTGGGCGAGATCCTGGTGCGCTGCGGCACCCTGACCGCCACCGAGCTGGACGAGGTGCTGCGCCGCCAGGCCGATCCGGCCACCCCTCGGCAGCCCATCGGCGAAGCCCTGGTGGAGGCCCAGTTGGTCAATCCGCCGGTGGTGGATGCGGCCCTGAACAAGCAGCGCAAGATCAAGGAGCAGCGCGCGCCGGCCGGCGAAGGCCAGCTGATCCGTATCGACGCGACCAAGCTCGACCAGCTGATCGACCTCATCGGCGAGCTGATCATCGCCGGTGCCGGGACCCAGCTGATCGCCCAGCAGAGTGGCCTGGCGGCTCTGGTGGAATCCACCGGGGTGCTGTCGCGCCTGGTGGAAGAGGTCCGCGACACCGCCCTGACCCTGCGCATGGTGCAGATCGGCACCACCTTCAATCGTTTCCAGCGCGTGGTCCGCGACGTCTCCAAGGAAATCGGCAAGGACATCGCCCTGCGTATCAGCGGCGGCGAGACCGAGCTGGACAAGACCGTGGTGGAAAAGATCGGCGATCCGCTGACCCACCTGATCCGCAACGCCATGGACCATGGCATCGAATCCGCCGAGCTGCGCCTGGCGCGGGGCAAGCCGGCCCAGGGCACCGTGGGGCTCAACGCCTACCACGAGTCGAGCAGCATCGTCATCGAGGTCACCGACGACGGCGGCGGTCTGTCGCGCGAGCGCATCCTGCGTAAGGCGACCGAGCGCGGCCTGATCGCCGAGGGCCAGGTGCTGGCCGACAAGGACGTGTTCAACCTGATCTTCGAACCGGGCTTCTCCACCGCCGAGCAGATCAGCAACCTGTCCGGTCGCGGCGTCGGCATGGACGTGGTGAAAAAGAACATCACCGCCCTGCGCGGCAGCGTCGATCTCACCAGCGAGGAAGGCCGCGGCACCACGGTGACCATTCGCCTGCCCCTGACCCTGGCGATCATCGACGGCTTCCTCATCGGCGTCGGCAAGGCCACCTACGTGGTGCCCCTGGAGGCGGTGGAGGAGTGCATCGAGCTGACCGAGGCGGCCAGTGTCCAGGCCAACGGCAACGACTACCTCGACCTGCGCGGCGAGGTGCTGCCGGTGCTGCGCCTGCGCCAGCTGTTCGCCATCGAGGAGGCGCCGCCGCGGCGGCAGAACGTGGTGGTGGTGCGCTACGCCGGCCAGCGCGCCGGTCTGGTGGTCGATCAGCTGCTCGGCGAATTCCAGACGGTGATCAAGCCGCTCGGTCCGCTGTTCGGCCACAACCGCAGCCTGGGCGGTTTCACCATCCTGGGTACCGGCGCCGTGGCGCTGATCCTCAACGTGCCCGGCCTGATAGGAGAGGCCGCGTCTACCAGCGTTACTGCTCCAGTCCACGCTCCCGTGCTGACCTGACCGACAAGGAATTCGAGTCCATGACCGTTACCAAACGTATGTCCCTGCTGGTCCTTTCCGCGTTGCTTGGCATCATCCTGCTGGCAGGGCTGGCTTACTACCAATTGCACCAGGTGTTCGAACGAGCCAATTTCGGCAACGACGATACCGTGCCGGCCATTCTGGGCATCGACGCCGTCGACGCCCATTCCGCCGATGTCATCACCAACATCTATCGCCACCTCGCCGCCGATGGCGAAGCCGCCACCCGGCAGGCCGAAAAGGAACTCGGCGAATCGCAGCGGCTGACCGAAGAGGCGCTCAAGGCCTACGAGGGGCAGATCTCCGACGAGACCGACAAGCGCCTGTGGGAAGACGACAAGCAGGCCATCGCCGCGCTCAACCAGCTCGCCGCCAAGGTGATCCCGCTGTCGCGCGCCAGCCTGGATGACGAGGTCAAGCGGCTGCTGGGCGAAAACCAGGAGATCATCACCCATGTCGGGGATGTCCTCGACGCCCATCGCCTCTACAACCAGAAGCTGGGCGCGGAACAATCCAGCCTGGCGGAAGGCACCCTCACTCAAGCCACGCTGCTGTCGATCGGCATCTCCCTGGCCACCCTGCTGCTGATCGGTCTGCTCGGCTTCTTCATCACCCGCAACCTGCTGCGCCAGCTGGGCGGCGAGCCGGCCGAGGTGGCCAAGGTCGCCAACCGCACCGCCGCGGGCGACCTGCCCGATGATCTGCAGCTGCGTGCCGGCGACGAGTCCAGCCTGATGGCCGCCATGCAGCGCATGGTGGTGACCCTGCGCGGTCTCGTGCAGGAGATGAGCACCATGGCCAGCGAGCACGATCGCGGCGAGACCGAGGCGCGCATTCCGCTGGAGCGCTTCCAGGGCACCTTCCGCAACGTCGCCGAGGGCGTCAACGCCATGGTCGCCGGCCACCTCAGCGATTCCGCCAAGGCCATGGCCTGCGTTAAGCGCTTCGGCGAGGGCGATCTGGCTGCGCCGCTGGAGCGGTTCCCCGGCAAGAAGGCGGTGATCAACGACAACCTCGAGCAGGTCCGCGACAACATCCAGCTGCTGGTGGCGGAGATGGTCCAGCTGTCCGCCGCCCATGATCGCGGCGACACCGAGGCGCGCATCCCCGTCGAGCGCTTTCAGGGCACCTTCCGTGGCATGGCCGAAGGCGTCAACGCCATGGTCGCCGGGCACCTGAGCGATTCCGCCAAGGCCATGGCCTGCGTCAAGCGCTTTGGCGAGGGCGATCTGTCGGTGCAACTGGAGCGCTTCCCCGGGCAGAAAGCGGTGATCAACGACAACCTCGAACAGGTCCGCGACAACATCCAGCGCCTGGTCGAAGACGCCAACCAACTGAGCCAGGCGGCCATGGCCGGTCGTCTCGATACCCGCGCCGATGCCAGTGCCCACCAGGGCGATTTCCGCCGCATCGTCGCCGGCATCAACGGCACCCTCGACGCCATCGTGGCGCCAGTCAACGAAGCCATGGGCGTCATGGCCGGGCTCGCCCAAGGGGACCTGAGCCGCACCGTGCGCGGTGACTACCAGGGCCAGTTGCTGGAACTCAAGGAGTCGATCAACGGCACCGTGGGCAAGCTGAACCAGATCATCGGCGACGTGCGTCTGTCGGCCGACTCCCTGGCCAGCGCCTCGGAAGAGATCTCCGCCACTGCCCAGAGCATGAGCCAGGCCAGCACTGAACAGGCGGCTTCGGTCGAAGAGACCAGCGCCAGTGTCGAACAGATGTCGGCCTCCATCGCCCAGAACACCGAGAACGCCAAGGTCACCGATGGCATGGCCGGCAAGGCCGCGCGGGAAGCCGGGGAGGGTGGTCAGGCCGTCAGCGAGACCCTGGTGGCCATGAAGACCATCGCCGACAAGATCGGCATCGTCGACGACATCGCCTACCAGACCAATCTGCTGGCGCTCAACGCCGCCATCGAGGCCGCCCGTGCCGGGGAGCATGGCAAGGGCTTCGCCGTGGTGGCCGCCGAGGTGCGCAAGCTGGCCGAACGCAGCCAGGTCGCGGCCCAGGAAATCGGCACCGTGGCCAAGAGCAGCGTGGCCCTGGCCGAACGCGCCGGCACTTTGCTGGAACAAATGGTGCCGTCCATCAGCAAGACCTCCGACCTGGTCCAGGAAATCGCCTCGGCCAGCGAAGAACAGAGCAGCGGGGTGAGCCAGATCAACGGCGCCATGCTGCAACTGAGCCAGATCACCCAGCAGAACGCCTCGGCGTCCGAGGAGCTGGCCGGCACCGCCGAAGAAATGAGTACCCAGGCGGAGCAGCTGCAGCGCCTGATGGGCTTCTTCAATACCGGCGAAAGCCGGGTGGTACAGGACCTGGAGCGCGCGCTGGAGGCCTCGCGGCCGAAGGCCATGCAGGTCCCGGGCAAGGCACTGCGTACGGGTACCTCGGGCGTGCCTGACGGCTACGTCCCCTTCGAATCCTGATCCCTATCCTACGGCCACCTGCGGGTGGCCTTTTTGAGACCACCGACATGACCGTCATCAAGAAAATGCTGCTGCTGGTGCTGTCCGCGTTACTGGGCATCCTGGTACTGGCCGGCACCGGGCAATACGAAATCGACAAGGTGTTCCAGGCGGCCAACTACGGCAACGACAATACCGTTCCCAGCCTGAAGGCGCTGGGTGATGTCAATGACAGCCGCTCCGACTACGTGGTGGGCATCTATCGCCATGTGCTGTCGACCAGCAGCGAAGCCATGACCACCGCCGAGCAGGACCTGGCCGCGGCCAAGGAACGCATTGGCCAGAGTCTCGCCAAGTACGAGACGCTGGTCTCGGACGACCGCGATCGTGGCCTGCTGGCCGCCGATCGCGCCGCCTTCACGGCGCTGTTCAACCTGGGCGACCAGGTCATCGCCCTGTCGCGGCAGAATCGCAACGACGACGCCCAGGCCCTGATGCGCAGCCGCACCGACGTGATGCTGGCCATCAACAAGGCCCTCGACGAGCACGTCGGCTACAACGAGAGCCTCGCGCAGCAGGGCGTGCAGGTCGCTCAGAAGACCAAGGTCGAGGCCACCTGGCTGGCCCTGTCCATCGCCCTGGCGACCCTGCTGGCCGTGGCCCTGCTGGGCTTCTTCATCACCCGCAACCTGCTGCGTCAGCTTGGCGGTGAGCCGGCCGCGGTGGCGACCCTGGCCGGCCGTGTGGCCGCCGGTGATCTGCCCGATGACATCAAGCTGCGCGGCGACGACAAGACCAGCCTGATGGCGGCCATGCAGAACATGGTCACCACCCTGCGCGGCCTGATCGGCGAAATGAGCAGCATGTCGGCGGCCCACGACCGCGGCGAGACCGTGGTGCGCATCCCGGCCGAGCGCTTCCAGGGCGCCTATCGCAACATGGCCGAAGGGGTCAACGGCATGGTCGCCGGCCACCTGAGCGATTCCGCCAAGGCCATGGCCTGCGTCAAGAGCTTTGGCGAGGGCGATCTGTCGGTGGCGCTGGAGCGCTTCCCCGGCCAGAAGGCGGTGATCAACGACAACCTCGAACAGGTCCGCGGCAACATCCAGCGCCTGGTCGAAGACGCCAACCAGCTCAGCCAGGCGGCCATGGCCGGTCGCCTCGATACCCGTGCCGATGCCAGTGCCCACCAGGGCGACTTCCGCCGCATCGTCGCCGGCATCAACGGCACCCTCGACGCCATCGTCGCCCCGGTCAACGAAGCCATGGGCGTCATGGCCGGGCTCGCCCAGGGCGACCTGAGCCGCACCGTGCGCGGTGACTACCAGGGCCAGTTGCTGGAGCTCAAGGAGTCGATCAACGGCACCGTGGGCAAGCTGAACCAGATCATCGGCGACGTGCGCCTGTCCGCCGATGCCCTGGCCAGTGCCTCGGAAGAGATCTCCGCCACCGCCCAGAGCATGAGCCAGGCCAGTACCGAACAGGCCGCCTCGGTCGAGGAGACCAGCGCCAGCGTCGAGCAGATGTCGGCCTCCATCGCCCAGAACACCGAGAACGCCAAGGTCACCGATGGCATGGCTGGCAAGGCCGCGCGCGAGGCCAACGAAGGCGGCGAAGCGGTGGGTGAGACCCTGGTGGCCATGAAGACCATCGCCGAAAAGATTGGCATCGTCGACGACATCGCCTACCAGACCAACCTGCTGGCGCTCAACGCGGCCATCGAGGCGGCCCGCGCCGGCGAGCATGGCAAGGGCTTCGCCGTGGTGGCCGCCGAGGTGCGCAAGCTGGCCGAACGCAGCCAGATCGCCGCCCAGGAAATCGGCACCGTGGCCAAGAGCAGCGTGGCCCTGGCCGAGCGCGCCGGGTCACTGCTCGACGAAATGGTACCGTCCATCAGCAAGACCTCCGATCTGGTACAGGAAATCGCCGCTGCGTCCGAAGAACAGAGTAGCGGAGTCACTCAGATCAATAGCGCCATGCTGCAACTCAACCAGATCACTCAACAGAACGCCTCGGCCTCGGAAGAGCTGGCCGCGACCGCCGAAGAAATGAGCGGTCAGGCCGAGCAGCTGCAGCGCCTGATGGGCTTCTTCCACACTGGCGAGGGTCGTGCAATCCAGGACCTGGAGCGTGCCATCGAGCAGACGCGCCCGGTCGCCAGCCGCACGGCCCAGCCAACCTCGCGTCGTCCGCAGATGGCCGCGGGCGGCCTGCCGGACGGTTACGTCCGCTTCCCGGAGTAATGGCTTCATGACAGCCCTGACCCTTGGCGACATCGCCCACGAACACCTTGGCCATCAGCACCTGACCTTCGTGGTGGATGGGGAAACCTATGCGGTGGATACCCTAGCGGTACGCGAGATCATCGAGTTCGGTCAGCTGACCCAGGTCCCGCTGATGCCGGCCTGCATT
Organism: Pseudomonas sp. MOIL14HWK12:I1; assembly: GCF_000510705.1. Taxonomy (NCBI): domain Bacteria; kingdom Pseudomonadati; phylum Pseudomonadota; class Gammaproteobacteria; order Pseudomonadales; family Pseudomonadaceae; genus Pseudomonas; species Pseudomonas sp. MOIL14HWK12:I1. Next base: position 259,751 of record NZ_AZNY01000009.1, on the reverse strand, counting down.
CGTGGGGTGATCAATCTGCGCGGCGCCGTGGTCCCGGTGGTCGATCTGGAAGCCCGCTTCGGCGGGCGACCGACCCGGGTCGGCCCGCGGACCTGCATCGTCATCCTGGAAGTGTGCGCCGACGAAGACACCCAGGTGCTGGGCGTGGTGGTGGATGCGGTGAGCGAGGTGCTGGAAATCGCCGCGGCGGACATCCGTCCGGCGCCGGCCTTTGGCAGTCGCCTGGCGCCGCACTTCATCGCCGGCATGGTCAAGTCCGAGGACGGCTTTCTGACCCTGCTCGACGTGGCCCAGGTACTGGATGTGCAGGAACTGGCGAGCCTGGCCCAGGCCGCCAGCTGAGACATCCCCGCATTGCACGGGCGACGTTAACCGGCGCCTCTAAAACGAAACAGTCGTAACCGGCGCCGGAGGCGCTTCCACCATGCTGAACACTCTTCGCGTCTCGACCAAGCTGGCGATCGGTTTCGGGACCGCCATCCTGATGCTGCTGCTGGTCATGGGTGTCGCCCTGCTGAACATGGGCACCATGAAGGACTCGGCCGACAACATGTCGAAATTCCGTTTCCCCATGACCGTTCAGGCCAACACCCTGGTACGCAACACCCTCGACAGCGGCCGCCTGATGCGCAACCTGCTGCTGCTGGACGATGAGCGCGCCCTGGCCAAGACCAAGGAAGACATCGCCAAGGTCCGTTCGGGCAACGGCGAGATCCTTGCCGATCTGCAGAAGAAGATCACCAGCGACGAAGGCAAGCAGAAGCTGGCCGCTGCCGTGGATGCCCGTCAGCGCCTGCAGGACAAGTACGGCGAATTCTTTCGCCTGCTGGACACCGACCGCGGCCAGGCTCGTGACTATCTGCTGAACGTCTTCGCCCCCAACAACAACGAGCTGGTGGCCGCCCTTGGCGCCCTGAACGACCTGCAGGCCCAGCGCATGCAGGAAGCTGGTGAAGCGGCGACCGACGCCTATGTAGATGCCCGCAATCTGATGATCGTGATAGGTACGGTGGCAGTCCTGATCTCCATCCTGCTCGGCTACCTGATCACCCGCAGCCTGATCCGGCAGCTGGGTGGTGAACCCGCCTATGCCGCCGAGGTGGTGCAGCGCGTCGCCCGCGGCGACCTGAGCGTCGAGGTGGCGACCCGCGAGGGCGATACCACCAGCATGCTGGCCGCCGTGCGCACCATGACCACCACCCTGGCGCAGATCATCAGTGACGTGCGCAGCTCGGCCGATGGCCTGGCCAGCGCCTCCGAAGAGGTTTCGGCCACCGCCCAGAGCATGAGCCAGGCCAGCACCGAGCAGGCGGCTTCCGTCGAGGAAACCAGCGCCAGCATCGAGCAGATGTCGGCCTCCATCGCCCAGAACACCGAGAACGCCAAGGTCACCGACGGCATGGCCGGCAAGGCCGCGCGGGAAGCGGACGAGGGCGGCCAGGCCGTGCGTGAGACCCTGGTGGCCATGAAGACCATCGCCGACAAGATCGGCATCGTCGACGACATCGCCTACCAGACCAATCTGCTGGCGCTCAACGCCGCCATNGAGACCCTGGTGGCCATGAAGACCATCGCCGACAAGATCGGCATCGTCGACGACATCGCCTACCAGACCAATCTGCTGGCGCTCAACGCCGCCATCGAGGCCGCCCGTGCCGGCGAGCATGGCAAGGGCTTCGCCGTAGTGGCCGCCGAGGTGCGCAAGCTGGCCGAACGCAGTCAGGTCGCCGCCCAGGAAATCGGCACCGTGGCCAAGAGCAGCGTGGCCCTGGCCGAACGCGCCGGGTCCCTGCTGAGCGAGATGGTGCCTTCCATCAACAAGACCTCCGACCTGGTGCAGGAAATCACCGCCGCCTCCGAAGAGCAGAGCGCCGGGGTCGAGCAGATCAATGGCGCCATGCTGCAGCTCAGCCAGATCACCCAGCAGAACGCCTCGGCGTCCGAAGAGCTGGCCGCCACCGCGGAAGAGATGAGCGGCCAGGCCGAGCAGCTCCAGCAGATGATGGAATACTTCACCCTGAGCGGTTCGCCGGTGGCCCAGCAGGTCGCCCGTCCCGGTGCCAAGCGCTCGGGTCCGAGCCTGGCCGAGCGCGCTTCGGCACTGATCGATTCACCCCGGCGTGCGCCCCGTGGCAGCGTGCCGGCCGGTTTCGCCCGTTTCGAGGAGCAAGCCTGATGCTATTGCGCCAGTTTCTGACCTTTCAGCTCGCCGGTGATCTCTACGGCGTGAACACCAGTTGCGTGCGGGAGATCATCGAGTACGGCGCGGTCACCACGGTGCCCATGCTGCCGCCGGCGATCCGTGGCGTCATCAACCTGCGCGGCGCCGCCGTGCCGGTCATGGACCTCGGCGTGCGCTTTCGCAACGAGGTGACCGAGACCTCCCGCCGCAGCTGCATCGTGGTGCTGGAGATCCAGGTCGACGGTGGCCCCCAGGTGTTCGGCATCGTGGTGGACGCGGTCTGCGAGGTGCTGGAGATCGCCGCCGACGGCATCGAGCCGGCGCCGCGCTTCGGCGCCTCGATCCGCACCGACTTCATCCTCGGCATGGCCAAGCAGGGTGCCGGTTTCGTCATCCTGCTCGACATGGATCGGGTCCTGGGCGCAGACGATCTCGCCCAGCTCGCCGCCATGACGGCTGCCTGAGTCGCCGGCCATGGAACTCCCCGCGCTGACCGACAGCGAATTCCGCCAGTTTCGCAGCTTCATCTTCCGGGTCGCCGGCATCAGCATGTCCGATGCCAAGCGCCCGCTGGTGAGCGGCCGCCTGGCCAAGCGCGTGCGCCAGCGCGGCACGCCCAGCTACGACGCCTATTTCCAGCTGATCCAGCGTGACCAGGCGGAATGCCAGATGGCGGTCGATCTCTTGACCACCAACGAGACCTACTTCTTCCGCGAGCCCAAGCACTTCGACTTCCTGCGCGAGCAGGTGCTGCCGAACTGGGACAGACGCCAGCCGCTGCGGCTGTGGAGCGGCGCCTGCTCCTCGGGGGAGGAGCCCTATACCCTGGCCATGACCCTGGCCGAAGGGCTGGGCGAGCGCCCCTGGGAAATCGTCGCCTCCGACCTCAGCACCCGGGTGCTGGCCAAGGCGCGCAACGCCCAGTATCCGCTCGCCGAAGCCGAGAACATCCCGCCGGCGCTGTTGCGGCGCTATTGCTTCAAGGGCGTGGGCGAGAACGACGGCACCTTTCTGGTGGATCCGCGGCTGACCGCGCGGATCGCCTTTCGCCAGATCAATCTGAACAACTCGCTGCCGGAGCTGGGCACCTTCGACATCATCTTTCTGCGCAACGTGATGATCTACTTCGACGTGCCCACCAAGCGCCAGGTGGTGGCCCGTCTGGTTCGCCACCTGCGACCCGGTGGCTACTTCTTCGTCAGCCATTCCGAGAGCCTCAACGGGGTGACCGACGCCCTGAAAATGGTCAGTCCTTCCATCTATCAACGTCCGCTCTAGCCATGGCAGCCGCGCCGGAACTGTTCTTGCGTCCTGGCGACTGGTATTTCGGCCAGGGCGATTTGCGGATCCGGACCATCCTGGGCTCCTGCGTGTCCTTTGTCTTCTGGCACCCGCAGCGACGCCTCGGCGGCATGACCCATGCGCTGCTGCCCACGCGTCAGCGCGCCGCTCCCGGCGCACCCGCCGACGGCCACTATGTCGACGAATCCCTGCAATTGATGCTGGGGGCGATCGCCCGCCACGGCGGTGATCTCTCCGGCTACCAGGTGCACCTCTACGGGGGTGGCAACATGTTTCCCCAGCTTCTGCGCGGGCGCGTCCGCAACATTGGCGACGTCAATGTCGAGGCGGCGCTGGCGCAATTGGCCCAGGCCGGTATCCACACGGTGCGGACCCACGTCCGCGGCGCCGGCCATCGCAAACTGTCCCTGGACCTCGTCGACGGCCGGGTGCTCATGCAACAGGTGGAGCTACCCTATGTTCCGCCGCTTACGAGACTTACTCCATGAACAAGATCAAGGTCCTTATCGTCGACGACTCCGCCGTGGTGCGGCAGGTGCTCGCCCAGAGTCTCGCGGAGGATCCGGCCATCGAGGTGCTGGGGGTCGCCGCCGACCCGGTGTTCGCCCAGGACAAGATGCGCAAGCAATGGCCCGACGTCATCGTGCTGGACGTGGAGATGCCGCGCATGGACGGCATCACCTTTCTCAAGAAGATCATGGCCGAGCGCCCGACCCCGGTGGTGATCTGCTCGACCCTGACCGAGAAGGGCGCCGCCACCACCCTGCAGGCCATGGCCGCCGGGGCGGTCAGCATCGTCACCAAGCCCCAGGCCAACCTCAAGCAATTCCTCAAGGACGCCTCGGACGACCTCACCAGCGCGGTCAAGGCCGCCGCTCGGGCCAATCTCAAGCGCCTGGCGCCGCGTGGCGTGCCGGTGGTGCCGACGCCCAAGCTCAGCGCCGACGCCATCCTACCGTCCGGCGGCAGCCCGGCCATGGCGCGCACTACCGAGCGCATCGTCGCCCTGGGTACCTCCACCGGCGGCACCCAGGCCCTGGAAGCGGTGCTGACCTCGCTGCCGCGGGTCTGCCCCGGCATCGTGGTGGTCCAGCACATGCCCGAGCGCTTCACCGCCGCCTTCGCCGAGCGCCTGGATCGCCTCTGCGAGCTGGAGGTGCGCGAAGCGCGGCATGGCGATCGGGTCCTGCCGGGACGGGTGCTGATCGCGCCGGGTGGTCGCCACATGCTGCTCAAGCGCAGCGGTGCCCAGTACCAGGTGGACGTGGTCGACGGCCCGCCGGTCAGTCGTCATCGCCCCTCGGTGGACGTGCTGTTCCGCTCGGTGGCGCGGGCCGCCGGCAGCAATGCCCTGGGGATCATCATGACCGGCATGGGCGACGACGGCGCCCGTGGCCTCAAGGAGTTGCGCGACGTCGGTGGCCGTACCCTCGGCCAGGACGAAGACAGCTGCGTGGTCTACGGCATGCCCAAGGAAGCCATGAAGCTCGGCGCGGTGGAGCAGGAGATCGGCCTCAACCAGATCGCCGCCGCCATCCTCAAAGGTGGGGTCTAGACGAACTTGCGGGGCAGGCGGGACTCCAAGCGCGAGCACGCGAGGAGAGCCCCATGTTCGACATCTGCCACTGGATCAACGAGCCTGAAACCTGGCTGGCCGAGCCCGAGCGGCTGCGGGTCATCACCGATCGCCACAGTGACTTCTGGAACCACACCCACGACGGCGGCGAGCGCCACAGTGGCCACTTCTTCGGCGCCCGGGTTACCAGCGGCTTCACCGCCCAGCTGCGGGTGGCTGCGCGCTGCAAGAACCAGGGCGACCATGCCGGCTTGATGGTGCGGATCGACGAGCAGCACTGGCTGCGGGCCGGCATCGGCTACTTCGATGATACCCCGCAATTGCTCAGCGTCCTGACCCTGGGACGCTCGGATCTGGCCGTAGGCGCACCGCTGGGCGAGCGCGAAGAGCTGTGGCTGAGGATTACCCTGACCCAGGGTACCCTGCGGGTCCAGGCCTCGCTCGACGGTCAGCGCTGGCCGCTGCTGCGCCTGGCCAGCCTGCCCGTCGCCGCCGAGTACCGGGTCGGCCCGGTCTGTGGCACCCCGGAGCGGGGTGGCATGGAGGTGGCGTTCAGCGACTTCAGTCTGCAGGCCCCGCTGCAGCGAGGCTTGGCCGATCTGAGTTGAGGCGGGGAGGGCGACTCAGCCGACGGTGACGGGGGGCAGTTCGACCTGCTGCACCTGCACCGGCTTGCGCGGGGCGACCACCTTGGCGACCCCGTCGACGACCTTGTCGCCGTGCTGGTTGAACACCCGGGTGGCCAGGTTCACGCGAAACTTCGGCAGCTTTTCCAGCACCTCGATTTCCACCGTCAGGGTATCGCCCAGCTTGACCGGCTTCTCGAAGGTCATGGTCTGGTCGACATAGAGGGTGCCCGGGCCCGGCAGGTTGCATGCCACCGCGGCGCTGATCAGGGCGCCACTGAGCATGCCGTGGGCGATGGGCTCGCGAAACAGCGTCTTGGCGGCGAATTCGGCGTCCAGGTGCAGCGGGTTGCAGTCCCCGGAGAGGGCGGCGAACAGCAGCACATCGCGCTGCTCGATGGTGCGGGTCACGGTCACCTTCTGGCCGATCTCGAGGGCTTCATAAGGGATGTTTTCGGTCAGGCTCATGACGCGCTCCGGCAGCTGTGACAAGGCGGCGGACGCCGCGAAGCCGGGCATTCTACCCAGGCTCGCCGCCCGAGGCTAATCGACGCCCGGAAAAGCCCCGGGAGAAGGTGACCATAAGTGACCATCTGGTCATTAGGTGACGTTCAGGGCGGATATTGATGCTGTTGCGGGCAGGGCAAAGCTGCTAGGCTCGCAGGGCCGGTTCAGCGCTGATCACGGCACTCCAACGAACAATAACCATAGAGCGGGAGCGGGCTGCATGATGCCGAATTTCTGGAGTGACAAATATCCCGAGGGCATCCAGACAGACATAGACCTGGACCGTTATCGCAACGTCCTGGCGGTATTCCGCGAGGCCTGCCAGACCTACGCCGAGCGCCCGGCGTTCAGCAACCTGGGCCGCACCCTGAGCTACCGCGAACTCTATGAGCTGTCCGGTCAGTTCGCCGCCTACCTGCAAAAGCATACCGACCTGCAACCCGGCGATCGCATCGCCGTGCAGATGCCCAATGTGCTGCAGTATCCGGTGGTGGTCTTTGGCGCCATGCGTGCCGGCCTGGTGGTGGTCAACACCAACCCGCTGTACACCGCCCGCGAGATGCAGCACCAGTTCAAGGATTCCGGCGCCCGGGCGCTGGTCTGCCTGGCCAACATGGCGCACCTGGCCGAACAGGTGCTGCCGCAGACCGACATCCGGCACGTCATCATCACCGAGGTCGGCGACCTGCTGCCGACCTTCAAGCGCCTGCTGGTCAACGCCGTGGTCCGCCACGTCAAAAAGATGGTGCCGGCCTATCGCATTCCCCATTCCATCCGCTTCGTCGATGCCATGACCAAGGGCGAGCACGTCGATTTCGTCGACGCCGACCCGGCGGCCGAGGACGTCGCCGTGCTGCAGTACACCGGCGGCACCACTGGCATCGCCAAGGGCGCCATGCTGACCCACCGCAATCTGGTGGCCAACATGCTGCAGTGCCAGGTGCTGATGACCAAGTACCTGGGCGGCGGTGCCCAGGTGATGATCGCGCCGCTGCCGCTCTATCACATCTATGCCTTCACCATTCACTGCATGGCCATGCTGATCCAGGGCAACCACAACGTCCTGATCACCAATCCGCGCGACCTGCCGGCGCTGGTCAAGGAACTGCGGCAGTGGCGCTTCAACGGCTTCGTCGGCCTCAACACCCTGTTCGCCGCCCTGTGCAACAACGAGGATTTCCGCCAGCTGGATTTCTCCCAGCTCAAGGTGACCTTTTCCGGTGGCATGGCGCTGCAGCAATCCGTGGCCCTGCGCTGGGAAGAGGTGACCGGCTGCGGCATCTGCGAAGGCTATGGCATGACCGAGACCAGTCCGGTGGTGAGCTTCAATCCGCTGGAGCGGCGCCGGCTGGGTACCATCGGCGTGCCGGTGCCGGGCACCGACTGCAAGGTGGTGGATGCCGATGGCGTGGCCCAGGGCTTCGATACCCCCGGCGAACTGTGCGTCAAGGGCCCCCAGGTCATGAAGGGCTACTGGCTGCGTCCCGAGGCCACCGCCGAGGTGCTGGACGCCGAGGGCTGGCTGCGCACCGGCGACATCGCCGTGATCGAGCCGGATGGTTATCTGCGCATCGTCGATCGCAAGAAGGACATGATCCTGGTGTCCGGCTTCAACGTCTATCCCAACGAGCTGGAAGAGGTGCTCTCCCAGTTGCCGGGGGTGCTGCAGTGCGCGGCCATCGGCATCCCCGACGAGGTGGCGGGGGAGAAGATCAAGGTGTTCGTGGTGCCCAAGCCCGGTGCATCCCTCACCACCGAGCAGGTGCTCAAGCACATGCACGACAACGTCACCGGCTACAAGCGACCCAAGCTGGTGGAATTCCGCGACAGCCTGCCGACCACCAACGTTGGCAAGATCTTGCGTCGCGAACTGCGTGACGCCGAACTCAAGAAGGCGTAACAGGACTTCACTATGTCCCCCGCGCCGCTACCTCTCGTCGACTGGTAGCGGTGCCACCGGTTTCCAAGCATGGTTTTCGCAAGAGGTTCGGGTATAAACCGCAGGCGGCATTTTGCTGTCACCTCTCCGACCTCTTTCCTTGAGGACACACCATGCGAATTAGCGTACGCCAGGCCGTGCTGGGCCTCTTCCTGCTGGGCTCCAGCGTGCTCGGTCAGGTCCAGGCCGGTGAACCCATCCGCGTCCTGTTCGTGGGCAACAGCTACACCTTCGTCAACGATCTGCCGGCGATGGTCCGTCAAATGTCCGTTGACGCCGGTCAGTCGCGCCCGCTGGACGTCAAGCATGTGACCTTCAGCGGCGCCAGCCTCGAGGAACACTGGAAGCGCCACGACGTGCAGGACGAGCTGGCCAAGGCCAACTACGACTACGTGGTGATCCAGGACCACAGCATGATGCCGGTGAAAAATCCGGACCTGACCCGTCAGTACGTGCGCCTGATCGCCGACCTGGCGCGCAAGGACGGTGCCCAGCCGATCCTCTACCTGACCTGGGCCCGGCAGAACAACCCGACCATGCAGGCGCAGCTGGACAGCGTCTACACCCCCCTGGCCAAGGAAACCGGCGCGCTGCTGGCCCCGGTGGGCCAGGCCTGGCAGAAGGCCCTGGCTGATCAGCCGCAACCGGGTCTGTTCCTGCCCGATGGCAGCCACCCGTCCTTTACCGGTACCTACCTGACCGCCTCGGTCTTCTATGCCCTGATCTACGGCACCCGTCCGCCGCTGCCGGCCGCCGGCGAAAAGATCAAGTTCGATCATGCCGATCCCGCCGATCTGCAACAGGACGCCTGGAAGGCCCTACAGTCGCTGGACATGGCCCTACGCACGCCGCCGGCCAAGCTGAACGTAGCCAGCGTCCAGGCCAAGCGCTGAGTCCGTTCCGCCGCTGCGCGCCGTCCGGCCGCGCAGCGGTTTTCCGCCCGCCGTTCTTGTAAAGCCCCGCCGCACCCCCCAACTCTTTTACACTTACCGGTCCAAGCGACCGCCGTCGAAAGAGTTTCATGACCGATACCCCCTCCGTTGCCCGTCTCGCCGCCAACCTGGATCAGGCCTTCAACGCCGATCGCCATCGCCTGAGGCGCCAGCTCCAGGCCCTGCAGAAACAGCCTGATCCGGCCCGCGAAGCCCAGTGGCTGGAGCGTTTCCAGGCGTCCTGCGCCAAGGTCGAGGCGCGGCGTGCCAGCGTGCCGACCATCCGTTACGACGACGCCCTGCCGATCGCCGCCAAGCGCGAGGAGATCAAGCGCGCCATCGCCGGCCACCAGGTGGTGGTGATCGCCGGTGAGACCGGTTCGGGCAAGACCACCCAGCTGCCCAAGATCTGTCTGGAATTGGGCAGGGGTGTGCAGGGGCTGATCGGCCACACCCAGCCGCGCCGGCTGGCTGCGCGCAGCGTGGGCGCCCGGGTGGCGGAGGAACTGGGTTCGCCGCTGGGCGAACTGGTCGGCTATCAGGTGCGGTTCGAGGATCAGAGCACCGATGCCACCCTGATCAAGCTGATGACCGACGGCATCCTGCTGGCCGAGACCCAGCACGACCGCTTTCTCGAACGCTACGACACCATCATCGTCGACGAGGCCCACGAGCGCAGTCTCAACATCGACTTCCTGCTGGGCTTTCTCAAGACCCTGCTGCCGCGTCGCCCCGATCTCAAGCTGATCATCACCTCGGCCACCATCGACCTGGAGCGCTTCTCCCGGCACTTCGACGGCGCGCCCATCGTCGAGGTGTCCGGGCGGACCTATCCGGTGGAGACCTGGTATCGCCCCCTCAGCGCCGAGGTGGACGAAGACGGCGAGCGCCTGGTGGACGATCTCTCGGTGGACCAGGGCATCCTCCAGGCACTGGACGAGATCGAGGCCCATGAGCGCAGCGTCGGTCAGCGTCCGGGCGATGTCCTGGTGTTCCTGCCCGGCGAGCGCGAGATCCGCGACTGCGCCGAGGTCCTGCGCAAGGCCCAGCTGAAATTCACCGAGGTGCTGCCGCTCTATGCGCGCCTGACGCCGGCCGAGCAGCAGAAGATCTTCCAGCCGCGTCCGGGGCGCAAGATCGTGCTGGCCACCAACGTCGCCGAGACCTCGCTGACCGTGCCGGGCATCCGCTACGTGATCGACAGCGGCACCGCGCGCATCAGTCGCTACAGCTATAGAGCCAAGGTCCAGCGCCTGCCCATCGAAGCCATCTCCCAGGCCAGTGCCAACCAGCGCAAGGGCCGCTGCGGCCGGGTCGAGCCGGGCATCTGCATCCGCCTCTACAGCGAAGAGGATTTCCTCGGTCGACCGACCTTTACCGATCCGGAGATCCTGCGCACCAACCTGGCGGCGGTGATCCTGCAGATGCTGCATCTGCGCCTGGGTCGCATCGAAGACTTCCCCTTTATCGAGCCGCCGGATGGCAAGGCGATCAAGGACGGCTTCACCCTGTTGCAGGAACTCTCGGCGGTGGACGTCGAGGGGCGCCTGCTGCCCCTGGGGCGGCAACTGGCGCGCCTGCCCGTCGATCCGCGCCTCGGCCGCATGCTGCTCGAAGCGACCGAGCAGGGCAGTCTCGCCGAGGTGCTGATCGTCACCAGCGCCCTGTCGGTGCAGGACCCGCGCGAGCGCCCAGCTGACCGCCAGACCCAGGCCGATCAGGCCCATGCCCAGTGGAAGGACCCGGATTCCGACTTCGCCGCCCTGGTCAATCTCTGGCACGGCTTCGAAGAGCAGCGCCAGGCGCTGGGCTCCAACGCCCTGCGCAGCTGGTGCCGCAAGCACTTCCTCAACTACCTGCGGCTGCGCGAGTGGCGCGATGCCCATCGCCAGCTGACCCTGCTGTGCCGCGAACTGGGGCTCCAGGCGCGCAAGGCCGACAGTCCGGCGCCGGCACCGGCGGAAGTCGGCAACCGACCTGCGCCGACCACCGACAAGCACGTCAACGCCAAGGCCCAGCAACAGGCCGAAGCCAGCGAGGCGGCGGTACGCGCCCGCGGCTATGCGGCGCTGCACAAGGCCATTCTCGCCGGCCTGCTCAGCCAGATCGGCCAGAAGAGCGAGGACGGCGACTACCTGGGCGCGCGCCAGCGGCGCTTCTGGATCCATCCCAGCAGCGTCATCGGCCGCAAGAAACCCAACTGGATCATGGCCGCGGAGCTGGTGGAGACCACCAAGCTGTTCGCCCGTATGGTGGCCAAGATCGAACCGGACTGGATCGAGCCGGTGGCGGGCCACCTGGTCAAGAAGACGCACCTGGAGCCCCACTGGGAGAAGAAGCGCGGCCAGGTGGTGGCCTATGAGCAGGTCACGCTCTATGGCCTGATCGTGGTCGGCCGCCGCCCGGTGCACTTCGGCCCCATAGATCCGCCTGCCGCCCGCGAGCTGTTCATCCGCGAAGGCCTGGTGCGCGGCGAGATCAACAGCCGCGCCAAGTGCCTGGCCGCCAACCGGGCGCTGCTGGAGCGGCTGGACGAACTGGAAGCCAAGGCCCGCCGCCGCGACATCCTCGCCGATGAGGAAACGCTGTTCGACTACTATGCTGCGCGTCTGCCGGCGGACGTCTACCAGACCGCCACCTTCGACAGCTGGTATCGCCGCGAAAGCGCCAAGCAGCCCGATCTGCTGATCATGCGCGAGGAAGACGTCCTCGCCCGCGAAGCCAGCGAGGTGACCGCTGCCCAGTATCCGGACACCCTGCGCCTGGGCGAGCTGACGCTGCCGCTGTCCTACGAATTCGACCCGACCCATCCGCGCGATGGCGTCACCCTGCGAGTGCCGGCGCCGCTGTTGCCGCAGCTGCCGCCGCAGCGGCTCGACTGGCTGGTGCCGGGATTGCTCTACGACCGCTGCGTGGCCCTGGTGCGCAACCTGCCCAAGGCGCTGCGCAAGAACTTCGTGCCGGTACCGGATTTCGTTCGCGCGGCGTTGGACAAGATCCCCTTCGGCGAGGGCTCGCTACACGAGGCCCTGGGGCGCGAATTGCAGCGCATGACCGGCGCCCGTATTCCCGACGAGGCCTGGCCGGAAGCCGAGGCGGGTCTCGATCCCCATCTGCGTATGAACCTGGAAGTCGTCGATGCCCAGGGCAAGCCGCTGGGCGAAGGCCGCGACCTGGCCGAGGTGACGGCGCGCTTCGCCCAGGAGAGCCAGGCAGCGCTGGCCCTGCCGACGCAGAAACGCCAGGAGCAGCGCCCGGTGGAGGCCGAGGCCTTCGCCGAAGTGGCGGCCAAGACCCAGCAGCAGGTGGCCGGCCTTTCCATGACGGTCTATCCGGCGCTGGTGGACGAGCAGGGCACGGTGCGCGAAGGCCGCTTCGCCACCCAGGCCGAAGCGCGCTACCAGCATCGCCGCGCCCTGCAGCGACTGCTGCTGCAGCAACTGGCGGAGCAGGCCAAGTTCCTGCGCGGCAAGTTGCCCGGCCTCACCGAGTTGGGCCTGCTGCACCGCGAACTGGGTCGGCCGGAGGCGCTAGTGGAAGACATCCTGCTGGCCAGTCTGGACGCGGCCATCCTCGCCGACGACGCCGAGCTGCCCCGCGATGGCGCCGGCCTGGCTTCACTGGCCGAGCGGCGCAAGGGCGGCTGGACCGAGCAGGCCGAACGGATCGCGCGCCTGACCCTGGAAATCCTCAAGCTCTGGCATGGCCTGCAGAAGAAATTCAAGGGTCGCATCGACCTGGCCCAGGCGGTGGCGCTGAACGACATCAAGGCGCAACTGTCCAGCCTGGTCTATCCCGGTTTCGTCCGGGATACGCCGCTGGAATGGCTCAAGGAGTATCCGCGCTATCTGAAGGCCATCGAGCAGCGCTTTGACAAGCTCGGCAGCCAGGTGCAGCGCGATCGCGTCTGGAGCGGGGAGCTGGCCGGGCTCTGGGAGCAGTATCGCGCCCGCGCCGCCAAGCATGGCCAGGAGGGCAAGCGCGACGCCAATCTGGAGCTCTATCGCTGGATGCTGGAGGAATACCGCGTATCCCTCTGGGCCCAGCAGCTGGGCACGCGGATGCCGGTGTCGGACAAGCGATTGAACAAGCAGTGGAGTCTGGTGGAGGCCTAGCGCGGTCATCCATCGGAACCCTCCCAGGCCCGGGTCGGCCGCTGGCATAGTGAGGCCATGACCCAGGCCAGCTTTCGCTTCCACGGCGCCCTCGAACGCTTTCTGGCCCCGACCCGTCGCGGCCGGGTGATCCGGGTCGAATGCGCCGCGGTGGCGAGCGTCAAGCATCAGATCGAAGCCCTCGGTGTGCCCCATACCGAGGTGGGTCTGCTGCTGATCAACGGCGAGGCGGCTGCGCTGACGCAGCGACTGGACGACGGCGATGAGGTCATCGTTCATCCGGCGCAGGCCGAGAGCTCAGGCGAATCCGCGCTTGGTCATCCAGGGACAGGGCGTCCGCGCTTTGTCGCCGATGCACACCTCGGCGCGCTGGCGCGGCGTCTGCGCATGGCGGGCTTCGATACCCTGTACGACAACGCCTATGCCGATCCGGCCCTGGCCGATCTCGCCCGGCGCGAGGAACGTATCCTGCTCACCCGGGATCGTGAATTGCTCAAGCGACGGCAGGTGCTGCATGGCTGCTATGTGCATGCCCTGCGTCCGGAGGCGCAGCTGCAGGAGCTCTACCAGCGCCTGGGTCTGCGTCCCTGGGCGTTGCCCTTTTCGCGCTGTCTGGCCTGCAACTCGAGTCTGCAGGCGGTCAGCCTGGCAGAGGTCGCCGACCGCCTGCCTCCGCGCGTGCGGGAACGCCACTGGCATTTCCTGCACTGTGCGCACTGCGACAAGCTATTCTGGGAAGGCAGCCACTGGCGCGCCATGCGCGAGCGGCTGGCGCTGGTCTAACGCGGCAATACCTGGCGCAGCGAGCCACCCACGTCCGGCAGGTCCATCTCGATGCGCCGCCACCAGGCTTCCGCGAAGCTGTAGCAGGCGAAGGCGATCAGGCCGAGGCCGACCACGGACAGCACCAGTCCGCCAAAGGGCAGATTCTGCAGGCCGTTCAGGGCGTCCTTCATGCCCGGCGGATGCAGCGCCTGATAGCGCGAGCCGCTGACCACCAGCAGGACGGCGATCTCGACGAAGGCCACGCCCCGGGCGATCAGCCCGAAGCGGCCGATGGGCCGGATCAATCGCAGCTGCTCCGGACTGGCTTCGAGATAACGCTCGAAGCTGGCCTTCCAGCCCTTCACGAAATGGGCAAGGCCCACGCCCAGCGGAATCAGCGCAGCGACGTACACCAGCAGGTTGGAATAGCGCCAACCGAGGAGCGTCTGCAGTAGGTCGTTGGTTTCCCCACCCGAGCCACCGCCCTGGCGCAGACCACTGACCAGCAGGCCCAGGGCGAAGAAGGCCAGGGCACCATAGGTGATGCCACCCACCAGCAGGCCGGCGCGGATCACCAGGCCCTTGGGCTTGCTGCCATGGTCATCCACATCGCGGATGGCCTGGAGGATGCGCCAGGCCGCGAAGGCGACCAGGCCGACCACCACCAGGCCGACCAGGAAGTGGCCGAAGGGCTGGGCGAGCAGGGCTTCGAGGCTGTCATGGCTGTCCGCCGGCTGGCCGGAGCCGCGTGCGGCCAGCAGCGCCAGCACGCCGATGATGAGATAGACGAGACCGCGGGCGGCATAGCCGCATCGGGCCAGGAGAGTGAGTCCGGTACGGGTGCGCATCTGTTATGTCCTGTTACATCCTGCCTTGTACTGACCGGCGGCCCGCGTACGGGTTCTGGCGGGCGGACAGGCGCACCGGGGATGCTGGCGGGACGCGGCGTTAGGCCTTAGGCTCGCACCCTTTGCCTCGGCGACAGTTTCATGGACAAAGCTCGACTGCTCACCCTCATTCTCCAGGCGCTGGAAGCCGACCGCGAGGTCATCAGCCAGCAATTGGCGGCCAGCCATGAAGCGGCCACCCACAGCGAAAGCAAGGCCGAGAACAAGTACGACACCCGCGGTCTGGAAGCGGCCTACCTGGCCGATGGCCAACGCCGCCGTCTGCACGAGATCGAGCTGGCCCTGGCCGCCTACCGCGCGCTGACACCCGTGGCCATGAGCGACGGTGTCCGCGTCGGCGCCCTGATCGAACTCACTACCGCCACGGCCAGCCGCTGGCTGTTCCTCGGCCCGGATGCGGCGGGACTCAAGGTCAGGCTGGATGGTCAGGAGGTGCTGGTGATCTCCCCGCGCGCGCCCCTCGGTCAGGCATTGCTCGGGCGGGAGGAGGGCGACGAGGTGGCGGTGACCGTTGAAGGCAAGGTGCACCGGCAGGAGATTCTGGCGGTGTATTAGCGTAGGGCAGAGGTAATGTCCTATCTCCGTCGTGGCCTTGGTCCGCTCCCATGGACTGGGCAATGACGGCGGATCGGAGGCTTGCTGGGCCCAATGGAGATGAATGCCCGCTCGGATAGCTTCTCTCCTCTCGGCAGAGGGTTGGGGTGAGGGTGTCCTTCCACTAAGCCCCAGTGGAAAAGGCTACGCCGTTTTCCACGCTACGACGCCATGAGACGCCGTTGATGATGATCGCGGCCGTGGGCCGCTCCTACCGATCTCGCTTCAGGGCGTCGACCATTTTGTGCCATTAGGACAGTGCTCCAACCATTCAGGTTGGCCGTCGGAGCGGCCGCATCGGCGGACCGCCATGGCCGCGATCAAGGGACGATGAGGTCTGCCGTGATTTCAGGATTGCCGCCAGGGCAATCCCTCTCTCAGGTCTCCACCCCTTCCACCGACCGGTTGGCTCTGGGCGGTGCGGCTTCTTCCTTTTCCTGCTTCGGCCGGTGCTGATCCAGCCAGGCGCGGCTCTGCTGCTGAGCTTCGTCGACCTTCCTGTTCAGCTCGTCGAGGGTTCCGCCCAGGGTTTCCCGGGCCTGTTCGCGGGCGGCTTCTTCCACCTTGGTGGCGAAGCTGTCCGCTGCCTTCTCGGCGCTGTCGCAGCCGCCGAGGCCGAGCAGCAGCAGGATGCCGGCGAGTCCGAGGATGGCTTTGGTGCTCATGTTCGTCCGCTCCTTGTTATGAAGGCCGCTTCAGCGAATCGCGCGGCTCATGACCGGCGGCGCTGTGCTTGGCTTCGCCGCGGGTCTTGTACAGCGAGACCAGCACGCCACCGGCCAGCAGGCCCAGGGTCACGCTCAGGGAGATCGCCGGCGGAATCTTGCCGATGATGCCCACCAGGAAGATCTTGCAGCCGATGAACACCAGCACCAGCGCCAGGGCGTACTTGAGGTAGGCGAAGCGATGGATCATCGCCGCCAGGGCGAAGTACAGCGCGCGCAGGCCCAGGATGGCGAAGACGTTGGAGGTGTAGACGATGAAGGGGTCCTGGGTGATGGCGAAGATCGCCGGCACGCTGTCCACCGCGAACACCAGGTCGGCGCACTCGATCACGATCAGCGCCAGGAACATCGGGGTCGCCCAGAGCACCGCCTTGCCACTGGCATCGGGCTGGCGCACGAAGAAATGATCGCCATGCAGCTCATCGGTCACCCGCATTTTCTTGCGCAGGAATTTGATGAAGACGTTGTCGTCGAGGTTGGGCTCTTCATCCACCTTGGCGAACAGCATCTTGACCCCGGTGATCACCAGGAAGGCGCCGAAGATATAGAGGATCCAGTCGAACTGGTGGATGAGGGCCGCGCCCAGGCCGATCATGATGGCGCGCAGCACGATCACCCCGAGGATGCCCCAGAACAGCACCCGGTGCTGGTACTCGCGGGGGATGGCGAAGAAGCCGAAGATCACCGCCATCAGGAAGACGTTGTCCATGGACAGCGACTTCTCGATCAGGAAGCCGGTGACGTAGTCGAGACTGGCGTCGGCGCCCTTGAGCTGCCAGACGAAGAGGGCGAACAGCAGACCCGCACTGATGTAGCCGGCGGACAGCAGCAGGCTTTCCTTGACCTCGATGGGCTTGTTCTCCTTGTGGAGCACACCCAGGTCGAAGGCCAGCAGGGCGATGACGACGGCGAAGAAGGTCAGCCACATCCAGGTGGCGGTGCCGAGGAAGTCGGCGAAGAAGAATGCATGCAGGGCGTTCATGAGCCCCTCCTTAGTCAAGTTTCAAGACTATGACTCGACATGGCGGCACACGCCGTCAGAGGGGCCCGGGTCACCAGAACAGGATTTCGAACTCGCGCACATTCGGCAAGGATTGCAGTTTTACAAAATGCAACCGCTCTAGCTCAGGCTTCTCGGGAGGAGTGGTGGCCGGTGATCAGCCAGCGGCCGTCGATCTGCTCGAAGGTGAAGAGGAAGCGCGCGGGCACGCTGATGGCCTGCTCGCCTTCCCGATAGTGGAAGACATAGAGCCCGCCGACCACCACGGTGCCGAGCTTGCTGCTGACCCTTTTCTTGAAGATCTGGACGTCGCACACCAGCCCGTCGTTGGCGAGGAAGTTGCGGAAGTATTCGCGGCGGCTTTCCTCGTTGTCGCGTACCTCGTTGGAGAGCGTGGGCACCAGGATGGCGTCCGCGGCATAGAGCGCAAGGATGGCCTCCACGTCGCGGGTGGCAACGGTCGCGGCCCAGGTGTACAGCGCGGCCTTGGCGCCGGCCAGGCAGGCGATCTCTTCGTTGGAGCGGGCAGGAGCGGCGATCGACATGACGGAATCCTCGGGCTGATAGGTGACTGTTATAATATAACAATCAATCCCGGGTGGTTGCGCTGTGGCGACCTATCGCTCGAGGGTGACGCCTGCGCGAGGCGTCCGGGGCACGGAGGTGTCGCCGCCGGTTGCCGGCGACGGCGGGGGCGAGGTGGATCAGCGATTCTCGACCTTCGACCGCAGCGGGATCTCTTCGCGCGAATCGGTCTGGCTCACCGGCTGGCCGACCATCTCTTCATAGACCGCCGGCTGGGCGATGAACAGGCGCACGTCCTTGACGTCATCGAGGATGCGCCGGGCTTCTTCCACCGAGGCCACGTGCAGGGTGGCGCCCTTGTCATCGGCGACGGGGACCGAGGTGCCTTCCACCAGCGCATGGATGACGTAGGAGCCGCCTTCCATGGACACCAGATTGACTTCCTTGACCGCGCCGGCCTTGACCTGCTGATTCAGCTCTTTGACATTCATCGACACACCTCGGTTATCACGCTAACGAGCCCTGCGCAGCGGCAGGAGTAGGTAAGGATTCGAGGCGGGAGCGGGGCCGGGAGTTCCGGAGTGAGATGCGTCCGGGAGGTGTCTCTCCGCTCTTGTCAGTACCCCGTCATTTCCAGGTAGCCCATCCCCCTGGCGCTGCCCTCCACCCTGACCGGACCTTCCCAGTAGGGCGTGCCCAGGGCCATCCAGGCATCGGGATTGACTGCCGCGATATGCAGTTCGAGCTGCTGCCCCGGCAGGGTGATGGACCAGCGTACCGGCACCTCGCGGCCGGCGACCCTGTGGGTGGACTCTGGCGCCAGGCGGATATCGCCGGGATGCAGCGGCTGGTTGTGGCCATCGGCAGCGATCAAATTGCCGAACAGATAATGCTGGCCGTCGGCCTGGCGCAGGCGATAGAGCATCAGCTGGCGACCGTCGTCCAGGTGCAGGGAAAACCAGTCCCAGCCCAGTTGGTCGGCGGCCAGGTGCTGGCTGCTCCATTCGCGATCCAGCCAGGCCAGGCCCTTGACCGGCACGCGCCGTCCTTCGATCTCCAATTCGCCCTGGGCCTGGAAGAAGGGCTGACTGTAGTAGTAGGACGCCTGGCCGCTGGCGGACTTGCGGCTGACCCCGCCTTCGCCCTGGAGCACCAGCGGGCCGGTGGCGGCGAGCTCCAGCCGATAGGCGAAGCCCGGGCCTCGTGCCTGGACCTGCGCCCGACCGGCCAGGTCGCCCGCGAGGCGCCAATCGTCTATCCAGGCGGCGAAGGGCGCGGCCGTCACGCCGGCCTGGCCGATGCCGCCGCGACCCTGGGTCTGGGCAGAGAACTGGCGGGTCTCGGTGGTGAGGCCGGCGTGGCCCAGCCAGAGGTTGCCATTGCTCCATCCGGGCTGGTCGGCGCCGGGCCGCAGGGCATTGCGGAACAGCGTCCACTGCACGCCGTAGTGATGACCCTCGGCATCGCTGAGGTTGGCGGTGACGTACCACCATTCGATGCGGAAATCCGGATGAGCACCGTGATCGGCGGGAAAGCTGAAGACCTTGCCGGGCACGACGGGGGCGAAATTCTCGCTGCCCTGGCCGAGGCCGGCGAAACCTTCGGAAGCCGGTTGCTGGTCGCAACCGGTAAGCAGCAGGAGTGCGACCAGCAGGGCCCTAGCGTTCATTGCCGAGTTCTCGCAGCAGATCCAGCGGTTGACTGCGTTGCAGCCGCAGCAGCGGCCAGGCGGCCGCCAACAGGGTAGCCAGCAGGGCAATGGCGGAAAGCGCCAGCAACTGACCTGGAAAGACCTGCAGCGGCAGTCGCCAGCCAAAGGCCTGGACGTTCACCACCGCTACCAGGCACCAGGCCAGGAGAATGCCCAGCGGCATGGCCAGGGCCAGGGTGAGAAGGGCGAGCCCCAGCAGCTGCCCCAGGCTGAGCAGGATCAGCCGCGGTCGTTCGATGCCCAGCGCCCAGAGCGGCGCGAGCTGACCGAGACGCCGCTGCGCCTGGCCGAGCAGGGCGATGAACAGGGCGAGACCGGCCACCGCCAGGGTCAGGGCGTTGAGCGCGGCGGTGGCGCTGAAGGTGCGCTCGAAGACCTGGTCGGCATAGCGCCGCAACTGCCCCTGGTCGATGGAATGACTGGCGTCCAGCCCGAAGCGCTGTTGCAGCTCGCCGCGCAGGGCCTCTACCTGCGCCGGCGCCATGCGGATGACGATGCGCACCAGGGCGGCATCTGGCCATAGCGCCCGCAGGCGCGCCTGGGACAACAGCAGATGGCCGCGCGGATTGCCATAGTCGGCATAGGTGGCGAGCACCGGCGCGGACCAGCGCCCCTGGCTGCCCTGCAGCTCCACCCGCTGCCCTTTGGCCACCCCCAGGCGGCGCGCCAGTTGCTCGCTGAGCATCACGCCCTCTCCGGCGAAGAAGGGCGTCCAGGCGTCGCCACCGGCATCGAGCAGCGGCCAGTGCTGGCGATAGAGGTCAGCGTCCAGCACCCCGCTCAGGGTGGACGGCTGGCCTTCAATCCTGGTCTCTAGTTCGTACACCGGGAGCACCGCGCGGACGCTGGATTGCTGGGGTAGCCAGGCGAGCAGGGCCGCGGCCTGGGTAGCATCCTGCGGGCGCAGGTAGAGTTCGGCGGCCAGGCGCTGGTCGAGCCAGCCATCGAAGGTGCGGCGGAAGCCTTCGGTCATGCTGCCCGCGCCAACATTGGCCGCCAGCGCCAGCAGCAGCGCCATCAGCGCCTGGGACAGCCCGGGCAGCTGCTGGCGGGCGTCGGCCAGGAACCAGCGTGAAAGCGGGCGCCGGGCCTGCTTGAGGAGCAGATCCAGCAGGGCGCTCAGCAGCGGCGGCAATGCCAGGGCCGCCGCCAGCAGCAGGCAACCGAGCAGGGCCAGGCCGCTGGCCAGGCTGTTGCCACCCAGCCACAGCCCCAGCGCCGCCAGCCCCACCAGCAGGGCGCCCAGGGCCTGGCGCTGGAGCCAGCGGCCATGGGCGGCGCGCCAGGCCTCACCCTGGGCCAGCGCCAGCAGCGGCAGCCGCGCCGCGCGCCAGAGGCCGTCGGCACCCGCCAGCAGGGCACCGCCCAGGCTGAGGCCAAGGCCGGCCAGCCACCAGGCCGGGCTCAGGGTCAGGCTGCCGGCGATCTCGGCGCCATAGAGGCCGCGCAGGCTGGCCGCCACGTCGGGCAGCAGCAGCGCCGCCAGCAGATAGCCGCTGGCAACTCCCAGGGCGCCCGCCACCAGGGCGATCAGTGCCAGTTCCAGGGTCAGCGCCAGCACCAGGGTCGCGGCCGACAGACCACAGGCGCGCAGGGTGCGCAGCAGGGCGCGGCGTTGCTCAAGCGCCAGACCGGTCGCGGCATGGACGATGAACAGGCCGACGGCGAAGGCCAGCAGGCCGAGCGCCAGCAGGTTGAGGTGGAAGCTGTCGGTCAGGCGGTCCAGTTCGGCGCCCTGGTCGTTCTCCAGCCGTTGCAGGTCGACCCCGTCCAGGGTGGGCAAGGCGCGCTGAAAGGTCTTTGGCAGGATCAGTCGGGAGAGCTGGTCCGGTGCGTCCAGCAGGCGCTGGGCCTGGCCGATGTCCATGACCAGGGTGCCAGGCGCCAGGCCGGGGCGCGGCTGGAGCGGTGGTAGCGCCAGGCCATCGGCGCGGTGCAGCACTTCACCGGCCTGGAGCCGCCATTCGCGCAGCGTTTCCGGCGCGATCCAGGTGGTGCCAGTCGGACCGAGAAAGTCGAACAGGGCCTCGGGCGAAGCGCGGGCCGCCACCCCCCGGTCACTGGGCAGGGTGACCGGCTCGATGCCCAGCAGCGGCAGGGCGCCCTCGCGCTCGGCCAGGGTCAGGCGGCCCTGCAGGACGGGCGACACCGGCCAGCCCTGACGACGCAATTCGACGAACACCGCCTGGGGAAAGCGTTTACCGTCACGGGCTTCCAGACTCGACTGGTCGGCACCGAAGAAGGCGCTGGCCTGGGCATAGCTCTGGCGGGCCTGGGCATTGAGCGCCAGCACCCCGATCAGCAGCGCCGTCGCCAGCCATAGCCCGGCTACGAGGCCGGCCAGTTGCAGCGGATGACGCCGCCAATGGCTGGCCAGGCTGTGCAGACTCCAGTAGAGCAGTCTCATGGCTGGCCCACGGCTGCGTCGCCGAGACGCCCG
The DNA here is from genome assembly GCF_000510705.1 of Pseudomonas sp. MOIL14HWK12:I1. Taxonomy (NCBI): domain Bacteria; kingdom Pseudomonadati; phylum Pseudomonadota; class Gammaproteobacteria; order Pseudomonadales; family Pseudomonadaceae; genus Pseudomonas; species Pseudomonas sp. MOIL14HWK12:I1. The sequence continues at coordinate 237,904 of NZ_AZNY01000009.1, read as the reverse complement.
CGTTCCAGTTGTAGGGTGCGATCCAGATGGCTGGCGATGCGCGCGCTGTGGGTCACCATCAGCAGGCTGCTGCCGGTCTCGGCGACCAGTTCCAGCAGCAGAGCCAGGGCTTGGTCGCCACTGGCTTCGTCGAGATTGCCGGTGGGTTCGTCGGCGAGCAGCAGGGGCGGCCGGGAGGCGAGGGCGCGTCCCAGGGCCACGCGCTGCTGCTGGCCGCCGGAAAGCTGTTCCGGATAGCGCTCCAGCAGGGCGGTCAGCCCCAGGCGCTCGGCCAGCTCGGCTTGCCAGCGCGGATCATGGCGCCCGGCCAGGCGCGCCTGGAAGGCGAGATTGTCGGCCACCGTGAGGCTGGCGATCAGATTGAATTGCTGGAAGATCAGCCCGATGCCCTCGCGGCGCCAGGCGGCCAGGGCCCGTTCGTTGAGACTGTCGAGTGCCTGGCCGGCGGCCTGGATGTGGCCTCGGTCAGGCCGGTCGAGGCCGGCGACCAGGTGCAGCAGGGTGCTCTTGCCACTGCCGGATTCGCCCATGAGCGCCAGACTCGCGCCCCGCGCCAGGCTGAGGTCCACGCCGCGCAGGACCGGCAGCGGGCCCTGGGGCGTCGGATAACTCTTGTGCAGATCGGTGATGGTCAGCATCGCGCCTCCAGCGCCGGTCGTGGTCTGCAATCGACCGGGCGGGGGCGGCGACGTTCAGCGCGGCTAGCGGCGCTTGGCCTTGCCCTTGCCGGTCTTCTCGTCTTCCTCGCGCTGCAGACGCTCGCACTTGCGCACCATGGTGAGGTAGTACACGGCGCTGCCGGCGAACAGGATGATGGGCAGTGCCAGGGACATCTGCAGCAGGCTGCCGGGGAAGGCGCTGGGCACCCAGTGGTGATAGAGCAGGATGCCGATCGCCAGCAGCACCGAGTACAGCAGGCCGTAGCCACCGGCCTTGCGCGATTCGCGGGCGAGGTCGAGAGGTGGGCGATTCAGATCGTTGGGCTCGAACATGGAGGTCTCTGGCAGGCTCTGAAGAAGGCGCTAGTTTAGCGCCTGGACTCGCGCCGGTCGCCACTGCCCGGGCACCCCGGACAAGACGTCGCAGGGATAGCCCGCCGCTCGTTCACGCGATGTTCAGGCAGACATAAGCTTGAAATCTTATCCTTTGCAGCCATTTAGAGGCCTGGCGATGGCAAGCGAGCAGGTCTCCTTGTAAGCTCGATCAGTTATTTGAACGCGCACAATGCGCACGGATAAGGAATCAACATGAAACAGTATCGGTTGGCAGCAGCGGTGGCCCTGGTGGGTCTGGTTCTGAGCGGCTGCGACTCCAAGCCCAAGGTCGAGCTGGAAAGCCCGGCCCAGAAGGCGTCCTACGGCATCGGCCTGAACATGGGCAAGAGCCTGGCCCAGGAAGGCATCGACGACCTGGATCCCAAGGCCGTCGCCCTGGGTATCGAGGACGCCGTCGGCAAGAAGGACCAGAAGCTGACCGATCAGCAGCTGACCGAAGCCTTCGCCGCCCTGCAGAAGCGCGCCGAAGAGAAGATGACCAAGGTCAGCGAAGACAACGCCAAGGCCGGCAAGAAGTTTCTCGAAGAGAACGGCAAGAAGCCTGGCGTGATCACCACCGCTTCCGGCCTGCAGTATGAAGTGGTCAAGAAGGCCGATGGCCCGCAGCCCAAGCCCACCGACGTGGTCACCGTGCACTACGAGGGCAAGCTGGTCGACGGCACCGTGTTCGACAGCTCCATCAAGCGTGGCACCCCGATCGACCTGCCGGTCAACGGCGTGATTCCGGGTTGGGTCGAGGCGCTGCAACTGATGCACGTCGGCGAGAAGATCAAGCTGTACATCCCCTCCGAGCTGGCCTACGGCGCCCAGAGCCCGAGCCCGGCGATCCCGGCCAATTCCGTGCTGGTGTTCGACCTGGAACTGCTCGGCATCAAGGACGCCGCTGCCGCGGACGCCGAAGACGCTCCGGCCGCTCCGGCTGCCGATGCGCCGGCCGCTGCCGAAAAGGCTCCGGCCAAGAAGTAAGCCGCACTCTTTGTACCGAACGCCCTGCCTAGCAGGGCGTTTTACATTGGACGGCGGGAAACCCTGCCGCAGCGGTGCGATCCAAGCAAGGGCGCAAGACTTGTGGTTTAAGGGTCTCTGGCCAATGCTCTCTCCTGCTCGAGGTGTCCATGAAGCCGCCGAAGAATTTTGATCGCTACCTTGGTATCGCCCAGCGCCTGCTGATCCGTGGCCGCCTGCCCGCGTTGTTGCTCGGCGTAGCGCGCAAGACCAGCAAGCGCGGACTCAAGCTGGGCGAGGCCCGCGACACCCTGAGTCTGTTCCATCAGCTGTTGCTGGCCTGGTGGCGAGGCGAATACCGCGGCGTGAGTCGCAAGACGCTGCTGACCGTCGCCGGCGGTCTGGTCTACTTCCTGCTGCCCATCGATCTCATTCCCGACTGGGTGCCCATGTTCGGTCTGTTCGACGACCTCGCCGTGCTGGCCTGGGTCGGCAAGGCCTGCAGCGATGAGCTGGACGGCTTTCGGGCCTGGCGCGCCAACCGCACCGCGAGCCAGCAGGCGGCCCTGGCGGCCCTGCCCGACAAGCACGAGCGGCCGGCGCCCGGCGTCGCCCTCGATCAGTTGCGGGATTGAGCGATTTGAGCGTACGCATCAGTCGCCAGCATTGGCTGGCCTTGCTGGATGAACTGGAGAGCGCGCGGCGCAGCCGCAGTCTCCTGACCTACCGCTCGGTGATTGAACGGCTGGGGCTGCCACAGCCGGCGATGGTGACCCTGACCACGGCGCTAGAGTATCTGGCAGCCCTCGACCGTCGTGAGGGGCGGCCATTGCGCAGTGCCCTGGTGGTCAGCCAGAGCGGGACGCGTATCCCCCGTGAAGGTTTCTTCGACTGTGCCCTGCGCCTGGGCGCCCTGGAAGGTTCGCCGCCCGTCACTGACGCCATCAGCTGGCATGCGGCCGAGGTGACCCGGGTGTTCGATCACCGCTACCCCGACCATCGCCAGGAATAGGCGTCAGGCCCGCATCAGGTGCAGGCTGTAGCCGGGCACCCTCTTGGCATTGCGCTTAGCCTCCGAGGCCAGCGCCGCCACCCCGCTGGCATCCACCCGCTGGCCGGCCTCCCGGTCCAGTTCCACCACTCCCAGGGACAGCGACAGCAGCGGATACTCGCGCCGGCGGCCGTCCCTGTCGTAGGCCAGGAAACAGCCGGCCTCCAGGTGCTCGCTGCGATAGAAATGTCGGCAGCGCTCCTGGAAGGCCGCCATCAGGCCATTGAGGCGCCGCCGCCAGTCCGCCGACCCCAGCACCACCAGGAAGTCGTCACCGCCGATGTGGCCGACGAAGTCCTGCTGTGGATCCAGGCGCTCGGACAGGGTCTGCGCCAGGCAGAGCAAGACCTCGTCGCCCTTGGCGTAGCCATAGAGGTCGTTGAAGGGCTTGAAGCCGTCGATGTCGACGTAGCAGACCACGGCTTCGCGCTGCTGATCCAGCAGCCGGGTCAGGCACTGCTGGATGGGCACGTTACCGGGCAGCTGGGTGAGGGGGTTGGCATGCTTGGCCTGCTGGATGCGCTGTTCGGTAATCAGGCGCAGCACGTCCATCACCCGTCCGACGCCGACATAGCGACCGCCTTCGGTGATGATGAAATCCTCTTCGATGCGCTGGCGTGCCCGGGCGGTGAGCAGACGGCTGACCTGCTGCAGTGACTGGCCGGATTCGGTCGCCAGGAAGTCCTGGCTCATCAGTCGGGCGATGGGCTTGCGCGCGAACACCTCGTGGGCGAAGGGCTTGAGCAGCGCCGAACTCAGTTCGTGATGGTGGACGATGCCCACCGGGCGATCGTCTTCGTCCACCACCGCCAGGGTGTTGAGGCTCGGCTGCAGGCGGAAACGCTCCAGCACTTCGGGAATGAGCATGTCCTGGCCGACCGCGACCTGCTCGACCCTGAGACTGGCAACGGTGGTCGATTCTTCGGCAAGCTCGGAACTGCGGACTTCCATCACCGGCAGCATGGTCTGGATCTCGCGCGGTGGGGCGGCGGTCGGTCGACCCAGCAGATAGCCCTGGACCAGATCCACGCCCATGCTCGCCAGGGTCGAGAGCTCTTCGTGGGTCTCGATGCCTTCGGCGATCACCTGGGCGCGGGAGGCTTCGGCCATCTTCAGGATCGAGCCGACGAATTCGCGCTTCACCGCATCGCGGTGGATGGACTCGATGAAGTGGCGATCGATCTTGACGAAGTCCGGGCGCAATTCCGACCAGCGCCTGAGACTGGAATAGCCGGCGCCCAGGTCGTCGAGGGCGATGGAAAAGCCCATGGCGCGGTAGTGGTGCAGGGCGGTGGCCAGCAGCGCGAAGTCATCGATGGGCGCCTGCTCGGTGAGCTCGATCACCACCTGCGCCGGGGAGAGACCCAGGCGCTGCAGCAGTTTGAGGGTCTGGCCCGACTGGTGCGCCGGTTCCAGCAGGGTTTCCGGACAGACGTTGAGAAACAGCAGGCCATCCAGCGCCAGCTCGCGAAAGGTCTGGCAGGACTGCTGGCGTGCGGCGATTTCCAGTTCGGACAGGCGACCGGCCTGGCGGGCGGTGGCATAGAGGGGCAGGGGGGATTGCAGCGGGGTATTCGAGGCGCCGCGAATGAGCGCCTCGTAGCCGAGGATGCGTCGCTCGCTCAAGGACACTATGGGTTGAAAGAGCGAATGCAACTCGCGATTGGCGAGAATGCGATCCAACACCCCAGCCTGGTCGTTAAGCGTCATGATAAGCCTGCAGGAACCCGGAAACGAAAATGCCCGGGGGTCGCAGGTGGCGACCCCCGGGCATTTCACGACAGAGATGTGACGTTTTGATGTCAGCGCTTGGGCGGCGTCTGGCTCAGGTCCAGGTAGTCCAGCAGCACATGGCCGGACTCCATGAGATAGGCGTCGTCCTGCGGCTTGGTCTTGTCGTCGTCGATCGCCGGGTTGTCCTCGTCGATCTTCTTCAGCTCCTTGAGCGGGGCTTCGCCCTTGCCCTTGCGACGCTGGTTTTCCATGGCCAGCTGGCGCTCGTCCAGCGCGGTCTGCTCGGCGCGGCGCTTCTTCTCGTCGAGGCTGACGGTGGTATCCGCCGCCAGTTCCTGGGCCAGCTTCAGGCGCTCGCGGGCAAAGATGAAGTCGGGATCCTTCTGCACCCGCACGTCATGGCGCTTGACCAGTTCCGGCAGGTAGTTGGCGAAGGGATTGCTCAGACCGGTCACCGCCGGGGCGATGGTGTCCCAGGGCATGGAGTCGGGCAGGGCGCTCTCGCCGATCTGCTTGGTGTCCACCACCGCCGGATAGTCGATGTCCGGCAGTACACCCTGGTGCTGGGTGCTCTGGCCGGAGACGCGGTAGAACTTGGCGATGGTCAGCTTCAGCTCGCCATGGTTGAGCGGCTGGATGGTCTGGACGGTGCCCTTGCCGAAGGTCTGGCCGCCGACGATCAGCGCCCGGTGATAGTCCTGCATGGCGCCGGCGAAGATCTCCGAGGCCGAGGCGGACAGGCGATTGACCAGCACGGTCAGCGGGCCCTTGTAGAAGGCGCCGCCTTCGTCGTCGGCCAGCACCTCGACCTTGCCGTCGCCATTGCGCACCAGCACGGTGGGACCCTGGTCGATGAACAGCCCGGTCAGTTCGGTGGCTTCCTGCAGCGAGCCGCCGCCGTTGTTGCGCAGGTCCAGGACGATGCCATCGACCTTTTCCTTCTGCAGCTCGCCGATGAGCTTCTTCACGTCACGCGTGGTGCTCTTGTAGTTCGGGTCGCCGGCGCGATAGGCCTTGAAGTCCAGATAGAAGGCCGGCACGTCGATCACGCCGAGCTTGTAGTGCTTGCCCTCGTGGGGCACGTCGATCACGTGCTTCTGCGCCGCCTGCTCTTCGAGCTTGACCGCTTCGCGGGTGATGGTGACGATCTTGGTCTTCTGGTCGTTCGGCGCATTGCTCGCCGGGATGACCTCCAGGCGGACCTTGGAGCCCTTGGGTCCGCGGATCAGCTTGACCACCTCGTCCAGCCGCCAGCCGATGACGTCGACCATCTCGCCGTCGCCCTGGGCGACGCCGACGATCTTGTCCGCCGGCGCGATCTGCTTGGACTTGTCGGCCGGGCCGGCCGGTACCAGGCGCAGGATCTGCACGTAGTCGTTGTCGTTCTGCAACACTGCGCCGATGCCTTCCAGCGACAGGCTCATGTTGATGTCGAAGTTTTCCGCGCTTTCCGGGGAGAGATACTGGGTGTGCGGGTCGTAGGACTCGGCGAAGGCGTTGATGTAGGTCTGGAAGACGTCTTCGCTGCGGGTCTGGTTGAGCCGTGCCAGTTGATTCTTGTATCTCTTGGTCAGCTGCTGCTGGATCTGCTGATCGGTCTTGCCGGACAGGCGCAGGCGCAGGACCTCGTCCTTGAGCTTGCGGTGCCAGAGATCGTCCAGCGCAGCGGTGTCCGCCGGCCAGGCCGCCTTCTCGCGATTGGTGTTGAAGGATTCGTCGACGGTGAAGTCGAGCTTGCCGATGCCGGCGTTGAGCAGGCCCAGGCCGTAGTTCAGCCGCTCGGTCATGCGCTGGGCATAACGACGGTAGATGGCGAAGCCCGGTTCGAGGTTACCCTGCTTGAGGTAGTCGTCGAAGCGGGTCCGCGAGGCGTCGAATTCGCGAATGTCGGCGGCATTGAAATACAGCCGGCCGGGATCAAGCATCTTCAGATAGCTGTCGTAGATCTTGATCGACTGGGCATCGTTGAGCGGCGGCTTGCTGTAGTGGTGCCGCTTGAGCAGCTCGACGATGTTGAGGCTGGCGATGACCTGGTCGCGATCGGGTTGCAGTTTCTCGGCGCCTACCGGCGCGTTGGGCTTGGCGAAGAGGGGCGTTGCGCTGACGCCAAGCAGGACAACGAGGGCGGTACGGGACAAGAGCTGCTTCATGTGTATTCGACTAATGCACGGAAAGGAATAGGCTATAGGCCCTTCCCGGCCCGGGCGGTTCCGCGGCCAGGGGAAGTATGACGGGCGCTGACGAAAGTCGTCTGACGGCGGTCTTAAGGGTAGCGGCGATCAGAGGGGAAGGCTGTGACAGCCCCGCGTCTTCCGGTCCGCTCGACTCCCGCAGAACCCGCCGGCGCAGGCGCTTTTCGTCAAAGCCTGAGCCACTATGGAGGCACCGTGAACGCATTGCAAGGTATCGAAGGGCAACTGGAATGGCAGTCACTGAGCGCGCGCGCGCTGGCGCCTGGGGAAATTCGCATCAAGGTGGCGGCCGCCGGTCTCAACCGCGCGGACCTGCTGCAGCTGGCGGGCAACTATCCGCCGCCGCCCGGCGCGCCGGCGACCCTGGGCCTCGAATGTGCCGGGGTGGTCAGCGAGACCACTGCGGATTCGCGCTGGCAGGTCGGTGACCGCGTCTGCGCGCTGCTGGCTGGCGGTGGCATGGCCAGCGAGGTGGTGGTGGACGGGCGTCAGGCGGCCTCAGTGCCGGAAGGCCTGTCGCTGATCGAGGCCGCGGCGCTGCCCGAGGTGTGGGCGACCGCCTGGAGCAACCTGTTCGATCTGGCCGCGCTGCAGCCGGGCGAAAAGGTACTGCTGCATGCCGGCGCCAGCGGTGTCGGCTCGGCCGCCATCCAGCTGTGCAAGGCCTTCGGTAATCCCTGCTGGGTCAGCGTCGGCTCCCAGGATCGCCTGGCGCATTGCGAGCGCCTCGGTGCCGAGGGCGGGGTGCTGCGCAAGACCGATCTGGAAGGGCTGCGCGATTTCGCCCCCTTCCACGTCATCCTCGATCCGGTCGGCGCGAACTATGCGTCGCTCAATCTGGATCTGCTGGGCCAGGACGGACGCTGGGTGCTGATCGGCCTCATGGGCGGTCGCCAGGCCGAGATGGATCTGGGCAAGGTGCTCGGCAAGCGCATCCGCATCATCGGCTCGACGCTGCGCAACAGATCCGTGGAATTCAAGGCCAAGACCATGAGATCCCTGGAGGCCAAGGTGTGGCCGCTGTTCGCCGAAGGCAAGCTGAACGTCAACCTGGAACGCCGCTTCGCCGCCCAGAACGCCGAAGCCGCCTTTGCCGCCCTGGAAAGCAACGAGGTGAACGGCAAGGTGGTGCTGGTGCTGGACGAAGGGCTGGAGTAGCACCCACGGCCAGGGTTATCGCGGCCATGGCGGTCCGCCGCTACGGCCGCTCCTACAGATCGAGTCCGCTGTAGGCGCAACTGTCTTTATCGCGGCCATGGGCCGCTCCTACGAGGGGTGATGCTTCTGTAGGGGCGGCCCATGGCCGCGATAGCATGCGTGTCTGACTGACTCTACCGCCAGCTGAGGATCGGCCAGCCAGCCTGTGCCGCGCGCTCGCGTAGTACCGGATCGGGGTTGACCACGTGCGGCTTGCCCACCGCTTCGAGCAGCGGCAGGTCGTTGCGCGAGTCGGAGTAGAAGCTGGCGCCAGCCAGTAGGCTGCGGTCGCCGCCGAGCAGTTCCAGCAGGCGGGTCAGCTTGCCTTCGCGAAAGGTCATGACGCCCTCCACCTGGCCGCTGTAGACGCCGTGATTGACCTGCAGGTCGATGGCCAGCACTTCTTCCACGCCGAGGCGTTCGGCGATGGGCTCCACCAGATGCACCCCGGAAGCCGAGACTATGATCACCCGGTCGCCGGCCGCGCGGTGGGCGGCGATGCACTTCATGGCGTCGCTGAAGATCAGGGGTTCGATGACGTCCTCGACCCAGGGCCCGACCTCGAAATCCACTTCCTCGGGCGTGCGGCCCACCAGGGGTTCGAGGTGGAAGGCCATGTAGTCTTCCATGGCCAACTCGCCCTGGGCGTACGCCGCCATCAGCTCGCTGTCGCGCCGCACGAAGGACTCGCGGTCGACCCAGCCGAGCACGCCCATCTGCTGGCTCCACAGGCTGGAACAGTCACCGTCGATAAGGGTTTCGTCGAGATCGAAAATCGCCAGGGTCATGCCACTTCTCTCAGGCTGTCGGAATCGACGGCCAGGGTGACGGCTGTGCCGTTCGGCTGCAAGGCCGTCGGCCCATGGTTGAGAACGTCGACATTGAGTTCGCAGGCTTCGGTGGCGATCCGGTAGCGGATCACGTTGCCCAACAGGCTGTGACCGACGATGCGGCCGCTGAAACCGCCGGCGACGCCGAGTCGGATGGCCTCGGGGCGAATCGCCACCTGCCCCTGGAAGGTCTGGCCGAACAGGCGGCTGGCCTGGTCGGCGCTGAGCAGGTTGTAGTTGCCGATGAAGCCGGCGGCGAAGGCATCCACCGGTGCGGTGTAGAGGGTCTCGGCATCGCCGCTCTGGACGATGCGCCCCTCGCGCATCAGCACGATGCGATCGGACAGGGTGAGGGCTTCTTCCTGATCGTGGGTGACGAACACCGTGGTCAGGCCCAGCTCCTGCTGGATGGCGCGGATCTGTTCGCGCAGGTGGCGACGGATGCGGGCATCCAGCGCCGAGAGGGGTTCGTCCAGCAGCAGCAGCCGCGGCCGCACGATCAGCGAGCGCGCCAGGGCCACGCGCTGGCACTGGCCGCCGGAGAGCTGGTGCGGATAGCGCTCGGCGAAGCCCTGCAGTTCTACCAGGGTCAGGGCCTCGCGCACCCGCTGTTCGATTTCGTCCCGCGCCAGGCGCTGCATGCGCAGGCCGAAGGCGACGTTCTGCGCCACGGTCATGTTGGGAAACAGCGCATAGCTCTGGAACACCATGGCGATGCCACGGCGCTGCGGCGGCAGGTGGGTGATGTCCTGTCCCGCCAGCACGATGGCGCCGCGATCGACCTCGGTGAGCCCGGCCAGGCAGCGCAGCAGGGTGGACTTGCCGCAGCCCGAGGGGCCGAGCAGGGTCACCAGTTCGCCCTGTTCCGCATGGAATTCGATGTCGGTGAACAGGGTATTGGCGCCGTAGCGCTTGTGCAGTCCCTTGACCGCGAGATAGCTCATGTCCGCTCCCGATTCAGGCGATTAGCGATCCAAGTCAGCAGCAGGACCGCGAGGAAGTAGGAGATCACCAGGGCGCTGGTCAGGTGGCCGCTGCCGTTGCGCAGGTTGTAGAGATAGATCTGCAGGGTCTCGTAGCGCGTCCCCACCAGCAGGTTGGCGAAGACGAATTCGCCGATGAGAAAGGAGAAGGACAGGAACAGCGCCACCATCAGGCCGGTGCGCAGATTGGGCAGCACCACCAGCAGGGCGGCGCGCCAGGAGCTGGCGCCGAGCAGGTGGGCGGCGTCCATCAGGTCGCGCAGATTCAGCGCCTGGAGGTTGTTGCTGATGGCGCGGTACATGAAGGGCAGGGCGATGGTGAAGTAGCAGAACACCAGGATCCAGGGCGTGCCGGTCAGCGGCAGCGGCCCGCTCGCATAGAGCTGCAACAGGCCCACCGCCGAGACCACCGGCGGCACGGCGAACGGCAGGAGGATCAGCACGTTCATCAGCGCATCCAGCCGGGGGAAGTGATAGGCGATGGCGAACATGGCCGGCAGGATCAGCACGCAGGACAGCGCCAGGGCGCCAAAGCAGATCGCCAGGGAGCGACCGAAGGCGGCGAGAAAGCGCGGATCGCTCCACAGCTGCAGGTACCACTTGAAGGTGAAGCCCGCCGGCAGCAGGGTCGCCGACCACTGGGTGGCCAGGGAATATATGAGGGTCGCGGCGAGGGGCGTGAACAGGATCAGGAACAGGATCCAGACCACCAGCCGATGGTAGAGGCGCTCAGCTCTGGACATGACGACTCCGCCGCAGCAGCCACTGATGGACAAGGGTGATCAGGGTCATGAAGGCCACCAGCAGCATGGCCAGCGCCGCGGCCAGGTTGGGCTCCAGATAGATGTCGCCGGAAACCAGGGCGGCGATGCGCACCGGCACCACGTTGAAGTTGCCGGTGGTGAGGGCATAGACCGTGGCGTAGGCGCCCAGGGCGTTGGCGAGCAGGATGATGAAGGTGCCGACCAGCGCCGGACTGAGCACCGGCAGGCCGATGTGCCGCCAGTATTGCCAGGTGCCGGCACCCAGCAGCGCCGCCGCGTCGCGCCAGTCCTGCTTCAGGGCTTCGAAGGCCGGGAAAAGCAGCAGCACGCCCAGGGGAATCTGGAAGTAGGTGTAGATGAGGATCAGGCCGCCCTTGGTGTAGAGGTTGAAGCCTTCGATCAGCCCGAATTGCTTGAGCGCCAGGGTCAGGCAGCCGTTGATGCCCAGCAGGATGATGAAGGCGAAGGCCAGCGGCACCCCGGCGAAGTTGCTGGTCATGTTGGTGAAGGCCACTACGAAGCCGCGCAGCCGCGAGTCGACCCGGGTCAGCGAATAGGCGCCGAGCAGCGCGATCAGCAGGCCGCAGACGCTGGACCAGAGCGAAATCTCCAGGGAGAAGCGGATGGCCTGCAGGTAGAAGGGCGAGCCGAGGATTTCGGCGTAGTTGCCCAGGCCCCAGCCGCTTTCGCTGGAGTTGAAGCTGTTGAAGGCGATCCAGGCCAGGGGCGCCAGCTGGAAGGCGCCGAACACCAGCAGGAAAGGCAGGATCAGCAGCAGGGCGAGTCGGGGCCGCTTCATGCCAGCAGCTCCAGACACAGGGGCTTGTCATGGGCGAGGCCCAGCAGCGTGCAGACGGTGCCGCAGAGCTCCACCTGCAGCGGCGTCGCCTCGCCCAGGGAGAAGCCTGCGCCAAAGACGAACAGGGGCACCTCGCGTTCTTCCGGCAGCGTCCCGCCGTGACTGCGGTCGTCGTTCATGCCGTGATCGGCGGTCACCAGCACCTGGTAGCCGGCGTCCAGCCAGGCGGGCAGGTAGTGGGACAGCAAACCGTCGGCGCGGCGCGCGGCGTTGCGGTACTCGGGGCTGGAGAGCCCGTGCCGGTGACCGGCATCGTCGATGTTCATCGGATGCACCAGCAGGATGTCCGGGTCATGGGCCAGGCGCAGGTGCTCGGCATCGTCGAACAGATGGGAATCCGGATAGTGGTCGGCGTAATAGAAGTGGCCGTGCTGGATCGGCAGGGCGGTGTCGCTGACGTGCCTGTCCCGTGCCCGGTCGAAGGGGCTGCGATTGTAGAGTTCGCTGACCCAGTGATAGGCCGCCGCCGCTGTGGTGAGGCCGGCGGCCCGGGCCAGGTGGAAGAGGCTGGTCTGGTTGGACAGCCGGTCCACGCCGTTGTGGACGATGCCGCTGCGCACCGGGGGCACCCCGGTGAGCAGGCATTCGTAGAGCGGACGAGAGAGCGAGGGCAACTCGCATTCCAGCCGGTAGAGGCGACCCCGGCCGGCCAGGCAGAGCGCCTGGAGGAAGCCGAGTCCGTGTTCGGCGACCCTCAGGGCGAGTCCGTCCAGCACGACCAGGATGACCTTCATGATGTCACTGCTGCATGTTGATCAGAACGTGTTCCTGCCAGAGCCGCGGCAGGCGCTTGGAGGTCTCTTCCCAGGCCTTGGCATCGGCGATGGGGCGGGCCTTGGCGTATTGCGCCTGGGGCAGCAGCTTGGCCTGGACATCGGCCGGCAGGGTCAGGTGCTCGGCGCGGATCGGCCGGGCATAGCCCTGGGCCAGGTTGATCTGGCCGGCGTCGGAGAAGATGTACTCGCGGGCCAGCTTGGCGGCGTTGGGGTGCTTGGCATACTTGTTGATGATGGTGGTGTAGCCGGAGGTCACCGAGCCATCGGAGGGGATCAGCACCTCGAAGCGCGAGCGATCGATCTGGTCGCGATAGTTGAGGGCATTGAAGTCCCAGACCACGCCGACTTCCACTTCACCCTTCTCGAGGTTGGCCACCACCGGGTTGGTGAAGGCCAGGCGGCCCTGCTTGGCCAGCTTGGCGAAGAAATCCAGCGCCGGCTTGATGTTCTTTTCGTCGCCCCCGTTGGCATAGGCCGCCGCCAGCACGCCGCTCACCGCCTGGGAGGCCGCGCTGACATCGCCGATGGTGACCTTGTAGTTGCCCTTGAGCAGGTCGGCCCAGGAATGGGGAACGTCCTTGACGGTCTGCTTGTTGACGATGAAGGCGATGGTGCCGGTGTAGGCCAGCGCCCAGTGACCGTCGCTGTCCTTGGCCCAGCTCGGGACCTGGTCCCAGGTGCTGGGTTTGTAGGGCTGGGTAACGCCCTTCTGCACGGCGATGGGGCCAAAGGAAGCACCGACGTCACCGATGTCGGCGGAGGCGTTCTCGCCTTCGGCGGCGAACTTGGCGATCTCCTGGGCGGAGCTCATGTCGGTATCCTGGTGCTTGAGTCCGTACTTCTGCTCAAGGTCCTGCCAGGTGCCTTTCCAGTTCGCCCAGGTATCGGGCATGCCGACGCTGTTCACCTCGCCTTCCTTGCGGGCGGCGGCTTCGAGGGCTTTGAGATCGACGGTATCGGCGAAGGCGGTACCGGCCTGTACCGCAACGGCTGTGGCCAACAGGGAAGCAAGCAGACGGGTCATACGGGCGCTCCAGGGATTAGGGCTTGGTCTAGGTCAGCAAGACACAGGCCAATCTAGGACCAGGGTATGACGATTTGATGGCAATCCGCCCAGGTTCTCTGCTGGCACGGGCGCTGCAGTCGTCACCAAGCGGTCATCTGGCCGTCTTAGTCTCCAACCAAACCCTAGTCGAGGCGTTACGGGTGCACCAATCTGAAACTGGTCTAGTCCAAAGAAGTGCGCCAGGTGCCGGCGCCATCCGCCAGGCTCTGCAGGAGCAGATCGCCCATGGGCTGCTGCCGGCCATGGAGCGCCTGCCGTCCGAGCGCCAGCTGAGCGAACTCTTCGCCACCACCCGCATCACCCTGCGCGAAGCCCTGCTGCAGCTGGAGGCCCTGGGGCTGATCTATCGCGAGGAACGCCGCGGCTGGTTCGTCGCCCCGCCGCGCCTGGCCTACAACCCCCTGGCGCGGACCCATTTCCATGCCATGGTGGAAGCCCAGGGTCGCCGACCGGCTACCGAGGTCCTGGCGGCGCGGCAGATGCTGGCGTCCGCGGAGATCTGCCGCCTGCTGGAGTTGCCGGCGCTGTCCAGCGTCTATCAGATCCGCCGGGTCCGCCGCGTGGATGGCCGACTGGTGCTCTATGTCGAGCACTACCTCAATGCCGCCTATTTCCCGGGCCTGCTGGAGCACGACCTGCAGCGCTCTCTCACCGAGCTGTATCGCGACCGCTACGATATCCGCTACGGCGAGGTGCGCTTCGAGATCCTGCCTACGGCGCTGCTGCCGGAAGCGGCCCAGGCGCTGCGGGTAGCGCAGGGCAGTCCGGCGCTGCACATTACCCGCATCAACCACGACCAGCAGGGACGCCTGATCGATTGCGACCTGGAATTCTGGCGGCATGACGCCATCCAGGTCAGGGTCGAGGTACCGGACTAGTCCGGCATCAGAGCGGCAATTCGCTGCTCGAATAGAAGGCCGTCAGCACCTTGATCAGATGGCCCAGGTCGTGGCTGCCGGCCAATTCGCGGATGGAGTGCATGGCGAAGGTGGGCAGGCCGATGTCCACGGTGCGCACGCCCAGCTGTCCGGCGGTGATGGGCCCGATGGTGGAGCCGCAACCCATGTCGCTGCGCACCACGAAACTCTGCACCGGCACCCCTTCGCGCTGGCAGAGATCGCGGAAGAAGGCCGCGGTCTCGCTGCTGGTGGCATAGCGCTGGTTGGCATTCACCTTGATGACCGGTCCGGCGTTCAGTTTCGGGCCGTGGTTGCCATCGTGCTTGTCGGCATAGTTGGGGTGCACGCCATGGGCGTTGTCAGCCGAGATCAGCAGCGAGCGCTGCAGGGTGCGGGTAAAGGCATCTCCGGCGGGCAGCAGGCGCTGCAGCACCTGTTCGAGGAAGGGGCCGTCGGCACCGCAGCAGGAGGTGGAGCCCACTTCCTCGTGATCGGTGCAGACCAGTACGGCGTTTTCGTTGCCCTCGTCGGCCAGCAGGGCTTCCAGACCGGCATAGCAGGACAGCAGATTGTCCAGGCGCGCGGCGGCGATGAAATCGTCTTCCAAGCCGACCAGGGCAGCGGGCTGGACGTCATAGAAGCTCAGTTCGAAATCCAGCACCTCGGCGTCGTTGAGGCCGTGCTCCTGTTGCAGGCGGGTGGCCAGCAGGGCGCGGAAGTCGCGTCGCTCGCCGGCCGGCACCTGGGCCAGGATCGGCGGCAATTCGTTCTGGGCATTGATGGCCCAGCCCTGGTTGGCTTCGCGATTGAGGTGGATGGCCAGGTTGGGAATGATCGCCAGCGGCTTGCGGAAGTCGATCAGTCGACTCTGCACCCGGCCGCCGGCGCGAAAGGTCACCCGGCCCGCTAGGGATAGGTCGCGGTCGAACCAGGGCGCCATCAGCATGCCGCCGTAGACCTCGACGCCCAGTTGCCAGAAGCCCTGCCGTTGCAACTCCGGCTGCGGCTTGACCTTGAGGCAGGGGCTGTCGGTATGGGCGCCGACCAGGCGCAGACCGCGCTCCAGGGGTTGGGCGCCCAGGCGTACGGCGATCAGCGAGGAATCGTTGCGGGTGACGTAGTAGCGGCCTCCCGGCTGCACGGACCAGCTCTCGCGCTCGTCCAGGCGCTGGTAGCCGGCGGCTTCGAGACGGCGGGCGAGGGTGGCGGTGGCATGGAAGGGGGTGGGGGAACTGGCGAGGAAATCGATGAGGCCTTGGATCTGATCGGTACGCATGGACGACTCCGGACGACAAGGCGTCCAGTCTAGGTTCTGGACCCGGGGGAGTCGAGCGTAGCGCCGGGCCCAGCGGCACCGCCTTGCTCAGCGGCGCTGCAGCACCAGGTGATGGATGTGCCAGTGCTTGGGCCGCCCGACCGCGGTATGGCCGTCCTCTTCCTCTTCCCGGTGCAGGAGGACGTCCCAGTCCTGGAGCAACCGCCGCAGGGCCGCGGCGTCGACTACCGTCACGCCCTTGCTGGCCCAGCTGTCCCGCTCGCCGAAGAGCTGGCCACAGAACAGACCACCCGGACGGACCGCCGCCGTGATCCCGTTCCACAGCGCGGGGAAATGGGCCGGTTCACAGAAGGGCAGGGCGAAGCTGGAATTGAGGAGGTCGCAGCGGGGGAGGGTGACCGTCTCGAAGCGGGCCTGGCGGGTTTCCAGGCGCCCCTGCAGCAGGGCCGGCGTGCGCTCGCGCAGCGCGCTCAGGGCCTCGGGCTCGGCATCCAGGGCCAGCACCTGCCAGCCCTGCTCCAGCAGCACTAGGGTGTCGCGACCGGTGCCACAGCCCAGGTCCAGCGCCAAGCCTGGCGGACTCGACCAGGACGAGAGCGCCTGCAGCAAGGTCTCACGCGGACCGCCTGCGGCGGTGGCGGTGTAGTAGGACGTCCATTGCGACAAGCGGCGTTCCTCCGGTCGAGTGCCTCAGGAGGCCAGCGAAGGATCAGAAAGGCGCGGGACTGGTAAAGCTCATCCGCTCGCCCGAGACGGGATGGGTCAGCGTCAGCAGGCTGGCGTGGAGGCAGAGGCGGGGCCGGAGCGCCAGCGCCTCGCCCTGCGCATAGAGCTGATCGCCCAGCAGCGGATGACCGATGCTGAGCATATGGACGCGCAACTGGTGGGAGCGGCCGGTGATGGGGGTGAGTTCCACCCGGCTGTAGTGACCGTGACGCTCCAGCACCTGCCAGAAGGTCAGGGCATGGCGCCCCAGTTCGTGATCCACCACGTGGCGCGGCTTGGTCGGCGGGTCGTAGCGCAGCGGCAATTCGATGCGACCGCTGTTGGCCTCCGGCTCGCCCCAGCAGAGGGCGCTATAGGCCTTTTCCGTTTCCCGGTCATGGAATTGCCGGGACAGCTCGCGGTGGCTGTCGGCATCCCGCGCCAGCACGATGACCCCGGAGGTCTCCCAGTCCAGGCGGTGGACGATACGGGCCTCCGGATAGCCGTTTTCCTGTAGGCGGGTCACCAGGCAGTCACGGTTGTCTTCGGCGCGACCGGGGACCGATAGCAGCAGGGTGGGCTTGTCGACCACCAGCAGGGCATCGTCCTGGTGAATGATACGGATGTTGGAGAGGGGCATGGGCTTCCTGGGGGCCTGCTTGCGAAGCCGGCCCGCGCCTGACGGGCGCAGCGGATTCGACATGGCTTAAACGCCAACGGCGGCCCTGGGGCCGCCGCTGTCCTGCAAGACGCGCCTTAGCGGTCGGGCAGGGTGATGTTGAGTTCGAGGATCGAGCAGCTGCCCTGGTTTTCCAGTTCGACCTGGATCTGGTCCTGCTCGATGGGCACGTACTTGCGGATCACTTCCAGCAGGTCCTTCTGCAGTTGCGGCAGATAGTCCGGCTGCTCGTGGCGCCCGCGTTCGTGGGCCACGATGATCTGCAGCCGCTCCTTGGCTATCGAAGCGCTGTTCTGCTTCTTCCGATCGCGAAAGAAGTCGAAGATGCTCATTCGCCACCACCCCCGAACAGACGTTGCAGGAAGCCTTTCTTCTTCACGTCGAGGAAGCGATAGGCCACTTCCTTGCCGAGCAGTCGCTCCACGGTATCACTGTAGGCCTGACCGGCGTCGCTCTGTTCGTCGAGAATCACCGGAATACCCTGGTTCGACGCCTTGAGCACCGCCTGGGATTCGGGGATCACGCCCAGCAGGCGAATGGACAGGATCTCTTCCACGTCCTCGACGCCGAGCATTTCGCCCTTGGTCACGCGCTCGGGGTTGTAGCGGGTCAGCAGCAGGTGTTCCTTGATGGCTTCCTCGCCCTTTTCCGCGCGCCGCGACTTGCTGGCCAGCAGGCCGAGCATGCGGTCGGAGTCGCGGACCGAGGAGACTTCGGGGTTGGTCACCACGATGGCCTCGTCGGCGAAGTACATCGCCAGGTGGGCGCCCTTCTCGATGCCGGCGGGGGAATCGCAGACGATGAAATCGAAGGTCTGCTTGAGTTCATTGATCACGCGCTCGACGCCATCCTGGGTCAGGGCGTCCTTGTCACGGGTCTGGCTGGCGGCCAGCACGAACAGGTTCTCGAGACGCTTGTCCTTGATCAGGGCCTGGCTCAGGGTGGCTTCGTTGTTGATCACGTTGACGAAGTCGTACACCACGCGGCGCTCGCAGCCCATGATCAGGTCGAGGTTACGCAGGCCGACGTCGAAGTCGACGATGACGGTCTTGTGGCCGCGCAGGGCGAGACCGGTACCGATGGCGGCGCTGCTGGTGGTCTTGCCGACGCCGCCCTTGCCGGAGGTGACTACGAGTACTTTGGCCAAACTGATTCACCTTGATCGAAAGTAATAACTGAAGCGACTCGGTGCCCTCGGTGACGAGATTGCAGGCAGTGTCGCGCTTCGTGTTGCCGTTGGCGGCTTAGGCGCCAAGTGCGAAAAATTCGCGGAAGTATCCGTTAAAGACGGGTGATGTTCAACACATCTCCCACCAGGCTGACCTGCACCGGATTGCCCCATTGTGGATGGCGTCGCAGGTCTTCGGCGACCTTGTACTGGCCGGCGATGGAAAGCAGTTCCGCGGTCAGCTGCTGGCAGAAAATCCGCGCTTTAGTATCACCTTTGACGCCGGCTAGTGCCCGGCCGCGCATGGGGCCGTAGACATGAATATTGCCGTCGGCGAGCAGTTCGGCGCCCGGGCTGACCGGTGCCAGCACCACCAGATCACCGGCCGGGGCATAGAGCTGCACGCCGCCGCGCACCGGTGCGGTGATGATCTTGGTCGGATTGATCGGCGGGGCGGGCGGTACGACCGGTTTGGGCGGTTCCGCCGGCTTCACCGGTTCGCGATCGCGCGGCTCGACCTGGCGCTCGCGGCCACCGGAGCTGGGCGGCAGGATCGGCAGGTCGTAGTCGTTGGCGGCGGCCAGGTCCCCGCTGCGGCTGGCACGCAGGGCCAGGGTGCGCAGACCGTGGCGGCGGCAGAGATCGAGGAGGGCGCCCAGGTCGAGCGGGCCGGCATCCTCGGCAAGCTTGTCCAGGCCCAGCACCAGCGGCGTTTCCTGGAAGAAGTTGGGGGCCTGGGCGACCTTCTGGGCCAGTTGCCGGTCCAGGCGCCCCAGGTCGTTGCGGAGAAGCTCCAGCACGGTCACGGCGAGCATGTTGCCCTTTAGCTGGAAGACGGAGTCGCTTTCGGAAGGATCGGCTGCGGTCATGGTGGGTACTTGTGCTTGGATGGCGGGACTTATAGCGGGATGCCCCGCGTGTCGCAACCCTCACCGGGTGCGGGGGGCCGTGACTGTGAAGGCTACGGGAAATCTGCGCGAGGCCTGTAGAATGGCGCGACTTTTTCATGCAGGAGTTCCGATGGAGCGGCCGTCTTTCCGCCTCGCCTTTCTCAATCCACGTTATTGGCCGCTCTGGCTGGGGCTCGGTCTGCTCTGGCTGCTGGTGCAACTGCCCTACGCCGTGCTGCTGCGTCTGGCCCGGGGACTCGGCTGGATCTTCTATCACGTCGCCGGGCAGCGCCGGGCCATCGCCCGCCGCAATCTGGAACTCTGCTTTCCCCAGCTCGACGAACAGGCGCGTGACCTGTTGCTCAGGCGCAACTTCGCCAGCAGCGCCATGGCCCTGCTGGAGATGGCCATGAGCTGGTGGTGGCCGCGGCAGCGCCTGGCCCGGCTGGCCCATATCGAAGGCCTCGAGCACCTGCAGGCCGCCCAGCGCGACGGGCAGGGCGTGATCCTCATGGCGCTGCATTTCACCACCCTGGAAATCGGTGCGGCGCTGCTCGGTCAGCGGCATACCATCGATGGCATGTACCGCCAGCACAAGAATCCGGTGTTCGACTTCATCCAGCGCCGGGGTCGCGAGCGCCACAACCTGGACGCCACCGCCATCGAGCGCGAGGACGTGCGCGCCATGCTCAAGGTGCTGCGCGCCGGTCGCGCCATCTGGTACGCGCCCGACCAGGACTACGGCGCCAAGCAGAGCCTCTTCGTGCCGCTGTTCGGCATCCAAGCGGCGACGGTGACGGCCACCACCAAGTTCGCCCGACTGGGGCGGGCCAGGGTGCTGCCCTTCACCCAGGAGCGGCTGGCGGACGGTTCGGGCTATAGCCTGGTCGTTCATCCGCCGCTAGCCGACTTCCCGGGCGACAGCGAGGAAGCCGACTGCCTGCGCATCAACCAGTGGGTGGAGCACTGCGTCAGCCAGTTGCCCGAGCAGTACCTCTGGGCCCACCGGCGCTTCAAGACCCGCCCGGCCGGTGAGCCCAAGCTCTATCCGAAGAAGAAACGCTAGATGAGTTTGGGCGGCGAAGGGCGCACGGGGCTGATTCTGGCCGGCGGTGGCGCGCGGGCCGCCTATCAGGTCGGGGTGCTGCAGGTGGTCGCGGACACCCTGGCGGTCCGTTCCGACAATCCCTTTCCGATTCTCGTCGGTACCTCGGCGGGGGCGCTGAACGCCGCCGTGCTGGGCTGTGGCGCCCTGGATTTCGGCCGCGCGGTGGATCGCCTGGCGGCGGTCTGGGCAGGGCTGGACACGGCGATGATCTATCGCAGCGACTGGGCGGGGGCGACCCGCCAGGCCGTGCGCTTCGGGCTGCAGACGCTGTTCGGCGCCTGGCGCCAGGAGCCCCTGGCCCTGCTCGACAACGCCCCGCTGCGAGCCCTGCTCAGCCGCGAGCTGGATTTCTCCGGCATCACCGCCGCCTTGCGCCAGCGCGCCCGGCGCGCCGTGGCAGTCACGGCGTTCGGTTACGCCTCGGGCCAGGCGATGACCTTCTATCAGAGTCATGGCGCCCTGGATCCCTGGTTTCGCCATCGGCGCGTCGGGGTTCCGGCGCGGCTGGCGGTCGACCACCTGCTCGCCAGCACGGCCATTCCGCTGTTCTTTCCGCCGGTGAAGGTGGGGCGTGAATACCTGGGCGATGGCTCGGTGCGGCAGACGGCGCCCATCAGTCCGGCGCTGCATCTGGGGGCGGATCGCATCCTGGTCATAGGGCTCGGCGCGCCCGGGGGGCACGAGCACGGCCTGCAGGGTCGGCCGCCGACGGTGGCGCAGATCGGCGGCCACCTGCTCAACAGCACCTTCGTCGATGCCCTGGACAGCGACACCGAAACCCTGCGGCGTCTCAATCTGCTGAGCAGTGCGCTGCCGGCGGGGGATCCGGTCAGCGGACGGTTCTGCCGTCCCGTGGAGATGCTGGTGATCGCGCCCAGCCAGCCGCTGGCGGATATCGCCACCCACCATCGCAAGCGCCTGCCGCCGGCCTTGCGGCAGTTGCTGCGCGGCGTCGGGGTGAACCGGCCTTCGGGCAGTGCACTGCTCAGCTATCTGCTGTTCGAGGCGGCCTATTGCCAGGAACTCATGGCGCTGGGACGGGCCGATGCCCAGGCCCGCCTACCGGAGCTGCGGGCCTTTCTCGCCGGCGCCTAGGCCTTATTCGGCGATCTGCAGTTCCCGCGCCTTGGTGTAGAAGTAGCGGATCTTCTCGTACTCGAAGGGCGAGTTGAGCTGGCCGTATCTCATGTCGGTCACGTACCTGAGGTTGATGCCGCGCAGCACCATGATCTCCGGATGACGACTGCTCTCGTCGCTGACGTTGAGGAAGTTGATCTGCGCCTCGGCGGCGAAGTCCACCGCCAGGCCACCGGTGTCGCGCAGGTTGGACGGGCCGAGGATCGGCAGCATCAGGAAGGGACCGTCACCCACGCCATAGAAGCCCAGGGTCTGGCCGAAGTCTTCCGGCTGCTTGATCAGCCCGACGCGGGTCGCCGGATCCCACAGGCCGAACACCCCCACGGTGGTGTTGAGCAGCAGCCGGCCGGTGGTGTCCAGGGCGCGGCGGCCCTTGAACTGCAGCAGGCTGTTGAGCAGGTTGTTGACGTCGCCCAGGTTGCTGAAGAAGTTGCTCACGCCCGAGCGGACGAAGCGCGGGGTGATATAGCGATAGCCATTGACCACCGGCAGCAGGACCCACTCGTCCAGCCGATAGTTGAAGTGGTAGACGTGGCGGTTCCAGGATTCGAAGGGGTCGTAGACGTCCAGCGCCACCAGTGACGCCCGTTCGAATTCGCGCTGGTCCAGCCCCGGGTTGTACTTGAGGGTCGACAGCGGATTGCTGAAGCCGTCGGCGCCCACGGGCGCGGCCGGCATGGTGTCCGAGCCGATGGTCAGGGTGGAGGAGGGCGGCGGGCTCGATTCGGCAGCGAATACCGAGGCACTGGCCATCAGGAGAAGAGCGAGCAGGGACTTAACCACGGGCGAAGAACTCCAGCATGGCGTTCGCGTTGACGCGGTAGTTGAGATTGCCGCAATGGCCGCCGTGGGGATAGACGGTCAAGCGATCGCCAAAGGTCTTGCGCAGGAAACCGAGGTCGCCCGGGCCGAGGATGATGTCGTCGGCATTGTGCATGACGCCGATCTTCGGGCTGCTCTTCAGATAGTCCTCCAGCGCGGTGAGGCTGGACTTGCGCGCCAGATCGTCGAGGTTCTGCCCCTTGAAGTTCTTTTGCCAGAACGGCATCACCTGCTCGGTCATGTAGCAGTCGAAGTCGCACTGCAGCGAACGGGCGAAGAAGCGCGTCAGGCTGGTGCCCTCGCTGATCGGGTAGGTCGGCGGGGTGATCAGGCCGCGACGGTTGATCAGGTCGGAGGTAAAGGCGATGTCGGCTGCCGAGAAGCGGAAGGACGATCCGATCAGCATGGCCAGTTCTTCGTTGCTCAGCCGCTCCGGCGAGCGCTGGAAGTCGCGCACCACGGCGTCGTTGAAGTCGACGTAGCCCTTTTCCTGGAAGTAGCGGGTCAGCTTGGACAGGATCAGCTCGTAGAAGGTGCGGTTGTTGGTGACGCCCTTCACCTCGGTCTGCACCAGGCGATCCAGGTTGCGTACCGAGGTAAGCAGATTGACCGGCGGATTGACCATCAGCACCTTCTTGAAATTGAAGCTGCGCTGGCTTTCGTCCAGGTAGGAGACGAAGGCGGCGTCCAGGCCGCCCAGGCTGTAGCCGGTCAGGTAGTAGTCGGTGACGGGCAGCTTGGGATGCTGGGCGCGCACCGCCTGCATGGCCCGATAGAGGTCCTCGGCATCGTGCGGGGTGTAGCCCGGGGTGGCGGTGCGCGACACCGACACCATGAAGTCCCAGCTGGTGGGCGAGGACAGCTGCACCACGTGGTAGCCGGCCGCGTAATACAGCCGCTTGAGGTATTCCTGGGTGCTAGAAGAGTAGTTGGCCCCGGTGCCGGCGATCAGGAAGATCAGCGGCGCCGGATGGTCCTGGCGGGCGAGGCGGTAGTGGAATTTCTTCACCGGCCAGAAGTTGCCGGGCAGCTGGTATTCCCGCTCCGGACGCAGGTTGAGACTGTAGTCATCCTGGTCGATGGTGCTTTCGGGCGGCAGCTCGGGGCGGAATTTTTCCGGCGTGGTGACGATGGTGGCTTCGAAAGGATTGACCAGTGGATAGCCATAGGTGGCGGCATCCACTTCGGCGGCCGCGTGCGCGGTACCCCAGAGGCCGGAAAACAGCGCGCCCAGCAGGGCGGCGACGCGCAACGGAAGACGCATGGACAGAGTCCTTTCAGAGGGCTTGAGAGCGTAGGTAAGACAACGACTCGCCGATAGGTTGCATCGGCAAGCGAAGGTTTCTGCGAGGCGTCGATTACAGAGCGGTCGACGGGCTGCGTCAAGCGACATCGGATGTCGCGAAAAGTGCAGCTCTTGTCGCTAACCGGTCGTTATGCGTCGTCCAGGCGGTAGTGGCCATCTTGCATTGCCCGAATGATGGGGGTGGGGCAACCGCCCGACTTCCATAGCGAGAGGACTGCTGCATGAGCATGGTGAAGAAACTGTTGGGAATAGGACTCGGTGTTGCGCTGACCTCGGCCATGAGCCTGGCCCAGGCGGCCAAGCCGGAAATCACCATCGGCTATGTCGATGGCTGGGCCGATAGCGTGGCCACGACCCATACCGCAGCTGAAGTGATCCGCCAGAATCTGGGCTATGAGGTCAAGCTCATGCCGGTCGCCGCCGGCATCATGTGGCAGGGGGTCGCGCGCGGCAAGCTCGACGCCATGCTCTCCGCCTGGTTGCCGGTCACTCACGGCGCCTACTACGAGAAGATGAAGGACCAGGTGGTCGATCTGAACGTCAATACCCCCGATGCCAAGATCGGTCTGATCGTGCCGGAGTACGTCAAGGCCAACAGCATCGCCGATCTGCAGGCGCAGAAGGCCGACTTCGGCGGCCGGATCGTCGGTATCGACGCCGGTGCCGGGGTCATGCTCAAGGCCGACCAGGCGATCAAGGATTACGGCCTGGACTACAAGCTGGTGGCCAGTTCGGGCAGCGGCATGATCGCCGAGCTGACCCGGGCGGAAAAGGACCAGAAGCCGGTCGTGGTGACGGGCTGGGTACCGCACTGGATGTTCGCCAAGTGGAAGCTCAAGTTCCTCGAAGATCCCAAGGGCGTGTTCGGTGGCTCCGAGCATGTGGACACCGTGGCCAACCCGGCCCTCGAAGCCAAGGCCAAGCCGGTCTGGGATTTCCTGAAGAAATTCGCCTGGCAGCCGGGTGAGGTGAACGAGGTGATGCTGGCCGTGGAAGAAGGCAAGAAGCCGGAAGAAGCGGCCAAGGCCTGGATCGCTGCCCATCCGGATCGCGTGAAGTCCTGGCTGCCCTGAGGGTTGGCCGAATGAAGAACGGGCCCCGCGGGGCCCGTTTTGCTAGCTGTGCAGCTGCTCGGCCGCGTACAGCGTGTTCTCCAGCAGGCAGGCCCGCGTCATGGGGCCGACGCCACCCGGGACCGGGGTGATCCAGCTGGCGCGTTCGCAGGCGCTTTCGTATTCGACGTCGCCGACCAGGCGGCCATCGGCCTGACGATTGATGCCGACGTCGATGACGATGGCGCCGGGCTTGATCCATTCACCCTTGACCAGTCCGGGCTTGCCCACGGCGACCACCACCAAGTCGGCCTGGCTGACATGGTGCTCGAGGGAGCGGGTGAACCTGTGGGTCACGGTGGTGGTGCAGCCGGCCAGCAGCAATTCCAGCGCCATGGGGCGGCCGACGATATTGGAGGCGCCGACGACCACCGCATCCAGGCCATAGAGGTCGACGCCGGTGCTGTGCAGCAGGGTCATGATGCCCTTGGGCGTGCAGGGACGCAGCTGGGGATTGCGCTGCGCCAGCCGGCCCAAATTGTAGGGGTGGAAGCCGTCCACGTCCTTGTCGGTGCGGATGCGCTCCAGCAACCCGGTGGCGTCCAGGTGGGCGGGGAGGGGCAGTTGCAGCAGGATGCCGTCGACGCCGGTGTCGTCATTCAGACGATCGATCAGGGCTTCCAGCTCGGCCTGGCTGGTAGTGGCCGGCAGGTCATGGGCATAGGAGTCGAAACCGACCTCTTCGCAGTCCTTGCGCTTGTGCGCCACATAGACGCGCGAGGCGGGATCGTCGCCGACCAGGATGACGGCGAGGCCAGGGGCGCGCAGTCCGGCGCTACGACGTTGAGAGACTCGCTGGGCAATATCCTGGCGCAGGCGGGCGGCAATGGACTTGCCGTCGATCAGTTGGGCGGTCATGGGCGATTTCTGGTGGTGACGGAAAAGGGTCGGCTATTTTCGCATGGACGGGCCCGCTCGCAACAGAGAAGCCTCTGCGGCGGCTAACTCATTCTTCTGCTTAAAAATTTTTAAAAAATTAGTTGACGGACCTGCGCGAGCTTTATAACATTCGCCCCGCTTGCCGAGCACAGCCCAAGTCACTGACAAGGGCCAGGCAAGAGGCTTCTCACCAAGGAAGTCTCTGCTAGGGCAGCTGCCGTAACAGGCGCCCGTAGCTCAGCTGGATAGAGCATCCGCCTTCTAAGCGGATGGTCGCAGGTTCGAGTCCTGCCGGGCGCGCCATTGGCGGTTCGGCGACGGCAAGCAGGTAAGATATGGTGGGCGTAGCTCAGTTGGTAGAGCACAGGATTGTGGCTCCTGGTGTCGTGGGTTCGATTCCCATCGTCCACCCCATATTTAGCGAACGCCAGACCTTGTGTCTGGCGTTCGTGTTTCAAGCGTCTCGCGGACGTGGTGGAATTGGTAGACACACCAGATTTAGGTTCTGGCGCCGCAAGGTGTGAGAGTTCGAGTCTCTCCGTCCGCACCAATCAAGATGCACAGCAAGAGACCGGCCCAGTGCCGGTTTTTTTGTGCCCGCGATTTAGCGGGCGGCCAGAGGATCGCTAGCGTCGGCGCCGGACCTCAGTGCAGATGCCGCAGCAGCGGCGCGCAGAGGGCGAAGGCCAACGAAGTGCCGAACAGCAGGGCCCGGGTCCAGCGTTGCGCGGTGCGCCTGTGGCACACGGGCGGCGGCGAGCCTGCCGTGGCGGACTGATCGATGGCGCTGTCGAACAGGGTGATCGAGCGGGTCAATTGGGTTCGCATGATCCGACCTCTTGCCGTATGCACTAATTGTTATTGGCACCTTCAAGATAATGCGCTGGGCGGGTAATGCAAGCTGCCTGGAGAGCCCGGACGAGTGGCGGCGGCGCCGCTGGCCGCGCAGCCGGTCAGGGACGGCCGCGCCCCAGGGCGGGTCAGGCAGGAGGTGGCGACCAACGGTCAGTTGAGTGTTGAGGTCAGCAGGAAGAAGGCGCCGCCGAGGGCTCCGCCACTGATCAGGACCAGGCTGATCAAGGCGCCGCCCACGAACTGGGCGATGTCATCACTGATTTCGTATTCCGCTTTCATGCTGGGCTCCAGAAGGTAGATGCCGCTACAGATAGCAACCGCGCGTTACAGCGCGACGACACCGGTCGCATCAAGGCTAGCTGTTCGCCCAGTTCAGCCAGAGCGTCTGTTCTTCGCTGAGCTGACCCACTTCGCGCAGCGCCTGTTCCAGGTCTTCGCGAACCCGGCGCTTGAGATCGGCGTTGAGATCGACCTGGGCGCTCTCCGCCAGCCGATCGGCGAGCGAGAGATCCGCACTGAGCTGGCGCAGGCGGGGCCCGATGAAATCCTTCTGCTGCATGAGCCGCTCCTATCTCCTGACGCTTCGGAGTGTGGCATGGGGGAGCTTCGACTGAACACAGGTGGGAAAAATATTGTCTGACTTGATTGGTCAAAAGTCGGACTTTCGGCAGCTCATGTCGTTTTCAGGTCCGAGATGTCAGCTTTATAGAGGGAAGAACAGATCATGAGCGGGAATTCGACGCGCAAGTTGCTGAAGCTGACCGCAGGTTTCGGCCTGCTGGTGATCGCCGCGGTGGCCACTACCCATCGCAGCGACTCGACCGGCAGCGAGCCGGCCGTGGTGGCCACCACCACGCCGCCGGTAGCGGCCCATGCACCCACCACGGGTACCCATCCCGTCGCCGACGAACACAAGCAGGATCTCGCGAGCTTCCTGGCCCAGGCGGCCCTGACGCCGTGCGGGTCCACCCTACCAGCGACCATCACCGACCCTGCCTGTCGCGCCGCCATCGAAACCCATGCGCGGCGCGCCGGCTATGGCGACGACGAGGTGGCGGCCTATCTGAATGCCCACCAGGGCCGATGATCCCCTGGTTTAGCGTTTTCGGTTATAAGCAAAGACTCTTTTCATATAGGTCGGCATAACCTGAGTGGTTATCCTGTGCGGCCGCAAGATGAGCCGACAACGGCAATTGGGGCTGTAATGGAAGTAGGGTCGATGGGCTTCGTGGTCGCGGGGCTGGTGGTTGGCTTCATCGTCGGCATGACAGGGGTGGGCGGTGGCTCGCTGATGACGCCCATCCTGCTCTGGTTCGGGATCAATCCGGCCGCAGCGGTGGGGACCGATCTGCTCTATGCCGCCATCACCAAGGCGGGCGGCGTCTTCGTCCACCAGCGCAATAGCAACATCGACTGGAAGGTGACCGGTTGGCTGGCCGCCGGCAGCGTGCCCGCGGCGGCCCTGACGCTGCTCGCCCTGGCCCTGCTACCCGGTGATCAGCAGGCGACCAATACACTGATCAAGCATGCCCTCGGCATCGTGTTGCTGCTGACGGCCCTGGCCATCCTGTTCAAAAAGCAGATCTTCGTCTTTGCCAGCCGCCATGCCGGCGACAGATTCCACCTGAG
Source organism: Pseudomonas sp. MOIL14HWK12:I1 (assembly GCF_000510705.1). Lineage (NCBI taxonomy): Bacteria > Pseudomonadati > Pseudomonadota > Gammaproteobacteria > Pseudomonadales > Pseudomonadaceae > Pseudomonas > Pseudomonas sp. MOIL14HWK12:I1. The sequence continues at coordinate 209,987 of NZ_AZNY01000009.1, read as the reverse complement.
CGCCGGGCGGCTCAATGCCCTGACGGTCCTGACCGGCGCGGTACTGGGCTTCATGGTGACCCTGACCTCCATCGGCGCGGGTGCCCTGGGTACGGTGGCGCTCTTTCTGCTCTATCCGCTGATGGCGACCCGGCGTCTGGTCGGCACCGAGATCGCCCATGCGGTCCCCCTGACACTGGTGGCAGGGCTGGGACACGCCGGCCTGGGCAATCTGGACTGGCATGTCCTGGGCTTTCTGTTGCTGGGTTCGCTGCCGGGCATCTTCCTGGGCAGTCATCTCTCCGGACGGGTACCGGACGCTGTCCTGCGGCCCTGCCTGGCGGTCATGCTGCTGGTCATAGGCACCAAGCTGGTGGTCTGAGCCTAGATGGAAAACTTAAGGTCGTTCATCGGACGACTACTGGCGATCCGCTAGTGCAAAACATCTCTAGGATAGGCGGTATTAAAACTGTTATCGCGATTGCCGATAACCTGATCGCCGAGTCCTTTCCTGGAGCTGTCCCATGTCCTCCGCCACTGCCGAATTCGTCGCTGTTGACGACGCCTCTGCCTATCACGCGCTGCGCCAGGCGCTGGACCGCTCCCTGGCGGTGATCGAATTCGATCTGCAGGGCAATGTGCTGCACGCCAACGACAACTTCCTGGAGACCTTCGGCTATCGTCTCGAGGAGATCAGTGGGCGGCATCACCGGCTGTTCTGCCCGCCCGGGGTAGCGGAAAGCGATGACTATCAGGATTTCTGGGCAACGCTGGGGCGCGGCGATTTCCATAGCGGTGTCTATCGCCGCAGGCACAAGGACGGCAGCCTGAGGTGGATCCGCGCCACCTACAATCCGTTGCTGGATGCGCAAGGGCGCCCGCAGCGCATCATCAAGTTCGCCACCGACATCACCGAGACGCGCCTGCAGGCGGTCGAGTACGAGGGCAAGATCGAGGCGATCCATCGTTCCCAGGCGGTGATCGAATTCGATCTGCAGGGCAACGTGCTCTGGGCCAACGACAATTTCCTCGGCATGACCGGCTATGCGCTGGACGAGCTGCGCGGGCGTCATCACAGCCTGATGTGCCCGGCCGACTATGCGCGCTCGGCGGAATACGCCCTGCTGTGGAATCGCCTGGGGCAGGGCGTCTTCGATACCGGCGTCTACAAGCGCATCCGCCGCGATGGCCGGCCGATCTGGATCCAGGCCACCTACAACCCCATCCTCGACAGCGACGGTCGGCCCTACAAGGTGGTGAAGTTCGCCACCGATGTCACCGATGCGCAACTGCAGGCCGCGGAGTTCGAAGGCAAGATGGCCGCCATCGATCGTGCCCAGGCGGTGATCGAATTCGATCTGCACGGCAATATCCTGACCGCCAACGAGAATTTCCTGTCGGCCATGGGTTACAGCCTGGACGAGGTGCGCGGCAAGCATCACCGGATCTTCTGCGAACCCGAGCACGCCCGCTCGCCGGGCTATCGGCTGTTCTGGGAGAAGCTCGGCCGCGGCGACTTCGATACCGGGCTGTACAAGAGACGCGCCAGCGACGGCCGCCAGGTGTGGATCCAGGCCACCTACAACCCCATCCTCGATGCCGAGGGCAAGCCGTACAAGGTGGTCAAGTTCGCCAGCGACGTCACCGAGAGTCAGCTGCGCAACAGCGACTACGAAGGCAAGGTGGCGGCCATCGACCGCTCCCAGGCCATCGCCGAGTTCTCCCTCGACGGCACGGTGCTCACCGCCAACCGCAACTTCCTGCTGGCCCTGGGTTACCAGGCCGATGAAGTGGTGGGCAAGCACCACCGCATCTTCTGTCCCGACGACTATGCCCGTTCCGCGGAGTACCGGTTGTTCTGGGATAAATTGGCGCGGGGCGAATTCGACGCCGGGGTGTACAAGAGACGCAACAGCCGGGGCGAGGAGATCTGGATCCAGGCCACCTACAACCCGATCTTCGACGCCGACGGCAAGCCGTGCAAGGTGGTGAAGTTCGCCGTGGACATCACCGAAAGCCAGATTCGCAATAGCGACTATGCGGGCAAGGTGGCGGCCATCGACCGTGGCCAGGCGGTGATCGAATTCGACCTGACCGGCAAGATCCTCGAAGCCAATCGCAACTTCCTGGCGACCCTGGGTTATCGCCTGGAAGAGATCCGCGGGCAGCATCACCGCATCTTCTGCGAGGCGGAACACGTCGCCTCCGGCGAATACCGCGAGTTCTGGGCGCGGCTGGCCCAGGGCGAGGTGTTTGGCGGACGCTTCATGCGGCTGAGCAAGTTCGGCCAGCGCATCTGGATCCAGGCCACCTACAACCCCATCTTCGACGCCGACGGTCAGGTGCACAAGGTGGTGAAGTTCGCCACCGATATCACCCGCCAGGTGGAGCTGGAGCAGCACCTGCGGCAGAAGATCGAGCAGATGAATCTCTCGCTGCATGCCCTGACCCGCTCCATCAACCAGATCGCCGAGACCACCGACGACGCCAACCGCATGGCCCGACGCACCCTGGAGGAAGCCGAACGCGGCTCCCTGACCCTGGGCCGCTCGCTGGACGCCATGGAGGCCATAGGCACCACCGCCGGAGGCATCCAGGACATCGTTCAGGTGATCAGCGACATCGCCAACCAGACCAACATGCTGGCCTTCAACGCCGCCATCGAGGCGGCCCGCGCCGGCGAACACGGACTGGGCTTCTCGGTGGTGGCCGACGAGGTGCGCAAGCTGGCCGAGAAGTCGTCCCAGGCGACCAAGGAGATCAACAAGCTGATCCTGGAGTCGGTCAAGAGTATCGCCCAGGGCAGCGAGATCTCGCGCAGCGTGGGCGAGGCCTTTGGCCTGATCGCCGAAGGGGTGGGCAAGACTCAGCAGTCCATCGAGGCCATCAACGGCTCCACCGCGGCCCAGCTCGAGGATGCGGCGCGGGTCAATCAACTGATCCAGGAGCTGGACGCGGCCACCACCCTCACGCCGGTGACCGGGGGAGCGCGATCGTGACCGCGACCCAGGGCGTCGTGCGGATCGGCGAACTGGAAGTCGCCCTGTCCGTCCAGGCCCTGGAACGCGTGGTGCCCTGGCCGGAGCGCCTGGCCCCTCATCCGAGTCAGGTGCCCTGGCTGCTCGGCCTCTTCGAGCTGGGCGGCCAGCCGCTGCCGCTGGTGGACGGTCATCGCCTGCTGGGGCTGCCGGCGGTCGCGGGCGAGCGGCGGATCGCCGTGATCCGCCAGGGCGGTGGACGCTTCGGCCTGGCCATTGATGGCGTGGTGGATCTCCTCGGTCTGGCGGATGACGTCATCGTACGGTTGCAAGGGGCGCCTGGACGCCTGCTGGGGCGGGTGTACCTGCGCCCGGACAGCGGTCGGCTGGTGCATCTGCTGGACCTGGACGCCCTGGCCGCCTTGCCGGGCTTCGAGGTCAGTGCCGACGTGCCGTCGACGCGGCAGCAGGTGGCCAGCGGCAAGGAAGGGGAGCGCCTCTATCTGCTGTTCGAGTGCGACGGGCGCCGCCTGTGCCTGGACGCGGCGGTGGTGCAGGAGCTGGTGGATCGACCGCAACTGACCCCCAGCGAATTCGCCAGCGACAGCTGTCGCTATCAGGTGCAGCTGCGGGGCCAGGCCCTGCCGGTGCTGGAGCTGTCCGAGCTGCTCGGCCTGGCCACGCCGGCGAACGGTCACCATGAGCAGCTGCTGGTGCTGGCGGCGGGCGACCAGGGTCAGTATCGGGTCGCCTTCGGCTTCCAGCGGCTGCTTGGCATGTGGCGCCGGGATCCGGCGCAATGCGCGCCACTGCTGGGCTTTGGCCTGGAGCAGCCGGCGCTGTTGCGTGGGGTATTCAGCGCCGCGGACGGCGAGGCGGCGATCGTGATCGATCATCTGGCCCTGGGGTGCCAGGAGGCGGCGGTCGCCTATGCGCGGATCTATCGCACCGATCGCGACCTGTTGCGCGAAGAGCGCCGCCAGGTGCGACGTCAGCCGTGCCTGACCTTTCTCGCCGAACTGCTGTTCGCCGTACCGCTGGAGCAGGTGGCCGAGGTCCTGCCGCTGCCGGCGCACTTCCTGCGCCTCGGTCAGCGGGATCCGCGGCTGCTGGGGGTGATGGAGGTCCGCGGCCAGCAGATCACCCTGGTGTGCCTGCGCACCCTCGCCGGCGCGGTGGCGGTCGCTCCCGGCCCCGGCGATCAGGTGATCGTGGTGGAAGGGCAGCACCAGCGCCTGGGCTTCGTGGTGCAGCGGGTGGAAGCTATCGAGGCCTTTACCGAATTGCGCGCCGATGCCCTGACGCGCAGCTGGCAACTGCCCGGGGAGGGCGGCGCGGTGCCGGCGCAGCGGGCGCAGAGCTGGGTAGGGGTAGGGGCTCCGGGCAACAGTCGCCAGGCGACCCTGATCGACCTCGGCGCCCTGGCGCGGCGCCTGGAAGGCCAGCCACGCCAGACCCTGCCGGAGCCCTTGGCCGCGGCGATCTGACCTACCGCCTGTCGCTTCGCCGAGCGGTCGGGTAACGGATCGCCGGCCCTCTGGTACGGCGCTGCCGGGCGCCATCATCGAAGCGGCAGCGGCAGGCTAGAGCCGCTCGGGTTTTCCCTCCAATGTCAGGCTGGGCGCGCGATCGGCGCTGTTGTTGCCGGCTCGGGAGCCAGGCGTTCATCAGCACCCGGTCAAGAAATCCCGCGGCGCGTCGAACCAGAGAAAGACACAACTTTCCTGGGTGATCCCATGTTCAACGTCGCACTCAAACGTCGCATCGCCGATCTCGAAGCCGAACTGTCCGAGCACCGCCAGGTGAGCGCGGCCTTCCATCAGGATTCGCTGCATCTGCTGCTGGACGCCCAGGGCCGGATCGAGGATTTCAACGAGAACTTCGCGCTCTGCCTGGGCTACGCCCCCGGCAGTCTGACCGGGCGCAATCTGGACGACATCATTCCGGACTACGTGAAGAAGCTGGTCTGCTACGGCGACCTGAAACGCAGCTTCAGCGAAGGCCGCCAGGCCAGTGGCATCTATCGGCTGCTGCGCGGAACGGGCGGCGTCGCCTGGCTCTATGCGATCTGGACGCCAGTGCGCGATAGCCAGGGCCAGGTCAAGCAGATCCGCTGCTATGCCTATGACCGTACCGAGCAGGTGGAGACCTCCACCGAACACTCGGGCATCATCAATGCGCTGCTGAGATCCACCGCGGTGATCGAATTCAACCTGTCCGGCGAGGTGCTGACCGCCAACGAGCGCTTCCTGCAGGGCATGGGCTATTCGCTGGCGCAGATCGTCGGCAAGCACCACCGGATGTTCTGCACCCGTGAAGAGGCCGAATCGGCCGACTATCGCGCCTTCTGGGAGCGCCTCAATCGCGGCGACTACGTGGCCAGCCGCTTCAAGCGCATCGACAGCCATGGCCGTACCGTCTGGCTGGAAGCTTCCTACAACCCAGTGCTCAATACCCGCGGCGAGCTGTACAAGGTCATCAAGTTCGCCACCGTCATCACCGATCAGGTGGAACAGGAACTGGCGGTGGCCGAGGCCGCGCGGGTCGCCTTCGACATCTCCCAGACCACCGACGAAAGCGCCCGCCAGGGCGCGGCGGTGGTGCAGGACACGGTCGCGGTGATGACCCGCATCGCCGACGAGATCCAGGTCGCCGCCAATGGCATCGAGGACCTCGGCAAGCAGTCGCTGGTGATCAGCGCCATCGTCAAGACCATCAGCGGCATCGCCGAGCAGACCAATCTGCTGGCGCTCAACGCCGCCATCGAAGCCGCCCGGGCCGGCGAGCAGGGGCGCGGCTTCGCGGTGGTGGCGGACGAGGTCCGGCAACTGGCCGGGCGCACCAGCAAGGCCACCGAGGAGATCGTCGGCGTGGTGCAGCAGAACCAGCAACTGGCGCAGACGGCGGTCAGCAACATGGCCGCCAGTCGCCAGCAGGCGGAGCAGGGGCTGCACCTCGCCAGCAACGCCGGGGTGCGCATCACCGAGATCCAGGAGGGCGCCCGCCAGGTGGTGGGCGCGGTCAGCCAGTTCGCCCGCCGGCTGAGTTAAGGCTAGGCGTCCCAGCCGGGGGCGCTGTACCACGCATAACCGGCCGCATCCAGCTCCAGCCAGCGGCCCTGGTGGATGACCATCCGGGTCGCCACCTCCGGGCTGGCCAGGCCGATGGCCACCACCAGGCTGCGGATCAGGGCGCCATGGGCCACCAGCAGGGTGGGACCCTGGAGTTCCTCCAGCAGGGGGCGCACCCGTTCGGCGGCATCGGCATAGCTTTCGCCACCGGGCACCCTAAAGGTATAGGGCTCGGCCATGCGCTGGGCGTGCTGCTCGGGATAGCGCTGGGCGATGGTCGGCATGTCCAGGCCTTCCCAGTCGCCAAAGGCCTTTTCCGCCAGACGCGCATCGCGGCCCAGGCTGAGTGGAGCACCGGGCAGCTGCGCCAGGATCAGATCGAGGGTTTCGCTGGCGCGTTGCAGCGGACTGCTCAGGCAGGTGAAGCGAGCGACGTCGAGGCGTTCGCGCAGGGCCAGGCCCACGGCCTCGGCCTGGGCCCGGCCACGGGCGTTGAGCGGTATGTCCTGGCGACCCTGCAGGCGGCCGCTGGCATTCCAGTCGGTTTCGCCGTGACGGATCACCAGCAAGGGAGCGGGGAAGGGCAAGGGCATCAGTCCAGGGCAGTGGGTAGGGTGAGGATGAAGCGCAGACGGCCGTTTTCCTGGCGCGCGACCAGGCTGCCGCCATGGCCGCGGGCGACTTCCTGGGCGAGGTAGAGGCTCAACTCCAGGCGGGCGGGCTGTTCAGGCGTGGCCTCGGTCAGCGCCGGCTGGAACACCTGGCTGAGGCTGCCGGGATCCACCACGGCGGTGCGGCTTTCCACGGCGAGGCGATAGCAGCGTTCGTCGAGCTCGCCGCGCAGCAGCAGGGTGCCGCCGGCAGGATTGCGGGACGCGACCCACTCCAGCAGCGCGCCCATGGCCTGCAGCAGGCGCGGCAGGTCGAGGCGCACCGCGGCGGGTAACTCCGGCAGCTCGCTGCCTAGGGTCTGGTCGGGAAAACGGGCCTGCAGCGTGGCGAGCAGGTTGGTCAGACGCTCGTTGACGCCCTCCACCAAGGTCAGTTTCAGCGGCAGGCCGTGGCCGAGACGCACACGGACGAAATCGGCGGCCGCAGCGCTGCGTTCGGCCAGGCGCTGGGCCTCGGCTTGCAAGCGCTGCGCCTGGGCGGCGTCCGCGGACGCCTCCTTGGCCAGCGCCTGCAGCGGACGCTGCAGGTCTTCTTCCAGCAGCACCAGCAGTTGCTCGCGCAGCGGTGTGAGATCGAGGTCGCCACGCGCGCCGGGGCTCGCCTCGCGACGCTGTTCTTCCCGGGCGAGCAATTCCCCCAGCAGACGGGCGAAGCCGTCCAGGGTGTCGATCACCGGGCGCTGCTCCAGCCGCGGTGCGGGCTGGGGATCGAAGGCGCACAGCGTGCCGAAGAAGGTGCCATTGGGCCGGAACACCGGGACCGACAGATAGCTCTTCCAGCCATAGAGGCCGGGCGCCGGATGGTCGCAGTAAGTAGGGTTCTGGGTCACATCGCTGATGATCACGGCGTCGTGGGAGGAGCGCACTTGATTGCACAGGGTGGATTCGAGATCCAGTTCGGCGCCGGGTTGCAGGCCGAAGGCGATGCGATCCTCCACCGCGCAGGCGATCCAGCGCTGCTCGGTGACCTCGGCCACGGTGGCGACCCCGAGGCCGCTGATGTCGCAGACCACGCGCAGGAGCGCCGCGACGGAATCCAGGGACGTCAGCAGCTCGACGCTTTCGACGGTGCTGGAGGGTTGGCTGGGCATGGCGCGGTAGTTCTCTTACGGACAGGGCCTGAACGCTAGGCCAAGAGACGGCGGAGAGCAACCGTCAGGCCGCAGAGCCAGCCGCCAGGCCGATGCCGTCTAGCCGATCAGATCGGTGGCGTAGGCCAGCACCGTGAGGCAGAGCAGCAGCAACAGCAGGTTGGCCGGGGTAATGCTTTTCATTGGGGAGATCCTCTCACGCAAGGGCTATTCCTTGTCCAGGTACGCCTGGGACTGCCATGCCGGTGCTGGGGATCTCGGGGGGTGGAGCGGGTAGGTTCATCTCTGCGTCTCGATACTGCTGGCAAAGGACAGGACTCGGAACGCCACTGTCGCCGTTCGTTCAGCCGCCGGCAGAGGAGGTGCGACATCTGGTCGAAGCGGCAGTGCGAGCGGTTCGCAGTTGCCAAGCGGCGGGCGAGTGGGTAGCGTGGCGCCCCATGCGAACCTTCCTTTGCCCCATCAGCGCCTATTACTCCTACCTGACCAATATCGGGTGGTAGGTACTGCGCTGCATGACCGAACCGCCCAGGGCGGCTCGGTCAAGGCAACTTCTCCCGGTCTCCCAGGCACCGTCCAGCCACAGGAGACCCCATGGACAGCACCACGCAAGACCTGCTCGCCACCCTCGAAGCCCGCGGCTTCGTCCATCAGACCACTGACCGTGACGGCCTCGCCCGCGCCTTTGCCAGCGGCCCGGTGACCGGCTATCTCGGCTTCGACGCCACCGCCGACAGTCTCCACGTCGGCCATCTGCAGGGCCTGATGCTGATGCGCTGGCTGCAGCGCGCCGGCCATCCCATCCTGCTGCTGATCGGCGGCGCCACCACCCGCATCGGCGATCCCAGCTTTCGCGACAGCAGCCGTCCGGTGCTCACCGACGGCCAGATCGCCCTGAACATGGCCGGTATCGCCAAGGCCTTCCACCGCTACCTGGAGGTCGGCGATGGCCACGGTCGCGCTCAGGTGGTGGACAACGCCGAATGGCTCGACGGCCTCGGCTATCTGAATTTCCTCGGCGCCGTGGGTCGGCACTTTTCCATCAATCGACTGCTGACCTTCGATGCCATTAGGAATCGCCTTGATCGCGAGCACTCGCTGTCCTTCGAGGAATTCGGCTACACCCTGCTGCAGGCCTACGACTTCGTCGAGTTGTCGCGGCGCTATGGCTGCACCCTGCAACTGGGCGGCGCGGACCAGTGGGCCAACATCATCAATGGCGTGGAGCTGTCACGCCGGCAGGGTGGCCCTCAGCTCCATGGCCTGACCATGCCGTTGCTGGCCACCCGTGACGGCCGCAAGATGGGCAAGTCGGCCCAGGGCGCGGTCTGGCTCAACGAGGAGCGGCTGTCGGCCTTCGACTTCTGGCAATTCTGGCGCAACTGCGACGATGCCGACGTCGAGCGTTTCCTGGCGCTGTTTACCGAGCTGCCGCTGGACGAGGTACGGCGGCTGGCGGCCTTGGGCGGCGCGGAGATCAATCTGGCCAAGACCGTGCTGGCCAACGAGGCGACCCGCCTGGCCCACGGCGAGCAGGCCCAGCGTGCGGCCGAGGCGGCGGCCGCCGAGGTTTTCGCCGACCGGGACGGCGGTGGTCGCTTGCCGACGCTCGCTCTGAGTCGCCGGCAGCTCGATGGGGGTGTCAGCCTGGTCGAGCTGCTAGTGCAGACCGGTGTGCAGCCGTCGCGCAGTGCGGTCCGCCGACTGGCGGAAGGCGGTGGCCTTCGCCTGGACGAACTGCCCGTATCCGATCCCGATGTGCGGCTCACGGCGGGCGACGTCGGTCGACGGGTAAGTCTGGGCAAGAAGCGGCATCTGCGCATCACAGCGGTGGACTGAGGAGAAGGCGATGAAGGTCTGGGTGATAGGCGCCTCGCGGGGCATAGGACTGGGGCTGGTCGAGCGCTACCTGGGTCGTGGCGACCAGGTGCTGGCGCTGGTACGAACACCGAATGCGGCGCTGGACGCCCTGGCGGCGACCACCGCGGGACGGCTGCGGGTGGTGACCGGCGATCTCTGCGATCCCGAGCTGGGCACGCGACTACTGAGCGAAAGCCGCGATGAGTCGCTGGATCGGCTGATCGTCAATGCCGGCATCATGGGGCCGCACGAGGTGGAGGGGCAGCGGGCGACCCCCGCGGAGCTGGGCGAGCTGTTCCTGACCAATGCCGTGGCGCCGCTGCGGCTGCTGGAGGCCCTGGCGCCGCGGATGGCTGCGGCGGGAGTGGCGGCCTGCCTGAGTTCGCAGATGGGTAGCGTCAGCCTGGCACGGGCCGCCGACATGCCGCTCTATGGCGCCAGCAAGGCGGCGCTCAATAGCCTGCTGCAAAGCTGGGTCGCCGGGCAGCAACCGGCCTTCGCCGTGCTTGCGCTGCACCCAGGTTGGGTGCGTACCGCCTTGGGCGGGGTAGGCGCGCCGGTCGAGGTGGCCGCTAGCGTTGCCGGTCTGGTAGCGACGATCGAGGCACGGGCCGGCCAGCGCGGCTGTGTCTTTCTCGACTACCAAGGCCAGGCCCTGCCCTGGTAAGCAGGGGGCCGGATCGCTCAGTGCGGCTGAGCGATCCGGCCCTTGTCCGACCTCTGTCGAGGATCGAAGATGAGTCCATCATCCTGGAGAGCCCGCCCATGCGCATCGACGAGCACACCTTTCTGGTAACCGGCGCCGGATCCGGCCTTGGCGTCGCCACCGCCGCGGCGCTGATCGCGGCAGGCGCCCGGGTGGCGCTGCTGGATCTGCAGGCCGAGGCCGTGCAGGCCCAGGCCGAACGCCTCGGCGACCGGGCCCTGGCGCTCGCCGTGGACGTGACCGATGCCGAGGCCCTGAGCGCTGCCATGGATACCCTCCTGGCCCGCTGGGGCGGTCTGCAGGGGGCGATCAACTGCGCCGGCATCGTTGGCGGCGCACGCATCCTCGGGCGCAACGGCCCCCACGATCTCGCCGCCTTCGCGCGCATCATCAACGTCAACCTGGTGGGCAGCTTCAATGTGCTGCGCCTGGCCGCCGCGGCCATGGCCCAGGGCGAGGCCGATGCCGGCGGCGAACGCGGCGTGATCATCAACACCGCCTCCATCGCCGCCTTCGACGGCCAGATCGGCCAGGCCGCCTATGCCGCCTCCAAGGGCGGCGTCGCCGCGCTCACCCTGCCGGCGGCGCGCGAACTGGCCGGGCAGGGCATCCGGGTCATGACCATAGCGCCGGGCGTTTTCGAGACGCCCATGATGGCCGGCATGACCCCCGAGGTACGCGAGGCCCTGGCCGCCAACGTGCCCTTTCCGCCGCGCCTCGGTCGCGGCGAGGAATTCGCCGCCCTGGTCCGCCACATCATCGAGAATCCCATGCTCAACGGCGAGGTGATCCGTCTCGACGGTGCGCTGCGCATGGCCCCGCGCTAGGCCCTGTACGAAAAGTCGCCGAGCGATGGTCAGGCGAGGCGAAAAGCGCTGAGGAAGCGGACCGGGCTCGCGAGCGAGTTTACGAGTGGTAAATGAGCATTGCGACGGGGCTGGCCATCCAGGCGCTTTTCAACGAAGCATCACCGAGTGTAGGCACTTTTCGTAAGGGCCTAGGAGAGTTGTCATGAACGATCCCATTGTTATCGTCGCCGCCGCTCGCACCCCCATGGGCGCCCTGGGCGGCGAACTGGCGGCGCTGTCGGCGCCACAGCTGGGCAGCGCCGTGATCCGCGCCGTGCTGGAGCGGAGCGGTTGGTCGCCGGAGCGGGTCGACGAGGTGCTCATGGGCTGCGTGCTGCCCGCCGGCCTCGGCCAGGCACCGGCCCGCCAGGCGGCCCTTGGCGCCGGCCTGGACCAGAGCACGCGCTGTACCACCCTGAACAAGATGTGCGGTTCGGGCATGCAGGCGGCCATCCTCGGCCATGACCTGCTGCGCGCCGGCAGTGCCGAGGTGGTGGTGGCGGGCGGCATGGAAAGCATGAGTCGCGCGCCCTATCTGCTGGAAAAGGCCCGTAGCGGCTACCGCCTCGGCCACGGCGCCCTGATCGACAGCATGTTTCTCGACGGCCTGGAAGACGCCTACGAGCCCGGGCGCCTGATGGGCACCTTCGCCGAGGACTGCGCGGCGCGCCTGGGTATCGGCCGCGAGCGCCAGGATGCCTATGCCCAGCAGTCCCTCGCCCGGGCGCGCCAGGCGCAGGCCAGTGGCGCCTTCGTCGCCGAGATCGTCGCGGTGGAGGTGGCGGGGCGCAAGGAAACCCTGAGCATCGACACCGATGAACAACCGCGCCGCGCCGATCCGGCACGCATTCCCACCCTCAAGCCGGCTTTTCGCGAAGGCGGTACCGTCACCGCGGCCAACGCCAGCTCCATCTCGGATGGCGCCGCGGCATTGCTGCTGATGCGCGCCAGCACGGCGGCGCGCGAAGGCCTGACGCCGCTGGCGACGATCCGTGGCCATGCCGCCCATGCCGGCGCCCCGGGCGACTTTCCCACCGCGCCCATCGCCGCCATCCGCACCCTGCTCGCGCGCATCGACTGGCAGCTGAACGACGTCGATCTGTTCGAGATCAACGAAGCCTTCGCCGTGGTGGCACTGGCCGCCCAGGATGCCCTGGGGCTGGACCCGGAGCGCCTGAACGTGCACGGTGGCGCCTGTGCCCTGGGCCATCCCATCGGCGCCTCCGGTGCGCGGATCCTGGTGACCCTGATCCAGGCGCTGCGCCAGCGCGGTCTGCGCCGGGGCGTGGCCGCCATCTGCATCGGCGGTGGCGAGGCCACGGCCATGGCGCTGGAACTCAACGACTAGACAAGGACAAGACCATGAGCGAACCCTCTGCCGAATCGACCCTGCTGCTGGAGATCGAGGCGCGCGTCGCCCTCATCACCCTCAACCGCCCCAAGGCGCTCAACGCTCTCAATGCCCAGCTGCTGCACGAGCTGGATGCCATGCTGGCGCGCCTGGACGCCGATCCCGAGGTCGGTTGCGTGGTGCTTACCGGCTCGGCCAAGGCCTTCGCCGCCGGCGCCGACATCAAGGAAATGGCGGGGCAGGGCTATCCGCAGATCTACCTGGACGATTATTTCCGCGTCGCCGATCGCATCGCCGAGCGGCGCAAGCCGCTGATCGCCGCCGTGGCCGGCTACGCCCTGGGCGGTGGCTGCGAACTGGCGCTGCTGTGCGACTTCATCTATGCCGCCGACACCGCGCGCTTCGGCCTGCCGGAGATCACCCTGGGCGTCATTCCCGGCATCGGCGGCACCCAGCGCCTGACCCGCGCCCTGGGCAAGGCCAAGGCCATGGAGCTGTGCCTGACCGGACGCCAGCTGCCCGCCGCCGAAGCCGAGCGCGCCGGCCTGGTCGCCCAGGTGTTTCCCGCCGACGAATTGCTGGAGCGCACCCTGGAAGCCGCCCGCGGCATCGCCAGTCGCTCGCTGCCGGCGACCCTGCTGCTCAAGGAGAGCGTCAATCGCGCCTTCGAGACCAGCCTGGCCGAGGGTATCCGCTTCGAGCGCCGGGTCTTCCATTCGCTGTTCGCCAGCGCCGATCAGAAGGAAGGCATGGCCGCCTTCGTCGAGAAGCGCCCGGCGAAGTTCGAGCATCGTTGAGCGCTCCCGGCGCCTCTCGGAGGCGCTAGACTGGCCGTTTCCGCCCAGCGTCGCAGAGCCTTCGGATGCGTATCGACCCCTTGCCACCCCTGACCAATCTGATTGCCTTCGAGGCAACGGTCAGGCTTGGCAGCTTTACCCGTGCCGCGCTCGAGCTCAATCTCACGCAAAGCGCCATCAGCCGTCAGGTGGCGCAGCTGGAGGCCTTTCTCGGTCGCGCGCTGTTTCGGCGAGAGCACAAGCGGCTGCACCTGACCGTCTCCGGGCAGCGCTATGCCGAGCGGGTCCAGCACCTCTTGGCGGGCCTAGCGGAAACCACCGCCGAGGTCATGGATCTCAGTGGCGAGCAGCAACTGGTCCTGGCCTGCTCCTCGGGCGTCGCCGCCCTGTGGCTGGGGCCGCTGATCGGCCATTTTGCCAGTGCCTTTCCCGGCATCGACGTGCGCCTGCGGGTGCTGGACAACCTCGATACCCTGCTCAAGCCCGAATTCGATCTGGCGCTCTATTTCCTGCGGGAACCGCCGCCGCCGGGATTGGCCGGTCGCCAGTTGTTTCCCGAATGGGTAGGCGCCTATTGCGCCCCGGACTACCTGGGCGGGCAGCAGCTGTCTCCCCCGGAGCTGCTCGACCGGCGCCTGCTGATGATCGAGGACGGGCAGCGACGCTGGCTGTCCTGGACGGAGTGGTTCGCGCGGCTAGGCTATCCAGCCCCGCGGATCCGCCAGCGGCTCACCGTGAGTCAGTACCCCATCCTGGTCGATCTGGCGATTGCCGGTCACGGTATCGTCCTGGGCTGGCGCCCCATGATCGATGCCCACCTGCGCTCGGGCGCGCTGGTCGAAGCCTGTAGCGAATGCGTGCAGGGGCAGGGGGGTTACTACCTGCTGTGGCCGGGCGATCGCCAGCCGGGCCTGGCGACGCGCCGTTTCGAAGCCTGGCTTAACGACGCCCTGAGCGCGTCACCTTGACCCCTCTTGCATGCGCCTGGCGCATGCAAACCCCTGCAATCAGCGTTTTCCTGCGTCCCGGGTAGCCCCTTAAGCTCGGCGGCAGAGGGCGGAGATCCTCGTCCTGTTTCCTTTATCGAAACTGCCGTCGCCGGTGCAGGGACTCCCGAGTTTCCTGCGCGACTCGCATTCAGGGAGCCAACAATGCAGAGCGCTACGACCTTCCCGCAGCCGTCCACCGCCCACCGCCGCGAGGCCAACAAGGCGGTAGTCGCCACCGTGATCGGCAACGGTCTGGAGTGGTTCGACTTCACCGTCTACAGCTTCTTCTCCGTGATCATCGCCAAGGTGTTCTTTCCGACCGCCAGCGAACTCACCTCCTACCTCCTGGCCCTGGCCACCTTTGGCGTCGGTTTCTTCATGCGGCCAGTAGGGGGCATCCTGCTCGGCATCTACTCTGATCGCCGCGGCCGCAAGGCGGCGCTGTCGCTGACCATCCTGTTGATGGCCGCCGGTACCCTGATCATCGCCGTGACCCCGGGCTATGCCCAATGGGGGCTGTTCGCCCCGGCACTCATCGTCTTCGCGCGCTTGCTGCAGGGCTTTTCCGCGGGTGGCGAGATGGGCAGCGCGACCGCCTTTCTCACCGAACACGCGCCCGCTGGGCAAAAGGCCTACTACTCCAGCTGGATCCAGGCCAGCATCGGCGTGGCGGTCGCCCTGGGTGCAGGCGCCGGCGCGCTGCTGTCGGCATTGCTGACCCCGGAGCAACTCGAGAGCTGGGGTTGGCGCCTGCCGTTCCTGTTCGGCTCCCTGATCGGCCCCGTCGGTTTCTACATCCGTAGCCGCATCGACGAAACCCCAGCCTATGCCACCGTCGAGCGTGCCCAGTCGCCGCTGCGGGAGGTAGTGCGCATCTATCCCCGCCAGACCGCGATCACCTTTTCCATGGTCGTGCTCTGGACGGTCTGCACCTACTCCGTGCTGTTCTACCTGCCGTCCTACTCCACCCGGGTGCTCGGTCTGCCCAGTGGGCTGGGCTTCACCGCCGGCGTACTCGGTGGCCTGGTATTGCTGGTGGCAACGCCGCTGGTAGGGCGCCTGGCCGATCGCCAGGGCAAGCGACCCTGGCTGCTGGGGTCGGCCATCGCCATCTTCTGCCTCGCCTGGCCGTTGTTCTGGATGCTCAATCGCTGGCCGGGCCTGGCTTCCCTGCTGGTGTTCCAGGCCGTGCTGGGGCTGCTGATCTCCGGCTATCTGGGTGGCTTGCTGGCCGCCTTTGGCGAGTTGTTGCCGACCCGGGTGCTCTCCACCGGACTGTCGGTGGCCTACAACTTCGCCGTGACCCTGTTCGGCGGCTTCGCCACCTTTACCGTGACCTGGCTGATCGCCGCCACCGGCAGCCCGCTGGCGCCGGCCTTCTACATCATGTTCGCCGCGGCCATCAGTGCCGTGGGCGCGGCGCTGTTTCGCGACGCCGCCAGCGAGCAACCTTCGGGAGAATCCGCATGACTCAAGGCACCTCTCTACTGCTGCGCAACGGCAAGCTGCTGGATCTGGCGAGCGGCACCCTGATCACCGGCAAGGAAGTCCTGGTGGAGGGTGAGCGCATTACCGCCGTGCGCGACCAGAGCGCTGCGCCGCCGGCAGGCGTCACCGTCATCGATCTGGGCGGCCGCACCCTGATGCCCGGCCTCATCGATTGCCATGTGCATGTTCTGGCCTCCAGCGCCAACCTGGGTTTCAACGCCCTGCAGCCGAACGCCATCATCATGTACCGCGCCCTGCCGATCCTGGGCGCCATGCTCGAGCGCGGCTTCACCACCGTCCGCGATGCCGGCGGCGCGGACTGGGCGCTGGCGCGCTCCATCGCCCTGGGACTGGTGCCGGGCCCGCGGATCTTCGCCTCCGGCAAGGCGCTGTCGCAGACCGGCGGCCATGGCGACATGCGGGCGCGTGGGGAGCTGCTGCTGAACGAGCCGTGCAGTTGCTGCTTCCGCGCCGGTGCCATCGCCCGGGTGGTGGACGGGGTGGACAACGTGCGCAAGGCGGTGCGCGAGGAACTGCAGCAGGGCGCCAGCCAGATCAAGATCATGGCCTCCGGCGGGGTGTCCTCGCCCACCGATCCCATCGCCAATACCCAGTACTGCGAAGCCGAGATCCGTGCCATCGTCGAGGAAGCCGAAGCGGCCAATACCTATGTGATGGCCCATGCCTATACCGCCCGCGCCATTCGCCGCGCCGTGGCGTGCGGGGTGCGCACCATCGAGCACGGCAATCTGGTCGACCGGGAGACGGCGCAGCTGATGCGCGAGCGGGGCGCCTTCGCCGTGCCCACCCAGGTGACCTACGAGATGCTCGCCGAGCACGGCGCCCGCTATGGGCTGCCAGCGGATTCCGTGGCCAAGATCGAAGACGTCCGCCTGGCCGGCCGTCGCGCCCTGGAATTTTTCGCCGAGGCGGGCGTACCCATGGGCTACGGCTCCGACCTGCTGGGCGAGATGCACGAATACCAGACCCAGGAACTGCGCATCCGCGCCGAGGTGCTGGGCAATCTGGAAGCCTTGCGCAGCGCCACCAGCGTCGCGGCGCGCATCCTCGAACGGGAGGGCGAGCTGGGTTGCATCGCGGCTGGCGCCCTGGCGGATCTGCTGGTCGTGGATGGCGATCCCTTGACCGATATTTCCTGCCTGGTGGGGCAGGGCGAGCGGTTGGACGTCATCCTGCAGGGCGGCCGTCTGGTAAAGAATCGCCTCGGGTGAAGGGAGACTTGCCGGCCTGGCGTGGTCCCCTGTAGCAGTCAATGCCCATGGAGAATTCGTGATGCCCCTCGCCGCAACCGAACTCGGCAGTCACTACCAGGCCTACCTCGACTGCCTCAACCGCCAGGCCTGGACGGAGCTGGGCCGTTATGTCGACGAAGCCGTCGAGCACAACGGCCGGCCCCTGGGATTGGCGGGCTACCAGGCCATGCTGGAAGGCGATCATGCCGCCATTCCCGATCTGCACTTCGCGGCGCGCTTGCTGGTCGTGGAAGCGCCCTGGCTGGCCGCGCAACTGGACTTCGACTGCACGCCACGCGGCGAGCTGTTCGGGCTGGCGGTGAACGGACGGCGGGTGCGTTTCAGCGAGCACGTCTTCTACCGCTTCGAGAACGGGCGAATCCGGGAGGTGCGCTCGGTGATCGACACTGCCGCCATCGCTGCCCAGCTGGCCGAGGGCTAACCCGCTCGGGTCTGGCGCTGGCGATAGCCCAGGGGGCTCAAGCCCGTCCACTTGCGAAAGGCGCGCTGGAAGGAGCGGGGATCGGCGAAACCCAGACGCAGGGCCAGCTCCTCCAGGGGCAGAGCGCCCTGATCCAGCTGGCGGCAGGCCAGGCGGCAGCGACGTTCGTCCTTGAGGCGCTGGTAGGTCTGGCCACTCGCCGCCAGCTGGCGTCTCAGGGTCGCAGCCGAAAGACCCAGGGTCGCGGCCAGGCTGACGGCGTCCGGCCAGTCTTCCGGGGCACGACTGCGCAGCAGGGCGCGGATGCGGGCGATCAGACTGGCGTCGTCGCGATAGTGCACCAGCAGATTGCCCGGTGCGGCGGCGATGAAGCGACGCGCATCCGCGGCACTGCGGCGGATCGGCAGGCCCAATACGGCGGCGTCCAGCAGCAGGCAGTCTTCGCCGCGGGCGAAGCTGAGGTGGGTGCCGAAGCGCTGGCGATAGTCGGCCAGCAGTTCCGCCGGCGGCTCCTGGGCGGTCAGGCGAATCTCCGCCAGTGGCAAGCGGCGGCCTACCAGCCAGCAGGCCAGGCCATGCAGGATCAGCCAGAGGGTAAAGACGGCAAAGCTGCCCGGCAGGCTGCCGGGGGCCAGCCGCAGGGTCGCCTGCCCGCCATTGCGCTGCAGGCGCAGATCGACGCCCAGGGTCAGGCGCAGGAAGTCGGCGCTCTGCCGCAGGGCGTCACCGAGGGTCGGTTGCAGGCGGGTGCTCTGGCAGAGAAAGGCAAAGCTGCCAGCCGGGAGCGGGCGTGGGCCAAGGGCGAAGAACTCGTCATCGAAACGCCACGCTAGGCGATACCACAGCTGGCCGAACAGCGGCGCCGAGAGGCGCTCGCGGTCAAGCAGCAGCTCGGCTGGCTGGACGCCTTCGGCAGCGAGCAGGGCCTCCGGCGCCTGACCACTGCGCCGGCACAGCCCGGCCAGGGCTTCGTCGAGGATGCCCGGCGCCAGGCTGTCGCGCGGCAGGCCGGTCACAGATGCAGGGCCCGGCCCAGGGCGCGCAGCGCCGCTTCCTGCACCGCTTCGCCCAGGGTGGGGTGGGGGTGCAGGGTGGCGGCGACGTCTTCCAGTTGCATGCCCATTTCCAGGCTGTGGGAAAAGGCCGTGGCCAGTTCCGCCACCTGCTGCCCGGTGGCCTGCCAGCCAAGGATGCGATGGTCGTCCGCACGAGCCACCACCCGCACGAAGCCTTCCGGCGCCTCCAGGGTGAGGGCACGGCCATTGGCGGCGAAGGGGAAGCTGGCGACCTTGGTCTCCAGCCCCTGGGCCTTGGCCTGCTCCGGGGTCAGGCCGACCACCACGATTTCCGGATCGGTGTAGCAGACCGCCGGGATGGCGACCGGCGCGAAGCGCCGCCGCTTGCCGGCGATCAGCTCGGCGACCACCTCGCCCTGGGCCATGGCGCGATGGGCCAGCAGGGGTTCGCCGGTAAGATCACCGATGGCCCAGACGTCGGTCATGCTGGTACGGCAGCCGTCGTCGACGCGGATATAGCGGCCGTCGTAGTCCAGCGGCAGGCGATCCAGGCCTTCGGTGCGGGGACGGCGACCGGCCGCCACCAGGATGCGCTGGGCCGGCAGGATCTGCTCCTCGCCGTCACCGCGGGTCATTCGCAGGCCAGCGCCGTCCGCGGCCAGACCGGCGACGGTGCAGCCCAGGTGGAGCTCGATGCCCAGGCGTTCCAGTCGCTGGCGCAGCGGCGCCGTGAGTTCGGCATCGTAGCCGGGCAGCAGGCGCGATTGAGCCTCCACCACCGCGACCCGGGCGCCCAGCTTGCGATAGGCGATGCCCAGCTCCAGGCCGATATAGCCGGCGCCCACCACCACCAGATCCTCGGGAATCTCTGTAGGCGACAAGGCCTCGGTGGCCGAGATCACCGGGCCGCCGAAGGGCAGGCTGGGCAATTCCACCGAGGTGGAGCCCATGGCCAGCACCAGGTGTTCGGTACGGATGCGCAGCCGTTCGCCACCGGCGCGCTGCACCTCCACGGTCTTGCCGTCGAGGATCTCGGCCCAGCCCTCGACCACCGTCACCCCCTGCTTCTTGAGCAGGGCGGCGACGCCGGTGGTGAGGCGATCGACGATGCCGTTCTTCCAGGCCACGGCCTGGCCGAGGTCCAGTTCCGGGCGGCCATGGCGGATACCAAGGGCGCCCTGGTCGGCGCGACCGCAGGCGCGATGGAATTCCTCGGCGACATGGATCATCGCCTTGGAGGGGATGCAGCCGACGTTGAGGCAGGTACCGCCAAGGGCGGCGCCCTCCACCAGGGTGGTGGCGATGCCCAGCTGAGCGGCGCGCAGGGCGGCGATATAACCGCCGGGGCCGCCGCCGATGATGAGGAGTCGGGTGTCCATGGCTACTCCAGGAAGAGGGTGGCGGGTTGTTCGAGCAGCTGGCGCACGGCCTGGATGAAGCTGGCGGCGTCCTGGCCATCGATCAGCCGGTGGTCGAAGGAAGCGGAGAGATTCATCAGCTTGCGCGGTACCACCAGCCCATGGCGGAAGGCCGGGCGCTCGACGATGCGATTGACGCCGATGATGGCCACCTCGGGATGGTTGATGATGGGCGTGGAGGCGATGCCCCCCAGCGGACCCAGGCTGCTGATGGTCAGGGTCGAGCCGGAGAGTTCGTCGCGACCGGCCTTGCCGCCGCGCACCGCGGTGGCCAGCCGCGCCACCTCCTGGGCGCAGCCCCAGAGATCCAGCGCCTCGGCGTGGCGGACCACCGGCACCGCGAGCCCCTGTTCGCCCTGGGTGGCGATGCCCAGGTGCACCGCGCCATAGCGCGTCACGGTGCTGCTCTCTTCGTCGAAGCGCGCATTCATCTGCGGAAAGTCCCGCACCGCCACCACCAGGGCGCGCGCCAGGAAGGGCAGCAGGGTGAGGTGGGCACGACGACCCTGCCAGCGCTGATTGAGGGTGGCGCGCAGGGCTTCCAGCTCGGTGACATCCACCTCTTCCACATAGGTGAAGTGGGGGATATGCCGTTTGGCGGCCTGCATCTTCTCGGCGATCTTGCGTCTCAGGCCGATCAGCGGGATGCGCTCCTCGCCACTGCGTTTCGCCAGGCCACCGCCGCCGGTGGCGGGCGGCAAGCCGGCGTCGCGTTGCTGCACATAGGCCTCCAGATCGCCATGCAGGATGCGCCCGCCGTGACCGCTGCCGGTGACGAAGCGGAGTTCGATGCCCAGGTCCCAGGCGTGCTGGCGCACCGCGGGAGATGCCAGCGGCGGACTGCCGGGGGCCGGGCGGGAAGCTGGTCGGTCGTCGTCGCGCGGGACCTCCGCCTCCGCGCGACGCGGGGCTGGGGCCGCCGCGGGCGTGGGCGCTTCCGCCTTGGGGGCTGGCGCCGCAGTGGCTGCCACCGGCGCGGGGCGGCTGGCCTCGCGCAGATTGCCGTCGCCGGCCACCTCCAGGCGGATCAGCTCGGCGCCTACGGCCATTACCTGGCCAGGTTCGCCGCCCAGGGCGACCACCCGGCCCACCACCGGCGAAGGAATCTCCACCATGGCCTTGTCGGTCATGACGTCGGCCAGGGTCTGGTCTTCGCCGACCTCGTCGCCCACCGCCACGTACCACTTGACCAGTTCCACCTCGGCGATGCCTTCGCCGATGTCGGGCATCTTGATGACATGGGTACCCATCTCAGACCTCCATCACGCGCTTGAGCGCGGCGCCGACCCGGGACGGACCCGGGAAGTAGTCCCATTCCTGGGCGTGGGGGTAGGGGGTATCCCAGCCGGTCACGCGCTCGATGGGCGCCTCCAGGCGATGGAAGCAGTGCTCCTGCATGAGGGACACCAGCTCGGCGCCATAGCCGCAGGTGCGGGTGGCTTCGTGGACCACCACGCAGCGGCCGGTCTTGTTCACCGAATCGGTGAGGGTCTGCAGGTCCAGCGGCCAAAGGCTGCGAATGTCGATCACCTCGGCGTCGATGCCGGTCTCGGCGGCCGCCGCCAGGGCGACCCAGACGGTGGTGCCATAGGTCAGCACCGTGACCTGCTTGCCGGGACGGACCACCGCGGCGCGTTCCAGCTCGACCCGGTAGTAGCCGTCCGGCACGGCGCTGGCCGGATGGCCGGACCAGGGCGTCACCGGGCGGTCGTGATGGCCGTCGAAGGGGCCGTTGTAGAGGCGCTTGGGTTCGAGAAAGATCACCGGATCGTCGCTCTCGATGGAAGCGATCAGCAGGCCCTTGGCGTCATAGGGATTGGAGGGCATCACGGTGCGCAGCCCGCAGACCTGGGTGAACATGGCCTCGGGACTCTGGCTGTGAGTCTGGCCGCCATAGATGCCGCCACCGCAGGGCATGCGGAACACCAGCGGCGAGGTGAACTGCCCCACCGAGCGATAGCGCAGCCGCGCCGCCTCGGAGACGATCTGGTCGATGGCCGGGTACACGTAGTCGGCGAACTGGATCTCCGCCACCGGCCGCAGGCCGTAGGCGCCCATGCCCACCGCGGCGCCGGCGATACCGTTCTCCGAGATGGGCGCGTCGAATACCCGCGAGGCGCCATATTTGGCCTGCAGGCCCTCGGTGCAGCGAAAGACGCCGCCGAAATAGCCGACGTCCTCGCCGAACACCACCACGTTGCTGTCGCGTTCGAGCATCACGTCCATGGCCGAGCGGATGGCCTGGATCATGGTCAGGGTGCTGCGGCTGCCGGCCTGGGTCGGCAGGTCGGTTTCCTGTTGTACGGTCATGGCGTCACTTCCCGAGCTGTTGGCGTTGGCGGCGCAGGTGCGGCGGCAGGTCCTGGTAGACCTCCTCGAACATGTCGGCGGCGCTGGGGGCGAGATCGCTGGCAAAGGTGCCGTGGGCTTCGGCGGCCTTCTGGGCAGCGGCCACCTCGGCTTCCAGCTCGGCGCTCAGCGCCTGGTGCTGTTCGTCCGACCAGAGGCCACGACCGATCAGGTGTGCTTTAAGCCGGTCGATGGGATCGCCCAGGGGGAAGTGCGTCCAGTCGTCGGCGGGACGGTATTTGGACGGGTCGTCCGAGGTGGAGTGGGGGCCGGCGCGATAGGTCACCCACTCGATCAGGGTCGGCCCCAGGTTGCGCCGGGCGCGCTCGGCGGCCCAGCGCGAGGCGGCCAGCACGGCGAGGAAGTCATTGCCATCCACCCGTAGGGCGGCGATGCCATAGCCGAGGCCGCGGGTGGCCAGGGTGATGCCTTCACCGCCGGCGATGGCCTGGAAGGTGGAAATGGCCCACTGGTTATTGACGATGTTGAGGATCACCGGCGCCCGGTAGACGTGGGCGAAGGTGAGGGCGGCGTGGAAATCGCCTTCGGCGGTGGCGCCGTCGCCGATCCAGCCGGCGGCGATGCGGGTGTCACCCTTGATCGCCGAGGCCATGGCCCAGCCCACCGCCTGGATGTACTGGGTGCCCAGGTTGCCGGAGATGGAAAAGAAGCCGAGGTCGCGGTAGGAGTACATCACCGGCAGCTGGCGACCCTTGAGCGGATCCCGGGCGTTGGACAGCAGCTGGCAGATCATCTCGTCCAGCGGCGCCTCGCGGGCGATGAGGATGCCCTGTTGACGATAGGTGGGGAAATGCATGTCGTCCGGGCGCAAGGCCAGGGTCTGGCCGACGGCGATGGCTTCCTCGCCCAGGCACTGCATATAGAAGGACAGCTTCTTCTGCCGCTGGGCCTTGAGCATCCGCGCATCGAACAGCCGGGTCTTGAGCATGGCCCTGAGGCCCTGCAGCAGCAATTCGGGCGCTTCTTCGGTGGCCCAGGGGCCGACGGCGCGACCCTCTTCGTCGAGGATGCGGATCAGCTGGGTCGCCAGCTCGCGGGTATCCACCGGTGCCACGTCGATGGGCGGCTTTTCCGCACGGCCGGCGGGGCAGAGTTGCAGGTAGCTGAAGTCGGTGGGACGTCCCGGTCGGCCGCTGGGTTCGGGAACGTGCAAGCGCAGGGGTGGATGGTCGCTCATGGCCGCCCCTCCTGGTGGAAGAGGGTGCGGGTGGGTCGCAGGACGGGTTGGCCGTCCGGATGCGATGCAGGGTGCCACATGGTGGAGGCCTCGGCATTCTTGTTATTGGTCGCCTGAGTATAGGCCGGCATGGCTAGCCGTTTTGCCGCAATTTCGGGGTGGGCAGTCCGGCCTTTTGGTGCTATTGAACTTCGTACAAGAACAACAGTAGAGGTTTTGCACCATGGCTGGTCTGGACCGTATCGACCTGCGCATCCTCAACGCCCTGTCCGCCGATGGCCGCCTGAGCTGGCGCGATCTGGCGCAGAAGATCGGGCTGTCGCTGACCCCGACGCTACGGCGGGTCAAGCGACTGGAGGAGGAGCGTTACATCCAGGGCTATCACGCCCAGCTCGATGAAACCCGGCTGGCCGGCAGTGTCAGCGTCTTCGTGTCGGTGCGCCTGGAAAAGCAGTCCACCGACTACCTGCGCGCCTTCGAGCGGGAGATCGTCAAGGCGCCCCAGGTGATGAGCTGTTTCCAGATGACCGGGGATGCGGACTACGTATTGCGGGTGGTGGTGCAGGATCTCGCAGCCTATCAGCACTTTCTCGCCGAGACCCTGACCTGCATTCCCGGGGTGGCCAGCGTGACCTCGGCCTTTTCGCTGAAGGCCGTGCTGTTGCGACCGGCGCCGCCGCTATGAGGCGCGTGCAACGACTAGCGGATACCGAGGGAAGTGCGGACCTGCTGCGCCTGGGTTGCGCAATAGGCGCGGTCGCGCAGGCGGGCGGTATCCAGCATCAGGGTCAGGCGACGTTCGCTGGCGGGACGACAGACTTGCACCGGCAGACCGCCATCCGGGGTCAGGGGGCCGAACAGGCAGTCGATGTTGGGCAGCTGGGCGACGAACTGGTGGGTGAGGGCAAGCATTGTTGTTGTCCGAAGTACCGAGGTGGCGATGTGACACCATTCACATCGCCAGGGTTCCTCGATCTTCAGGCACTGGGCGTAACAGAATAGGCGACGCCATTCACGGCATCGATCAATTGACCGATTGACCAGGGCTTGGGCAGGAAGCGCACCTTGCACTTGATGCTGGCGGTAGACGGCGTTTCGTAGCCGGACATGACAATAATGGGCATATCTGCCCAGCGTTGGCACACCAGATTGGCCAGTTGAGCGCCATCCATGGAGCCGGGCATGCGGATGTCCGTCAACAGGATGTCGATATTGGCGTCCTCTTTCTCCAACAGTGACAAGGCAGCATCGGCGGAGTCAGCGGCGATGATATTGAAGCCTTCGGGTTCGAGGATCTCGGTAACGAAATCCGCGACCAGTGGCTCGTCGTCCACCACCAGGATGGTGGGTCGGAAGACAGGGGTTCCCGGCTGTTCTGCGCGCATGACTGGACCTTATATACAAGACGTTGCTGAGCCTTGGATAGCGGCGACCCGGGAAAATTCCCCAGGCCATGTGCCACTAAATCTGGCGTCAGATTTCTGTCTTCGTGCCGTGATTATTTTGTCGCGCGCAGCTTTCGCACGCTGCGACGCCATGCCACGCATATTTGGTTACGTTTCCTGCAAAGGCTCTAGAGCGGTGTTTTGCGACACCCTGCGGCCGTGCAGGACCACCGCCGCGGTGAAAGGTTTCAGCGACCTGGCATATGACTTGTATTGGGTAAGGCAACTGCAGGACGCAGAGTGCTTTTCTTGTCACGTCCCAGTGGCCTTACCTAAACCCAGGCTTTGCTCGTACACAAAGGACATCGACGCCACGCCTCCCAAAGCAGTATCTGTCCATGACGCCTATCCGCTCCCTCGCTACCGCCCTTCGTCGTCCGCTCGCCGCGGCCGCTACCGTTCTCGCGCTGTCCGCTGGCGTTGCCCAGGCCGAGCCTGTCAGCCTGGTCGGTCTGAATCTGTCGGGTGCGGGCTTCGCGCCCCAGGTGCTGCCCGGCATCAATGGCACCAACTACATCTTCCCGGTGGAGGCCTACTTCCAGCAGTGGAGCGCGCGGGGCGTCAAACTGATCCGTTTCCCCATCATCTGGGAGCGCCTGCAACCCAAGCTGGGCGGCCCACTGGACAGTGCCTACGTCGCCCTGGTGAACCAGACCTTCGGCTATGCGCAAAAGCACGGCATCAAGATCATCCTCGACCTGCACAACTATGCCCGCTATCGCGGTCAGGTGATCGGCACCAGTGGCGTCCCCTACGCCCGCTATCAGGAGATCATGACCCACATTGCGCGGCAGTGGAGCGGCCAGTCCTCGCTGTACGCCTACGACATCATGAACGAGCCCCACGATGCCATGGCCTACTGGCCGACCGCGGCCCAGTACGGCATCAATGGCGTGCGCGCGGTGGACAGCACCCGTCCGGTCATCGTCGAAGGCAACGGCTGGTCGAGCGCCACCCGCTGGGCCGAGTTCAACGATGCCCTGCTGGGGCTGAAGGATCCGGCCAACAACATCATCTTCTCGGCGCATTCCTACTTCGACGAGAACGCTGGCGGCAGCTACGACAAGACCGACGTCAACAAGCTCGACGTCAACTATGGCGTGACCCGGGTGAAGCCCTTCGTCGACTGGCTGAAGAAGAACGGCAAGCGCGGCTATATCGGTGAATTCGGCGTACCGGACAACAATCCGCGCTGGAACCTGCTGATGGACAACATGCTGGCCTACCTCAAGCAGAACTGCATCCCGGCCTCCTACTGGGCCGCGGGTCCGGGCTGGGGCAGCTACTTCATGTCGGTGGAGCCGATCAATGGCCAGGAGCGGCCGCAGTGGCCGACCTTGCGCAAGTACCTGGACGACAGCAGCTGCACCGCCATCGGCCCGGTCGCCAGCGGCAGCACCACCCCGGCCAACGGTGGTGGCACGGCCGGCAACAGCGGTTCGGCTGGCGGTAGCGCCGGCGCCGTGGGCAATGCCGGCAGCGGCAGCAGCGCCGGCAACACCGGAAACGCAGGCAGCAATGCAGGCGTTCAGGTGCCGCCGAGCAATGGCGCGACCGCAGGCACGGTTACCTCGGTGATCAACGACTTCACCAACTCGGACTGGCACAAGGGGGTGTTCCTCAAGAAGGCCGCTGTCTCGGTACCCGGTACCGCGGTGAATCGCGCCGCCTTCAAGGCCGGTGCCTACCTGACCACCGCGGATGGCCAGGTGCGGCGGATCTCCTCGGTGCAGGCCGGCAACAGCCTGGGGGTCTTCACCGAAGGCACGCCCTTCAACGGCAACGCCGTGGGCTATCCCAAGACCGTGACCGTGTCGCCCACCGGGGTGACCAGCGCCGCCAGCGTCAGCAGCGCCATCAACGACTTCACCAATGCCGACTGGAATCGCGGGGTCTACCGTCGCGCCGCGGCCATCTCCATCCCGGCCACCGCGGCCAATCGCTCGGCCTTCAAGCTGGGTGGCTCGGTACGCCTGGTCAATGGCCAGATCCTCAAGATCAGCTATGTGCAGGATGGCGCCAACAACCTGGGGGTGTTCTTCGACGCCAGCCGCCTGGATGCCAGCGTCGGCTACCCCAACACCCTGGTGTCCTTCAGCCGCTGATCCCCCGGATCGGGCAAGAAAAACCCGGTGGCCAAAGGTCACCGGGTTTTTTTATTGCCTGCTCAAAGATGGATGAAGGTGGTGACCTCACCCGGCTGCACCCGGCATTCGTCGACGGCATGGATCACCCCGGTGATCAGGGCCGCTTCAGGACTCAGCAGCCGGGCGTTGGCCTTGAGGCAGCTGTGGATGTCCAGGGCCTCGGCGGCACCGGCGGTGCGCTCGGCGACGATGCGGGCATAGAGATCCAGGTCGTAGTCCAGGCACATGGCGTATTCGGCCATGCGCGCATGGTCCACCGAGTTGTTCAGATTCCAGTAGAAGGAGTGGTAGAGGAATTTGCTGTGACGACTGGCGGTGCGGTGTTCGCCGGCCAGGAAGAGGATGTTGCCCATGGACTCGACGGTGCCCAGGTTGTGGGTATGCACCGGCAGCGGCAGGGACAGCAGGAAGTTGTACATCGTGAAGCCGTAGCTGCAATCGCCGCCCATGGTGGCGATCTTGAGCAGGATGCGCGAGGCGTCCTGCTGCACGGCCTGGGAGCACTGGGCGATCAGCTGGCCGCAGCTGGTGGAATTGATGGGACCGGTGAAATGGATGACATGGGTGCTCATGGGGCCTACCGACGCGCCGGGGAGCCCGACAGAGGGCAGGGCTCTATGTCTTCTGCTTCGGCGATTTTCGGGTGGGCTTGAGCGCTGGCGTCGGCTGGCCGACGAAACGCGTCCCGACCGGATGGGCTGTGCCCGGTAAAGGCGCGGTCTCAGCGCAGCAGCAGCATCGGTACTTCGGTCTTGTGCAGCAGCTGGGTGGTGCGACTGCCGCGCAGGAAGCGCCAGACCGAGGAGTGACTGTAGGCGCCCATGATCAGCAGGTCGGCCCGGCGTTCGTCGAGGTGGCGGGGGACGATGCGCTCCACGTCGCCATGGGCGACGGTGGTGTCGACCCGGCATCCGGCGCTGCGCAGCAGCAGGGCCAGGTCATCCAGGCGCTTGCGCAGGATCGGATCGTCTTCGCCGACGCGTAGCAGGGTGCCGCTCATGCCGGCCAGCAGCGGACTGCGCGCCAGCGCCAGGATGCCCTGGTGGGTGGCTTCCCGGCCGTCGTAGGCGATGGTGAATTGCCGCGGCGGCTTGAACGGCCCGGAGCAGATCAGGATCGGCCGGTGCACGGCGCGGACCACGGCCTCCAGCTGGCTGCCAATGCCGCTGTCCCCCGAGCGCTCGCCGCGCTTGCCGATCACCAGCAGGCGGGTGTCGGCTTCCAGGGTCTTGAGGGTATCCACCAGCCCCTCGGGGCGGCGCAGGATCTGCGGCGCCGAGGTCAGGCCCTGCTGCAGCAGGCGTTGGCGGGCATTGAGCAGCAGCGCCTTGGCCATGCCGGCGCCGACGTCATCGTCCAGATAGACCGGGGCGCCGTTGGCGACCTTCTTGCCGCTGCTGGCCGACTCCTGCACGTGCAGCAGGGTGACGGGCGCGTCCAGTCGTCGCGACAACCAGGCGGTGTGGTCGCAGACGCTTTCGGCGTGGGGAGATCCATCGATGCAGGCGAGCAGGGAGGCCATAACGGTATTCCTTGGCAAGACCGGGACCAGACACGATCCCTGTCAGGAGCGTAGCACCCGCCCAGTGCTGTCCAGATGACGCCTGGGTGTCATCTTCGGCTTTTGCTGGGCAGGTCACGGCCGTCATCCCGGACGCCCTCACATTTCGTAGCGATCGAGTTCCCGGGTGATCAGCAGGCGCTGGATTTCACTGGAGCCTTCGTAGATCTGGGTGATGCGGATGTCGCGGTAGTACTGCTCCACCGGGTAGTCCTCCAGGTAGCCGTAGCCGCCATGAATCTGGATGGCCTTGGAGCACACCCATTCGCCCGTCTCGGTGGCGAACAGCTTGGCCTGGGAGGCTTCGCTCAGACAGGGCTGGCCCGCCGTGCGCAGTCGCGCCGCATGCAGGATCAGCAGCCGCGCGGCATTGAGGCGCGTATGCATGTCCGCCAGCATGTTGGCGATGCTCTGGTGCTGGATGATCGCCTTGTCGAACTGGATGCGCTCGCGGGCATAGCCGAGCGCCGCTTCGAAGGCCGCGCGGGCGATCCCCAGCGCCTGGGCGGCGATGCCGATGCGGCCGCCTTCCAGGTTGGACAGGGCGATGGCCAGCCCCTTGCCGCGCTCGCCCAGCAGGTTGGCCGCCGGGATGCGGCAGTTGTCCAGGGTGACCGCGCAGGTGTCGGAGGCGCGCAGGCCCATCTTGTGCTCGGTGCGCTCGACGCGAAAGCCGGGGGTGTCGGTAGGCACCAGAAAGGCCGACAGGCCCTTCTTGCCCAGCTCCGGATCGGTCACCGCGAAGACGATGGCCAGACCCGCGCGGCGACCGTTGCTGACGAATTGCTTGCTGCCATTGAGCACCCAGCTGTCACCGTCGAGTACCGCCCGGGTGCGCAGGTTGTGCGCCTCGGAGCCGGCCTGGGGTTCGGTCAGGCAGAAGCAACCTATGACCTTGCCGGCGGCCAGGTCAGGCAGCCAGCGGTCCTGCTGTGCGGCACTGCCGTAGCGCAGCAGCGGGCCGCAACCCACCGAGCTGTGGATGCTCATCAGGGCGCCGAGGCTGCCGTCGCCGGCGGAGATCTCTTCCACCGCCAGGGCATAGGCGACGTAATCCAGGTAGGTGCCGCCCCATTGCTCGGGCACCACCATGCCCAGCAGGCCCAGCTCACCCAGCTGGGCGACCACGGCGTCGTCGATCCACTCGGCCTTTTCCCAGGCGCGGGCGTGGGGCGCGACCTCGCGGCGGGCGAAGTCACGCGCCAGGTCGCGGATCATGCGTTGTTCTTCGGTGAGTTCGATGTCGTGCATGGGAGCCTCCCTCAGGAATGGCGAAAATCGGCGAAAAAGGCAGCGACGCGGCGTGGATCCAGGTCCTGCCAGCGGGCCGGATTCCAGTGCGGCGTGCGGTCCTTGTCCACCAGCATGGCGCGCACCCCCTCGACGATCTCGCCCTTTTCGAACCAGCGGCGATCCAGGTGCAGCTCCAGGGCGAAGCACTGTTCCAGCGACAGCCCGCCGCCCTGGCGCAGCAACTCCAGGGCAGTGGCGACCGCCAGCGGCGAACGGGCGTCCAGGGTGGCGAGGGTCTCCTGCGCCCAGTCGCGATAGGCGGGGCGCTGCTCCGCCTCCAGGCTGGCGCGCAGCTCCTCGACGGTGGCCGCCGCAAAGTGCTCGGCGATGGCCGGGCGCAGATCGGTCAGGCGCGCGGCTTCGGCCGGCGCCGCGGCGAATTCCTGCAGCAGGGCGGCCAGGTCGGTGGGGCCCTGGGCAGTGGCTGCCTCCAGGCGCTGCAGCAGGTCGGCGTTGGCCGCTTCGGGAATGAAGACATCGGCCAGGCCGGCGGCCAGGGCATCGGCCGGACCGATCTGCACGCCGGTCAGGCCCAGATAGAGACCCAGGTGGTCGGGCAGGCGCGGCAGGAAATGGCTGGCGCCGACGTCGGGGAAATAGCCGATGGCGGTTTCCGGCATGGCCATGCGGGTGCGCTCGCTGACGATCCGCAGCCGCGCCGCCTGGACCAGGCCCATGCCGCCGCCCAGCACCAGCCCCTGGGCCAGGGCCAGCACCGGCTTGGGATAGCGGTGCAGCGCCAGGTCGAGGGCGTATTCCTCGGTGAAGAAGGTCAGGTGCAGGTCATCGCCGCGCTGGTAGCTGTCGTACAGCGCCCGGACATCGCCGCCGGCGCAGAAGGCCTTGGGCCCGTTGCCGCGGAGCACGATCACCCGCACGCCCGGGTCCTGCTCCCAGTCGCGCAGCGCCCCGTGCAGGGCGCGCACCATGTCCAGATCCAGGGCATTGAGCCCGGCCGGGCGATCGAGGGTCAGGTAGCCGACCCCGCCGCGTCTTTCCAGCAGTACCTTGGCGTCGCTCATGCACCGTCCTCGTCCAGGTAGTCCTGGATGATGGCCGAGAAATCCAGCCCGCCGCCACCCGCGCGGCTGAATCTCTGGTAGAGCTGTTGCGCCACTGCGCCGAGGATCACCGGCTGCTGCACGGCGCGCGCTGCCTCGGTGGCCAGGCCCAGGTCCTTGAGCATGAGGTCGGCGGCGAAGCCGCCCTGGTAGCCGCGCGAGGCCGGCGCCTGGGGCAGTACGTCCGGATAGGGGTTGTTGACCTCCGAACTCCAGCAGCGCCCGCTGCTGGTATTGATCACTCCGGCCAGGGTCTTGGCGTCCATGCCCAGGCGGGTGCCCAGGGCCATGGCCTCGGCCACCCCGATCATGGAGATGCCCAGCAGCAGGTTGTTGGCCACCTTGGCCACCTGGCCGTTGCCGCTGGCGCCGCAGTGCACCAGGTTGCGGCCCATGGCGGCCAATAGTGGCTGGGCGCGCTGGAAGCCGGCTTCGTTGCCGCCGACCATGAAGGTGAGGGTGCCCGCCGCGGCGCCGCCGGTGCCGCCGGAGACCGGTGCGTCCAGCAGTTCCAGGCCGCGTTCGGCGGCGGCACTGGCCACCGCCCGGGCGCTGAGCGGATCGATGGTGGAGGAATCGATCAGCAGGGTGCCCGGCCGGGCCCGGGCGATCAGCCCGTCGTCGCCCAGGTAGACCGTCTTCACATGGGCAGCCGCGGGCAGCATGGTGATGATCACTTCCGCGCCGCTCTCGGCGACGGCGGTGGGCGAGGCGGCGACCTCGGCGCCTTCGGCGCGCAACGCGTCCAGGGCGGCGGTGGAAAGGTCATAGACGGTCAGCTGATGGCCGGCCTTGAGCAGGTTGCGGGCCATGGGCGCGCCCATGTTGCCCAGTCCCAGAAATCCCAGATGCATGCTGGCGTCTCCCTTACTTGAGGGTGATGGTGGTGTTGACGACCCCGGCGCTGCCGACGTCCTGCTCGTCGGGCCAGCGCGTGGTGATGGTCTTGGTCTGGGTATAGAAGAGCACCGCCTGCTTGCCATAGGGCCCCAGGTCGCCCAGCTTGGAGGCGCGCGAACCGCTGAAGGAGAACAGCGGCACCGGCACCGGGATGGGCACGTTGATGCCGACCTGGCCGACGTCGATGTCTTCCTGGAAGCGTCGCGCCGCGGCGCCGGAGCGGGTGAAAAGGGCGACGCCGTTGCCATTGGGGTTGGCGTTGATCAGGGCGATGGCCTCGTCGAGGGTGGCCGCGTGCATCACGCAGAGCACCGGTCCGAACAGCTCTTCGCGATATAGGGTCATGTCGGTGGTCACCCCGGAGAACAGCGTCGGGCCAACGAAGTTGCCCTTCTCGTAGCGCTCGACCTGGATGTTGCGACCGTCCAGCTCCAGGGTCGCGCCTTCGCTCACGCCGCGCTCGATCAGGCCGCTGACCCGGTCCAGCGCCTGGCAGGAGATCAGCGGGCCGACATCGGTGCCGTGCTCGTGACCTGCCCCCACCTTGAGGCTGCGCGCCTTGGCCACCAGGTCCGGCACCCAGCTGTTGGCTTCGCCCACCAGCACCACCACCGAGACCGCCATGCAGCGCTGACCGGCCGCGCCGAAGGCGGCGCCCACCAGGTTGGCCAGCGTCTGCTCGCGGGGCGCGTCGGGCATCACCACCGCGTGATTCTTGGCGCCCATCATGCACTGGACGCGCTTGCCGGCTTCGCTGGCGCGGCGATAGACGTGGGTGCCCACGCGGGTGGAGCCGACAAAGGACAGCGCCTTGATGTCCGGATGATCGCAGAGGGCGTCCACCACCGCCGGTCCGCCATGGACCACGTTGAGCACCCCGGGCGGCACCCCGGCTTCCAGTGCCAATTCGGCCAGGCGCATGGTCACCAGCGGATCCTGCTCCGACGGCTTGAGGACAAAGGTGTTGCCGCAGGCGATGGCCATGGGAAACATCCACAGCGGAATCATCGCCGGGAAGTTGAAGGGGGTGATGCCGGCGCACACGCCCAGGGGTTGCAGCAGGGTGTAGGTGTCCACCCCGCTGGCGACATTGTTGGCCAGCTCGCCCAGCTGCAAGTTGCCGATGGCCGCCGCGTGCTCCACCACCTCCAGGCCGCGGAAGACATCGCCCTCGGCGTCGGCCAGAGTCTTGCCCTGTTCGGCGGTGAGCAGCGCGGCCAGTTCGCTCATGTGCTCGCGGATCAGCTGCTGATAGCGCAGGAAGATGCGCGCCCGGGCGCCGATGGGCGTCTTGCGCCAGGTGGCGAAGGCCGCCTTGGCACTGGCTACGGCGCGCTGCACCTCCTCGGCGGTGGCGAAGGGCACCCGCGCCAGCACCTCCTGGGTCGCCGGATTGATCACCTCGCGGCTTTCGCGGCTGGTGGAGGTGACGAACTGGCCGTCGATCAGCAGCGGCACGTCTTTGATGGCGGTCTGGGTCATGACAGGGATTCCTGAGCGGTGGCCGGGGTGGCCGGGGTGGCCGGGGCAGGGTGGGCGGCGAAGTCTTCTTCGGCGTAGTCGTGGAGGTCGGCGCTGCCGCCGGCGCGGCGCTGGGCCTCGCCGAGGCGCAATTCGATGCGGCGGATCTTGCCGGACAGCGTCTTGGGCAATTCGCTGACGAATTGCAGGCGGCGTACCCGCTTGTAGGGCGACAGGCAGCCGCGGGCGAAGCCGAGCAGCTCCTGCGCGAGTTCAGGCGAAGGCGAATGGCCGGCGGCCAGGATGACGAAGGCCTTGGGCACATTGAGGCGCAGGGGGTCGGGGCTGGGCACCACCGCCACCTCCATCACCGCCGGGTGCTCGATCAAGGCGCTCTCCAGTTCGAAGGGGCTGATGCGGTAGTCCGCCGACTTGAAGACGTCATCGGCGCGGCCGACGAAGGTGATGTAGCCCTCGGCGTCGCGCACCGCGGTATCGCCGGTGCGGTAATGGCCGTC
The DNA here is from genome assembly GCF_000510705.1 of Pseudomonas sp. MOIL14HWK12:I1. Classification (NCBI taxonomy): domain Bacteria; kingdom Pseudomonadati; phylum Pseudomonadota; class Gammaproteobacteria; order Pseudomonadales; family Pseudomonadaceae; genus Pseudomonas; species Pseudomonas sp. MOIL14HWK12:I1. The sequence goes on along the minus strand of NZ_AZNY01000009.1, from coordinate 176,096 downwards.
GCGCATCACCTCGGCGGTCTTTTCCGGGCTGTCTTCGTAGCCCAGCATCAGCCCGGCCGGCCGTGGTTGCAGGGACAGGGCCACCTCGCCGTCGTCGCCCGGCCGGCCATCGGCATCCAGCAGCGCGATGTGACACCCGGGCAGCGGGCGCCCCATGGAGCCCGGCTTGAGCGGCTGTCCGGGGGTGTTGCCCACCAGGGCGGTGGTTTCCGACTGGCCGAAGCCGTCTCTCAGGATCAGCCCCCAGGCCGCCTGCAGGCTGTCGATGATCTCGGGATTGAGCGGTTCGCCCGCGCCGACCAGCTCGCGCAGCTGCAGGCGCTCGCGATAGGCGGCGAGATCCTCCTGGATCAGCATCCGCCACACCGTGGGCGGCGCGCAGAGGCTGGTGACCGGATAGCGCGCCAGCACCTCCAGCAGCGCCTGGGGCTTGAAGCGCGGCACGTCATGGATGAACACGCAGGCGCCGGCGTTCCAGGGCGCGAAGACGCAACTCCAGGCATGCTTGGCCCAGCCGGGGGACGAGATGTTGAGGTGCACATCGCCCGGTTGCAGACCGATCCAATACAGGGTGGACAGGTGCCCGATCGGATAGCTGCTGTGACTGTGCAGCACCAGCTTGGGCCGCGAGGTGGTCCCCGAGGTGAAGTAGAGCAGCAGCGGATCCGTGGCGAGGGTCGGGCCATCCGGCAGGAAGTCGCTGGCACAGGCGGCCGGCGCATAGGGTTGCCAGCCGGCCACCGGCGCCCCGACGCAGATGCGGGTGAGGCCGGCATCCAGACTGGCGCAACGCTCCGTGTGCGCACTGCCCACCACCAGGTGGGCGATGCGCCCGCGCTGCACCCGATCCTGCAGATCGGCGTCGCTGAGCAGGGTGGTGGCGGGCACCACCACGGCGCCCAGCTTGAAGGCGCCGAGCAGCGTCTCCCACAGCGCCACCTCGTTGCCCAGCATCACCAGGATGCGTTCGCCGCGGCGCACACCCTGGGCGCGCAGGAAATTGGCGGTGCGATTCGACGCCTGGCGCAACTCGGCGAAGCTGTAGCGCTCTTCCCGGCCCTCGGCGTCGAGGCGCCACAGCGCCGGACCGGCATGCTCCTCTGCAAGGCGATCGAAATGGTCCAGCGCCCAGTTGAACTGTTCCAGTTGCGGCCAGCGGAAATCGCGGACGGCGGTGGCGTAGTCGGTGCGATGGCGCAGCAGGAAGTCCCGCGCTTCGCGAAAGGCGTCGCCGGCCGTCATGGGCGATACCCCGCGGCCTGCAGGGGCGGGAGGGAAGGGCAGCGTCCGGCCTGGCGCCGGGATGGGGCGTGAGGGTGGGTCATGGTGGCCTGCTCGTTATTGTTGTTGGCTAGCAGAGGTTCGCGCCATCACCGCTCGTGACGCGACCTGGTAAGCAGTATAGTTCCGGCAAAAGTCTCCTGGCTTCCGACAAAAACGCCCGACCGATATGCAAAAATCCAATAACCCGGCTGCGCGTCTCGACTGGGACGACCTCAGATTCTTCCTCGAAGTGGCGCGCACCCAGAAGGCCAGCGCGGCCGCCCGGCGCCTGGGGGTCGACTACACCACCGTGTCGCGGCGGATCGCCGCCCTGGAGAAGGCGCTGGGCGCGCTGCTGTTCGAGAAGTCGCGCAGCACCGGCTTCAGCCTCACCATGGAAGGCCAGCGCCTGCTGGTGCACGCGGAAACCCTGGAGAGCACCCTGCAGACCGCCTGCGAGCAGATCTCCGATACCCGGCTGGCGCCTTCCGGCCAGGTGCGCATCGGCGCCACCGAAGGCTTCGGCAGCTACTTCGTCGCGCCCCAGCTGAGTTTCTTCCAGGATCGCTATCCGGGCATCACCCTGGAGGTGCTGCCGGTGCCGCACTTCGTCAATCTCTCGCGCCGCGAAGCCGACATCGCCATCACCCTGGAGCGGCCCGAGCGCGGGCCCTACGTCTGTCGCAAGCTCTGCGACTACCGCCTGCGGCTCTATGCCACCGCCGACTACCTGGCCAGCCATCCGCCCATCGCGCAGCTGGCCGATCTGCAGCGTCATAGATTCATCACCTATGTCGACGATCTCGCCTTCAGCCCCGAGCTGCTCTATCTGGAGCGGATCCTGCCCGAGGCCAGCAGCGGCCTGCGCAGCACCAGCGTGATCGCCCAGTACCAGGCGGCCCTGTGCGGGCACGCCCTGGCGATCCTGCCGTGCTTTGTCGCCGAGCCCGATCCGCGGCTGGTGGCGCTGCTGCCGGAGCAGATCCAGATCACCCGGCAATTCTGGCTCTATTACCGCGAAGACCTGCGCCGCCTGCGGCGCATCACCCTGGTGACCGACTACCTGCGCGCCTGCACCGACGCCAATCGCGACTTCCTGCTGGGTGAAACCCGCACGCCAGTGCTGGGCTGGCCGACGCCCTGAAGCCCGTTGCCGATCGGTGCGGCACCCCGGGACCCGGCTGGGGTCTCAGAGCTGTCGGTCGTCCGTCGACGGCCTCCAGTGAACAGATGGGAACGGCAATGGAACGATATCAGGCATTGAGTCAGGCGCTGAGCAAGGCGGCCGAGCGGGAAGAAGCCTATTGGCAGGGACTGGAGCGCCGCCTGCATGAATTGCCGGATTGCTTCACCCGCTACCTGGGCCTCACCCCGGCCGATCAGGTGGATGCCGGGCTGGGCCTGGAAAAGCGCGTGGATGGCAATATCGTGCGCGAACTGGAGGTCTATGCCCGCTATGACCTCACGGTGATCGTCGATGACCTCGCCGGCACGCCCCAGACCTTCGCTATCGGCCTGTCCTTCTTCTATACCAATGACCACTTCGTGCTGAAGGAGCGCGAGGGCGAATTCTCCGTCGCCCTCGAACCCCAGGACGATCCCGACCGCTTCTGGGCCGAAGGCTGCCGCGAGATCTACGACTCCCTGGCGCGCCGCATCCGCGGCAAGACCCTGCCGGCCATCGAGTAACCCGCGGTTCGCATCCGTCAGACCGGCGTGACCAGGCGCCCCTCGGCGAAATAGCGCTCCACGTTGGCCAGCACCAGGTCGGCCATGGCCTGGCGGGTCTCGTGGGTGCCGCTGCCGAGGTGCGGGGTGAGCACCACGTTGTCCAGCGCCAGCAGGGCCGCGGGTACCTCGGGCTCCTCGGCGAAGACATCCAGGCCGGCGCCACCCAGGCTGCCCGCTTGCAAGGCGGCCACCAGGGCGGGCTCGTCGACTACGCTGCCGCGGGCGATATTGATGAGATAGCCGTGCGGTCCCAGGGCGGCGAGGATCCGGGCGTCGACCAGCTTGTCGGTGGCTGGTCCGCCGGGCAGCGACAGGACGAGGAAATCCGCCGTCTTCGCCAGGTCTTCCAGCTCGGCATGATAACGATAGGGGACGTCCGGCTGCGGTTGGCGTCCGTGATAGGCCACCTCCATGCCGAAAGCTTCTGCCCGCCGGGCGATGCTCTTGCCGATGTTGCCCAGGCCGACGATGCCGCAGGTCTTGCCGGCCAGGCGCGAGGTCAGCGGAAACTTACCCTGCCGCCAATCGCCGCGGCGCACGAAACGATCCGCGGCGCTGATGCCCCGCGCCACGTCGATCAGCAGGGCGAAGGCGGTGTCGGCGACGCAGTCGTCCAGCACGCCAGGCGTGTTGCTCACCACCACGCCCAGATCCCGTGCCGCGGCGATGTCGATGCTGTCGTAGCCCACCCCGAAGCTGAACACCGCCTGCAGACCGGGCAGGGCGCTCATCAGCTCGCGTGTTGCACCGTGCACACCGGAAGTGACCAGGGCCACCACGTCCTGGCCACGCGCGGCGAGCAGGGCGGCCTGATCGGGTGCCTCCCAGAGTCGCAGCACCTCATGGCGTGAATTCAGGGCGTCCTGCAGGGCAGGCAACAGCGGACCTACCTGCAGCAGCAGCGGACGTTCGTTCTGTTCAGGCATCTCTAGACTCCTTGAAGAGGCAGGGGCGGCGAATCCGCCCCTGAAGGGGGAGGACCTAGCCCAGCAGCTGCAGGCCAAGCTGAATCGCGACCCAGATCGCCAGCAGGGTGGCAAAGCCCAGCGCCAGGTTTTCGAACCAGTTGTTGCGGTACTTGTCGCCCAGCAGCGACTTCTGGTTGGACATGATCAGCAGACCCAGGGAGATCACCGGCAGGCCGACGATGTTGAGGGCATTCACGCCGATGGTCAGGGTCACGAAGTCGGGCATGCCCGGCAGCGACCACACCAGCGGCGTCACCAGGATGAAGAGCAGGAACCACTTGTGCGCCGGGTCCTTGTGAAAGGTCTTGCCATAGCGTTCGCGGCGCTCCGGACGGATGTGCTGCAGGGCATCGGTGATCAGCATGGGAAAGGCGGTGGTCTTGCCCACCACGCTGGCGAACAGGGTGGCGAAGACCCCGGTGAAGAAGATCAGCCAGCCGCCGGCGCCAAAGAACAGCTCCAGGGCCGCGCCCAGGTCACTCAGGGTGTTCACCTGCAACCCATTGGGTCTGAGGATCTCCACCCCGACCACCCAGATCGCCAGGTTGATGACGATGCCGACCACCACCGCGAAGAGCAGGTCGTTGCGCTGGATGCGCTTGTGTTCCGGGCCGGTCCAGCCCTTTTCCTTCATCACATAGGGATGCACGAAGTTGGCGATGGAGCCGGCCACGGCGCCGATCACCGATACGGCGACCAGCAGGGCGCCGTGCACGCCTTCGTCCGGCGGAATGCTGAAGCCAATGGTGCCGCGCAGGATGCCGCCCAGGTCCGGACCCGACATCACCGCCAGGGTGATGAACGCCAGCGTCATGACCGCCAGCAGCAGTTTCATCACGCCCTCGATCAGCGCATAGAAATTGCGGCCCACCAGCAGCCAGACCGCGATCACCACCGCCGCCGAGCAGAGCAGCGGCTGGTCGAGGTGGAGCAGGGTGGCCAGGGCTTCGCCCGCGCCCTTGAGCATATAGGCATTGGTCAGGTGCCCCATGATCAGCGCATAGCCGAGCATGAACCAGGCGAACGCCGGGTGCAGCTGGGCATAGCCTTCCAGGATCGACATGCCGCGGTTATTGCACAGCTGGAAGCGGGCAATGATGTTGACGATGAGAAAGCGCAGCAGCAGGGACACCGCCAGCACCCACATCATGGCGTAGCCGTAGTTGGCGCCCGCCACCGAGGAGGTGATGAGGTCCCCGGCGCCCAGCCAGGACAGCACCGCGATGATGCCGGGGCCCAGCAGCTTCGCCAGGCGGCGCAGGCCGGAGCCTTGCGCCTTGTTCAGGGTTACGGATTTTTCGACGGAACCGGATCGCTCCATGGGGGCGGCTCTCCTAACGATTGTTGTTGTTGTGAATGGGCCGCAGGCGGCATTTTCGTTAGCTTGCCCTCTGGGTTTAGCACTACATACGACGTCGTACAACTTTAAGCGGGCGACAAAATGTTGCCTTCCTCGGGCTCGGCCGGGCTCGCTTCGGTGGCACCCGTACGCACCGCTGGATCAAGCCAGGTGACTTCGCCTGAGACTGTCTCTAGAATGGTCGCCCTTGATTCTGGGGGGTCGGAGTGCCGGCCTGTTCTTGTGCCACGAGGAATATCCATGCAAGTTTCCGTTGAAAACACCTCTGCTCTCGAGCGTCGCATGACCATTGGCGTGCCGGCCGAGCGTATTGAAACCGAAGTGAACAAGCGTCTGCAGCAGACTGCACGGCGTGCCAAGGTTCCCGGTTTCCGCCCGGGCAAGGTACCCATGAGCGTCATCCGCCAGCGCTACGAAGCCTCGGCTCGTCAGGAAGCCTTGGGTGATCTCATTCAGGAAACCTTCTACGAAGCCGTTGTCGAGCAGAAGCTCAACCCGGCCGGCGCACCCGCCGTCGAACCCAAGGTGTTCGAAAAGGGCAAGGACCTGGAATACGTCGCCACCTTCGAAGTCTTCCCCGAGTTCGAAGTGAAGGGCCTGGACGGCATCGAGATCGAGCGTCAGGACGCAAGCGTCGAAGACGCCGACATCGACAAGATGCTCGACGTGCTGCGCAAGCAGGGCACCCGCTACGAAGCCGTTGACCGCGCTGCCGCCAACGACGACCAGGTCACCATCGACTTCGTCGGCACCCAGGACGGCGAAGCCTTCGCTGGCGGTTCCGCCGAAGGCACCAAGCTGGTGCTGGGTTCGGGCCGCATGATCCCCGGTTTCGAAGACGGTCTGATCGGCGCCAAGGCCGGTGACGAGCGCGTGCTCGACCTGACCTTCCCCGAGGACTACCAGAACCTGGATCTGGCCGGCAAGGCCGCCCAGTTCAAGGTCACCGTCAAGGAAGTGGCCGCGCCCGAGCTGCCTGAGCTGAACGAAGCCTTCTTCAAGCAGTTCGGTGTGGAAGAGACCACCGTCGAAGGTTTCCGCGCCGAAGTGCGCAAGAACATGGAGCGCGAGCTGCGCCAGGCCCTCAAGACCAAGGTCAAGAACCAGGTCATGGACGGTCTGCTGGCTGCCAACCAGATCGACGTCCCGGCTGCCCTGATCAGCAACGAAGTGGATCGTCTGCGCGTCCAGGCCGTCCAGCAGTTCGGCGGCAACATCCAGCCCGAGCAGCTGCCGGCCGAGCTGTTCAGCGAGCAGGCCAAGCGCCGCGTGCTGCTGGGTCTGATCATCGCCGAGATGGTCAAGCAGTTCGAGCTCAAGCCCGATGACGCCCGCGTTCGCGAGCTGATCGAAGAGATGGCGGCGGCCTACCAGGAGCCCGAGCAGGTAGTGAAGTGGTACTACCAGAACGAGCAGCAGCTGAACGAAGTGCGTTCGGTTGTACTGGAAGAACAAGTCGTGGATACTGTCCTCAAGCAGGCAAAAGTCACCGACAAGCAGGTCTCCTACGAGGACGCGGTCAAACCGGCCGAGGCTCCGCAAGCAGCCTGATCTGCCTCCAGTTGCTAGTTCACCTAAGCCAGCCTCGTGCTGGCTTATGTGTTTTTGACAGGTCATCCAGATAGGGAGCTAGTGCAGGACATGTCCCGCAATTCATACATGCAATCCATGCCCGATATTCAAGCCGCTGGCGGTCTGGTACCCATGGTGGTGGAGCAATCCGCCCGGGGCGAGCGCGCTTACGACATCTACTCCCGGCTGCTCAAGGAGCGGGTCATCTTCCTGGTCGGCCAGGTCGAGGACTACATGGCCAACCTGGTCGTCGCCCAGCTGCTGTTCCTGGAAGCGGAGAATCCTGACAAGGACATCCACCTCTATATCAACAGCCCGGGTGGTTCGGTGACCGCCGGCATGTCGATCTACGACACCATGCAGTTCATCAAGCCCGACGTTTCCACCATCTGCATCGGCCAGGCCTGCAGCATGGGCGCCCTGCTGCTGGCAGGCGGCGCCGCCGAGAAGCGTTTCTGCCTGCCGCACTCGCGGATGATGATTCACCAGCCCCTGGGCGGTTTCCAGGGTCAGGCTTCGGACATCGAAATTCACGCCCGTGAAATTCTGACCATCCGCGAGCGTCTGAATAAGGTGCTGGCGCATCACACCGGTCAGCCGATGGACGTGATCGCCCGCGATACCGACCGTGACAACTTCATGAGTGGCCCCGAAGCCGTCGCCTACGGCCTGATCGACAAGGTCCTCGAGAAGCGCAACATCCCCGCCTGACCCCGCCTCGACCACCTGCCCAGACGCCGGTCGTTTGGGCAGGTAGGCTTGAAAAACCGTGCAATAGGCTCCATCTTGTTGATGTAAGCACATTCCATTGGATCGATCGAATGACAGATACGCGCAATAGCGACGATAACGGCAAGCTGCTTTACTGCTCCTTCTGCGGCAAGAGTCAGCACGAAGTACGTAAATTGATCGCTGGACCCTCCGTCTTCATCTGCGACGAATGCGTCGACCTGTGCAATGACATCATCCGCGAGGAAGTCCAGGAAGCTCAGGCCGAAAGCAATGCGCACAAGCTGCCAGCGCCGAAGGAAATCAGCGCCATCCTCGACCAGTATGTCATTGGTCAGCAGCGTGCCAAGCGGGTCCTCGCCGTTGCCGTCTACAACCATTACAAGCGTCTGAATCAGCGCGAGAAGAAAGACGACGTCGAACTGGGCAAAAGCAACATCCTGCTCATCGGTCCGACCGGTTCGGGCAAGACCCTGCTGGCGGAAACGCTGGCGCGCCTGCTCAACGTACCTTTCACCATCGCCGATGCCACCACTCTGACCGAAGCCGGTTACGTGGGTGAAGACGTCGAGAACATCATTCAGAAGCTGTTGCAGAAGTGCGATTATGATGTGGAAAAGGCCCAGATGGGCATCGTCTATATCGACGAGATCGACAAGATCTCGCGCAAGTCCGACAACCCCTCCATCACCCGTGACGTCTCGGGCGAGGGCGTGCAGCAGGCGCTGCTGAAGCTGATCGAAGGTACCGTGGCGTCGGTTCCGCCCCAGGGTGGCCGCAAGCATCCCCAGCAGGAATTCCTGCAGGTCGATACGCGCAACATCCTGTTCATCTGTGGCGGCGCCTTCGCCGGCCTGGAAAAGGTCATCCAGAACCGTTCCACCAAGGGCGGCGGCATCGGCTTCAATGCCGAGGTGCGCAGCCAGGAACTGGGCAAGAAGATCGGCGAATCCCTGCGTGACGCCGAGCCCGAGGATCTGGTCAAGTTCGGTCTGATCCCCGAGTTCGTCGGTCGTCTGCCGGTCATTGCGACCCTGGACGAGCTGGATGAACCTGCACTCATGCAGATCCTGACCGAGCCGAAGAACGCCCTGACCAAGCAGTACGCCAAGCTGTTCGAGATGGAAGACGTGGATCTGGAATTCCGTCCCGACGCGCTCAAGGCGGTTGCCCGCAAGGCGCTGGAGCGCAAGACCGGTGCCCGGGGTCTGAGATCCATCCTCGAAGGCATCCTGCTCGAGACCATGTACGAGATTCCTTCGCAGAAGGAGGTCAGCAAGGTGGTCATCGACGAGAGCGTCATCGACGGGAGTTCCCAGCCGCTGCTCATCTACGAGAACAGCGAGCCCGCCAAAGCGGCGCCGGACGCGTGACAAAAGGGGCTTCGGCCCCTTTTTCATTTCAGCGACGGTTGTATTTTGCGGCGCCCAACCTCATGTTAGAGAAAACCGAGGCCTTAACCGCATCTGCGGCCGATTATTTGCCGAGACCCGTATCCCATGACTACGACGATAGAACTTCCCCTGCTGCCCCTACGTGACGTAGTGGTCTATCCCCACATGGTCATCCCATTGTTCGTCGGAAGGGAAAAGTCCGTCGAGGCCCTCGAGGCCGCCATGGCTGGCGACAAGCAGATCCTGCTGGTCGCGCAGAAGAATCCCGGCGACGACGATCCCGCCGCGGATGACATGTATCACATGGGTACGGTCGCCACCGTTCTCCAGCTGCTCAAGTTGCCCGACGGCACCGTCAAGGTCCTGGTCGAGGGCGAGCAGCGTGGCCGTATCGAGTCCTTCGTCGAGAACCAGGCCTATGCCCGTGCCCTGGTCACCCTGATCGAGGACAGCGAAGCCCCGGATCGCGAATCCGAGGTGTTCTCGCGCAGCCTGATGAGCCAGTTCGAGCAATACGTGCAACTCGGCAAGAAGGTCCCCGCCGAGGTGCTGTCTTCCCTCAACAGCATCGAAGATCCCAGCCGCCTGGTCGATACCATGGCCGCGCACATGGCGCTGAAGATCGAGCAGAAGCAGGAGATCCTCGAGATCACCGAGCTGGGCCCCCGCGTCGAGCACGTGCTGGCCCTGCTGGATGCGGAAATCGACCTGCTGCAGGTGGAAAAACGCATCCGTGGCCGCGTCAAGAAGCAGATGGAGCGCAGCCAGCGCGAGTACTACCTCAACGAACAGATGAAGGCCATCCAGAAGGAATTGGGCGACATCGATGAAGGACACAACGAGGTCGACGACCTCAAGCGTCGCATCGAGGCCGCCGGTCTGCCGAAGGATGCCCTCGCCAAGGCCAATGCCGAGCTGAACAAGCTCAAGCAGATGTCGCCCATGTCGGCCGAAGCCACCGTGGTGCGCTCCTACATCGACTGGCTGGTGAACGTGCCGTGGCAGGCCGAGAGCAAGGTGCGTCTGGACCTGGGCCGCGCCGAGGAAGTCCTCGACAAGGACCACTACGGTCTCGAGGAAGTGAAAGAGCGCATTCTCGAATACCTCGCCGTGCAGAAGCGCGTGAAGAAGGTGCGGGGCCCGGTGCTGTGCCTGGTCGGTCCGCCCGGCGTGGGCAAGACCTCGCTGGCCGAGTCCATCGCCCGCTCCACCGGTCGAAAGTTCGTGCGCATGGCCCTGGGTGGCGTGCGTGACGAAGCCGAGATCCGTGGTCACCGCCGCACCTACATCGGCTCCATGCCGGGTCGTCTGATCCAGAAGATGACCAAGGTCGGGGTGCGCAACCCGTTGTTCCTGCTCGACGAAATCGACAAGATGGGCAACGACATGCGCGGCGATCCCGCCTCCGCATTGCTCGAGGTCCTGGATCCGGAGCAGAACCACACCTTCAACGACCATTACCTCGAGGTGGACTACGACCTCTCCGACGTGATGTTCGTCTGCACCGCCAACTCCATGAACATTCCGGCGCCGCTGCTGGACCGCATGGAAGTCATTCGGCTGCCTGGCTACACCGAGGACGAGAAGGTCAACATCGCCACCCGCTACCTGATTCCCAAGCAGGTCAAGGCCAACGGCCTGAAGAAGGGCGAGGTGGAATTCGATGAAGCGGCCCTGCGCGACATCATCCGCTACTACACCCGTGAAGCGGGCGTGCGCAGTCTGGAGCGTCAGGTGGCCAAGGTCTGCCGCAAGGTGGTCAAGCAGCACGCCCTGAACAAGGAGCGTACCGCCAGTGTCACCGTGGACACCCTGGAGCACTGGCTGGGCGTCCGCAAGTTCCGCTACGGTCTGGCCGAGCAGCAGGATCAGATCGGTCAGGTCACCGGCCTGGCCTGGACCCAGGTGGGTGGCGAATTGCTGACCATCGAGTCCGCCGTGGTCCCCGGCAAGGGTCAGATGATCAAGACCGGTTCGCTGGGCGACGTGATGGCCGAGTCCATCACCGCGGCCCTGACGGTGGTCCGCAGCCGTGGTCGCAGTCTGGGTATCCCCAGGGACTTCCACGAGAAGCACGACATCCATATCCACGTTCCCGAAGGCGCCACGCCCAAGGACGGTCCGAGTGCCGGTATCGGCATGTGCACGGCGCTGGTGTCGGCGGCCACCCGCATTCCGGTACGCGCCGACGTGGCCATGACCGGCGAGATCACCCTGCGTGGTCAGGTGCTGGCCATCGGCGGCCTCAAGGAAAAGCTGCTCGCAGCCCACCGCGGCGGCATCCGTACCGTGATCATTCCGGAAGAAAACGTCCGGGATCTGCGGGACATTCCGGACAACATCAAGGCCGACTTGCAGATCAAGCCGGTCAAATGGATTGACGAGGTCTTGGAGGTTGCGCTGCAATACACGCCGGAGCCGCTTCCGGACGATGGTCCGGAGCTCGTCAGCAAGGACGAGAAGCGGGATCAGGAAGGCAAGGAGCGCGTCAGTACCCACTGACGGCGCCCCTGGGCTTGATGGGCGGGCCCCCAGCTGAAGCTGCTGGTGTTCCGCCGTCCTGCTGGATGCAAGGTCCTTGATCGACGAAAAGGCGCATCTCGAGATGCGCCTTTTCGCTATTTGCTATTCGACGATTTCGCCATGGCCGGTCCGGCCACAGCTCGTGGGGGGAACATGCTACAAAACATCAGGGACCGTTCGCAGGGATGGATTGCCAAAGTCATCATCGGATTCATCATCCTGCTGATGGCACTGACCGGCTTCGAAGCGATCATCCGCGCCACGGGTCACCAGGGCGCCGTCGCGCTGGTCAATGGCGACGAGATCAAGCAGACGGAGCTGGCCCAGGCCGTGGAAATGCAGCGTCGCCAGCTGCAGCAGCAACTGGGGCAGGGGTTCGATCCGTCCACCCTGGATGACCGTCTGCTGCGCGAATCCGCGCTCAAGGCACTGATCGACAAGCAACTGCTGCTGCAGAGCGCCAAGGCCGATCGCTTCGCCTTCTCCGAGCAGGCACTGGATCAGCTGATCCTCAATACCCCCGAATTCCAGACCGAAGGGCGTTTCGATCCGCAGCGCTTCGATCAGGCCGTTCGCCAGATGAACTACAACCGCCTGCAATTCCGCGATCTCCTGCGCGACGAGATGCTGATCGGTCAGCTGCGCGCCGGCATCGTCGGCAGCAACTTCGTCACCGATGCCGATATCGAGGCCTTTGCGGCCCTCGAACGGCAGACCCGTGACTTCGCCCTGCGTACCGTCAAGGCCTCGCCGGCCGGCATCACGCCGACCCAGGACGAGATCCAGGCCTACTACGACAGCCACAAGAACGCCTTCATGACCCCCGAGCAGGTGGTCATCGAGTACGTCGAGCTGAAGAAGGATGCCTTCCTGGCCAAGGCCAAGGTCGACGAAAGCCGCCTGCAGGCCGCCTACAAATCCGAGATCGCCAATCTGTCGGAGCAGCGTGACGCCGCCCATATCCTCATCGAGGTCAATGACAAGCAGAACGACGAGCAGGCCAAGGCCAAGATCCAGCAGATCCAGGAACGCCTGAAGAAGGGCGAGGACTTCGCCAAGCTGGCCAAGGAGTTCTCCCAGGACCCGGGCTCGGCGGCCAATGGCGGTGACCTCGGCTTTGCCGGTCGCGGCGTCTATGATCCGGCCTTCGAAGAGGCGCTCTATGCGCTGGCACCGCAGCAGGTGTCGGCTCCGGTGCGCACCAGCTTTGGCTGGCACCTGATCAAGCTGCAGGGCGTACAGGCACCGGAAGTGCCCACCCTGGCCAGCGTCCGGCCGCGTCTGGAACAGCAGCTCAAGGCGGAAGACGCCGATCGCCTGTTCGTGGAAGCGGGCCGCAAGCTGGAAAGCTCCGCCTATGAGTCCTCCGACCTGGGCCAGCCGGCCCAGGAGCTGGGCCTGCAGGTCAAGACCAGCGCGCCCTTCGGTCGTGAAGGCGGCGAGGGGTTGACCGCCAACCGCCAGGTGATCGAGGCGGCTTTCAGCGAAGACGTCCTGCGCAACGGGGCCAACAGCACCGCGCTGCAACTGGATCCGGAGACCCTGGTGGTGATTCGTGACAAGGAGCACCGTACGCCGCAGCTGCAACCTCTGGATGCGGTCAGAAATGAGATCGTGACCCGCCTGACCCAGGAAAAGGCCGCAGCCGTGGCCAAGCAGACGGGTGAGCAGCAGCTCAAGACCCTGCGCGACGGCGGCAAGGCCGTGGCGGGCGACTGGCGTACCGTCGAAGCCGCCACCCGCAACCAGGAGGGTATCGATCCTCAGGTGTTGCAGGCGGCCTTCCGCATGGCCAAGCCGGAAGGCGACAAGCCGTCCTATGCCGGTGTCAGCCTGCAGAACGGTGACTTCGTCCTGATCCGGCTGCAGGGTGTCGGGGTGCCCAAGGAAGCCCTGAGTGCCGAGGATAAGGCGTTGTATCGTCGCTACCTCGCCTCGCGCGCCGGCCAGGTCGATTTCGCGGCCTACCGTCGGGCCCTGGATGCCAAGGCCGAGATCAAGCATCTCTGATACGAAAAAAGCCCGGGAAACCGGGCTTTTTCTTGGGCGGTGGTAACGCGGTCCAGGCCTCTCCGGTGGCGCCCTCAGGGGAGAGCGGGGCTGCGGGCGTTACTGAACCAGTTCCTGCTCGTCGAACAGGCCATCGAAGAGCATCGTCGACAGATAGCGCTCACCGGAATCCGGCAGGATGACCACGATGGTCTTGCCCTGCATCTCCGGCGTCTCGGCCAGCCGGACCGCGGCCGCCATGGCGGCGCCGCAGGAGATGCCACAGAGAATGCCTTCCTCGCGCATCAGGCGCTGGGCCATCAACTTGGCCTGCTCATCGCTCACCTGCTCGACGCGATCGACCATGGCGAGGTCCAGGTTGCCGGGTACGAAACCGGCGCCGATGCCCTGGATCTTGTGCGGGTTGGGCTTCACCTCGGCACCGGCCAGGGTCTGGCTGATGACCGGCGAGGTTTCCGGCTCCACGGCGACCGAGAGGATCGGCTTGCCCTTGGTGTTCTTGATGAAGCGCGAGATGCCGGTCAGGGTACCGCCGGTACCGACGCCGGCCACCAGCACATCGATGGCGCCATCGGTGTCGTTCCAGATCTCGGGGCCGGTGGTTTTTTCATGGATGGCCGGGTTGGCCGGGTTGTCGAATTGCTGCGGCATGAAATAGCGATCGGGCTCGCTCTCGGCGATCTCCCGCGCCTTCTCGATGGCGCCCTTCATGCCCTTGGCCGGCTCGGTCAGCACCAGCTCCGCGCCCAGCGCCTTGAGCACCTTGCGCCGCTCCAGGCTCATGGAGGCCGGCATGGTCAGCACCAGGCGGTAGCCACGGGCGGCGGCGACATAGGCCAGGCCGATGCCGGTATTACCCGAGGTGGGCTCCACCAGGCTCATTCCGGGCTTGAGCAGCCCCTTGGCTTCGGCGTCCCAGATCAGGTTGGCACCGATACGGCATTTGACCGAATAGCCCGGATTGCGTCCCTCGATCTTGGCGAGCAGGGTGACGCCCTTGGGGCCGAGGCGATTGATGTAGACCAGCGGCGTGTTGCCGATGGACTGGGCGTTGTCAGCGAAGATGCGGCTCATGGCGGATCCTGTACGGCGCGGAAAACTCGCAGCCTAGGCCTTGCGTCCGATGGCGTCCAGCCCAGGTGCGGCGTGCTATCGTCAGGCGAAACAGCTGCCGAGGATCAGTGATGGCCTTTCAGGGTACCGAGCGTTATGTGGCCACGGCCGAACTCAGTCTGGCGGTCAATGCCGCCATCCAGCTGGGGCGTCCGCTGCTGGTGAAGGGCGAGCCGGGCACCGGCAAGACGCTGCTGGCCGAGCAGGTGGCCGAGAGCCAGGGGGCGCGGCTGATCACCTGGCACGTCAAGTCCACCACCAAGGCGCAGCAAGGGCTCTATGAGTACGACGCTGTGAGTCGCCTGCGCGATTCCCAGCTGGGGGATCCCCGGGTGCAGGAGGTGGCGAACTACATCAAGCCGGGCAAGCTGTGGGACGCCTTCACCGCCGAGGATCCGGTGGTGCTGCTGATCGACGAGATCGACAAGGCCGACATCGAGTTTCCCAACGACCTGCTGCTGGAACTCGATCGCATGGAGTTCCATGTCTACGAGACCGGCGAGACCATTCGTGCCCAGCGGCGACCCGTCATCATCATCACCTCCAACAACGAAAAGGAACTGCCGGACGCCTTTCTGCGCCGCTGCTTCTTTCACTTCATCCGCTTTCCCGAGCGCGACACCCTCGAACGTATCGTCCAGGTGCACTATCCCGATCTCCAAGGGCGCCTGGTCAAGGAGGCGCTGGATCTCTTCCTCGACCTGCGCAGCGTGCCGGGGCTGAAGAAGAAGCCGTCCACCTCGGAGCTGGTGGACTGGCTGGCGCTGTTGCTGGGCGATGAGGCGGCGCAGCGGGCGCTGCACGGCGAGGGCGGTCTGCCGCCCCTGGCAGGTGCCCTGGTAAAGAACGAACAGGATCTGCAGTTGCTCGAACGCCAGGCCTTCATGCGCCGGCGGCGGAGCTGAGCGCGGCATGTTCCTCGATTTCTTCACTCGACTCAGGGCCGCGGGCATCCCGGTGTCCCTGGGCGAACTGCTGGATCTGCACGCTGCCCTGGATGCCGGCCTGGCGGTGGCCGATCCCGAGGCCTTTTATCTGCTGGCGCGCGCCCTGCTGGTCAAGGACGAGCGCTTCTTCGACCGTTTCGACCAGGTCTATGCCGGCGAGCTGGCCAGGTCGGAGCGTGCGCCGGATGCGCAGGCGCTTCCCGCGGATTGGCTGCGGCTGGAGCTGCAGCGGCGGCTGTCGGAGGAGGATCGCCAGCGGCTGCAGGCCCTGGGTGGCCTCGATGAGCTGCTCGAGACCCTGCGGCAGCGTCTTGCCGAACAGCGCGAGCGGCACGCCGGCGGTAACAAATGGATCGGCACGGGCGGTACCAGTCCCTTCGGCAGCGGTGGCTACAATCCCTTCGGTGTGCGCGTGGGCGAAGCTGGTACCCGCCAGGGGCGGGCGGCCAAGGTCTGGGAGCAGCGCGACTTCCGCAATCTGGATGACCGCGCGCCCCTGGACCGCCGCAACCTGCAACTGGCCCTGCGCCGGCTCAGGCGCTTCGCTCGCCAGGGTGCGGCAGCGGAATTCGATCTGGAGGAGACCGTCGCGGCCACGGCGCGCGAGGGCGGGCTGCTGGACGTGCGCTATCGCCCGGAGCGGCACAATGCGACCAAGGTGCTCCTGCTGCTCGATGTCGGCGGCTCCATGGACCTGCATGTACAGCTGTGCAGCGAGCTGTTCAGCGCCTGCCGCCTGGAGTTCCGCCACCTGGAGTACTACTACTTCCACAACTGCGTCTACGAACGCGTCTGGCGGGACAATGCCCGGCGCCACGAAGAGGGGCTGGCGACCGGCGAGCTCCTGCGCCGCTATGGCGCGGACTACCGCCTGGTGATCGTCGGCGATGCCAGCATGGGGCCCTATGAGCTCACCCACCCGGGGGGTAGCGTCGAACACTGGAACGAAGAGCCCGGCGCGCTCTGGATCCAGCGGCTGTGCCAGCACTTTCCGCGGGCTGCCTGGCTCAATCCCTATCCACGCGATGGCTGGGATTTCAGCACCTCCATCGGCCTGTTGCGCGAGCTGATGGGGCAGCGCATGTTCCCCCTGACCGGCGAAGGCCTGGGCGAAGCCATCCGCAGCTTGACCCGCCCATGAAAAAACCCGGCCTTGGCCGGGTTTTTTCATCGCTCGAACTCAGCGCTGGCCGTAGCGGCGCAGGGCTTCGATGCGGTCTTCCAGCGGCGGGTGGCTCATCAGCAGACCGGCCAGGCCGTTCTTCAGCGAGCCATTGATGCCGAAGGCGTTCAGGGTGTCGGGCATCTGCACCGGGATACCCTGTTCGGCACGCAGGCGCTGCAGGGCGCCGATCATGGCGTTGGGGCCGGCCAGGCGCGCACCGGCTTCGTCGGCGCGGAATTCGCGTTTGCGCGAGAACCACATGACGATGATGCTGGCCAGGATGCCCAGGACCAGTTCGGCGACGATGGTGGTCACGAAGTAGGCGATACCGTGGCCTTCCTCGTTCTTGAAGATGGCCTTGTCGACGAAGTTGCCGAAGATCCGGGCGAAGAACATCACGAAGGTGTTCACCACGCCCTGGATCAGCGCCAGGGTCACCATGTCGCCGTTGGCGACGTGGCCGATCTCGTGGGCCAGCACCGCACGCACCTCTTCGGGCGAGAAACGCTCGAGCAGGCCCTGGCTGACCGCGACGAGGGCGTCGTTGCGGTTCCAGCCGGTGGCGAAGGCGTTGGCCTCGTAGGCCGGGAAGATGCCGACCTCGGGCGTCTTGATGCCGGCTTCGCGGGCCAGCTCTTCGACGGTCTGCAGCAGCCACTGCTCATGGCGGGTACGCGGCTGGCTGATGACCTCGGTGCGGGTGCTCATCTTCGCCATCCACTTGGAGATGAACAGCGAGACCAGCGAGCCGGCGAAACCGAACACGGCACAGAACACCAGCAGACTGCCATAGTTCTGACCGGTGTAGCGATCCACGCCAAGCACCTTCAAGGTGATGCTGGCAACGATCAGCACCGCCAGGTTGGTAGCCAGAAACAACAGAATGCGCATCATGGTGGGGTACAGCTCCTCACAGGTTTATCTGCCGGCTATATAAGGTTCCGTCCCGGTCCGTTCAACGTTTCCACTATTGCAAACTGTGTCGTCTGCCGGCCGGTTGGGCTGGCGGCGGCCAGCGCGCGAGCGCCAGCGCCGGTTGACGCCGCTGGGGGTGCCAACCGGTGAAAGACCCGGAAATGCTTTGCCGCTACTGGGCGTAGCCGCCGAGGAAGTTGCCGATGCGGCCGATCGCCTGCTCCAGGTCATCGACGCGGGGCAGGGTGACGACACGGAAGTGGTCGGGCCAGGGCCAGTTGAAGGCGGTGCCCTGGACCACCAGCAGCTTTTCCGACAGCAGCAGGTCGAGGACGAATTTCTCGTCGTTGTGGATGGGGCAGACCTTGGGATCGATCCGCGGGAAGGCGTAGAGAGCGCCCATCGGCTTCACGCAGCTGACCCCGGGGATGTCGTTGAGCAACTCCCAGGTGCGATTGCGCTGTTCCAGCAGGCGCCCGGGCGGCAGGACCAGGTCGTTGATGCTCTGGTAGCCGCCCAGCGCGGTCTGGATCGCGTGCTGCGCCGGCACGTTGGCGCACAGGCGCATGTTGGCGAGGATGTCGAGGCCTTCGATATAGCTGTGGGCGCGGTGCTTGGGCCCCGAGACGATCAGCCAGCCCGACCGGAAGCCGGCGACGCGATAGGACTTGGACAGGCCGTTGAAGGTCAGGCACAGCACGTCCGGCGCCAGGGAAGCGGTGGAGATGTGCTGGGCCTCGTCGTAGAGGATCTTGTCGTAGATCTCGTCGGAGAACAGCACCAGGTTGTGCCGCCGCGCCAGCTCGACGATGCCTTCCAGCACCGCCTTGGAGTAGACCGCACCGGTGGGGTTGTTCGGATTGATCAGCACCAGCGCCTTGGTGTTGCTGGTGATCTTGGCTTCCATGTCGGCCAGATCGGGGAACCAGCCGGCCTGTTCGTCGCACAGGTAGTGCACCGGCTTGCCGCCGGCCAGGCTGACCGCGGCGGTCCACAGCGGATAGTCCGGCGCCGGGATCAGCACCTCGTCGTTGTTGTTGAGCAGCGCCTGCATGGCCATGACGATCAGCTCGGAGACGCCATTGCCCAGGTAGATGTCTTCGATGCCGACACCCTCGATGCGCTTCTGCTGGCAATACTGCATCACCGCCTTGCGCGCGCTGAACAGGCCCTTGGAGTCGCTGTAGCCCTGGGCGGTCGGCAGATTGCGGATGACGTCCTGCAGGATCTCCTCGGGCGCCTCGAAGCCGAAGGGCGCCGGATTGCCGATGTTGAGCTTCAGGATGCGGTGGCCTTCTTCTTCAAGGCGCTTGGCATGCTTGAGGACCGGGCCGCGGATGTCGTAGCAGACATTGGCGAGCTTGTTCGACTTGGAGACCTGCATGGGGAAATGAATCCTGGAAAAGGGCGAGAAAAACTCGGCGGGGACGGACGCCGACCGGCGCTTGGCAGCATCCGGGGGCGGATGCCAGACTGAGCGGGAATCATACGGCCGCATCGCCTGTTACAAAAGATGCGCCGGCATCCAGAGAGGTCATCATGGAAAAAGTACAGCGTAGCCCGGAAGACTGGCGTGAGCGCCTGACCGACGATCAGTTTCGCGTCTGTCGCCTGGCCGCCACCGAAAGACCCTATACCGGTGCCTACTGCAACACCAAGACGCCCGGCGTCTATCACTGCGCCTGCTGCGAGCTGGCGCTGTTCGACTCCAGCACCAAGTTCGATTCCGGCTGCGGCTGGCCCAGCTATTACGCACCCATCGATGGCGAGGCGGTGCGGGAAAAGGAAGACTTCAGCCACGGCATGCACCGCGTCGAGGTGCTCTGCGCCCGCTGCGACGCCCATCTGGGCCACGTCTTCCCCGACGGTCCGCCGCCGACCGGCCTGCGCTACTGCATCAACTCGGTGGCGCTGCAGCTGCAAGCCAGGGCATCCGCGTGATCAGGGACCTCCTCAGCCTGCCGTTCGAGACCGCCGATGGCCAACGGGCCTGCCTGGCCGACTGGCCGGCGCGGGCCTATCTGGTGGTCAACACCGCCAGCCGTTGTGGCTTCACTCGCCAGTACGACGGCCTCGAGGCGCTGCAGCAGCGCTATCTGGCCGAAGGACTGCGAGTGATCGTCTTTCCCTGCAATCAGTTCGGCGGCCAGGAGCCAGGCAGCAATGCCGAGATTCAGACCTTCTGCCTGACCCGCTTCAACGTCAGCTTTCCGGTGATGGCCAAGCTCGACGTCAATGGTGACGGTGCCCATCCGCTGTTCGTCGCGCTGAAAAAGAGAGCGCCAGGGCTGTTGGGTGGCGCGATCCGCTGGAACTTCACCAAGTTTCTCGTCACGCCGGCGCAGGGGCGTGTGCAGCGCTTCGCGCCCATCACCCGTCCGTCTCAGCTGGAAAAGCATGTCCGCCAGGCGCTGGCCTCCTAGGGGGCCCTCCAGCCGGGCTTTGTCTGGATGGTAAAAGTCATACGATAATGCCCGGCCTGAAGGGCGGCTGACCCGCTTTCTCTTTTCGTCAAGGATCATCCCCGTGAATGCCTCCCTAGAAGACTTTCTGCTCCACGCCCGGCAGGTGCTGGAGCGCCTCGAACCCCTGTTGCCCCATCGTCGCGAACCGCTGGACTGGCAGCACTGCTATGCGGCGCGCTGGCGTCGAGAAGGCCATGGCGGCTATCTGCAGCCGCTCGAGGTCAATCTGGAACTGCGCCTGGCCGATCTGCTGGGTATCGATCGCCAACGCGATCAACTCGCCCGCAACACCCGTCAGTTCGTGGCCGGACTGCCGGCCAATCACACGCTGCTGTGGGGCGCCCGGGGCACCGGCAAGTCGTCGCTGATCCGGGCGCTGCTGGCGGAATATGCCGGCGAGGGTCTGCGGCTGATCGAAATCGAACGCGACGATCTCGCCGATCTGCCGCGCGCCGTTGAGCAACTCGCCGGTCAGCCGCAGCGCTTCGTGGTGTTCTGCGATGACCTCTCCTTCGACTCCGGCAGCGACGACTACCGGGTGCTCAAGAGCGTGCTGGACGGCTCCCTGGAGCAGGCGCCGGACAACGTGGTGCTCTATGCCACCTCCAATCGCCGCCACCTGGTGGCCGAGCGGCAGAGCGACAATGCCAACTGGGAGCACGTCGACGGCGAACTGCACCCCAGCGAAGCGGCCGAAGACAAGATCGCCCTGTCGGATCGTTTCGGCCTCTGGCTGTCCTTCTATCCCTTTACCCAGGATCACTATCTGGCCGTGGTGCGCCACTGGTGCGCGGCCCTGGCCGGCAAGTCCGGACTGCAGCTGGAGTGGTCGGAAGAAGCGGATCGCGAGGCCATCCGCTGGGCGTCCGGTCGCGGCAACCGCAACGGTCGCTGCGCCTATCAATTCGCCCGGCAGTGGGTCGGGCTTAAACTCTTGGAGAAAGCATGACCGTAGAACTGACGGGCGTAGGGGCCGGACTCGAGGGCTATGCCATGCTGGCCGCCCAGGTCGAAGCCCTGCTGGCCGGCGAGCGCAATCTGGTGGCCAATGCCGCCCAGCTGTCGGCCTTCATCTATCAGGAAGTACCGGACCTGAACTGGGCCGGTTTCTATTTCGTCGAGGGTGACGACCAGCTGCTGCTCGGCCCCTTCCAGGGCAAGGTGGCCTGCATGCGCATTCCCTTCAGCAAGGGCGTGTGCGGCGCGGCGGCCCGCGAGCGGCGTACCCAGCGCGTCGAGGACGTCCATGCCTTTCCCGGGCATATCGCCTGTGACGCCGCGTCGCGCAGCGAACTGGTGGTGCCGCTGGTCCAGGGCGGTCGCCTGATCGGCGTGCTGGATCTGGACAGTCCGCATCCGGCGCGCTTCAGCGCCGCGGATCAGGCCGGTATCGAAGCCCTGGTAGAGGCGTTTCTGGCCGCGACCGATTGCTGATCGACGGGGAGGGCAGGGAAGCCCTCACTCGTAGTCGTTCTTCTTGCGCCAGCTGTCGTCCTTGAGCGTATCCACGCTGTCCGACAGCTCGTTGGCGCTGCTGCTGGCCTGCTCGGCCAGTTCGCTCTGCTGGCGTTTCACCTGGGCGATCTGCTCCTCCAGATGGGCTAGCAACTCGGTATAGCGCTCGGGTTGCTGCTGCTTGCGAATTTGCATGATCGCCCGCTCGTAGGACTGACGCGCCTGGATGTAGTGCTCGCTCTTGATCTGCTGTTCGGCCTGGTAGCGGAAGAACTCCACATAGGTCGCCGTGAGCAGATAGCGCATCTCGCCGACCCAGCGCTGCGCCTCCTGGCCGTCGAGAATGCCGATCTGGTTGGCATGGGCGACGAGTGCATGGAGCATCTCCATGTAGCCGCGGACTTCCTTGACCCGCGCCTCGGTATGCACCGGCCGGGCCGCGTTGGCGACTTCGATGTCATCGCCCTTGGCCAGGACTTCTTCCAGTTCGGTCTTGCGCGCGGTGAGACTGGCGGAAGGGGCCTGCAGGGCGGCGAGGCGCGCGATCAGCCCCAGTTCGATGCGATGGAACAGCTGCTTTAGCGCCGGGGTCATCAGCTGCCCGGGCAGGCTGCCGCCCAGCTGGGCGCAGCGCTTGATGCGGTCGGTGAGGTCGGCGACCAGGCGCTGCTTTTCCAGGCGTCCCGCTTCGAGCTTCTGGTTGACGAAGGCGATCATGATCAACAGGAGGATGCCAAGCCCCACTACCGCTGCAATCATCGTTGAGGACATGACCTTCTCCATGGTGCTTGCCCGCCGTTTGTCGTACGAGCGAAGTCGTTGATTTGAAAAGTATTTAATCAGCTATTGACGCCCAGGGTAAGGCTCCCTAGAATGCGCGCACTCCCAACGGCGGCAAGCGTCAGCCGAGTGGTAGGCCGGAGTCCTCAGGGATTCTACCTGGTCCCCTTCGTCTAGTGGCCTAGGACACCGCCCTTTCACGGCGGTAACAGGGGTTCGAGTCCCCTAGGGGACGCCAAAAATTGCGGGAATAGCTCAGTTGGTAGAGCACGACCTTGCCAAGGTCGGGGTCGCGAGTTCGAGTCTCGTTTCCCGCTCCAAATACAGTCCGGTTGCCTCAGGGCAGGCGGATGCAAGGTGAAAGGCCTTGCGGAAAGAGGTTTCGTCCCCTTCGTCTAGTGGCCTAGGACACCGCCCTTTCACGGCGGTAACAGGGGTTCGAGTCCCCTAGGGGACGCCATATTGCGGGAATAGCTCAGTTGGTAGAGCACGACCTTGCCAAGGTCGGGGTCGCGAGTTCGAGTCTCGTTTCCCGCTCCAAA
>NZ_AZNY01000009.1:0-153151 GCF_000510705.1 Pseudomonas sp. MOIL14HWK12:I1 | reverse complement strand
CTAGGGGACGCCATATTGCGGGAATAGCTCAGTTGGTAGAGCACGACCTTGCCAAGGTCGGGGTCGCGAGTTCGAGTCTCGTTTCCCGCTCCAAATAAACAAAGACACCGCCTCCGGGCGGTGTTTTTGTGTGCGCGTCATTCATGCCCGCCGGACGCCCGGCACCTGGCCGGGCGCGAGCCCGTCACTGGGGCGTATAGATCTGTTCGAAGACCCCGCCATCGGCGAAGTGGGTCTTCTGGATGCCGCTCCAGGGGCCGAATTCCTTCTGCGCATCGATCAGTTCCAGCTTGGGAAAGCGATCGGCGTACTGCGCCAGGATCTGGGCGTTGCGCGGGCGCAGGAAGTTGTCCGCGGCGATCTTCTGGCCCTGGTCGGACCAGAGATACTTGAGGTAGTCCTCGGCCTCGGCGCGGGTGCCCTTCTTGTCGACGACGCTGTCGACCACGCTCACCGGCGGCTCGGCCTGCACCGAGATGCTCGGATAGACCACCTCGAAGCCGCCGCGACCGAATTCCCGGGCGATCATCTCGGCTTCGTTCTCGAAGGTCACCAGGACATCGCCCTGCTGGTTCTTCATGAAGGTGGTGGTGGCGGCGCGACCGCCGGTGTCCAGGATGGGCACGTGCTTGAACAGGTCGGCGACGAAGGTGCGGGCCTTCTGCTCGTCCCCGCCCGGTTGACGCAGCGCATAGGTCCAGGCGGAGAGGTAGGTGTAGCGACCGTTCCCGGAGGTCTTGGGATTGGGCACGATCACCTGGACGCCGTCCTTGAGCAGATCGGACCAGTCATGGATGCCCTTGGGGTTGCCCTGGCGGACGATGAGCACCGTGGCCGAGGTGAAGGGCGCGCTGCGATCGGGCAGGCGGGTTTCCCAGTCCTTGGGCACCAGGCCGCGATCGGCCAGGGCCTGGATGTCGGTAGCCTGGTTCATGGTGATGACGTCGGCCTGCAGGCCGTCGATGACCGCACGCGCCTGCTTGCTGGAGCCGCCATGGGACATCTGGATCACCGGGGTGTCGCCGTGCTCGGCTTTCCAGTGCGCCTGGAAGGCCGGGTTGTAGTCCTTGTAGAAGTCGCGCATGACGTCGTAGGAGACGTTGAGTAGCGGCGGCGCGGCCAGGACCTGGGCGCTGGCCGCCAGGGCGGCGGCGAGCAGGGTGAAGCGAAGGATCTTCATGGGGGCATCCTGCGATTGGGGGGTGCAGGACTATAGCCTGTCGGCCCGGTAGCGTGCAGAACGCCTGGAAATAAGCTCATGCGCGGCAACGGCAGGCGGGCCGCCAATGGTAGACTTTCGCCCTTTCGCCTGCGGTTGGGCACGGCGCGGTGAACAAGGGCTCCTGATATGCGGTTGAGGTCGATCAAGCTGGCGGGATTCAAATCCTTCGTCGATCCGACGACGGTGAATTTCCCGAGCAACATGGCAGCGGTGGTCGGCCCCAACGGTTGCGGCAAGTCGAACATCATCGACGCCGTGCGCTGGGTGATGGGCGAGAGCTCGGCCAAGAATCTGCGCGGCGAGTCGATGACCGACGTCATCTTCAACGGCTCCAACAGCCGCAAGCCGGTGTCCCAGGCCTCCATTGAACTGATCTTCGACAACTCCGACCACACCCTGGTGGGCGAATACGCCAGCTACGCGGAAATCTCCATCCGCCGGCGGGTGACCCGCGAAGGTCAGAACACCTATTTCCTCAACGGCACCAAGTGCCGCCGGCGCGACATCACCGACATCTTCCTCGGCACCGGCCTGGGGCCGCGCAGCTATTCGATCATCGAGCAGGGAATGATCTCCAAGCTGATCGAGGCGCGGCCCGAGGACCTGCGGCACTACATCGAGGAAGCCGCCGGCATCTCCAAGTACAAGGAGCGGCGGCGCGAGACCGAGAATCGCATCCGCCGCACCCAGGAGAATCTCGCCCGCCTGACCGACCTGCGCGAAGAGCTGGAGCGCCAGCTGGAACGGCTGCACCGCCAGGCGCAATCGGCCGAACGCTTCCAGGCGTTCAAGCAGGAAGAGCGGCAGCTCAAGGCGCAATTGCAGGCGGTGCGCTGGCGCGAGCTGGATGGCCGTGTCGAGCAGCGCGAAAAGGTGATCCGCGACCAGGAGACCGCTCTCGAAGCCCTGACCGCCGAGCAGCGCCAGGCGGACGCCGGCATCGAGCGGCTGCGCGACGGTCATCATGAGCTGAGCGAAGCCTTCAACCTGGTGCAGGGGCGCTTCTACTCCCTGGGGGGTGACATCGCCCGCCTGGAGCAGACCATCCAGCATGGTCAGCAGCGTCAGCGCCAGTTGCAGGACGATCTGCGCGAAGCCGAACAGGCCCGCAGCGAAGCCGAGTCCCACCTGGAGCACGACCGGGTGCTGCTCGCCACCTTCGAAGAAGAGCTGGCGATGCTCGAACCGGAAGAAGAGGCGGCCCGGGAGCTGGGCGAGGAGGGCGGCGCCGCGCTGGAAGAGGCGGAGCTGGCGCTGGCGGACTGGCAGCAACGCTGGGAAACGCTCAGCGCCGCCAGCGTCGAGCCGCAACGGGAGGCCGATGTGCAGCAGGCGCGCATTCGCTCCCTGGAGCAGAGCCTGGAGCGCGGCATGGAGCGGCAGCGCCGGCTGCGCGACGAGCGCACCCTGCTGGGCGAGGATGGTCCCTCCGAGCGGCTGGTCATGCTGGAAGAGCAGATCGCCGAAGACGAACTGCTGCTGGAAGGCCTGGCCGAGCAGGAATTGCAGGTCGCCGAGGGCTTGCAGCGACTGCGGGAAGAATTGCTGGGACTGGCCAATGAGCAGAGTCAGCGTCAGGGCGAATTGCAGCGGCTGGAAGGCCGCATCGCCTCGCTGGAGGCCTTGCAGCAGGCGGCGCTGGCCCCCGATACCGGCGCGGCTCAGTGGCTCGAAGCCGAGGGGCTCGCCGCGGCGCCGCAGCTGGCGGACGAAGTCCAGGTCACTCCCGGCTGGGAGCTGGCGGTGGAAACCGTCCTCGGCAGCGACCTGCAGGCGGTCTGCCTGGATGATCTGGAGGCCCTGCGTCTCGACAGCTTCGCCAGTGGCGCCCTGAATCTGGCACTGCCCGGCGCGGTGCCGGTCGCCGCGGGCAGCCTGCTCGAGCAGGTGCAGGCCCCGCGCGACCTGTCACCCTGGCTGGGTCAGGTGCTGATCGCCCACAGCTACGACGAAGCCCTGGCGCGCCGGGCGGCCCTCGCACCGGGCCAGAGTCTCATCACCCCGGAAGGCTACTGGCTCTCCCGGCACTTCTTGCGCGTGCGCCGCGCCCAGACGGCCGAGGGCAGTGTGCTGGCGCGTGGGCGTGAACTGGAGGAATTGCAGGCACGCCGCCTGGAACTCGGCGAGGCGCTCGCCATGCAGGAAGAGCGACTGGAGGACCGTCGCGCTGCCCAGCAGCGGTTGGAAAGCGAACGCGAAGAGGCGCGGCGGCGCCAGCAGCAGGAGCAGCTGCGCCTGGCCGAATCCCGCGCCCAGCTTTCCGCGCAGCAGGCGCGGGCCGAGCAGTTGAGCATTCGTCGCCGGCAGCTGGAGGCGGAGCTCAGGGATGTCGAGCAGCAGGTGGCGCGTGAGCAGGAAGAGTTGGGCGAATGCCGGTTGCGGCTGCAGGACGCTCTCGATGCCATGGCCGTGGATACCGAGCAGCGCGCGCAGCTGCAGGAGCAGCGCGACCGGCATCGCCAGGCGGTGGATTCGGCGCGGCAGCGTCAGCGCCAGGCCCAAGAACAACTCCATCAGCTGACGGTGCGGCTGACCACCCTGAGAGCCCAGCGCCAGTCGACCCTCCAGGCCCTGGAACGACTGGAATTGCAGACCGCGCGCCTCGGCGAGCGTTGCGAGCAGCTCTCGCTCAACCTGGAAGAGGGCGGCGAGCCCCTCGACGAGGTGCGGCTGCGTCTGGAGGAGTTGCTGGAGCGGCGCCTGCAGGTGGACGAGGAGATGCGCACGGCGCGCCTGGCCCTGGAAGACGCCGATCGGGAATTGCGCGATTTCGAGCGGCGGCGTCTGCAGGCGGAGCAGCAGGGGACCCTGCTGCGCGGTCAGTTGGAGCAGCATCGCCTGGAATGGCAGGGGTTGGCGACGCGGCGCAGCGGCTTCGCCGAGCAGCTGGCGGCCGATGGCTACGACCTGCCGACGGTGATCGCGACCCTGCCCGCCGAGGCCAGCGAGGCCGCCTGGGAAGAGCAGCTGGAAGCGGTCGCAGCGCGGATCGCGCGACTCGGACCGATCAACCTGGCGGCCATCGACGAATATCAGCAGCAGGCCGAGCGCAAGACCTATCTGGACGCCCAGAACGCCGATCTGGTGGAGGCGCTGGAGACGCTGGAAAGCGTCATCCGCAAGATCGATCGGGAAACCCGCAATCGCTTCAAGGACACCTTCGACCAGATCAATCACGGCCTGCAGGCGCTGTTCCCAAAAGTTTTCGGTGGCGGCAGCGCCTACCTGGAACTTACTGGAGAAGATTTACTCGATACCGGGGTTGCGATCATGGCGCGCCCGCCGGGCAAGAAGAACAGCACCATCCATTTGCTGTCGGGCGGCGAAAAGGCCCTGACGGCACTGGCGCTGGTATTTGCCATCTTCCAGTTGAATCCGGCGCCGTTCTGCATGCTCGATGAAGTGGATGCTCCTCTCGATGACGCCAACGTCGGCCGTTATGCCCGCTTGGTCAAGAGCATGTCGGAGAAGGTGCAATTCATTTACATCACGCACAACAAGATCGCCATGGAGATGGCCGATCAGTTGCTGGGTGTGACCATGCACGAACCGGGCTGTTCGCGGCTGGTGGCGGTGGATGTGGAAGAGGCCGTGGCCATGGTCGATGCCTAGTACCCCACAGCCTCGTGGCTTGGCGGTGTAAAGTTGGCAGCAGTCGTGCTAGCTTATGGCCGCGCTAGCGGTAAGTGGAAAAAGCTAAGAAGAACACTGACTTGGCGTAGGTTTCGGAGGTTTTGGAAAGACCTCGCAAGCGTCGACTTTCCAAAGTTTCCCGACGGCTGTCGGTCCATTATTTTCACAGGGGTATGTCTTTTTCATGGATATGGGTCTGCGCGAGTGGCTGATCATCATCGGCGTCATCGTCATCGCCGGTATTCTGTTCGATGGTTGGCGTCGCATGAGCGGCAAGGGCAAGCTCAAGTTCAAGCTTGACCAGTCGCTGAGCAATCATCCGGATCACGAGGACGAGGATCCGGAAATCGTCGGTCCGACGCGGGTGGTAGAGCCCAAGGAGCCGTCGCTGGACGATCCGGGCGAGCCGACACCGCCACGCTCCACCCAGCGCAAGCGTCGCGAAGAACGGCGTGAAGAACCCAGTGCCGACAGCTTCGATCTGTCCGCGGGCGATGAAGGTCTGGCGGGCCTGGCGGTCGATTCCGACGAGGTGGCGACCCGGGGTCGCGACAAGCCGCGCAAGGAAAAGCCGCTGAGCAGCAAGGCGCCCGAGCGCGAGCCGGTCAGCGAGCCCGTCGGCAGCGGCAGCAGTCAGGCCGCCATGGCGCCGGTGGACGAGGTGCTGGTGATCAATGTCATCTCCCGCGACGAAAAGGGCTTCTCTGGTCCGGCACTACTGCAGAACATCCTCGAAAGCGGGCTGCGATTCGGTGACATGGACATCTTCCATCGCCACGAGAGCATGTCGGGCAATGGCGAGGTGCTGTTCTCCATGGCCAACGCCGTGCGTCCGGGCACCTTCGACCTGGATGCCATCGACGACTTCCACACCCCGGCGGTGAGCTTCTTCCTGGGTCTGCCCGGTCCGCGTCATCCCAAGCAGGCCTTCGACCTGATGGTCGCCGCCGCGCGCAAGCTGTCCTCGGAGCTCAATGGCGAGCTGAAGGACGAGCAGCGCAGCGTGATGACCGCCCAGACCATCGAACACTACCGCCAGCGGATCGTCGACTTCGAACGCAAGAGCCTGATGCTCAAGCGTTGATCGCGCCGGAGCGAACCAAGAGCAGCCTCGGCTGCTCTTTTTGTTTGTAAGTTTTGTCGCGGCGCCGCTGGTGCCGTCAGGGCCACCCCCTGGGGTGGCGACAGTGAGAGACCGCCATGACCGACGCCCAAGATGCTGTCACCCGCATTGCCGCCCTGCGCAGCGAGATCGACGCCCACAACTACCGCTACTATGTGCTGGACGAGCCGAGCGTGCCCGATGCCGAGTACGACCGGCTGTTCGGCGAACTCAAGACGCTGGAGGCCGAGCATCCCGAACTGGTGACGCCCGACTCGCCCACCCAGAGGGTCAGCGGCTCGGCCCTGGCCGCCTTTGGCACCATCCGCCACGAGGTGCCCATGCTCAGCCTGGGCAATGCCTTCGCCGACGAGAATCTGCAGGACTTCGACCGCAGCGTCGGCAAACGCCTGCGCGAGGAGTTCGGCGAGACCGACTTCGCCGGGCCGGACTCCGGCGTCGAGTACACCTGCGAGCCCAAGCTCGATGGCCTGGCGGTCAGCCTGCTGTACGAGGCAGGGGTGCTGACCCGCGGCGCCACCCGCGGCGACGGCACCACCGGGGAGGACATCACCGCCAATGTGCGCACCATCCGCAACATCCCGCTGCGTCTGCAGGGCGAGGGCTGGCCGACGGTGCTGGAGGTGCGCGGCGAGGTGTTCATGTCCCGCGCCGGCTTCGAGGCGCTCAATGCCCGGGCCATGGAGAGCGGCGGCAAGACCTTCGCCAATCCGCGCAACGCCGCGGCTGGCAGCCTGCGTCAGCTGGATTCGCGGATCACCGCCCAGCGGCCGCTGGAGTTCTGCTGCTACGGTTTCGGGCGGGTCGAGGGCGGGACACTGCCGGAGACCCAGTACGACATCCTGCAGCGGCTGCGTGACTGGGGCATTCCCATCAGCCGCGAGTTGCGCAGGGTGCAGGGCGCGGAAGGCTGCCGCGCCTACTACCAGGACATCGGCCAGCGCCGCGATACCCTGGCCTACGAAATCGACGGCGTGGTCTACAAGGTCAACCGCCTGGACTGGCAGGGCGAGCTGGGTTTCCGCGCGCGCGAGCCGCGCTGGGCCCTGGCGCACAAGTTTCCGGCGCGCGAAGAGCTGACCGAATTGCTCAACGTCGAATTCCAGGTGGGGCGCACCGGTGCCATCACCCCGGTAGCCCGCCTCAAGCCGGTACAGGTGGCCGGCGTCACCGTGACCAATGCCACCCTGCACAACATGGACGAGATTGCCCGGCTGGGCGTGATGATCGGCGACAGCGTCATCGTGCGTCGCGCCGGGGACGTCATTCCGCAGATCATGCAGGTGGTGCCGGAGCGGCGGCCGGCGGATGCCCGCCCGGTGGAGATCCCCACCCACTGTCCGGTGTGCGGGTCGGCGGTGGAGCGTACCCAGCTGATCAAGCGCGGCAAGGGCAAGGAGTCGGTGAGCGAGGGCGCGGTCTATCGCTGCGTCGGCCGGCTGGCCTGCCAGGCGCAACTCAAGCAGGCGATCATCCATTTCGCCTCGCGGCGGGCCATGGACATCGACGGCCTGGGCGATCGTATCGTCGAGCAACTGGTGGATCGCGCGCTGGTGAAGTCGCCGGCGGATCTCTACACCCTGACCTACGAGCAGGTGGTCGAACTGGAAGGCTTCGCCGAGGTGTCCAGTCGCAACCTGCTGGCCGCCATCGAGGCCAGCCGCCGGCCAGCGCTGGCGCGCTTCATCTTCGCCCTGGGCATCCCCGAGGTGGGGGAGGAGACCGCCAAGCGCCTGGCACGCGCCCTGGGCAGTCTGCAGCGCATCCGCGAGGCCCTGCCGGAGGTGCTGGTCTATCTGCCGGACATCGGGCCCGAGGTGGCCTTCGAGATTCACAACTTCTTCCAGTCCGCGCACAACCGCGACGTGCTGGAGGCGCTGCTGGCCAACGGCATCGAGCTGGCCGACGAGGGGGAGGTGCATGCCGAATTTTCCGGCTACGCGGCCTTTGCCGATTTCCTCGACCAGTTGCACATTCCCTACCTGGGCAAGACCGGGGCCAAGACCCTGGCCGCGGCCTTTCCCAGCCTGGCGGCCCTGATCGAAGGCTCGCAGGACTGGCTGACCTTCAAGACCCTGTCCGGCCTCAACGAGCGAGCCAAGCAGGGGCTGCGCGAGTACTTCGCCGAGGCGGACCACGTTGCCCAGGCGCTGGCCATCGAGGCGCAGCTCAAGGCCTTCGGCATGCATTGGGAAAGTACCCGGCAGGCGGTGCAGGGTTTGCCGTTCGCCGGCCAGACCTGGGTGCTCACCGGAACCCTGGAGGCCATGAGTCGCGACGAGGCCAAGGAGCGCCTGGAAGCCCTGGGTGCCAAGGTGTCGGGGTCGGTGTCGGCCAAGACCGCCGTGGTGGTCGCAGGGCCAGGGGCGGGTTCCAAGCTGACCAAGGCGAACGAACTGGGGGTCAAGGTGCTGGACGAGGATGCCTTCCTGCAGATCCTCGAGGCGCAAGGCGTCCGCTAGCGCCAGGGATCAGGCCCGCAAGGGTCTGATCTTCACTCCTTCTGCCAATAACTGCAGGCGTTGCTGGTTATAACGAAGCGGTAATAAAGACGTACCCATAGTTGTCGCTTCGTTTAAAAACTGCTTCAAGGCAGTGCCAAGGCAATAACTGAAAAAATAAGGCTTCGTTTGGTTTAAGCGAAGCCTTATTTATCGGCCATAATAATTTCCAGGTTCAAGCGAAACGCGTGGCGGGTTCGCTCGCACGTTGTTCTTTTTCGAGAACTTCT
Organism: Pseudomonas sp. MOIL14HWK12:I1; assembly: GCF_000510705.1. Lineage (NCBI taxonomy): Bacteria > Pseudomonadati > Pseudomonadota > Gammaproteobacteria > Pseudomonadales > Pseudomonadaceae > Pseudomonas > Pseudomonas sp. MOIL14HWK12:I1. Next base: position 144,442 of record NZ_AZNY01000009.1, on the reverse strand, counting down.
TCCACGGCGATAGCCGCCTTGGCCGTCTGGCGATAGCCATGGGGATTGAGCGACTGCCAGCGCCAGGCATCTTCCAGCATGGTGGCGAGGCTGCGTTCGGCGCGCCAACCCAGTTCCTGCCAAGCCTTTTCCGGATCGGCCCAGCACTGGGCCACGTCCCCCGCGCGTCGCGGGGCGAAGTGACAGGGGATGTCGCGGCCCAGTTGCTGTTCTAGGGTCGCCACCACCTCCTTGACCGAATGTCCGCGTCCGGTGCCCAGGTTCCAAGTCGAAACCCCGGGGCGCTCGGCCAGGGCGTTGAGCGCCGCCAGATGACCGCGGGCCAGGTCCTGGACATGGATGTAGTCGCGGACGCCGGTGCCATCGGGTGTCGGGTAGTTGTCGCCGTAGACATCCAGCCAGGGCCGACGACCATTGGCCACCTGCAGCAGATAGGGCACCAGGTTGTTGGGCGTGCCCTGGGGGTCTTCGCCGATCAGGCCGGAGGGATGGGCGCCGATGGGATTGAAGTAGCGCAGCACGGCGATGGACCAGCGCGGATCGGCCCCGGCCAGCCCGCGCAGCACCTGCTCGGCCATGAGTTTCGACTGGCCATAGGGGTTGGTCGGCTCGGCAGTCGGGCAGCTTTCGCTGATGGGTGGAATGCAGTGACCGTAGACGGTGGCGGAAGAGCTGAAGACCAGCTGGTGCACCCCGGCGGCGGCCATGGCCTGGCAGAGCACCAGGGTGCCGCCGACGTTGTTGTCGAAATAGCGCAGGGGATGCTGCACGCTCTCGCCGACCGCCTTGAGTCCGGCGAAATGCAGGACCCCGGTGATCGGCAGCTCTAGAAACAGCCGATCCAGGAGGGCGCGATCCCGGACGTCCCCGCGCACGAAGACAGGCGCCCGCCCGGCGAGCGTGGTAAGGCGCTGCACGGCCTCCACCCGGCTGTTGACCAGGTTGTCCAGTATCACCACCTCGTGGCCCGCACGGAGCAGCTCCAGCGTCGTATGAGAACCTATGTAGCCTGCGCCGCCCGTGATCATCAACATGCAACCGTCCTCACCAAACCTGTAGCCATTAATTCGGAATAACTGTTTCGTGCAGACTCGAGTGCAACTAACGCTTCGCTTCAATTATTTTCGAGCGAAGCGTTAGTTATGCCAATTCATCGAGCAGACGTTGTTCTGAAGTTGAATGAGGATATTGGTTCTAGCGAAGCGGAAGTTCATCGACAAAGTTATGAACCCTTGCCAATTGGATAAGTCGATAACGTTGCTCGATATCGCGCAGTCAGACTGCCGATACCTTCGGGACGGTCTCTGGACGTTTTGCAAGTTGCCAAGGCGCCGGCCGAGGCGCGGCTGTTGTGCCGCCTTCGGCCAGGCGTCCGATCTCACAGGAGCACACCATGAGTTGGGCCGGCCCCCATACCGAAACGATCGGCAAGACCAAACAGCCCGCACGCGTTGCGGAGCGCCCCCTGGATCCCGCCAGGCCTCTGCTGTTATGCCTGGCCCATTTGCGCTGGAGCTTCGTCTACCAGCGCCCGCAGCACGAGATGGTGCGCTTCGCCGAGCACTACAACGTGCTCTATTGCGAAGAGCCCCTGGATGCCACGGATGGCCGGTCGCACCTCGAGGTGCGTGTGGAAGAGAACGGCGTGCGGGTACTGGTGCCTCATCTGCCTCGCTGCCTGTCCGCGGAAGCCCGAGCCTGCGCCCAGCAGGAACTGCTGCAGACCTATCTGCAGGAGTTGCGCCAACCGGTGGCGGTGGCCTGGTATTTCACGCCCATGGCGCTGGACTATGCCGGCGAGATCCCGGCGCAGACCCTGGTCTACGACTGCATGGACGAACTCTCGGCCTTTCGCGGCGCGCCCCCGGCCCTGCTGCAGCGGGAGCGGGAATTGCTGCAGCGCGCCGACCTGGTGTTTACCGGGGGCTACAGCCTCTACGAGGCCAAGCGTGACCGCCATCCGCGGGTCTTTCCCTTTCCCAGCAGCGTGGACGTGGCGCACTTCGGTCAGGCTCGCGCGGCCCTGCCGGAGCCTGCAGACCAGGCCGGTCTGGCGCGGCCGCGGCTGGGCTTCTATGGCGTGATCGACGAGCGCCTGGATCTCGACCTGCTGGCCGCGGTGGCGCGGCTGCGTCCCCAGTGGCAGTGGGTGATCCTGGGCCCGGTGGTCAAGATCGATCCGGCCAGCCTGCCGCAGCTGCCCAATCTGCATTACCTGGGCGGCAAGACCTATGACGAGTTGCCGGCCTATCTGGCGGGCTGGGACGTGGCCCTGATGCCCTTTGCCCTCAACGAGGCGACGCGTTTCATCAGCCCCACCAAGACGCCCGAATACCTGGCCGGCGGCTGTCCGGTGGTGTCGACGCCCATCACCGATGTGGTGCGCACCTACGGCGACAGCGGCGTGGTCTGGATCGCCGAAGGCGCCGAGGCCTTCGTCGCTGCCTGCGAGGCGGCCCTGGCCAGTCAAGATCAGCGCGAAGCCTTTCTGGCGCGCGCCGATGCCCTGCTGACCGGGATGTCCTGGGACAGCACCTGTGACCTGATGCGGGAGAAGATCCAATGGCGGTAACGGCGCTTGAGCGTTTCGACTATCTGATCGTGGGGGCCGGTTTCGCCGGCAGCGTGCTGGCGGAACGGCTGGCCGCGGGGCTGGGCAAGCGCGTGCTGGTGGTGGATCGGCGCCCGCACATTGGCGGCAATGCCTTTGATCACTATGACGATGCCGGGGTGCTGGTGCACCGCTATGGTCCGCACATCTTCCACACCAATTCCCAGCGCATCGTCGACTACCTCTCGCGCTTCACCGAGTGGCGGCCCTACGAGCACCGGGTCCTGGCCGACGTCGCGGGTCAGCAGGTGCCCATCCCGATCAACCTGACCACGCTCAATCGCCTCTATGGCCTGGAGCTGGACGAGCAGGGCGCCGAAGCCTTTCTCGCCGCCCGCGCCGAGCCGGTCGAAGACATCCGCACCTCCGAGGACGTGGTGATCAACCAGGTCGGGCACGAACTCTACGAGACCTTCTTTCGCGGCTATACCCGCAAGCAGTGGGGACTGGATCCGTCGCAACTGGACCGCTCGGTGACGGCGCGGGTGCCGACCCGGACCACCACCGACGATCGCTACTTCGGCGACACCTTCCAGCAGATGCCCCTGCATGGCTTCACCCGGATGTTCGAACGGATGCTGGATCACCCCAACATCAAGGTAATGGTCAACACCGACTACCGCGAGATCCGCGAACTGATCCCCCATGAGCACCTGGTCTACAGCGGCCCGATCGACGAATTCTTCGACTATCGCTTCGGTCGCCTGCCGTATCGTTCGCTGACCTTCAAGCACGAGACGCGCGATACGCCGCGCTTCCAGCCGGTGGCGGTGGTCAACTATCCCAGCGAAGCGGTGCCCTACACCCGCATCACTGAGTACAAGCACCTCACCGGCCAGACCCACGAGCGCACCAGCCTGACCTACGAATATCCCAGCGCTGACGGCGAGCCCTATTATCCGATTCCACGCCCGGAAAACGCCGAGCTGTACCGGCGCTACCAGCACCTGGCCGAGGCGACCCCTAATGTCATCTTCATCGGCCGTCTGGGGACCTATCGCTACTACAACATGGACCAGGTGGTGGGCCAGGCGCTGGCCGCCTACAAGCGCATTGAGGAGGCGGAGCTCGGGCCGGCGGCAGGGGAGAGCGCCGAACACCACGAAAGCCTGGCAAGGCAGGCCCCATGAGAGACGTGATGGCCGAAGGCTCGCCCTTCCAGAGTTTCTTCATGGCCGGCTTCGAATGCTCCAGCCACAGACGCGCCGATGGCCGACGCCTGGATCTGCTCGCCAGCACCGGCCATGACCGCTGGGCCGCGGAAGACTATGGCGCGGTGGCCGCCCAGGGCCTGCGCACCGTGCGCGATGGCGTCCGCTGGCACCGGGTGGAGGCCCAGGCCGGGCACCATGACTGGTCGAGTGTCCTGCCGCAGGTGCGAGTCGCGCGGGCGGCCGGCGTCCAGGTGATCTGGGACCTCTGCCACTATGGCTGGCCCGATCACCTGGATATCTGGCGGCCGGCCTTCGTCGATGCCTTCGCCCGTTATGCCGCCGCCTTTGCCCGGCTGTTGCGGGAGGAGGGCGAGACCCGTCCGTGCCTGGCGCCGATCAACGAGATCTCCTACTGGGCCTGGGCTGGCGGCGATCAGGGTCTGTTCAATCCCGGCGCTCGCGGCCGCGGTCAGGAGCTCAAGCATCAACTGGTGCGCGCCAGCATCGCCGCCATCGAGGCGATTCGGGCCGAGTTGCCCGCGGCGCGCTTCCTGGCCATCGATCCGCTGATCCATGTGGTCGCGCGCCGCCCCGAACAGCGCGAGGCCGCGGAGGCCTATCGCCAGGCCCAGTTCGAGGCCTGGGACCTGCTCAGCGGGCGCCAGTGGCCAGGGCTGGGCGGGCGCCCCGATTACCTGGACATCCTGGGTCTGAACTACTACTCCGACAACCAGTGGTATCTGGACGGCGGTACCCTGGCGGCGGAGGATCCGGCCTATCGACCCTTGCAGGGCATGCTGGCCGAAGTCCACCAGCGCTATGGCCGGCCGTTGCTGATCGCCGAGACGGGGGCCGAAGGCCCGGCGCGCGCCGCCTGGCTGGAACACGTGGCCGATCAGGTCGGGCGGGCGCTGCGCCAGGGCGTGCCGGTGCAGGGCATCTGCCTGTATCCGGTACTCGACTATCCCGGCTGGGACGATGACCGCCTCTGTCCCACGGGGCTGTTCGGCGTGGCCGACGAGGCAGGGCGCCGGGCGCTGCACGAGCCTCTGGCCGAGGTCCTGCAGCGCCAACGCCAGCTCTGGGCCGGCGGAGAGGGGCGATGAGCGCAGCTCGGCGGCGCGAGCGGCGGCGCGCCGAATGGCCCCTGCCGGAACGGGTCGGCGCCTTTCTCTGGCGCTATGTCCGCCTGCGACCCTGGCACTTCGGCGGCCTGCTGTTGCTGGTGGTCGGCGCGGCGACCTGTGCGGTGGCAGTGCAATACGGCATGAAGCTGCTGGTCGATGCCATGGCCGATCCGGCACGCCGGGCGGCGGTGTGGGGGCCGTTCTGGCTGTTCATCTCGCTGATCGTGCTGGAGAACCTGTTCTGGCGTAGCGGTGGCTGGCTGGGTTGCCGCACGGTGGTGGCCAGCTGCGCCGATCTGCGCGTCGATCTGTTCCGCTATCTCACCGGCCATCCGATGCACTACTTCTCCCAGCATTTCGCCGGGGCCCTGGGCAATCGCATCTCCGCCACCGGAGCGGCCGCGGGGGCCATCTACGGCGGCCTGGCCTGGAAGATCATGCCGCCCTGCGTCGACTTCATCGGCGCGGTGGTGGTGCTCTGCACCGTGGACCTGCGCATGGCCGGGGCGCTGGTGGCCTTCGTGCTGATCGTGGCGCTGGTGATCACCGCCTTCGGCATTCGCGGGCGGGCGCGACACCAGCGCTTCGCCGCTCAGTCGGCCCATGTCGGCGGCGAGCTGGTGGACCTGGTGCAGAACGTCTGGACCATCAAGGCCTTTTCCGCCCGGGAGCGCGAGGTGCAGCGACTGGCCCAGGCCATCGGCGTAGAGGCGCGTGCCCAGCGCAGCAGCTGGATGCATCTGGAGCAGGCCCGGGTACTCCACGACACCTGCCTGTCGCTGATGGCCGGCGGCATGCTGGCCTGGGCCATCGCCCTGTGGAGCCGCGGCAGCATCACCGCCGGCGACGTGGTCATGGTCAGTGCCCTGACCTTTCGCATCCTGCACGGCTCCCGTGACCTGGCCCTGGCGCTGGTGGACACCACTCAGCAACTGGGCGCCATCGGCGAGACCCTGCGCATCCTTATCCAGCCCCACGGCCAGAGCGACGTCGAACGGCCCCTGACCCAGGCGCGCGGCGCCCTGAGCTTTACGGGCGTGCACTATCGCTATCCCGATGGTCGGCAGGTGTTCCAGGGTTTCGATCTGGAGGTGCCGGCCGGCCAGAAGATCGGGCTGGTGGGGCCGTCGGGCGCCGGCAAGTCGACCCTGATCGGCCTGTTGCAGCGCCTCGACGATATCCAGCGGGGGAGGATCTGCATAGATGGCGAGGACATCCGCACGGTCAGTCAGGACAGCCTGCGCCAGCGCATCGCCGTGGTGCCCCAGGAGACCGCGCTGTTCAATCGCAGCATTCGCGAGAACATCCGCTATGGCCGGCCGGAAGCCAGCGACGCAGAGGTGGAGGCGGCGGCTCGTCACGCCTATTGCGACGACTTCATCCGCGAGTTGCCGCTGGGCTACGACACCCCGGTGGGCGAGCGCGGCGTGCTGCTTTCCGGTGGTCAGCGCCAGCGTCTGGGCATCGCCCGGGCCTTTCTCAAGGATGCGCCCATTCTCATCCTCGACGAAGCCACCTCGGCGCTGGACAGCCACTCCGAGACGGTCATCCAGCGAGCCCTGCTGGAGTTGATGGAAGGCCGCACCGTGGTGGCGGTGGCCCATCGGCTCTCCACCCTGACCGGCTTCGACCGCATCCTGGTGCTGGAGCAGGGCGTCATCGTCGAGGACGGCCCTCCGCAGCGGCTGCGCGAGGGGGAGGGCAGTTTCGCTGCGCTCTGGGACCTGCAGGCAGCACCCTAGCGAACCTAAGTCCTTGTATGGCTTGCAACTTCGCCCCAACCGCGTAGAATGACGCACCTCACCTCAGGGTGAGGCGTTATGGTGGCTCTGTCGGTCCCCCCGCAACGATCAACCGTGAACCCGGTCAGGCCCGGAAGGGAGCAGCCGCAGCGGTGATGTCGTGTGCCGGGGTGTGGCTGGCGGGGCCACCTCCATTTCTGCCCCGCGCTTTTCCTCTTCCGCGTTTCCCTGCTCTTTTTCCGCCTCGTCTCCCAGCGCTCCGCGAACCACGCCACAGGGCTTTCGTGACGAAATGCACTGTTTTGGTTCATGGCTCTGTGCCATCATGCGCGCCGTACCCTCACCACTGGACAGATGTCCAAGGATCTCTTGTGAAGAACGGACTCGAATGCGCAGGACGCGCCCTGAGCAATGGCCTCCATCCCTATCGTGTCGACTGCCGACGCGACACCGAGACGACGCTGGTTGCGCAGATCTACCACCCCAGCGAGCCCCTGCTGCTGATCAGGATCGACCTGACCAACGAAGAGGCGATCAATCCCTTCAAGATGAACGCCACCGTGACCCGCCTGCGCAGCCAGCTGGATGCCCTGGCAGCCTATGTCGCAAGCGTGGTCCTGGCCGATGGTGAGGACCACTGCCGGCGTGCCTGAAGCGGCTTTTTACCCGCCGTTTTCCCTCCTGATCGCTTGAAAATCCGCCAGGCTGCCTCCATCTAGGGAGGTAGCCACAGCCCGCCCGGCGTCGCCCCGATGCCACACCGCGGGATGCATTCGCGGCCCCTCTTCGTTAGCATGGGCGCCCCCCACGTCTTCTCCTGATCAGGTCTCGATGAGTTACCAGGTTCTTGCGCGCAAATGGCGCCCGCGGTCATTCCGCGAAATGGTCGGCCAGACCCATGTGCTCAAGGCGCTGATCAATGCGCTGGACAACGAGCGGCTGCACCACGCCTATCTGTTCACCGGTACCCGCGGGGTGGGCAAGACCACCATCGCGCGGATCCTGGCCAAGTGCCTGAATTGCGAGACCGGCATCAGCTCCACGCCCTGTGGCAGCTGCTCGGTGTGTCGCGAGATCGATGAAGGCCGCTTCGTCGATCTCATCGAAGTGGACGCCGCCAGCCGCACCAAGGTGGAAGACACCCGCGAGCTGCTGGAGAACGTGCAGTACGCGCCGTCCCGCGGTCGCTACAAGGTGTACCTCATCGACGAGGTGCACATGCTCTCCACCCACAGCTTCAATGCCCTGCTCAAGACGCTGGAAGAGCCACCACCCCACGTCAAGTTCCTGCTCGCCACCACCGATCCGCAGAAGCTGCCGGTCACCATCCTCTCGCGCTGCCTGCAGTTCTCGCTGAAGAACATGCCGCCGGAGCGGGTCGTCTCCCACCTGCAGCAGGTGCTCGCCGCGGAAAGCATTCCCTTCGAGGACGATGCGCTCTGGCTGCTGGGTCGTGCGGCCGATGGCTCCATGCGTGACGCCATGAGCCTGACCGACCAGGCGATCGCCTTTGGCGAGGGCAAGGTACTGGCCGCCGACGTGCGCGCCATGCTTGGGACCCTCGATCATGGCCAGGTCTACGATATACTCCAGGCCTTGCTGGACGGTGACGGTCGCGCGGTGCTGGACGCGGTTCGCCATCTGGCCGAGCAGGGCCCCGACTGGGGCGGCGTGCTGGCCGAGCTGCTCAATGTGCTGCACCGCGTGGCCATCGCCCAGGTGCTGCCCGATGCGGTGGACAATGGCCAGGGTGATCGTGAGCGGGTGCTGAGCCTGGCGCAGACGCTGCCGGCGGAAGATGTCCAGTACTACTATCAGCTGGGTCTGGTCGGGCGGCGCGATCTGCCGCTGGCACCGGATCCGCGCCACGGCTTCGAGATGGTCCTGCTGCGCATGCTGGCCTTCCGGCCCGCCGGTGCGGTGGTTGCCGAGCGACCGGCACTAAAGACGACGGGAGCCAGCCCGGCCACGGCTGACTCCAACCCCCGTCCGGTGGCCGCGGCGGTTCCGGCAGCGGCTGCGCTTGCGCGCCCGTCGCCACCCGAGGCAGCACCTACGCCGGTGCCGGCAACGCCTGTCTCCAGTAATACCACCCCTGTAGAAGAGCCGGTGGATCTCCCCTGGGAGGATCCTGCGCCCGTGGCGGTCAAGGCGGCTCCGACTGCAGCTCCAGCTCCAGCTCCGGCTCCGGCTCCGGCTCAAACTCCGGTCGAAGCGGCTGGTGCGCCGGTCGCCCCCAGGGCGCTACCGACTCCCCAGGTCGAGGCGACCCCTGAGGCCACGGTGATCGCCGAATTGCCCGCGGACACCTCCGGTGACGAACTGGACGGTGACGAAGAGCCGCCGCCGGCCGAGGATTACTACGAGGTAGGGCTGGACGACTATCTCGACAGCCTGGGTGAGCCGGCTGCCGAAGCGGTGACCGCGGCGCCGGCGCCGGCGGTGCAACCGGCGACCGGTCTGGCAGCCGATTGGCAGACCCTGTTCCCCGACCTCAAGCTGGGCGGGTTGACCGCCAGCATCGCGGCCAACTGCACCCTGGTGGCGGTGGACGGCGATCGCTGGCACCTGCACCTGGATCCGGCGCAGAGCGCCCTGTTCAACGCCAACCAGCAGCGCCGGCTCAACGATGCGCTGAACCAGCAGCAGGGACGTCCCATCACGCTCGAGGTCACCATCCAGACCCCCGAGCAGGAGACGCCCGCCCAGGCCGCCGCCCGGCGCCGGGCGGAGCGTCAGCGGCAGGCGGAGCAGTCCATCCAGGACGATCCGTTGATCCGCCAGATGATGCAACAGTTCGCCGCCACGGTGCGCGCGGGTACCATCGAGCCGGTCGACACCCAAGCCTGACCGGTTTTCCATTCATAGTTCGAGGTAGCAGACATGATGAAAGGTGGCATGGCCGGCCTGATGAAGCAGGCCCAGCAGATGCAGGAAAAGATGCAGAAGATGCAGGAAGAGCTGGCGAACGCCGAAGTGACCGGTCAATCCGGCGCCGGCCTGGTCAGCGTCGTCATGACCGGCAGACACGACGTCAAGCGCGTCAGCCTGGACGACAGCCTGATGCAGGAAGACAAGGAAATCCTCGAAGACCTGATCGCCGCCGCGGTGAACGACGCCGTGCGCAAGATCGAGCAGAACAGCCAGGACAAGATGTCCGGCATGACCTCCGGGATGCAGCTGCCGCCCGGCTTCAAGATGCCTTTCTAGGTTGTTCCAGCTGCGGGTGTCCAGCGGGCACCCGTCTCTCCCGCCTTCCAGTACGGTAGTCCATGAGCTTCAGTCCCCTGATTCGCCAATTGATCGATGCGCTCCGGGTCCTGCCCGGTGTCGGCCAGAAGTCCGCCCAGCGCATGGCCCTGCAACTGCTCGAGCGCGAACGCCAGGGTGGCCAGCGCCTGGCCTCTGCCCTCAGCGCCGCCATGGAAGGGGTCGGTTACTGCCAGCGCTGCCGTACCCTCAGCGAAGAACAGATCTGCGGATTTTGCGCCGACACCCGGCGTGACGACAGTCTGCTCTGCGTGGTGGAGGGGCCCATGGACGTCTTCGCCGTCGAACAGACCGGCTATCGCGGGCGCTACTTCGTGCTCAAGGGACACCTGTCGCCCATCGACGGCCTGGGTCCGGACGCCATCGGCGTACCCGAACTCGAGCGGCGCGTCAGCGAGGGCGGCTTCACCGAAATGATCATCGCCACCAACCCCACGGTGGAAGGCGAGGCGACCGCCTATTACATCGCCCAGCTGCTGGCGCCCAAGGGCCTGACCATCTCGCGTATCGCCCATGGCGTGCCCCTGGGTGGCGAACTGGACCTGGTCGATGGCGGCACCCTGACCCACGCCTTCGCCGGGCGCAAGCCGATCAGTCTCTAGCGCTCTACCTTGGCCGTCTGCGCACCTCGGGCGCACGACACGGCTGTATCTTGTGATCGAGAAGCATTATCATTATCGGAAATCAGCGGCTTCCGAGGATGGTGATGCAGACGCTCGAGTCCGACCGGTATGGACACATCCGGACCCTCTACCAGGATCATCACGGCTGGCTGCGCGAGCGGCTGCAGCGGCGACTGGGTTGCCTGGGGCAGGCGGCCGATCTGGCCCAGGACACCTTCGTGCGGCTGCTGGCCCGGGAAGGGGAACTGGAGCGCCTGCGCGAACCTCGCGCCTTTCTCGCGACCGTCGCCCAGGGCCTGCTGGCCAACCACTGGCGGCGCCAGGCCGTGGAGCGCGCCTATCTCGAGGCGCTCGCGGCCCGACCTCAGGCCGTGCAGCCCTCACCGGAAGCCCAGGCGCTGATCCTGGAAACCCTGACCGAACTCGATGCGCTGCTCGACCGCCTGCCTGCTCGGGTGCGCCAGGCCTTTCTGCTGGCGCAGCTGGAAGGCCTCACCTATGCCGTCATCGCCGAGCGCCTGGGCGTGTCGGAGCGGATGGTCAAGAAGTACATGGCCCAGGCCATGCTGCACTGCCTGGAACTGGTGTCTTGAATGCGCTGACGCCTGGCGGTGGCGGACCTCTGGCAGAAGCGGCGGACTGGTTCGCCGAACTGGCTGCCGACGAGGTGGATCCGGCCACCGAGCGGGCCTGGGAGCGCTGGCTACAGGCGGATAGCCGCCACGCGGTGGCCTGGGCACGGGTGGAGGAAATCAGTGCGCGCTTCACCGGTCTGCCGCCGTCCGGGCGCCTGGCCCTGGCGCGGCGCGAATCCCTGGGCCGGCGGCGGGCGCTCAGGGTGCTGGGTCTGGCGGTGGGCGGACTGGCCCTGGGCTGGGCGCGGCCGGACGACTGGCGGTTGGGGGAGGGCGCCACCCTGAGCACGGCGGTCGGCGAGATCCGTGCCCTCGACCTGACCGCCGGGGTGCGCGTCTGGCTCAACACCGACAGCCGGTTGGCGCAGGAGGCCGCAGACCGCTGGCGGCTGCTGCGCGGCGAGGTGCTGCTGGAAGGCCGGAACGGGGCGGCGCCGCTGCGACTGGACACGGCGTTCGGTCAGGTCAGATCCGGTCCGGGCTGCTGCTCAGTGCGCTTGCGTGACGACGGGCTGGAGGTCGCGGCCTATGACGGCGCCCTGCAGCTGGCGCCACTCCAGGCCCGTGCTCAGGTCCTGACCCAGGGCCACCAGGCCCTCATGACCACGACCGCGGTGCGGCCACTGGGGCCGGTCGATCCGGGACGGCAACTTTGGCGCCAGGGGCGGCTGGTGGTGGACGACTGGTCGCTGGCGGCGCTGGTGGCGGAGCTGGGGCGCTATCGCCCAGGCCTGCTGACCTGCACCGCCACGGTCGCGCAACTGCGGGTGGTGGGCAGCTATCCCCTGGCTGACACCGACCGCGCCTTGGCCGCGCTGGCCGACAGCCTGCCGGTGCGGGTGGAGCGGCGCCTGCCCTGGTGGGTGCAGATCGTACCCGCCTGAAAAAAAATTGCGGCGAGCGGTTCCCCTTTGGCGCGCTCGCGGGGCTTGGGGGAAACGATCTCCGCTTCGAGGCCCCTCATGCATCGCCAAACCCGTTTCACCCTGCATCCGTTGCGCCGCGCCCTGCGCGTCTTCGCCCTGGCCATGCCACTGGGCATCACCGGCCTGGCCACGTCCCAGGGCCTGGCCCAGGCGGTGCCCCTGGCGCAGGAATACCGCATCGAGGCGGGCAGTCTGGCCACGGTGGTGAGCACCTTCGCCGCCCAGAGCGGTGTACTGCTGTCGGCCCCCGCCCAGGGGCTGGAAGGTCGGCGCAGTCCGGGCCTGCAGGGTCGCTACACGCCGGCCGAGGGCTTCCAGCAGATCCTCCAGGGCAGTGGCCTGCAGGCGGTGCGCCAGCCGGATGACAGCTATCGCCTAGAGGCTATACCCGCGAGCGGTGTGACCTCCCTCAGCGAGACCACGGTGACCGGCTTCGCCCTGGGCAATGCCCTGGGCGAGACCGATGGCTACCTGGCGACCCACAGCGACGTGGCCACCAAGACCAGCAAGGGACTGCTGGAAACCTCCCAGTCGGTCTCGGTGGTGACCCGCGAACAGATCGATGACCAGGGCGCCAAGACCGTGCAGCAGGCCATGAGGTACACCCCGGGGATCTTCACCGGCCAGATCGGCGCCTCCAATCGCTACGACTACGTGGTGATGCGCGGCTTCGCCGACAACAGCGTCGACAACGTCTTTCTCGACGGCCTCAAGACCATGGGCGACAGCGGCACCTTCAGCTCGCTGCAGGTCGATCCCTATTTCCTCGAACGCATCGACGTGGTGAAGGGACCGGCCTCGGTGCTCTATGGCCGCAGCCTGCCGGGCGGCCTGGTGGCCCTGACCAGCAAGAAGCCGCTGTACCAGCCCTACCACCAGGTCCAGGCCACCCTGGGCAATCTCGGCCAGCGCGGCGCCGGTTTCGATTTCGGCGGACCGCTGGACGAGGAGGGGCATATCGCCTATCGCCTGGTGGGGCTGGCCCAGCACAGCGACACCCAGTTCGATCACGTGGAGGAAGAGCGCTATGCGCTGGCGCCCAGTCTGGCCATCGACCTGAGCGACGACACCACCCTGACCCTGCAGGCCTATCTGCAAAAGGATCCGGATGGCGGCTACCACAGTGGCGTCCCCGCCGAAGGCAGCCTCTATCGCCGCAATGGCCGCTACATCAGCAACCACTTCTTCGACGGCGAGCCCGATCACGACAAGTTCGAGCGGACCCAGCAGATGGTCGGCTATCAGTTCGAGCACAGATTCAACGACGTCTGGAGCGCGCGGCAGAATTTCCGCTATGCCAAGTCGCGGGTCGAGCTGGAGCAGGTCTATGGCTACGGCTATGTCGGCAGCAGCGACCTGCTCAATCGCTACTACTCCGGCGGCCGCGAGAATCTGCACGCCTATACCCTGGACAACCTGGTGCAGGCGGACTTCGACTGGGCGGGCAGTCGCCATACCTTGCTGGCCGGCCTGGACTACCAGCGCCGCTGGACCCACGTCGACTGGCCCAGTGGCACGGCGGATCCGCTGGACGCCTTCGAGCCCAGCTACGGTGGCCAGGTGACCGTCTACCCGGGCAGCGAATACCGCCGCGAACTGGAGCAGACCGGTATCTACCTGCAGGATCTGATCGAACTGGATCGCTGGCGCTTTTCGCTCGGCCTGCGCCAGGACTGGGTGGAGATCGGCATCGAGGATCGCCAGGCGGGGACCCGCAGCAGCGCGCGCCGCGGCCAGGCCAGCGGGCGCGCCGGGGCGCTCTATCTGTTCGACAACGGCCTGGCGCCCTACCTGAGCTATTCCACCTCCTTCAATCCCAATGCCTACAACGACGCCGCAGGCAATCCGCTGGAGCCCACCGAGGGCAAGCAGTGGGAGCTGGGCCTGAAATACCAGCCGCCGGGCAGCGCCAGCTTCTACACCGCCTCGCTGTTCCACATCACCCAGGAAAACGTGGCGACCAAGCTGCCCCAGGAAGACTTCTATTCCTCGGTGGGCGAGATCCGCTCCCGGGGCCTGGAGCTGGAGGGCCATCTGCAAATGGCCGAGCGGCTTAAGCTGCTGGGCAGCTACACCTTCACCGATATCGAGTACACCCAGGCGCTGGACGGCACCCAGGGCAATACGCCGAATCAGGCGCCGCGGCACCAGGCTTCGCTGTGGGGGCAATACGAACTGGCGGGGCCCCTGGCGGGCTTCAGCGTCGGCGCCGGTGCCCGCTACGTGGGCACCAGCTGGGCGGACAAGGCCAATACGCGCAAGGTACCGGCCTACACCCTGGTGGACGCCATGCTCGCCTATGACTTCACCCGCCTGGGACTGCCGGGGCTCACGGCACGGGTCAATGCCAACAACGTGCTGGGCAAGGACTATGTGGCGTCCTGCTACAGCCTGGACTTCTGCTACTTCGGCGAGGAGCGCAACGTGACCGCGACGGTCAGCTACAGCTTCTAGGGGCTCGGGGTCCTGCCACTCAGGCAGGACCTCTGGCCTCAACCTTCCAGCTGACCGCCGGCCAGGGCGCAGAGGCGGGCGGAATCGAGGATGCGCACCTCCTTGCCTTCCGCCGCCAGCACTCCGCTCTGCTGGAAGCGGGTGAAGACGCGCGACACGGTTTCCACCGCCAGGCCGAGGAAGTTGCCGATCTCGTTGCGCGACATGCTCAGGCGGAATTGCTGGGCGGAGAAGCCGCGGGCATGGAAGCGCGCGGAGAGATTGACCAGGAAGGTGGCGATGCGCTCGTCGGCGCTCTTCTTCGACAAGAGCACCATCATCTGCTGGTCATCGCGGATCTCCCGGCTCATCACCCGCAACAGCTGGCGGCGCAGTTGCGGCAGCTGCTCGGAGAGTTCGTCCAGGCGCTCGAAGGGGATCTCGCAGACGGTGGTGGTCTCCAGCGCCCGGGCCGAGACCGGATAGCGCTCGGTGTCCATGCCCGACAGGCCGACCAGTTCGCTGGGCAGGTGGAAGCCGGTGATCTGCTCCTCGCCGGCATCGCTCAGGCTGCTGGTGCGCAGGGCGCCGGAACGCACCGCGTAGACCGAGCCGAAGGTATCGCCCTGGCGGAACAGGTGGTCACCCTTGGCCAGCGGCCGGCCGCGCTTGACGATCTGGTCGAGGGCGTCCAGGTCTTTCAGATCGAGCGACAGCGGCAGGCACAGCGAGGCGAGGCTGCAATCCTTGCAATGGGCCTGGGCGTTGCGCAGCTTGAGGGGCTCGGTCATGGGGGCGGGTCGCTTCTCGTCTGGTTCCAAAAGTCTAACTTTAGCAGTCGTGGCAGGCATGGGTCATATCACCCGGGAAAAGCGCTGGTTGTCGTGGCCTGGCAGATAGCGGTCGAACAGCATGCACAGGGCGCGGATCAGCAGGCGGCCCGGCGCCAGCACCTGCAGGCCGCGCGCATCGAGGCGGATCAGGCCGTCGGCGGCCATGGCCTCGAGGTGCGGCCAGGCGTCGGCGAAATACTGGCGGAAATCCAGCTCGCAGCTGCGCTCGATGGCGGCGAAATCCAGCTGGAAATGGCAGATCAGCTGGGCGATCACCGCGCCGCGGATGCGGTCGTCCCGCGAACGGCGCAGGCCGCGGGCCACCGCCAGTTCGCCCTGGCCCAGGCGGTCCTGGTAGCGGGCGAGATCGGGGGTGTTCTGGCAGAGCACCTCGCCGACCTGGCTGATGGCGGAGACCCCGAGGCCCAGCAGGTCGCAGTGGCCGTGGGTGGTGTAGCCCTGGAAGTTGCGCTGCAGGGTGCCGTCTTCCTGGGCGATGGCCAGGTCGTCGTCGGGCAGGGCGAAGTGGTCCATGCCGATGTAGCGATAGCCGGCGGCCAGCAGCTGTTCCACGGTGCGCTGCAGCATCTCCAGCTTGGCCGCGGGGTCCGGCAGTTCGCTGGCTTCGATGCGCCGTTGCGGCGGAAAGCGCTGCGGCAGATGGGCGTAGTTGAACACCGACAGGCGATGCGGCTGCAATTCCAGCACCCGCTCCACGGTGTGGGCGAAGCTGGCCGGGGTCTGCCGCGGCAAGCCGTAGATGAGGTCCAGGTTGATGGAGCGATAGTCGAGGGCGCGAGCGGCCTCCACCAGGGTACGGGTGTCGTCGAAGGGCTGCAGGCGATTGATCGCCAGCTGCACCTGTAGGTCGAGGTCCTGGACGCCGAAGCTGACGCGGTTGAAACCCAGCTCGCGGAGCAGCCCCATGGTGCTCCAGTCGGCTTCGCGCGGATCAATCTCGATGGAGTAGTCGCCCCGGTCGCCGTCGGCCAGGGTGAAGTGCCGGCGCAGGTCGGCCATCAGCTCACGCAGCTGCATGGGGTTGAGAAAGGTCGGGGTGCCACCGCCGAGGTGCAGCTGCTCCACCCGCTGCCCGCCGTCCAGGTGCCGGCTGGTGAGGGCCATCTCCTGACGCAGGGCCTGGAGGTAGGCGACGCTGCGGCTGCGGTCCTTGGTGATGACCTTGTTGCAGGCGCAGTAGTAGCAGATGTTGGCGCAGAAGGGCACGTGCAGGTAGAGCGACAGCGGGCGTCCGGCTTGGCGACTCAGGCGCAGGGCGCCGAGCAGGTCGAAGGGACCGATGCCGTCGTGGAATTGCACGGCGGTGGGGTAGGAGGTATAGCGGGGGCCGGCGCGATCGTAGCGGGCGATGAGGTCGGCGTCCCAGACGAGAGCGGCTGTCATGCCGGGCTCCAATGGTTTCGAGGTGCCCAGTGTGAGGGGCGCGGCCTGCGCTTTATTGATCCAGATCAATGGATAGCCGGTTAAGCTTTGGCGTTTGGACGAGGAGTAGCCCATGGCAGACGAGTTGTACCTCGACAGCTTTCGCGAATGCCGACCCGCGGGTCCGCCGCTGGCGACCCTGTTGCTGGCCCATGGGGCGGGGGCAGGGATGGACAGCCCCTTCATGGAGCAGCTGGCCGAGGCATTGGCGCGGCGCGACATCCGCACCCTGAGATTCGACTTTCCCTACATGGCGCGGGCCCGCGCCGAAGGCCGGCGCCGCCCGCCGAATCCGGCGCCGGTCCTGCTGGAGCACTGGCGGGCCATGGTCGCCACCTGGCGCGCGGCAGAAAGCGGTCCGTTGTGGCTGGCGGGCAAGTCCATGGGCGGGCGGATGGCCAGTCTGCTGGCCGACGACCTGGGCGCGACGGGCCTCGTCTGCCTGGGCTATCCCTTCCACCCGGCCGGCAAGCCCGAGCGGCTGCGCACCGAGCACCTGGCGACCCTGGCCACGCCGACGCTGATCGTCCAGGGCGAGCGGGATGCCCTGGGCACCCGTACGGAGGTGGCCGGCTATGCCCTGGCGCCCACGCTCGAAGTGCAGTGGATCGCCACCGCCGACCACGATCTCAAGCCGCTCAAGAGCAGCGGCCTGAGCCAGACCCAGGCACTGGTGGAAACGGCGGCCTGGGTGGCGGCCTTCGTGCGGAGCAGCGGCTAGATCACCCGGAAGCCACTGGTGCCATCGCGCCGCAACTGCTCGACCAGGCCGAATTCCCAGTCCAGGTAGGCCTGCATGGCCGCGCGCGGGGCATCGGTGCCTTCATAGGGGCGCCGGTAGCGATCGCGCCGGGTCGACAGCAGCCGTGTTTCGCCGCCTTCCACCGGCAGACCCGCAGCCAGCCAGGCCGCGGTACCGCCCTCCAGCAGCAAGACCGGCCGGTCGGTAATGGCCTGGACATCGACGGCGGCGAAGGCGGCCAGTTGGCCACTGCCGCAGGTGAAGACATAGCGCTCGGCCGGCGGCAGCGCTGCCGGCAGATCGGCGCGCAGCACCCAGGCGGCGCCCGGGATGTGCCTCTGGACATAGTTGGCGCTGGCGGTGACATCCACCACCAGGGTGCCGGGCTCCGCCAGCAATTCCTGCAGGCGCGTCACCGAGATGCGCTCCACCGGCCCGGGGACGGGAGCGGGCGGCTGCCAGGGACCGGTGGCGCTCAGGGCGCCGGCCGGGATGGCGTCGACCACCGCCACCTCCCAGCCCATCTGCGCCAGCCAGGAGGCGCTCATGTTGGCGCGCACGCCGTCGTCGTCCACCAGGGCCAGGCGGGCACCGCGTACCGGGGCGCTGTGATCGGTCTCCTGGACCAGCTGGCCACCCGGCGTCGAGCGGGCGCCGGGCAGGTGGCCGGTGGCGAATTCCTCGGGGGTGCGCACATCGATCAGGTAGTTCGTCCGCCGCGCCTCGGTGCGCCAGGCCGCCAGTTCGCCGAAGGCCAGCCGGGCGACACCGGCGCGATCGGCGACCTGACGCGCGCGGGTCGCGGCGATCGCTTGGGTCGCCGGACTCACCGCACCGAAGCGGCGTTGCTGGCCGTGCTCCAGGGTCTGGCCGGCCAGCGTCCAGCCGATGGTGCCGTTGCGCAGGGCGGCCACCGGATTGGGAATGCCGGCGTTGATTAGCGACTGGGCGCCGATCAGGCTGCGGGTCCGGCCGGCGCAGTTGACGATGACCCGGGTCCGCGGATCGGGTGCCAGCTCGGCGACCCGCAGCACCAGTTCGGCGCCCGGCACGCTGACGCCACCGGGAATGCTCATGGTCTGGTATTCCTCGAAGCGGCGCGCATCGAGGATCACCAGGTCGGCGTCCTGATCCAGCAGCGCCTTGACCTCCTCGGCGGGCAGCGAGGGGGTATGGCGGCGCGCTTCCACCAGCTCGCCGAAGGCCTTGCTCGGCACGTTGACGTCGATGAAGAGTTCGCCGCCGCTGGCGCGCCAGCCCGCCAGGCCGCCCTCGAGCAGGGCCACGTCGGTGTAGCCCAGGGCGTGCAGGCGTTCGGCCGCGCGTTCCGCCAGGCCTTCGCCATTGTCATAGAGGGTGATGGCCACATCGCGCCGCGGCAGCCGCGACCAGGCCTCCAGTTCCAGGCGCGATAGCGGCAGATTGGCGGCCCACAGCGGGTGGCCGGCGGCGAAGGGATCCTCCTCGCGGACGTCGAGCAGGGCGACTTCGGTGCCGGCGAGGAGGGCCTGGCGGATGTCCTCGGCGGTGCGGATGGCGGTCATGGTGTGGCGGTCTCCTGGGACAGGTCCCACAGGTTGGGCAGCTGGCGATTGGTGTAGCCGGAGATGAAGGGCTTTTCCTGGCCATCGGCGGCATAGACGGCGCGGCGCACGGCGCCGATGTTGCCGCCATAGACGTGGATGCTGATGGAGGTGCGATCGGCATAGGCGTTGCTGACCTGGTGGATGTCGCCCACCCGCGGCGAGACCGCTTCCACCTGGCCCGGCTCCAGACGCACGGGAGCGCCTTCCGGCTGCAGGCGGCCGGCGGGATCGCGGGCGAAGTCCTGAGCGGTCTCGGCGCCGCGCAGCATGCCGATCAGGCCCCAGGTGCGGTGGTCATGCACCGGCGTGGCCTGGCCCGGCCCCCAGACGAAGCTCACCACCGAGAAGCGCTGACGGGCATCGGCATAGAGCAGGTACTGGCTATAGCGCTCGGGGTGGGGCAGGGCGCAGTCCTCGGGCAGCCAGTCGTCATGGCGGACCAGTTCGCCGAGCAGGGCGGCGCCGCGCTGCAGCAGCTGCGGCTCGGCAGGGTGTTCGTCGACCAGGGTGGCGAGGTCATGCAGGAACAGGCGCAGGCGGTCGAGCCTAAGGGTCATGGAGGGCTCCACGAGTAAGCCGGGTGGGCGATGACGGCCATTAAAGCAAGGCCGGCGCCCAGCACCTTAGATCGATTGGTTCTGTGCTGAAACCATTATTCGCATAACTATCTGTTTGGGTTATCCATGCTGTGCATATTAGGTTATGCGCAATCGATATTTCCGTCTCGGCAACTCCCAACGTTAGGTTCTAAGCAGACCAGGGCAACGCCCGTCGCCCTGGCGCCCCTTCTGCTTCCGGAGCCGCCGCATGACCGCCTTCCACAACGCCCTCGCCAGCGTCCGCGCCCAGGTGTCCGCCGCCGAATGGGAGGCGCGGGTCAAACTCGCCGCCGCCTATCGGCTGGCTGCCCGCGAACGCTGGACCGACCATATCTACACCCACTTCTCGCTGCGGGTGCCAGGCCCGGAGGCGCACTTCCTGATCAATCCCTTCGGCCAGACCTTCGACGAGATCACCGCCTCTTCGCTGGTGAAGGTGGACATCGATGGCGAGATCGTCCTCGACCCCACCGGACTGGGCATCAATCCGGCTGGCTACGTAATCCACAGCGCCATCCACCGTGCCCAGCCGGAACTCCATGCGGTGCTGCACACCCACACCGCCGCCGGCATTGGCGTCTCCGCCCAGCGCGATGGATTGCTGATGATTTCCCAGCACGCCATGAGATTCTTCGGCCGCCTGGCCTATCACGGCTACGAGGGCGTGGCCCTGGACCTGGACGAGCAGAGTCGGCTGGTGGCCGACCTCGGGGCGCACCCGGCGATGATCCTCTGCAACCATGGCCTGCTCACCGTGGGCGCGAGTCTGGAGGAGGCCTTCTGGCACCTCTATTACCTGGAGCGCTCCTGCGCCGCGCAACTGGCGGCCCAGAGCGGTGGCGCCGAGCTGGTTATCGCTGCGGACGCCGTCGCGCAGAAGGTCAGCGACCTCATCCCCGGCAATCTGGCGCGCGGCGCCCATGTCCGTCACTGGGAGGCGGCGGTGCGCCAACTGGAGCGTCACGAAGGCCGGGAGTACGCGCAATGAAGCGACTGCTCGCCACCCTTGGCCTGGCCTTGCTGCTGGGGCAGGCCCAGGCCGCGCCGGATCTCTCCGGCGTGACCCTGGTACTGGGCGACCAGGCCCGCGGTCTGCGCGCCATGATGGAAGCCGCCGGCACCCTCGAAGGCGCGCCTTACCAGTATCGCTGGGCCAACTTCCAGGGCGCCGCACCACTGTTCGAGGCCCAGCGCGTCGGCGCGGTGGATACCTCCTATGCCGGTGACCTGCCGGTGCTGATGGCCGCGTCCGGCGGCGTGCCGCTCAAGCTCATCGCCACCAATGTCGGCTACCCCCAGGCCAACGGCCTGCTGGTGCAGAAGGATTCACCGATCCGTTCGGTGAGGGATCTCAAGGGGCGCACCGTGGTGGTGTCCTCGGCCAAGGGCAGCATCTCCCAGCACCTGCTCTATGCCGCCCTGGAAGAGGCCGGGCTCAAGCGTGAGGACGTCACGGTCAAGTTCGTGCTGCCCACCGACGCCAGTGCCGCCTTCAATGCCGGGCAGATCGACGCCTGGGCGACCTTCGATCCCTATCTCGGCATCGCCGAGCAACACGGCGCCCGGCTGCTGCGCGATGGCCAGGGGCTGACCACCGCCCTGGGCTTTCTCACCGCCACCCCGGCGTCGCTGGAGGACCCGGCCAAGCGCGCCGCCATCGCCGATTTCGCCGGGCGCCTGGCCCAGGCACGGGCCTGGGCGGTCGCCCATCCGCAGGACTATGCGCGGGTCTATGCCGAGCTGACGCGCCTGCCGGAAGGCGCTGCGGTGGCCATTTCCACCCGCACCTCCCGTGGCCTGCGCCCGGTGCAGCCGGCGGACGTCGCCGCGGTGCAGCAGGTGGCCGATCTGTTCAGCGAACTCCAGGTGCTGCCCAAACCGGTCGACGTCGCCGCCCTGGCCGATGCCTCCGTCTTTACCCAGGAAGCCAAACCATGACCCTTATCCGCCGTACCCTGCTGGCGCTACCGCTGCTGCTCGCCGCCAGCGCGGCCCTGGCCGCCGAGCCCCTGACCCTGCGCATCGCCGACCAGAAGGGCAACATGCGCGCCCAGCTGGAGGCCGCCGACGGCCTGCGCGACCTGCCGGGTTATCGCATCCAGTGGGCGGAATTTCCCGCCGCCGCGCCCCTGGCCGAGGCGCTCAATGCCGGCGCGGTGGACGCCGGCATCATCGGTGATGGGCCGCTGCTGTTCGCCCTGGCCGCTGGCGCGCCGGTCAAGGCCATCGCCGTGGACAAGTCCGATCCCTATGGCACGGCGGTGATCGTGCCGCGTGACTCGCCGCTGCGGACGGCGGCCGATCTCAAGGGCAAGCGCATCGCCACCGGGCGTGGCTCCATCGGTCATTACATCGCCCTCAAGGCGCTGGACTCGGTGGGCCTGACCGCCCAGGACGTGAGCTTTCGCTTCCTCGGCCCGGTGGACGCCAAGATGGCCCTGGCCAATGGCTCCGTGGACGCCTGGGCGACCTGGGAGCCCTACACCGCCCAGGCCGAGCAGGTCGACGGCGCCCGGGTGCTGGTCAGTGGTCGCGGGCTCTGGGCGGGCAACAGCTTCCTGGCGGCCACCGACACGGCCCTGGCCGATCCGGCCCGGCGCGCGGCGCTGCAGGACTATCTCGACCGTCTGGCCGCCGCCCAGCGCTGGGGCTATGCCCACCTCGATGGCTATGCCAGGACCCTGGCGCAGATCATCGGCTTTCCCGAGGCGGTGGCCCGGCTGCAATTCGAGCGCCGTCAGCTGCACTGGGATCCCATCGACCCGCAGGTGGTGGCCGACCAGCAGGCGGCGGCGGATTTCTACCACCGCAGCGGCCTGATACCGCAGCGCCTGGAGGCCCGGGCGACCTTCGCCGAGGGATTCCAGGTGAGCAAACCGGACGCGCCGCGGCAGGCGGCGCGGGAGTAGGGTGGGATGCGGCGTGGTGTTGGGCTTCGCTTCGCTCAGCGCCAACCTGCTTACGGTGGAGCGCCCCCTCTCCCTGTGGGAGAGGGTTGGGTTGAGGGAAAAGCCACACCGCCCCTCGACCTATCCATATAACCCATCCTTATTTCAAAAACGCTGAACAGCTTGAGTAGGCTATAAGCCACTTCCAAGGATGAGCGCACCCCGATGCCCCCACGTCTTCCCGTCACCCGTCGTCCCCTGGCCCTGGGGCTCGCCGCCAGCCTGCTCGCCGGACTGGTCGCCGCACCCCAGGCAGCCCAGGCCGAGGGCACCCTGCGCATCTCCGAACAATTCGGGGTGTCCTATGTGATCCTGCATGTGCTGCGTGACCAGCAACTGATCGAAAAGCACGGCAAGCAAGAGGGCGTCGACATCAAGGTCGACTGGATAAAGCTGTCCGGTGGCGCGGCCGTCAACGAGGCGGTGCTGTCGGGGGCGGTGGACGTCGGCTCCGCCGGGCTCGGGCCGCTGTTCACGCTCTGGGACCGCACCTATGGTCGGCAGAACGTCAAGGCCGTGGCCAGCCTGGGGGCCTTTCCCAACTACCTGGTCACCAACAATCCGCAGGTGAAGACCCTGGCCGACTTCACCGCCAAGGACCGCATCGCCGTGCCGGCGGTCAACGTCTCGGTGCAGTCGCGCTTCCTGCAGTACGCCGCCGCCCAGGCCTTTGGCGAGAAGAACTGGAATCGCCTGGATCCCCTGACGGTAGCGGTGCCGCATCCGGATGCCACCGCGGCGGTGATCTCCGGCGGTACCGAGATCAACAGCCACTTCGCCAATCCGCCGTTCCAGGAGCAGGAACTGGCCAGCGGCAAGGTGCACAAGGTGCTCAGTTCCTATGACGTGCTGGGTGGGGCCGTCTCGCCCAACCTGGTGTTCGTCACCGAGAAATTCCGCCGGGACAATCCCAAGACCTACAAGGCCTTCCGCGAGGCGCTGGTCGAGGCCGGACAGATCATCGAGAAGGACAAGGCCGCCGCCGCCCGTACCTATGTGAAGGTCGAGAATTCGCGCCTCGATCCGGCGCTGATCCAGCAGATCATCGAAAGCCCCGAGGTCAACTTCGACACGGCGCCGCAGAACACCCTGAAGCTGGCGGAATTCATGTACCGCATCGGGGCCATCCGCAACCAGCCCAGCAGCTGGCAGGACTATTTCTTCGTCGACACGCCCGACCAGAAGGGCAGCTGATCCCCTTTCCCTTACGGGTTCCACCGGACCACCGGACGAGCCCTCGACATCTCGAGGTCTCCCATGGCTATTCCTCCACTTTTCCAGCGCCTCGGGCTGCTCCTGGCGAGCACCACCCTGGCGCTGTCCGCCCAGGCCGCCGAGCCGCAGAAGATCCGCCTCGGCATCAACGACAGTCCGCAGAACGCCGCCCTGGAGCGCGCCGCCGAGGTGGCGCGGGAGCGGGGTGTGGAGGTGGAAATCGTCGCCTTCAGTGACTGGAACACGCCGAATCTGGCGCTTGCCCACGGCGACATCGACGTCAACTACTTCCAGCATCAACCCTTCCTGGAAAACGCCAATGCCCAGAACGGCTATGGCCTGGTGCCCATCGCCTATGGCGTGGAAAACAAGGTCGGTCTCTATTCCAAACGGGTGAAGAGCTTCGCCGAGGTGCCGGACGGCGCCACCGTGGCGGTGGCCGACGATCCGGTCAACCAGGGCCGCGGGCTGCACCTCTATGCCCGGGCCGGCCTGATCCAGCTCAAGCCCGGTACCGGGCCCAAGGCCAGCCTGCAGGACATCGTCGCCAATCCGCGCCACCTGAAATTCATCGAACTGCCCGGTCCGCAACTGGCGCGGGTGCTGGACGACGTGACCCTGGCGCAAAGCTATCCCTCGCACATCCTCGCCGCCGGCACCACGGATCCCAACAGCGCCCTGCTGTTCAGCGACGACGAGGCCAGCGGTCACCTCTATGCCCTGAGATTCGTGACCAAGCCGGACAAGGCCGATGACCCGGCGATCCGCACCTTCATCCAGGTGTTCCAGAACGATCCGCGGGTGCGCGAGGCCATCGCCCAGGCCTATGGCAATCCGCAGCTGTACAGCCTGGCCTGGCTGAACCGGCAGGAGGCCGCCCGATGAGCAATGCACTACTCAGAACCGCACCGGCGCAGCCGCCCGCCGAACCCCAGGCCGCTCCCGCGCGCGAGCATCTACGCCTGAGCGGCGTGCAAAAGATCTACACCGGCGGCGCGCTGCCGGTGACCGCCCTGGCGGACATCGACCTCAGCATCGCCCGTGGCGAGATCTTCGGCATCATCGGTCGCAGTGGCGCCGGCAAGTCCAGTCTGATTCGCACCCTCAATCGCCTGGAAGACGTCAGCGCCGGTCAGGTCCTGGTCGACGGCGTCGACATCGGCACCCTGAAGGGGGATCGCCTGGTGGCGCTGCGGCGGCGCATCGGCATGATCTTCCAGCACTTCAATCTGCTGGCCTCGCAGACGGTGCTGGAGAATCTGGCCTTGCCGCTGAAGGCCGCCGGCTTTCGCCGCGACGAGATCGAAGCCCGGGCGCGGGAACTGCTCGAGCTGGTCGGGTTGCAGGGCAAGGAACAGGTCTATCCCTCGCGGCTGTCCGGGGGCCAGAAGCAGCGGGTGGGCATCGCCCGCGCGCTGATGCTGAGGCCCGAGCTGCTGCTCTGCGACGAGGCCACCTCGGCGCTGGATCCGGAGACCACCCAGTCGATCCTGGCGCTGTTGCAGGACATCAATCGCCGCCTGGGACTGACCATCGTGCTCATCACCCACGAGATGGCGGTGATCCGCCAGATCTGCGACCGGGTGGTGGTGCTGGAACACGGCCGCATCGTCGAACAGGGCCCGGTGTGGCAGCTGTTCGGCGCGCCCCAGGCCGAAGCCACCCGGGCGCTGCTGGCACCCCTGGCGGCGCAGCTGCCGGCGGATCTGGCCAGGCGGCTCGGTGCCACCCGGCAACCGGGTGCCCGCGCGGTGCTGGAACTCAGCTACGACGGCCAGGGCGTGGAGCCCGACTTCCAGGCGCTGGGCCAGGCCCTCGGCGCACCGGTCGAACTGCTGCATGGCGGTATCGACCGTATCCAGGGCCACGCCCTGGGCCGCCTGCTGGTGGCGACCGCGGCACCGGAGCGGCGGCTGGCAGGCTTCCTGACCCAGACCGGGTTGTTCGCCCGGGCGGAGGTGCTGGGCTATGTCTGACTTCATGCTCAAGGCGCTGTGGAAGGCCTTTCTCGATACCCTGACCATGGTCAGCGTGTCGGCGGCCATCGTCTGGTTCGCCGGCATCGCCCTGGCAGTGGTGCTGGTCACCACCGGGCGCGGCGCCATCTTTGCCGCGCCCACCCTCAACCGGGTGCTGGGCACCCTGATCAACGCCTTTCGCGCCACGCCCTTCATCATCCTGCTGGTGGCCCTGATCCCGCTGACGCGGCTGATCACCGGGACCACCATCGGCGTCTGGGCGGCGGTGGTACCCATCACCCTCAGCGCCACGCCGTTCTTTGCCCGGATCGCCGAGGTCAGCCTGCGCGAGGTCGGCGGTGGGGTGATAGAAGCGGCCCAGGCGCTGGGCTGCGAGCGGCGCCACATCGTCTTCAACGTGCTCCTGCCGGAGGCGCTACCCGGCATCATCGGCGGCTTCACCGTGACCCTGGTGGCCATGATCGGCGCCTCGGCCATGGCCGGTGCCATAGGCGCAGGGGGTCTCGGCGACCTGGCGATCCGCTATGGCTACCAGCGCTACGACACCCAGATGATGGCCGTGGTGATCGTCATCCTGGTGGTGCTGGTGTGCGGCATCCAGTTCATCGGCGACCGCTACGTGCGGCACCTGCGGGCACGCTAGTGTGGTGTTTCAGACGTTCGCGCAAGAGTTGGCGAGTGATTTTTGGCGGTTCGGCGTTCCGAGCTGGCTAGGCGCCGCGACGAGTCATAGCAGGGCTATGGCGAGGAGTGGGAACGCCGCCGGGGCCTAAAAAGCGCCGCCAAAATTGTGCAGATAACGTCTGAAACACCACACTAGCTGAGGCGCTCCAGGTAGGCCGGCAATTCCGGGTCGGGCAATACCGAGAGCACCTTGAGCCGCTGCAGGGTGCGATCGCGGCCGCGCAGGAGGTGATTGCGCAACTGGCTGGCCGCCGAGTCCGGACTGCCCACCAGCAGGGATTCCAGCACCAGGCGATGCTCCACCAGCACCGCCTCGTCCAGCGGCGTGCCGAGCGACTGGTGGAAGATGCGCGAGACGTTCAGTGGACTCTGGCTGTGGGCGATCAGCTGGGCCAGCTTGCGATTGCGCAGGCCGGCCAGGCACCGCCCATGCAGATCCGCCTCGATGCGCTCCACCGCCGCCCAGGAGGTGGGGGCAGGGTGGGCGGCCAGTTGCTCCAGCCGTTCCAGCATCGCCAGCAGCTCGCTACGCGCCAGACCCGGCGCGGTCTGTAACAGCGCCTCGGGTTCCAGCAGGGCGCGGATCTCGTAGTCGTCGCGGATGGCCTGGGCGGTGAGCGGACCGGCCAGCCACTGGCCATAGGGTTCCTTTTCCACCAGGCCGCGGTCACGCAGGCGCATCAGGGCTTCACGCACCACGGCGCGGCTGACGCCCAGGTGGTCGGCCGCCCGTTGCTCGTCCAGCCGGAAATGGCCGAAGAGCAGGGCGTGGCTGACACAGGCGGCGATCTCGTCGCCGACGCGCTCGCCCAGGGAGCGCGTATCGATCAGGTCATCGCTGCTGTCCAGCCCGAGCAATTGGCGGGTCAGTGGCTGGCGCTGCGGCTCGCCCGCGGTGCCGCCCGGATCGATCAGATAGCCGCGCCCCTCGAAGCGGCGGATCAGGCCTTCCTCCTGCAACAGCGTCAGCGCCTGGCGCACCGGCACCCGGCTGGTGCCGAACAGTTGCGCCAGCGGCGCCTCGACCAGCACCAGCCCTGGCGCCGCGCGACCGGCCAGGATGGCTTCGCGCAGGGCACTGCGGATCATCGCGTAGCGCGCGGCGGTACGACTGTCATCGAGGGGGGCGGGGACTGCTGCCGACATCGGGGACCTTCCGGAAACGAGATGAGAATTGTGGCACAGGCCTACGGCCTTTCGCGCGTTACCGGCTGGGCCAGGTGCACGCACGGTAACGGGGCAGGCGTTACGGTTCTGCACAAAAATGGATCTATTTAATTTAAGTACATTTTATAGGGTGATACCGGGAAAAGGCCCAGGCGACCGCTAGAGGTCAGCGTTTCGAGTCTGCGGCGTCCTGTTTTTTCAAGCTGGCACAAAGCCTGCTCTGTTAAACGTACCAAATTATAAAATGTACGTTTAAGGAGCGCCGATGGAACCCGCCCACGCCCTGTCCCTTGATGCCGTCGCGCTTGGCGAGGCCTATGCCGCCGGCACCCTCGATCCGGTCGCGGTCTTCGAGGCGGCACTGGCGCGCGCCCAGGCATCCTCGGCCGTATTAATCACCCTGACCGCCGAGCGCGGACGCGCCGAAGCCCTGGCGGCGCGCGAGCGCTGGCAGGCCGGGCAGCCGCGGTCGCCGCTGGATGGGGTGCCGCTGGCCTGGAAGGACCTCTTCGACCTGCAGGGCGAGGTCACCACCTGCGGCGCCGAGCTGCGCCGCCTGGCGCCACCGGCCACCACCGATGCCGTGCTGGTGCAGCGCCTGAGCCAGGCCGGCCTGGTCAGTCTGGGCAAGGTCAATCTCAGCGAATTCGCCTATTCCGGCGTCGGGTCGAATCCCCATTTCGGCACGCCCGCCAATCCCCGGGCGCAGGGCGAGGTGCGCATACCGGGGGGCTCTTCCTCGGGTTCGGCGGTGGCCGTCGCCGCCGACATCGTGCCCCTGGCGTTCGGTACCGACACCGCCGGTTCGGTGCGCCTGCCGGCCGCCCTCAATGGACTGGTGGGGTATCGGCCCAGCCTGGGGCGCTATCCGGCGACCGGGATCTTTCCACTGGCCGCGTCCTATGACGTACCGGGTCCGCTGGCGCGCAGCCTGCGCGATGTGCAGTGCCTGGATCGCCTGCTTACGGGCGCGGCTGCCCGCCCGTTGCCGGCGCCAACGGAACTGCGGGTGGTGCTGGACCTCAGCGTGCTGGACGACGCCCGGGTGGAGCCGGCGGTGCGGGCCAATCTGCTGGCCGCTGCCGAGCGGCTGGCCCGCGGCGGAGTGAACGTGGAGCGCCGCGCCCGCACGGTCTTTGCCGAGGCCCTGGACGTTCTCGCCGCAGAAGGTTGGCCAGGGGCCCTGGAAGCCTTCGCCCTGCACCGCGAAGTGCTCGACGGTCCCGCGGCCGAACGCCTGGATCCGCGGGTGCGGCAGCGCCTGGAGCGAGCGCGGGCCTTGCCCGACGGTCACCTGGCGGTCCTGCATGAACGCCGCGACCGATTGCGGGCAGCCTTTGCCGCCGAATTCGCCGAGGCGCTGCTGCTGGTGCCGACGGTCGGCCGGGTGGCGCCGCCGCTGGCCCCTCTGGAAGCCGACGCCGACCTCTTCGCCGCCACCAATCTGGAGCTGCTGCGCCTGACCATGGCCGGCAGCCTGCTCGGCGCGCCGGGTGTCTCGCTACCCAGCGGTCGCGATGCCCAGGGCCTGCCCACCGGGCTGTTGCTGGTGGCCCCCGCCGCCGCGGACGAACGCCTACTCGATGCCGCCACGGCCGTGGAAGCCCTGGTCAGCGCCTGAATTCAAGCGGCGGTGGCGGGGGCCCGGCTCCGCCATCGACCTGGCTTTCTTCCGGGTACTGGAGAGTGCAACGATGGCCAAAGAAATCTTCGTTTCCATCGGCGTCGACGTCGACGCGGTGGCGGGCTGGCTCGGTTCCTACGGCGGCGAGGATTCGCCCGATGACATCTCCCGCGGCCTGTTCGCCGGCGAGGTGGGGTCGCCCCGGCTGCTCAAGCTGTTCGAGCGCTACGGCCTCAAGACCACCTGGTTCATTCCGGGCCATTCGGTGGAGACCTTTCCCGAGCAGATGCAGGCGGTGGCCGCGGCGGGCCACGAGATCGGCATCCATGGCTACAGCCACGAGAATCCCATCGCCATGACCCCCGAGCAGGAGGAGGCGGTGCTGGATCGGTCCATCGAGCTGATCACCGCCCTGGCCGGCAAGCGGCCGACCGGCTATGTCGCGCCCTGGTGGGAATTCAGCCGGGTGACCAACGAGCTGCTGCTGAAGAAGGGCATCAAGTACGACCACAGCCTGATGCACAACGACTTCTCTCCCTACTACGTGAGGGTCGGCGACAACTGGACCAAGATCGACTACAGCCAGCAGCCCGAGAGCTGGATGAAGCCGCTGGTGCGCGGCCAGGAAACCGATCTGGTGGAGATTCCGGCCAACTGGTACCTCGACGACCTGCCGCCGATGATGTTCATCAAGAAGGCGCCCAACAGCCACGGCTTCGTCAATCCGCGCCACCTGGAAGAGATGTGGCGCGACCAGTTCGACTGGGTCTATCGCGAGCTGGACTACGCCGTCTTCCCCATCACCATCCACCCCGATGTCTCGGGGCGGCCGCAGGTGCTGCTGATGCTCGAACGCCTGATCGAGCATATCCAGGGTCACGCCGGGGTGCGCTTCGCCACCATGGACGAGATCGCCGACGACTTCCTGCGGCGCCAGCCGCGCCAGCGCTAAGCGCCCAGCCCACAGGTACAGGATCATGACCCTCCCTGCCGCCTCTTCGCTCCACCCGGAAACCCCCACGGCTGCCTGGAAACCGCAGCCGCTGTCTTCCGCTGATGTCCGCTACGCCACCTGGATCGCCTTCTTCGCCTGGGTGTTCGCCGTCTACGACTTCATCCTGTTCGGCACCCTGCTGCCGGTGATGGGCGGGCACTTCAACTGGAGCGAAGCCGAGCAGGCCGAACTCGCCACCTGGGTAGCCCTGGGCGGGGCCATCATCGCCTTCGCCATCGGCCCGCTGGTGGACCGGATCGGTCGCCGCGGCGGCATCATCGTCACCATCGGCGGCACGGCCCTGTGCTCGGCACTGACCGCGCTGTGCGCCGGCATGGGCAAGGTGCCGCTGGTGCTGGTGCGTTCGGTGGCCGGCCTGGGCTATGCGGAGGAGGGGGTCAACGCCACCTACCTGACCGAGGTCTATGCCGCCTCGGACGATCCGCGGTTGATCCGCCGCCGCGGCTTCATCTACAGCCTGGTGCAGAGTGGCTGGCCGATCGGCGCGCTGATCGCCGCGGGCCTCACCGCCTTGCTGCTGCCACATATCGGCTGGCAGGGCTGCTTCGTGTTCGCCGCCGTGCCGGCCTTCGTCATCGCCGTGCTGGCGCGCAAGCTCAAGGAAAGCCCGCAATTCCAGGTGCATGCCCGGATCCAGCGCCTGCGCCGCGAAGGCCAGGAGCAGGACGCCCGCAGCCTGGCGCGGGAATACGGCGTGGACTACGAAGAGCACGCCAAGGCCGGCGTGGCCATGGCCTTCAAGGGCCAGGCCCTGCGACCGACCCTGGTGCTGAGCCTGGCCATCCTGCTCAACTGGTCGGCGATCCAGGTGTTCAGCGTGCTGGGGACCTCGGTGATCGTCAGCGTGCACAAGCTCAGCTTCGAGAATTCGCTGTGGATCCTGGTGCTGTCCAACGCCGTCGGCTTCATCGGCTACCTGTTCCATGGCTGGCTGGGCGATCGCATCGGTCGGCGCAACACCGTGGCCCTCGGCTGGATGTGTGGCGGCCTGGCCTTCTTCGCCATGCTGCAGGCGCCCAGCCAGCTGGTACCGGTGGTGGCGCTCTACAGCCTGGGACTGTTCTTTCTCACCGGACCCTATTCGGCCATGTTGTTCTTCATGGGCGAAAGCTTCCCCACCAGCATCCGCGCCACCGGTGGCGCCATCGTCCACGCCATGGGGCCGCTCGGCGCCATCCTCGCCGGTCTCGGCATCACCAGCGTGCTCGGCAGCGGTGGCCAGTGGCACAGCGCCGCGCTCTGGTTCGGGGCGCTGCCGTGCTTTCTCTCCGGCCTGGTGATGTGGGCCGCGCGCCATGTCGAACCCACCAGTCTCAAATGACAGGAGCCTCCATGACAGCTCATACCTCTCCCGTCGCCCTGATCACCGGTGCCGCCAGCGGCATCGGCCAGGCCCTGGCCGTGGCCTATGCCCAGCGGGGCGTGCGGGTGGTCGGTGGCTACTACCCCGGCGATCCCCATGACCCGGAAGAGACTCGCCAGAAGGTGATTTCAGCGGGGGGCGACTGCCTGCTCGAACCCCTGGACGTCCGCGACAGCGCCTCGGTGGACGCCCTGGCCGATGCCGCCCTGGCGCACTTCGGCCGCCTCGACTACGCCGTGGCCAATGCCGGTCTCCTGCGCGCCGCGCCGCTGCTGGAAATGAGCGACGCGCGCTGGCAGGAGATGCTCGACGTCGACCTCACCGGGGTCATGCGCACCTTTCGCGCCGCCGCGCGGCACCTGGGGGAGGGCGGGGCCCTGGTGGCCATCTCCTCCATCGCCGGCGGCGTCTACGGCTGGCAGGACCATGCCCACTACGCCGCAGCCAAGGCCGGGGTGCCCGGGCTGTGCCGCTCGCTGGCCGTCGAACTGGCGCCGCGGGGCATCCGCTGCAACGCGGTGATCCCCGGTTTGATCGAGACGCCCCAGTCGCTGGACGCCAAGAACTCCCTGGGGCCGGAGGGCCTGGCCAAGGCCGCCCGCAGCATTCCCCTGGGGCGGGTCGGCAAACCCGAGGAGGTGGCGGCGCTGGTGCGTTTCCTGACCAGCCCCGAAGCCAGCTACATCACCGGCCAGAGTCTGATCGTCGATGGCGGTCTCACTGTCCGCTGGCCCGATTGAGGAGCAGAAGATGTTCGAGCTGACAGACCGCCGCGCCCTGGTGACCGGTGCGGCCAGCGGCATCGGCGCCGCCATCGCCCGCAGCTATGCCGCTGCGGGGGCGCGCCTGGTGCTGGCCGACCGCGACAGCGAGCGCCTGGCGCAGGTGGCCGCGGAATGCCGCGCCCTGGGGGCCGTGGTGACCGAGACCGTCGCCGACGTCGGCGAGCCGGAGGGTGCCTGGGCCGGAGTGGACGCCTGCGTGGCGGCCCATGGCGGCATCGACATCCTGGTTAACAATGCCGGGATGCTGACCCAGGCGCCCTGCGTCGAGCTGACCCTGGCGCAGTGGAACGACATGCTGCGCGTCGACCTCACCAGTGTCTTTCTCGCCAGCCAGCGCGCCCTGCCGTTCATGCAGGCGCAGCGCTGGGGACGCATCATCAACGTCGCTTCCCAGCTCGGCATCAAGGGCGGCGCCGAACTCTGCCACTATGCCGCGGCCAAGGCCGGGGTGATCGGCTTCACCAAGTCGCTGGCGCTGGAAGTGGGCCGCGACAACGTGCTGGTCAACGCCATCGCCCCCGGACCCATCGAGACCCCACTGGTGGACGGCATCAGCGCCGACTGGAAGGCGGCCAAGGCCCGCGAATTGCCGCTGGGCCGCTTCGGCCGGGCGGAGGAGGTGGCGCCGGTGGCGCTGCTGCTGGCCAGCGATCCGGGGGGCAACCTCTTCGTCGGCCAGACCCTGGGCCCCAATTCCGGCGACGTCATGCCCTAGGAGGTAGCTATGTGCGGACTGTGCGGCCTGCTCGGGCCGGATCTCCACTGGAGCGATCCGCTGGGCGACGACCTGCCCCGGCGGCGCGAGCGCCTGCGCCGGGTCGCTGCCATCAACCGGGTGGTGGCGCCGTTCCGGCTGACGGTGAGCGACGTCCAGGGCGCCTCCTACCTGATCCAGGGACCGACCGGGCGCCAGGCCCTGGCCGAAGGGCTGGACGACCTCTGGCGCCAGGCCGAAGCGGTGCTGGGGCGACCGCTCGATCCCCTGGATCTGCGGGTGCTGGCGCCGCTGGAGGGAGTGTCTTGAGCCTCGCCGTCAATGTCATCACCGGTTTTCTCGGCAGCGGCAAGACCACCCTGCTGCGCCGCTTGCTGGCCCAGGAGGCCCTGGGCGAGACGGCGCTGCTGATCAATGAATTCGGCGAGGTCGGCATCGACCACCTGCTGGTGGAAGAGGTGGCCCCGGACACCGTGCTGCTGCCCAGCGGCTGCGTCTGCTGCTCGGTGCGCGGCGATCTCAAGGCGGCGCTGCTGACCCTGCACGGGCGGCGCAGTCGCGGCGAGATCCCGGCCTTTCGCCGGGTATTGCTGGAGACCACCGGCCTGGCCGATCCGGGGCCGATCCTGGCCACCCTCAATCTCGATCCCCAGTTGCGCGGACGCTTCCACCTGGGCTTGCTGGTGACCGTGGTGGACGCCGAGCACGCCGCCTTGCAGGAAGGGCTGCACCCGGAGTGGCTCAACCAGGTCACCGCAGCCGACCGGCTGTTGCTGAGCAAGGCCGACCGGGTCGCGCCTGCCGTGCTGGAGCGGCTGGATCGGCATCTGGCCCAGCTCAATCCCACCGCCACCCGGGCCCTGGCGGCGGCGGTGGCCAGCGGCGATGACCTGTTGCTGGGCGAGGGCCTGCGCGCCGCCGATCCGGCGGCCGAGGTCGGCCGCTGGCGCCTGTTCGCCGCCGTCGCCGAAGGTCGCCACGGCAGCGCCGAGGTCTGCTGCCTGGAGTTCGACCGTCCGCTGGACTGGATGGCCTTCGGGGTGTGGCTGTCGATGCTGCTAAGATGCCACGGGCAACGCATCCTGCGAGTCAAGGGCATCCTCGACGTGATCGACGCCAGCCAACCCATCGTCATCCACGGCGTGCAGCACAGCCTGCATCCGCCGGTGCACCTGCCGGCCTGGCCGGCGGGCGAACGCCGCTCGCGGCTGGTGTTCATCGTCCGCGAGCTGGACACCGCGCTGCTCAGACGCTCCTTCGCCGCCTTCATGGGCGGCCTGGGACGGGCCGCATGAGCACGCCGCTGACCCTGCGGGTGCTGGGCACCTCGGTGACCCTGCTCGAACCCATCCGCCAGCGGGCGGAGGCGGAACTGGGCATCCGCCTGGTCTACCAGATCCACGACGTCCAGACCGCCCAGCGCATCGCGGTGCTGGAGCCGGGCAGCTACGACCTCTATGACCAGTGGTTCCACAACGTCGACTTCGTCTGGCCGGCGCGGGCGATCCAGCCCATCGACATCCGCCGCATCGCGCTCTGGGAAGAGATCAACGACCTGCCCAAGCGCGGCCGGCTGCATGCCACGGATCGCCTGGCGCCCGGCTGTCGGCCGTGCGACCGCCTCTATGTGCAGCATGACGGCAGCCTCGGCGGCCAGCCCAGCGAGCGCATCAGCATGCTGCCGCTGACCCACAACGCCGACAGCTTCGCCTATCGCCCGGAAAGCCTGCCTGCCGCCCTGGCGGGTCAGCAGGAGAGCTGGGCCTGGCTGATCGACGAAGGCTGGTGCGGCCATAGCGCCCTGCAGAGCGACGCCGCCATCGGCGCGCTGGACGCCGCCCTGGCGATCCAGGCCGCCGGCCTCGCCCGGTTCGACGACATCGGCAACCTGCGCCTGGAGGAGATCGACCGTCTGGCCGAGTTGCTGGTGGAGCGCCAGCGCCATCGGCACTTCGCGGCGTTCTGGTCCGACGACCGCAGCGCCGGCGAGCTGACCCTGGCCGCCGGGGTGGACATCCAGAGTCTCTGGTCGCCCATGCTCATGGCGCTGCACCGGGCGGGGGTGGATTACCGGGTGGCGGTCCCGCGCGAGGGCTATCGCGCCTGGTTCGGCGGTCTGTCGCTGTCGCGCTGCGCGGAAGGCCGGGTGCGCGACGCCGCCTATGCCTACCTCAACTGGTGGCTGGCCGGCTGGCCCGGCGCGGTGATGGCGCGCCAGGGCTTCTATATCGCCAATCCGGTGCGGGCGCGGGATCACCTCAGCGCCGCCGAATGGGACTTCTGGTACGGCGGCCTGCCGGCCCGGGAAGAACTCGCCGGCAGCGACGGCCTGCCGCTGATCGAGGTGGGTCAGCGGCGCGAAGGGGGCTCCTACGCCCAGCGCATGGGCCATATCGGCGTGTGGAATTCGGTGATGGACGAGCACAACTATCTGGTGCGGCGCTGGAGCGAATTCCTGCGCACCACGGCGGCCTGAGGCGACGGTTTCCAGGCGAGAAGGGCGTGCCAGACGCCTCGCTGCGCTGTTGCCCAGGGAACAGCGACTGGACAGCTGCTCTTGGCGCTACAACGGAAATCGTCTTACGTTTTCTCGCAACTCGTTGATTGAAAACGCTTTTTAGACTTGGTTCGGTTCTTGATTGAAGGCTCAGGGTCACTGTTTCGCTCGCCCTCGCGGCGAGCCCAACCCGGAGAGCCTTTGCATGTCGCAGAACCCCGTCAAATTCGCCTATTGGGTCCCCAACGTCAGCGGCGGCCTGGTGGTCAGCACCATCGAGCAGCGCACCCACTGGGGCATCGACTACAACCGCAAGCTGGCCCAGCTCGCCGAGCAGGCCGGCTTCGATTACGCCCTGACGCAGATCCGTTTCACCGCCGGTTACGGCGCTGAATACCAGCATGAGTCGGTGGCCTTCAGCCATGCGCTGCTGGCCGCCACCGAGCGTCTCAAGGTGATCGCCGCCATCCTGCCCGGCCCCTGGAATCCGGCGCTGGCGGCCAAGCAGCTGGCGACCATCGACCAGCTTACCAACGGCCGGGTCGCCATCAACCTGGTGTCCGGCTGGTTCAAGGGCGAATTCCACGGCATCGGCGAGCCCTGGCTCGACCACGACGAGCGCTATCGGCGTTCCGAGGAGTTCATCCGTGCCCTCAAGGGCATCTGGACCCAGGACAACTTCAGCTTCGCCGGCGACTTCTATCGCTTCCGCAACTACACCCTGAA
The DNA here is from genome assembly GCF_000510705.1 of Pseudomonas sp. MOIL14HWK12:I1. NCBI lineage: Bacteria > Pseudomonadati > Pseudomonadota > Gammaproteobacteria > Pseudomonadales > Pseudomonadaceae > Pseudomonas > Pseudomonas sp. MOIL14HWK12:I1. Next base: position 108,000 of record NZ_AZNY01000009.1, on the reverse strand, counting down.
ACCCAAGCCGCTGCAGCAGCCGCATCCGGAGATCTTCCAGGGCGGCAGCTCCCGGGCCGCGCGGGACATGGCGGCACGGGTCTCCGACTGGTACTTCACCAACGGCAACACCCCCGAGGGCATCCGCGCCCAGGTCGAGGACCTGCGCGCCAAGGCCGCGGCGAACGGCCACGCGATCAAGGTCGGCGTCAACGCCTTCGTCATCGCCCGGGACACCGAGGCCGAGGCCCGCGCGGTGCTCGACGAGATCATCGCCAAGGCCAACCCCGAGGCGGTCCAGGCCTTCGGCCACGAGGCGCGCAATGCCGGCGCGGCCAGTCCGGAGGGCGAGGGCAACTGGGCCAAGTCCAGCTTCGAGGATCTGGTGCAGTACAACGACGGCTTCAAGACCAACCTGATCGGCACCCCCGAGCAGATCGCCGAGCGCATCGTCGCCCTCAAGGCGGTGGGCGTGGACCTGGTGCTGGCCGGTTTCCTGCACTTCCAGGAAGAGGTGGAGTACTTCGGCAAGCGGGTGCTGCCGCTGGTGCGCGAACTCGAAGCCCGGGCCGCGGCCCAGGCGGCGGCCTAGGCCATGGATGCGGCTCTGGCCAAGCCATCGCCGGTGCTGCTGGAGGTCAGCGACCTGGCGCTGGCCTTTGGCGGGGTCACGGCCTTCGCCGAGGTCGGCTTCCAGGTTCGCGCAGGCGAGATCTGCGCCCTGATCGGGCCCAATGGCGCCGGCAAGAGTTCCTTGCTCAACGTGATCAACGGCCTCTACCGACCGCAGCGGGGCAGGGTGCAATTGGCTGGCAGCAGCGCGGCGCTGCGCCGCCCGCAGGCGGCGGCGCGGGCCGGGGTCGCGCGTACCTTTCAGAACCTGGCCTTGTTCAAGGGTATGAGCGTGCTGGACAACGTGCTCGCCGGGCGCGGCCGCCATCGGCGCGCCTCCTGGCTGGAACAGACGCTGGGCCTGGGCCGCGCGCCGGCCGAAGAGCGGGTGCAGCGGGCGGTGGCCGAGTGGGCGCTGGACTTCCTGCACCTGGGCCCCTGGCGCGACGTCCCGGTGGGCAGCCTGCCCTATGGGCTGCAGAAGCGCGTGGAGCTGGCCCGGGCACTGGCGGCTGAGCCGCGGCTGCTGCTGCTGGACGAACCCATGGCCGGGATGAACGCCGCTGAGAAGCGCGAGCTGAGCGGCTACATCCGGGCCATCAACCGCGAGCGCGGCGTCACCGTGGTGCTGATCGAGCACGACATCCAGGTGGTGATGCAGCTGGCGGATCACGTAGTGGTACTGGACTACGGTCGGCTCATCGCCGACGGCGCACCCGCCGCGGTGCGTAACGACCCGGCGGTGATCGCCGCCTATCTCGGGACCCGTCACTAGAAGTTGTTGACGATCTGCTGCGCGTCGGCCAACCGGCGTTGGAAAGACCTTCGGAATGCTCATTTACCACTCGTAAACTCCGCTTCCTCAGGCCTTTCCGCCTTGTTTGGCTCTAGCTCGCGAGATCGTAAACAGCTTCTAAGGACACTGAACGCCTCAGGGAGAAAACCATGGCGTTTTTCTTGGAAGTCTTGCTTGGCGGCCTGCTCGCCGGGGTGATGTATGCCCTAGTGGCGCTGGGTTTCGTGCTCATCTACCGCGCTTCGGGCGTCTTCAATTTCGCCCAGGGCGCCATGCTGCTGTTCGCCGCCCTGACCTACGTCAGCCTGGTGGAGCGCGGCCTGCCCGGCTGGCTGGCGTTGGCGACCACCGCCGGTGTCATGGTGCTGCTGGCGGTGGTGGTGGAGCGCACGGTGCTGCGGCCGCTGGTGAATCGCTCGCCGCTGGTGCTGTTCATGGCCACCCTGGGCCTGGCCTATTTCATCGAGGGCGCCGCCCAGGCGCTGTGGGGCGCCCAGGTGCACGGCCTGGACCTGGGTATCGAGGACCGTCCGCTGGAGCTGGGCGAGCTGCTGCTGTCGAGCTTCGACCTGTTCGCCGCGGCGGTGGCGGCGGTGCTGGTGATCGGACTGTCGCTGCTGTTCGAGCGCACCCGCCTGGGCATCTCGCTGCGCGCCGTGGCCGATGATCCCCTGGCGGCCCAGGCGGTGGGTATCCGCCTGCCGCGCATCTGGACGCTGGTCTGGGCGGTGGCCGGTTGCGTCGGCCTGGTGGCGGGCCTGCTCTGGGGCGCGCGGCTGGGGGTGCAGTTCTCGCTGTCGCTGATCGTGCTCAAGGCGCTGCCGGTGCTGATCATCGGCGGCTTCTCCTCGATCACCGGGGCCATCGTCGGTGGCCTGCTGATCGGCGCCAGCGAAAAGCTCGCCGAGGTCTATCTCGGCCCCCTCATCGGCGGCGGCCTGGAGAACTGGTTTCCCTATGCCTTCGCCCTGGTATTCCTGCTGATTCGACCGGTCGGCCTGTTCGGCGAACCCGTGGTCGAGCGCGTCTAGAGGACCTTCCATGAGCACTTCCCTCGACGCCCTGACGGCGCGTCCGCTGGCCTCCCGTGCACCCGCTGTGCGACCCGCGCGCCTGGCGTTGGCCGCCTTCCTGGTCCTGGCCTTTGGCGTGCTGCCCTGGGTCGGCAGCGACTATCTGTTCAATGCCCTGCTGATTCCCTTCCTGGTGCTGGCCCTGGCCGGGCTGGGCCTCAATCTGCTCACCGGCTATGCCGGGCAGCTGTCGCTGGGCTCGGCCGCCTTCATGGCGGTCGGCGCCTTCGCCACCTACAACCTGCAGGTACGCCTGGGCTGGCCCCTGCCGCTGTGCCTGTTCGCCGGCGGCCTGCTGGCGGCCCTGGTGTCCCTGCTGTTCGGCCTGCCCAGCCTGAGGATCCGTGGCTTCTACCTGGTCGTCTCCAGCCTGGCGGCGCAGTTCTTCGTCCTCTGGGCCCTGACCCGCTTCGACTGGTTTTCCCATGGCAGCGCCTCGGGGGTGATCAGCGCGCCGCCGCTGGTGCTGCTGGGCCAGGATTTCGGCGGGCCGCTGGGTCGCTACCTGGCCACCCTGCTGGTGGTCCTGGTGCTGTTCGCCTTCGCCGCGCGACTGGTGCACGGCGAACTCGGCCGTACCTGGATGGCGGTGCGCGACCGGGAAACCGCCGCCGCGGTGATGGGCCTGTCGGTGGTGCGGGCCAAGCTGCTGGCCTTCGCCCTGAGCGGCTTCTACCTCGGCGTCGCCGGGGCGCTCTGGGCCTTTACCTACCTGGGCACCGTGGAGCCCCACGGCTTCGACCTGAGTCGCTCCTTCCAGATCCTCTTCATCGTCATCCTCGGTGGCCTCGGCAGCCTGGCCGGCAGCCTCTATGGCGCCGCCTTCATGGTGCTGTTTCCGCTGCTGCTCTCCAACCTGGCCGGCTGGCTGCCGGGCGACTTCATCGCCGCGGGCCAGCTGGAGAACCTGCAAAAGATGGTCTTCGGCGCCCTGATCATCCTGGTACTGATCAAGGAACCCGAGGGCTTGGCCCGACTCGCCACGCGTGGCTGGCAACGCCTGCAGCGCCGCTGACTTCACTCCCTGCCGGCGGGAAGGCCCGCCGGCGCTCCAGCCCCACAAGGAAAGTCTCCATGTTCAAACGTCATCTGCTCGGCAGCCTCGTCCTGGCCCTGGGCCTCAGCAGCTTCGGCCCGGCCCAGGCCGCGGGCGAGCAATACTTCCCGCTGCAGAGCTATCGGGTTGGCCCCTATGCGGCGGGCGGCACCGGCTTCTTCGGCGGCTTCATCGACTACATGAAATACGTCAACGCCAACGGCGGCGTGAATGGCGTCAAGCTGGTATGGAGCGAATGCGAAACCGAATACATCGTCGAGAAGGGCGTGGAGTGCTACGAGCGACTGAAGAACGGCCGCGACGGCGCGCCCGCGGCCGCCACCAATCCGCTGTCGGTAGGCATCGCCTACGCCACCCTGGACAGGTCCACCGCTGACCGCCTGCCGCTGATCACCATCAACCACGGCCGCACCGACTCCACCGATGGCAGCGTCTTTCCCTATGTCTTCCCGCTGCAGCTCAATCCCTATTCGGAGGTCTCGGCCATCCTCAACTGGATCGCCCAGCAGGGCGGTGGCGAGTCCAGTCTCAAGGGCAAGAAGATCGTCACCCTCTACCACGGCTCGCCCTATGGCAAGGAGACCAACGAAGTGCTGCAGAAGCTGGCGGATCGCTATGGCTTCGAGCTGACCCTGCTGGAAGTGCCCCATCCGGGCAACGAGCAGCAGTCCCAGTGGCTCAACATCCGCCGCCTCAAGCCCGACTGGGTGATCCTGCGTGGCTGGGGGGTGATGAACCCGGTGGCTATCAAGACCGCGCAGAAAGTCGGCTTCCCGGTTGACCACATCATCGGCAACATCTGGAGCAACTCCGAGGAAGACGTGCGTCCGGCTGGCGCGGCGGCCAAGGGCTTCCTGGCCATCACCACCCACCCTTCGGGCACCGCCTTCCCGGTGCTGCAGGGCATCGAACGCGACGTGGTGGCCAAGGGGCAGAGCGACCTGGCCGATCCCAAGCGTTTCGGCACCGTCTACTACAACCTCGGCGTGGTCAACGGCATCCTCAACGTCGAGGCGCTGCGGGTGGCCCAGGCCAAGTATGGCGACAAGCCCCTCAGCGGCGAGCAGGTGCGCTGGGGCTTCGAACACCTGAAGCTGGACGACGCCCGCCTGCAGGCCCTGGGCGCCAAGGGGCTGGTGCAGCCGCTCATGCTTTCCTGCGCCGACCACGAAGGCGGCGGCGCCATCCGCATCCAGCAGTGGGATGGCGAGCAGTGGCAACTGGTGAGCGACTGGGTGCAGGCCGATCGCGCCTTCCTGCGACCGATCATCGAGGCCTCGGCCCGGCAGTACGCCAAGGAAAAGGGCATAACCCCCCGTGATTGCAGCAAGGAGAGCTGACCCATGACGACCACCCCCTTGTTGGCGGTCGAAGCCATCGAAGTCCGTTACGACGGCGCCATCCTCGCCGTCGATGGCGTCAGTCTGGAGGTCGGCCAGGGCCAGATCGTGGCCTTGCTGGGCGCCAATGGCGCCGGCAAGAGCACCACCCTCAAGGCCCTCTCGGGGCTGCTCGGCGCCGCTCGCGGCGCCCTGGTCCGCGGCGCCATCCGCTACGAGGGGCGGGACCTCGCGGGCCAGTCGGCCGATGCCCGGGTCCGTGCCGGACTGGTCCAGGTGCTGGAAGGGCGCCACTGTTTCGGGCGACTCAGCGTGGAGGAAAATCTGCTTAGCGGCGGTTTCGTCCGCCGCCTCGGGCGCGCCGCGCAGCGTGAGGAACTGGAGCGCATCTATGCCTGGTTTCCCCGCCTGGCCGGCAAGCGCCGGCAGCTGGCGGGTCTGACCTCGGGCGGCGAGCAGCAGATGATCGCCCTGGGTCGTGCACTCATGGCGCGGCCCCGCCTGCTGCTGCTGGACGAACCCTCCATGGGCCTGGCGCCGCTGCTGGTTGAGGAGATCTTCGCAAGCGTCGCCCGGCTCAACCGCGAGGAGGGCCTGAGCGTGCTGATGGCCGAGCAGAACAGCGCCATCGCCCTCGACTACGCCCACCAGGCTTTCGTGCTGGAAAGCGGGCGGGTGGTGCAGTCCGGCGTGCCCGGCATGGGTCTGACGCACGAGACGGTGCAGGCGGCCTACCTGGGGGTGGGCTAAGCTCCCGGAACGACCAGGGAGCCCACGCCATGAACAAGACCTCCTACAACGCCATCGCCAACAGCTTTCGCCAGGCCCGCGTCAGCCTCAGGGACGACGAGCGTCGCTACCTGGAGGTGCTCCTGGAAAAGCTCGAACCCGGGACGACCCTGCTCGATCTGGGCTGCGGCACCGGCACGCCGGTCGCCGCCGCCATCCTCGCCCAGGGACATCGCGTGCTCGGGGTCGATCAGGCGGCCGCCATGCTGGCCCATGCGCGGCGGGAATTTCCCAAGCAGCGCTGGATCGAGGCGCGGCTGGAAACCTATGCCTGCGCCGAACCCTACCAGGGCGCGCTGCTGTGGGATGCGCTGTTCCATCTGGAGCGCCGCTGGCACGCGACGCTCCTGGCGCGGGTGATCGCCGGGCTTCCGCAAGGGGGACGGCTGATGCTGACGGCGGGCGGCTCGGCGGCGGATGCCTTCGTCGATACGATGTTCGACCAGCCGTTCTTCTATGACTCCCATCCGCCTGAGGAACTGCGCGCCCTGCTGCTGGGGCAGGGCGTGCGCATCCTCATCGACGAATTCATGGACCTGCCCGACGGCGGCCGCAACCGTGGACGCTGCGCCTTCGTCGTGGAGAAGCTCTGACGGTCTCCAGGTGGGGTTCTCGCTAAAGGCGCAGGGCGCGGATCACTCCTTCCAGCCCGGCTGGTAGAGGGTGCCGTGGGCCTGGTCCAGGGCGGCGCGGACCTTGGGTGAGTGCTGATAGAGGTCGATCAGCTTGGCCAGGCGCGGATCGTCCCTGTTGTCCGGACGGGCGACGAACTGGATGACGTACTCGGGGTGGTCGAGGCCATCGAAGAGCAGGGCCTGGTTGGGATCTATGGTCTTGGCCAGGCGCAGGTAGTGCGGATAGCCCTGAGCCACGTCGACGTCGTCCAGCGAGCGGGCCAGCTGCACGGCCTCCAGTTCGACGATCTGGATGTCGCGCGGATTGCCGGTGATGTCCGCCAGGGTGGCGTGGTAGCCGACGCCGGGCTTGAGGGTGATGAAGCCGGCCTTCTCCAGCAGCAACAGGCCACGGCCGCCGTTGATGGCATCGTTGGCGATGGCCACCCGTGCGCCCTTGGGGACCTCGGCCAGGGTGCGGTACTTCTTCGAATAGAGCCCGACGTTGTTGATGATCCCCGGCGCCACCGCCACCAGGTCATAGCCGGCGGTGCGCTTGGCGTTTTCCAGGAAGGGGATGTGCTGGTAGTAGTTGGCGTCGATGTCGTGGTTGGCGAGGCTGGTGTTGGGAGCGATCCAGTCGCTGAATTCGACGATCTCCACGTCCACCCCGGCGGCCTTGGCCTCCTGCACCGCGACCTCCAGCGGCGGGGCGAAGGCGGCGGTGGTGCCTATCTTGAGCGGCGCGGCCAGGGCTGCGGTGCTGAAGAGGCCGAGGGCGAAGAGCAGGGGCTTGAGGCGGGTCATGGGGCGTCCTTGAAGGGTCAGGCCTGGCGGAAATGGCTGCCGAAATGGCGGGTGTCGAGGTGGTCGCCGCGGCCGAACAGCTTGTGTCTGAAGCTGCCCTCGGCATAGGCGGTCTTGTAGCGACCCCGGCTCTGCAACTCCGGGATCACCAGATCGATGAAGTCGCCGTAGCACTCGGGGGTGACGGTGCGCGCCAGGTTGAAGCCGTCCAGCCCGGTTTCGTCGATCCAGCCGAGCAGGGCATCGGCCACCTGCCCGGGATCGCCGACCAGGGCGGTGTAGCGGCCACCGAGGGCGTGCTGCTCCAGCAGCTTGCGGCGGGTCCAGCCGGCGTCCTTGGCCACCAGGCGCTTGAGCGCCGATTCGATGGCCTCGGTCCGTTGCGGGCGGATGGGTTCGTCGAGGCCATAGGCGGCGAGGTCTATGCCCACCGAGGCCGAATGGTGGGCGACGCCGGCCTCGGGACTGGCATAGCTCAGGTATTCGGCGTGCTTGTCGCGGGCTTCGGCAGCGGTGGGGGCGACGATCACCGTGAGCCCCATGAACAGCTTGACGTCATCCGCGCGGCGGCCGGCGGCCACTGCCGCGCCCCGCACCCGCTCGACCTGGGCGCGGGTGGCGGCCTGGTCCTGCCCGGAGATGAACACGCATTCGGCATGGCGCCCGGCAAAGGCCAGGCCGCGGTCCGAGGAGCCGGCCTGGAACAATACCGGGGTGCGTTGCCGCGAGGGCTCGCAGAGGTGATAGCCCTCGACGTCGAAGAATTCGCCATGGTGCGCGACCTTGCGCACCCGCTCGGGGCGGGCATAGATCCGCTGGACGCGATCGCGGACCACGGCGTCGTCGCCCCAGCTGCCTTCGAGCAGCTTGTAGAGCACTTCCAGGTATTCGTCGGCCTGGTCGTAGCGACGGTCGTGGGCGATCTGCCGGTCCAGGCCCATGGCGCGGGCGGCGCTGTCCAGGTAGCCGGTGACGATGTTCCAGCCAACTCGGCCTTTGCTCAGGTGATCCAGGGTGGAGAGGCGGCGGGCGAAGGGATAGGGCGGCTCGTAGGTGAGGTTGGCGGTGAGGCCAAAACCCAGGTGCCGGGTGCTGGCAGCCATGGCCGAGACCAGCAGGAAGGGGTCGTTGACCGGCAGCTGGATGGATTCGCGCAGGGTCAGGTCGACATTGCCGCCGTAGACGTCGTAGACGCCCAGGATGTCGGCGATGAACAGCCCATCGAACAGCCCGCGTTCCAGCAGCTGGGCCAGCTCGGTCCAGTAGCCGAGGGTGTGATAGCGGCTGGAGGTGTCACGCGGATGGGTCCAGAGGCCATGGTTGATATGGCCCACGGTGTTCATGTTGAAGGCGTTGAGCAGCACCTGCTTGGCGGGAGCGGTCATGGGGTGGGCGCCCCCATGGGGAGAAGAGTCCGGAGCACAGCCATGGGATCCTCGGGTTCAAGGCGAAAGGAGAGATCCGGTGGTCCGGTGGTTATACGTTAGCTTCCAGATAGACCAGGCTTTAAATAGCCTTTCGGAATAACGTTAGGGCCGTCGCGGCAGGGCGCTCGCCTCTAACCAAATTCCAAATCGGTATTAATCTGACCTTTGCTTATTCCTTATCGTGGCGGCCATTCATTCGCCGCTCGCTGAGGCATCCATGGTCGCTATCCGCTGTTCGTTTCGCGCAGGTCTCCGCCGGGGGCTGCTCGCCCTGGGTCTGCTGGGCCTCGCCTGCGCCGCCCAGGCCGATACCAGCCTGCGTATCGGCTACCAGAAATCCTCCACCCTGCTGGTGCTGCTCAAGGAGCAGGGCACCCTGGAGCGGGATCTGGCAGCCCAGGGCATCACCGTCAGCTGGCACGAGTTCTCCAGCGGCCTGCCGCTGCTGGAATCCCTCAACGTCGGCAACGTGGATCTCTCCGCCGACGTCGCCGACACCGTACCGGTGTTCGCCCAGGCGGCGGGCGCCAAGCTCACCTACTTCGCCCGGGAAACGCCATCGCCCCAGGCCCAGGCCATCCTGGTCCCGGAGGGCTCGCCGCTGCAGACCCTCGCCGATCTCAAGGGCAAGCGCATCGCCGTGACCAAGGCCGCCGGTAGCCACTACCTGCTGATCGCCGCCCTGCAAAAGGCAGGGCTGACCTTCGCCGACATCCAGCCGGCCTATCTCACCCCGGCGGACGGTCGCGCCGCCCTGGAGAACGGCAAGGTGGATGCCTGGGTGACCTGGGAGCCCTTCGTCGCCAGCGCCCAGCGCCAGCAGCACGTTCGCATCCTCGCCTCGGGCGAGGGCCTGGCCAGCTACCAGCGCTATTACCTGGCCGCCACGCCCTATGCCCAGGCCCATCCCGAGGTGCTGGGCCTGGTGTTCGCCGAGCTGCAGCGCACGGGGCAGTGGGTGAAGCAACACCCCGCCGAGGCGGCACGGATTCTCGGTCCGCAGTGGGGTCGCCTGGACGAGGCTACCGTCGAGCTGGCCAACGGCCGCCGCACCTACGATGTCCAGTCGGTTAGCCGCGCCGCCCTCGGCGAGCAGCAGCGCATCGCCGATGCCTTCCACGCCGCCAGGTTGCTGCCCACTGCGGTGGACGCGAGCGCCGTGGACCTCTGGACCCCCAGCGCCCCCCTGACCTCCCGCTAGTCGACAAGGAACTCGAGATGCACAAGACCACGCTACGCTGGGCCGCCGGTCTGGCCCTGCTCGGCAGCGCGCTGCTGGCGCAGGCCGCACCGCCCAAGGAAGTCCGCCTGGACTACGCCTACTACGCCCCCACCAGCCTGGTGCTCAAGGAGCAGGGTCTGCTGGAAAAGCGCCTTGGCGAGCAGGGCATCGCCGTGCGCTGGGTGTTCAGCCAGGGCAGCAATCGCTCGCTGGAATACCTCAACAGCGGCAGCACCGATTTCGCCTCCACCGCGGGGCTCGCAGCGCTGCTCAGCCGCGCCAATGGCGCCCCGATCGAAACCCTCTATCTCGCCAGTCGCCCGGAATGGACCGCGCTGGTGGTGCCCAAGGATTCGCCGCTCAAGTCCCTGGCCGATCTCAAGGGCAAGAAAATCGCCGCGACCAAGGGCACCGATCCCTATCTGTTCCTGCTGCGCAGCCTGCGCGAGGCGGGCCTGAAGAAGGGCGACGTGGACATCGTCCATCTCCAGCACCCGGACGGTCGCGCCGCCCTGGAGCGCGGCCAGGTGGATGCCTGGGCCGGGCTCGATCCGCACATGGCCGCCAGCGAATTGCAGGCGGGCTCGCGCCTGCTCTATCGCAATCTCGACTTCAACAGCTATGGCGTGCTGAGCACCACCGAGGCCTTCGCCAAGGCCCAGCCGGAGCTGGTCAAGGCGGTGCTGGGCGCCTATGAGGACGCGCGCCACTGGACCCTGGCCCATCCCCAGGAGACCGCCGAGTTGCTGGCCAAGGCGTCCGGCCTGCCGCTGGAAGTCGCCCAGCGCCAGCTCGCCCGTACCGATTTCAGCCAGCCGCTGCCCGGTCCGCAATTCGTCGCCGCGCTCAAGGGCGCCGCGCCGCTGCTGGCCGAAGAAGGTCTGGTACGCCCTGGCGTGGACGCCGTCGCGGCGGTCGATGCCTTGGTCCAGCCCGCGCTGGCCCAGGCGGTGATCAAGGCCGAACCCGCCGTGGCCAAGGCGACCGCGCCGTGAGTGATGAACTGACCCAGGCCGCGCCGCTGGCCCAGGCCTCCGGACCCGTCCGCGGTGCGGGTGGCCGCTGGCGCGGCGCTGTGCTGCCCCTGGGGCTGGTGGTGACGCTGGAGGCGGTGGTGCGCCTGGGCTGGCTGCCGGCTTACCAGATGCCACCACCCAGCGAGGTGCTGCGGACCCTGTGGCTGCTGGGGGAAGGAGAGTTGTGGCGGCACCTGGCGGCCAGTCTGGCGCGGGTCGCCAGTGGCTTCGCCCTGGGCGCGGGTCTGGCGCTGCTGATCGGCGCCTGGGTCGGACTGTCGCGCCGCGCCGAGGCCTATCTCGATCCGCTGTTCCAGGCGCTGCGCGCCATTCCCAGCCTGGCCTGGGTGCCCCTGCTGCTGCTCTGGCTGGGTATCGATGAAACGCCCAAGATCGTGCTGATCGCCCTGGGTGCCTTCTTTCCACTGTACCTGGCGCTGGTCAGCGGCATCCGCGACGTCGATCGCCGCCTGGTGGAAGTGGGGCGCCTCTATCGCCTGTCACGCCCGGCGCTGATCCGCCGCATCCTGCTGCCGGCCGCCTTGCCCAGTCTGTTCACCGGCCTGCGCGGAGCCCTGAGCATGAGCTGGATGTTCCTGGTGGCCGCCGAATTGATCGCCGCCACCGCCGGCCTGGGCTACCTGCTCAGCGACGGTCGGGAGACCTCGCGACCGGACGTGGTCATCGCCGCCATCCTGGTGCTGGCGGTGCTCGGCAAGCTCAGTGACGAATTGCTGCTGCGCCTGGAACGCCGGGCGCTGGCCTGGCGCGATACCTACCAGGGTGGCCAGTGATGAGCGAACCCCTGCTGTCTCTCGAACGCATCGGCAAGACCTTTGCCGGGCGCCGGGTGCTGGAAGGCGTCGACCTGACCCTGGCCGCCGGCGAGGTGGTCAGCCTGCTGGGTGCCAGTGGCTGCGGCAAGAGCACCCTGCTGCGCATCGCCGCCGGGCTGGACGACGCCTTCAGCGGCCACATGACCCTGGCCGCGGCCAGCCAGGGCGGCGGCGTGGTGTTCCAGGAGCCGCGGCTGATGCCCTGGCTGGACGTGGCCGCCAATGTCGGTTTCGCCGACGGCACGCGCTTCGATCGTACCTGGACGGCGCAGTTGCTCAGTGACGTCGGGCTGGAGGGGCAGGGCGCCTTGCTGCCCAAGCAACTCTCCGGCGGCATGGCCCAGCGGGTCGCCATCGCCCGCGGACTCTATGGTCGCCCACGGCTGCTGTTGCTCGACGAGCCCTTCAGCGCGGTGGACGCCTTCACCCGCTGGCAATTGCAGGACCTGGTGCTGGGCCTGGTGGCCCGGTATCACATCGGCGTGCTGCTAGTGACCCACGATCTGGACGAGGCCTTCTACCTGGGCGACCGCGTCCTGGTCCTGGGCGGCGCGCCCTCCCGCGTGCAGCGCCGCTTCGCCGTGGCGGCGCCCCATCCGCGTGAAAGGCGAGCCCCCGCCTTGCTGGCCCAGGCCGCCGAGGCCTATGAGGAATTGCAGCGGCTCAGGGTGTGAGGCAACGAGCACGGAAGGGTCGACGAAGGCGTGCGCAATCGCCCGCGAGCCGGCAGTATCGGATGGCCGCGGCGAGCCCCAGCCGCACCCCGACAGTCGACCCCTCCAAGGAGCTTCCATGAGCCCATCCGCAGCGGTATTGGCCGAACTGGCCCCCCAGGGCGCTCTTCGCACCGCGATCAACTACGGCAATCCGGTGCTGGCACAACGCGGCGCCGATGGCGAGCCGGCCGGTGTCTCGGTGGCCCTGGCCCGGGCGCTGGCCGAGCGCCTGGGCGTGCCGGTGCAGTTCACGACCCATGACGCCGCCGGCAAGGTCTTTGCCGCGCTGCAGGAAGACGCCTGGGACCTGGCTTTTCTCGCCATCGAACCGGTACGCGCGGCGCAGATCGCCTTCAGCGAACCCTATGTCATCATCGAGGGCACCTACCTGCTGCGCGCGGACGATCCGGCCCAGGGCGTGGCCGAGCTGGACAAGGCCGGGCGCCGCATCGCCGTGGGGCAGGGCGCGGCCTATGACCTCTATCTCAGTCGCACCCTGACCCAGGCGGAGCTGGTGCGAGCGCCCACCTCGCCAGCGGCCATCGACTGGTTCGTCGATCAGCGCCTGGACGCCGCCGCCGGGGTGCGCCAACCCCTGGAAGCCTATGCCGTGGCTCATCCGGGCTATCGGGTGCTGGCCGACAGCTTCACCGAGATCCGCCAGGCCATGGCCGTACCCAAGGGGCGCGCCGCCGCAGCGGCCTTCGTGCAGGACTTTCTCGATGAGCAACTGCGCAGCGGCCTGGTAGCCCGCGCGCTGGCGGCCAGCGGTCAGGGCGACGTGCGGATCGGCGCGCCCTCGACGGGCGGCTGAAGGGCCGCCCGGCGCCAGGCGGAATCGATCCGCGGCGCCGTTTCGTCGGCTGGATGACAGCTTGGGGCGCTATTCTTGGCGCCGCGGCAGGGGCCCGATGAAATCATCGACGGCTCCTGCTGCCCAATGCCTGTCCCAGCACCCTTAGCTTCGAGGTCGATCTTGCTCGCCACCCTGTCCGATCCCGCCTTTCTCACCGGTCTCCTGCAGATCGTCATCATCGATATCCTGCTCGGCGGCGACAACGCCGTGGTGATCGCCCTGGCCTGCCGGCGCCTGCCGGATGCGCAACGACGCAAGGCCATTCTCGGCGGTGTCGCCGGCGCCGTGATCCTGCGCATCCTGCTGCTGTTCGTCGCCAGCTATGTGCTGGGCTGGCCGCTGCTCAAGGTGGTCGGAGGCGTGCTGCTGCTGTGGATCGGCATCAAGTTGCTGATGCCCGAAGAGGACGAGGCCAACGTCAAGGCCGGTACCACCCTGGGCCAGGCCATCTGGATCATCATGGTGGCCGACGTGGTGATGAGCCTGGACAACGTCATCGCCGTGGCGGGCGCCGCCCAGGGGCACCTGGGCCTGGCCATCGCCGGGGTGCTCATCAGCATTCCCATCATCATCTTCGGCAGCCAGCTCATCCTGAAGCTCATGGAAAGGTTTCGCTGGCTGGTGGTGGCCGGCGCGGCGCTGCTGGGCTGGATCGCCGGCAAGCTGATCGCCAGCGACGAGCTGCTGCAGGGCTGGCTGGGCTTTGCCGATGTGCACTGGGTACCCTATGCGGCCGGGGCGGTCGGCGCGGTCTTCGTGCTGGCGGTGGGTCAGTTGCTGGCGCGGCGCACCGTCACGGCTTGAGCTTCGCCAGCTGCCCTGGACCCGTTCCAAGGCAGCTCCCAAGTGACGGCGCACCTGAGCTGCGCCGTCACTGCATATCGTTAGTCAAATTCCGTCTTTACCAAAAGTTATAACAGCTCATTAGCCTATAACGCTTTCGGATGGCCAGTCGGCCCGGAGCGGGATGATGAGCAGGGTAGGGAAGGGGTTGGCGGTACTCGCCGCCGTGGTGGGTGCCCTGGGCTTCGCAGGCAGTGCTGCCGCCGAAGGCAGGATCAGCATCGCCCAGCAATTCGGCATCGGCTATCTGATCCTCGACGTGGTGCGCGATCGGCAGTTGATCGAAAAGCACGGCAAGGCCGCCGGCCTGGACATCCAGGTGGACTGGAACAGCATCTCCGGCGCCACCGCCATGAACGAGGCGCTGCTGGCCGGCTCGCTGGACGTGGTCTCCGCCGGGGTGCCGCCGATGCTGACCGTCTGGGATCGCACCCGCGGACGGCAGAACGTCAAGGCCATCGCCGCCCTGGGCGCCATGCCCAACTACCTGCTGAGCAATCGCGCCGAGGTCAGGTCGATCAAGGATCTGACCGACCAGGATCGCATCGCCGTGCCGGCGGCGGGCGTGGGCTTCCAGTCGCGCACCCTGCAGATCGAGACGGCCAAGGTCTTCGGCGACGCCCAGTTCAGGAAATTCGATGCCATCAGCGTGAGTCTGCCGCACCCCGATGCCAGTGCCGCCCTGATGGCGGGCGGCGCGGAGATCACCACCCACTTCTCCAGCCCGCCATTCCAGTACCAGGCGCTGGAGAATCCCCGGGTCCACCGCATCCTCAGCAGCTACGACGTCCTCGGCGGACCGGGCACCTTCAACGTGCTCTACACCACCGAGAAATTCCACGACGAGAATCCCAAGACCTACCGCGCCTTCTATGACGCCCTGGTGGAAGCCGCCGCCTTCATCCGCGCCAACAAGGCGGCCGCGGCCGAGGCCTATATCCGCGTGGAGAACTCCAAGCTGCCGCTGGCCCTGGTGCAGCGCATCGTCGAGGACCCGGAGATCGACTTCACCGTCGAACCACAGCGCACCTTCGTCTACGCCCAGAAGCTGCAGGAGCTGGGTGTGCTGAAACACCAGGCTGCCTCCTGGCAGGACTACTTCTTCCCCGAAGCCCACGAGCGTCCCGGCAGCTGAGCTGGACCACCAAGGAGAAAACTCCAATGACTCTCGCATCCCCCCGTCCGGCCGCCGGCCAGACTTTCGAGATCCGTCCCTTCGGCAACCTGGGTGCCGAGATCCTCGGAATCGATCTGGCCCGGCCGCTCAATGCCGACGACTTCGCCCGCGTCCATCGCGCCCACCTGGACCACCATGTGGTGGTGTTTCGCGACCAGCGCATCACCCCCGAGGAGCAGATCGCCTTCAGTCGCCGCTTCGGCGAGTTGCAGATCCATGTGCTCAAGCAATTCCACCTGGCCGGCCACCCGGAGATCCTCATCGTCTCCAACATCGTCGAAGACGGTCAGCCGATCGGCCTGGGCGATGCCGGCAAGTTCTGGCACTCGGATCTCTCCTACAAGGAACTGCCGAGCCTGGGTTCCATGCTGCATGCCCAGGAGTTGCCGGAGGAGGGCGGCGATACCATTTTCGCCAACATGCACCTGGCCTACGACACCCTGCCGGCGGCGCTCAAGCGCCAGGTCGACGGTCTGCAGGCGGAGCATTCCTACACCGCCACCTATGCCAAGCCCAAGTTCGAGGGTAATTGGCGGCCGACCCTGACTGCCGCGCAACTGGCCGAGGTCAAGGCGGTGGTGCATCCGGTGGTGCGTACCCATCCGGAGAACGGTCGCAAGGCGCTGTTCGTCAGCGAGGGCTTTACCACCCATATCGTCGGCCTGCCGGAAGACGAGAGTCGCGAGCTGCTGGCCGAGCTGTACGCCCACAGCGTCAAGCCCGAGCACCTCTATCGCCACCAGTGGCGGCCCCACGACCTGGTGTTCTGGGACAATCGCTCGCTGCTGCACCTGGCGGCCGGCTGCCCCAACCATATGAGGCGCAAGCTGTATCGCACCACCATCCAGGGCGATGCGCCTTTCTGAGGGAGGAGACGACCATGAACGCTCCTCTCGCTTCCCGCCCGCACCTGACCCTGGCGCAGACCCAGCCGTTGCTGCAGGTGCAGGATCTCGACCTCGAATACCGCACCCGCGAGCGCCGGGTGCGGGCCACCCACCAGGTATCCTTCGAGGTGCATGGCGCCGACCGTTTTGTCCTGCTCGGCCCGTCCGGCTGCGGCAAGTCCAGTCTGCTCAAGTCGGTGGCGGGCTTTCTGCCGCCGCTGCATGGCGAGATCCGTCTGGAAGGCCAGCCGATCAAGGGCCCGGGACCGGATCGCATCGTGGTGTTCCAGGAATTCGATCAGCTGCCGCCGTGGAAGACGGTGCTGGAGAACACCATGTTCCCGCTGCTCGCCAGTCGCCAGGCCAGTCGTGGCGAGGCGCGCGAGCGGGCGCTGCACTACCTGGACAAGGTCGGCCTGGCGCGCTTCGTCGATGCCTATCCGCATCATCTTTCCGGCGGCATGAAGCAGCGGGTGGCCATCGCGCGCGCCCTGGCCATGCAGCCCAAGATCCTGCTGATGGACGAACCCTTCGCCGCCCTGGACGCCCTGACCCGGCGCAAGATGCAGGAAGAATTGCTGGCGCTCTGGGACGAGGTGCGCTTCACCCTGCTGTTCGTCACCCATTCCATCGAAGAGGCGCTGGTGGTGGGTAATCGCATCCTGCTCCTGTCGCCCCATCCGGGCAGGGTCCGCGCGGAACTCAACTGCCACCAGTTCGGCCTCGAGGACTTCGGCGGCGCCGAATTCCAGAGCACCGCACTGCGCATCCACAACCTGCTGTTCCCCGACGACGTCCAGACCCTGCCACCGGAGGTCGCCGACGAGCGCCTGCGCCTGCAGCAGGCCATCGTCCAGGGCCGCATTTCCTACTAGTTTCGAGGTAGACCCATGACTCGACAGCCCCCAGTGCGGGCCGAATACCAACGGGACCTCGCGCCCCTCGACGATTTGCCGCTGGCGGTCGAGCTACCCCTGGCGACGCGCCTGTGGAGCCAGGCCTGGCTGCGCAAGCTGGTGATCCTGGCGATCCTGATGCTGGCCTGGGAAGTGGCCGCCCGCTGGCAGGGCAACGACCTGCTGCTGCCCAGCTTCCTGCAGACCGCCGCCGCCTTCTGGGATGGCCTGGCGACCGGCGAGTTGCCGGCCAAGGTCGCCATCTCCCTCGGCACCCTGCTCAAGGGCTATCTGCTGGGCGTGGTCCTGGCCCTGGCGCTGAGCGCCCTGGCCGTCTCCACCCAGTTCGGTCGCGACCTGCTCGGCACCCTGACCTCGATGTTCAATCCGCTGCCGGCCATCGCCCTGCTGCCCCTGGCGTTGCTCTGGTTCGGCCTCGGCGAGAACAGCCTGGTGTTCGTGCTGGTGCATTCGGTGCTCTGGCCCATGGCGCTCAACACCTATTCGGGTTTTCTCGGCGTCTCCGACACCCTGCGCATGGCAGGACGCAACTATGGCCTCAAGGGCCTGAGGTACGTCGGGCTGATCCTCATCCCGGCGGCGCTGCCGGCCATCGTCTCGGGCCTGAAGATCGGCTGGGCCTTCGCCTGGCGCACCCTGATCGCCGCCGAGCTGGTGTTCGGCGCCTCCAGCGGCAAGGGCGGCCTGGGCTGGTACATCTTCCAGAATCGCAACGAGCTCTACACCGACCGCGTCTTCGCCGGCCTGGCCGCGGTGATCATCATAGGCCTGCTGGTGGAGGGCCTGGTCTTCGCCACTCTGGAACGGCTGACGGTGAAGAAGTGGGGCATGCAGCGGTAGGGTCTGGCGCCTTTTTGTTGGGCTTCGCTGCGCTCAACCCAACCTACGGAATAGCACCTAGGTTGGTTGAGACGGCTCCACCGTCGAAGCCCAACAGGCCACCGACTTTGCCCCGGGAGCAGCAGCATTCAACCCTCACTCGGACCACCCCCTCTCCCCCTGGGAGAGGGCTGGGGTGAGGGCACCCCCGCACCCGATCCTGCAGTGGAAAAGGCTGCGC
This sequence comes from Pseudomonas sp. MOIL14HWK12:I1, assembly GCF_000510705.1. Classification (NCBI taxonomy): domain Bacteria; kingdom Pseudomonadati; phylum Pseudomonadota; class Gammaproteobacteria; order Pseudomonadales; family Pseudomonadaceae; genus Pseudomonas; species Pseudomonas sp. MOIL14HWK12:I1. The sequence continues at coordinate 89,976 of NZ_AZNY01000009.1, read as the reverse complement.
CGTTTTCCACGCTACGAAGCTCGACCCTCACTCGGACCACCCCCTCTCCCCCTGGGAGAGGGCTGGGGTGAGGGCGCCCTTCGCAGCGAAGTCCTCCAGTGGAAAAGGCTGCGCCGTTTTCCGCGCTACGGAGCTCAACCCTCGCTCGGACCACCCCCTCTCCCCCTGGGAGAGGGCTGGGGTGAGGGCACCCTTCGCACCCGATCCCCAGTGGAAAAGGCTGCGCCGTTTTCCACGCTACGGTGCGGGCGCGGCCACATAAGGAAGCTCTGCGCTATCCACCTTAAATGCGTGTAGTAAATAAAACTTGAATTAGGATATGCGCATAAGGAATTTCCTTCTTATGCCTTGCCTGCCTAAGGTGGACCCCAGCCAACGCCTTCCAAGAAGGCATCCCCTTACCTCGGCACGGGATTCACCACCATGAGCGTTCAATTCCTCGGCATGATCGGCCATCGCCTCACCTCCGAGATCATCGCCCCCTCCGGTCCCATCTTCGACAAGGGCTACGTCACCCGCTTCGCCCAGGCCCACGAGCAGGCTGGTTTCGACCGTATCCTGGTCGGCTACTGGTCCGATCAACCCGACGGCTTCCTCGTCACCGCCCTGGCGGGGCAGGCGACGCAGAAGCTCAAGTTCCTGCTGGCCCACCGGCCCGGCTTCGTCGCCCCGACGCTGGCGGCGCGCAAGCTGGCTACCCTCGACCACCTACTCGACGGCCGCCTGGCGGTGCACATCATCAGCGGTGGCAGCGACGGGGAGCAGCGCAAGGACGGTGACTGGCTGGACCACGACCAGCGCTATGCCCGCACCGAGGAATTCCTCGACGTGGTGCGCCAGGAGTGGACCAGCACCCAGCCCTTCGACCACGAGGGCGAGCACTACCGGGTGGCGAACGGCTTCTCCGCCATCAAGCCGCTGCAGCAGCCGAGCCTGCCGGTCTTTTTCGGCGGCTCCTCGCCCGCCGCCCTGCGGGTCGCCGGCAAGCACGCCGATGTCTTCGCGCTCTGGGGCGAATCCCTGGCCCAGACCCGCGAGACCATCGCCGCGGTCCGCGCCGAGGCGGCGCGCCACGGCCGTACCCCCAGGTTCAACGTTTCCTTCCGGGTGATCCTCGGCGACACCGAGGAGGCCGCCTGGGCCAAGGCCGAGGCCATCCGCCAACAGGCCAAGGCGCGCCTGGCCGCAGAAGGCGCTGTGCATCCGGCCAAGCCGGAAGCGGTCGGGGCCCAGCGCCTGCGCGATACCGTGGCCCTGGGCGACCGGGTAGACCGCCGGCTCTGGACTGGCATCGCCGCCCTGGTCGGGGGTGGGCACAACTCCACCGCCCTGGTGGGCACTGCCGAGCAGGTGGCCGATGCCCTGCTGGACTACTACGACCTGGGCGTCGACAGCTTCCTGATCCGCGGCTTCGATCCGCTCAACGACGCCGTCGAATACGGTCGCGAGCTGATTCCCCTGACCCGGGAGAAGGTCGCCGCGCGCCTGGCCAGCGCTCGTCGCACCGGCTGAAACTTTCTGACCAACCCACCGCGCGACCGTACCCACGGAGCGCTCCCGATGCCCTCGAGGAGACGCCTTCGTGATCAAGGGATTGCTATTCGCCGCCGGCCTGCTGGCCGGCGCCTCCGCCAGCCTGGCCCAGGCGGTCACCCTCACCATCGGTGACCAGTTCTACTACAGCAGCACCCTGCTGGAGCAGGCCGGTGAATTGAAAGACCTGCCGTACCAGATCGAGTGGAAGAGATTCAACGCCGGGGGCCCGGTGGTGGAGGCGCTCAATGTCGGCTCCATCGACCTGGGTATCGTCGGCGATACCCCGGTGATCGCCCTGGCGGCCCGCGGTGGCCCGGTCAAGGTGGTGGCGGTGACCCGCAACCGCCCGGACGGCACCGCCATCGTGGTCGGCAAGGATTCGCCGATCAAAACGGTGGCCGATCTCGCCGGCAAGCGCGTGGCCATCTGGAAGGGCTCCTGGAGCCAGCAACTGGTCTATTCGGCGCTGGAACAGGCCGGCCTGCCCAGCGACGCCCCGCACTACAGCTACCTGATGCCCACCGAGGCGGTCGCCGCCGTGAGCCAGGGCACCCTGGATGCCACCGCGACCTGGGAGCCCTATGTCAGCATGGTGGAACGCCAGGGCGGACGGGTGCTGGTCACCGCCAAGGACCTGATGCCGGCTCCAGTCTATGTGGTGGCTAACACCGGCCACCTAGACGAGAACCGCGCCGCCATCGGCGATTTCGTCGCCCGTTTGCAGCGGGCGCGCAGCTGGGCGCGGGACCACGTCGACGTCTATGCCCAGGCCTGGGCCAAGCGCAACAACTCCGATCCGGCCATCGCCGAGAGCTGGTTCCGCCGCGACGCCACCTGGGTCGAGCCAATCAGCGCCCAGACCCTCGCCGACGGCCAGCAGACCGCCGATTTCCTGGTCAAGGCCGGAGTGTTGCAACAGCCCTACGACGTCAAGCCGCTCTATGACCAGAGCTTCAACCGTTATCTGCAAGCGCCCCGGGAGGCCAGCCGATGAGCCGTCAACTGCACCTCGCCGGCTTCCTGCTGGCCGGTCCCGTCGTCCATAGTCACGCCGTCTGGCGCCACCCCGAGACCCAGGGCGACTTCCTCGACCCGGACTACTATGTGCGTGCGGCCAAGGCGCTGGAAGAGGGGCTGTTCGACTTCCTCTTTTTCGCCGACCGCCTGGCGGTCGGCGACCAGCTCGGCGGCTCGCGGGAGACCGCTCTGCGCCTGGGCGCCCAGGACGCCACCCGGCTCGACCCCTTGCCGCTGCTCTCCTACCTGGTGGCCCATACCCGCCGTCTTGGCCTGGGCTGCACCCGTTCCACCACCTACTACGAGCCGGCTCATGTGGCGCGGGCCTTCGCCACTCTGGACCACCTGTCCCGCGGGCGCGCCGCCTGGAACATCGTCACCTCGATGAACGACAGCGAGGGCCGGCTGTTCGGCAAGGAGCGCCACCTGGAGCACGACCTGCGCTACGACCGCGCCGACGAATTCGTCGAGGTGGCCGTCAAGCTGTGGCGCAGTTGGGGAGCCGACGCGCTGCGCCTGGATCGGGCCGCCGGCGTGCTGGCCAACCCCGCGCAGGTGCGCGCCCTCGATCACCAGGGCGACTGGTTCCGCGTGGAAGGGCCGCTCAATATCCCGCGCAGTCCCCAGGGGCGCCCGGTGCTGATCCAGGCCGGTTCCAGCGGCCGCGGCCGACGCTTCGGCGCGCGCTGGGCCGAGGCCATCTTCACCATCCAGCCCAATCTCGCCGCCATGCGAGCCTTTCGCGACGACGTCCGCCGCCAGGTGCTGGAGCAGGGGCGCTCGCCGGATGGCTGCAAGATCCTCACCTCGGTGATGCCCTTCATCGGCGGCAGCGAAGTCGAGGCCCGCGCCAAGCAGGAAAGACACAACGCCCTGGCGCAACCGGAAGTGGGGCTGATCACCCTCTGCTCCCAGCTCAACATCGACCTGTCGCGCTTCACCCTGGATACCGCCCTGGGCGAGGTGGTCGAGGTCGCCGACCTGCCGCCGGCCGCTGCCGAGAAGCTGCTGGCGCTTGGGCCGCGCACCACCCTGGCCGAACTGGGTCGCAGCTACGCCGCCAGCGTCCGCGTACCGCAACTGGTGGGTACCGGTGCCCAGATCGCCGACCAGCTGGCCGAGTTGTTCGAAGCCGGCGGCTGCGACGGCTTCGTGATTTCCCCCGGCTACCTGCCGGGCTCCTTCGTCGAATTCAGCGAAAGCGTGGTGCCGCACCTGCAGCGTCGCGGGCTGTTCCGGCGCCAGTACCAGGGCTCGACCCTGAGAGATCACCTGGGCCTCGGCCCACTGGAGGACTAGATGAGCACATCCAAGGATGCCGAGGGCTGGCTGACGCTGGCCCGCGAGATCGGCGCGGAGTTCGCCGCCCGGGTGGTGGCCGACGAGCGCGACCGCATTCGTCCCGATGCCCAGCTGCAACGACTCAAGGACAGCGGCCTGACCAACCTGGTCATACCTGTGCGGCTCGGAGGTGCCGGCCAGCCCTGGTCGCTGGCCATGCGCGTGCTGCGCGAGATCGCCGCCGGCGACGGCTCGGTGGGCCTGCTCTTTGGCTATCACCTGCTCAATACCGTGAACCTGCGCCGCGAGCCGCAGCCCAGGCGCGATCGGCTGCTGGCGGAAATCGCCGAAGGCCGACTGTGGCTGGCCGGAGTGGTCAATCCACGGGATGACGACATCCTCGCCACGCCGAGTGCTGACGGCGGCTATCGCCTGACCGGGCGCAAGGGATTCTGCAGCGGCGCCGCCTTCGCCGATCGGCTCACCATCAGCGCCCGCGATCGAGAGAGCGGGGCGCGCCTGATGGTCACCCTGCCGGCGGACCGGCCGGGACTGGCCTATGCCGACGACTGGGACCACTTCGGCGTGGCCCGCAGCGACAGCGGCAGCTTCACCCTCACGGAAGTCTGGGCCAGCCCCGAGGAAGCCCAGGTCTGCGACCTGGAAGACGCGGGTGACTTCGCCGCGGTGATCCGCACCCCGGTCAACCAGTCGGCCTTCACCCAGTACTACCTGGGCGCCGCCCAGGGCGCCCTGCGCGAGGCGCGGCGCTATCTGCACGCCGAGGCGCGACCCTGGGTGCATTCCCTCGCCGCCAGCGCCAGCGAGGATCAACTGGTGTTGAGCCAGGTGGGCGAACTCTGGATCGCCCTGCAGGGCGCCGTGGCCCTGGCCGATGTGGCCGCGCGGCAGGTGGACGCCTTGCTGGCCGCCGATGATGCCTTCGCCGCCGAGCTGCGCGGCGAGACGGCCATCGCCGTGGCCAGCGCCAAGGTGCTGGCCGCCCGTACCGCCCTCGACGTCACCACCCGGGTATTCGATGCCCTGGGCGCCCGCGCCACCCACAACCGCCTGGGCCTCGATCGCTTCTGGCGCGACGTGCGCACCCACAGCCTGCACGACCCCCTGGCCTACAAGGTGCTGGAGGTCGGGCGCTATGCGGTCAACGGCCAGTATCCCGACATCCGCGCCTACACCTGAGGAATTTCCATGCTACGCAAGACCCTCGTCGGCCTCACCCTCGGCCTGCTGGTCGCTACCCAGGCCCTGGCCACCACCCTGGTGGTGGGCGACCAGAGCTACAACACCCGTACCGTGATGGAAGCCGCCGGCGTCCTGAGCGACCTGCCGTATCAACTGGAATGGAAGCAATTCACCGCCGGCTCGCCGGTAGCCGAGGCGCTCAATGTCGGCAGCCTCGACCTGGGCCTGCTGGGCGATGCGCCGCCGCTGTTCCTCGGTGCCCTGGGCGCACCGATCAGGGTAGTGGGCATCAGCCGCCAGAGCCTGGAGGGGGTGGCAGTGCTGGTGCGCGGCGACTCCAGCATCCATAGCCTGGCGGATCTGCAGGGCAAGACGGTGGCCATCTGGAAGGGCTCCTGGAGCCAGCAGCTGGCGCTGGCCGCGCTGGACCGCGCCGGGGTGCCGCGCGAGCAGGTGAACTTCCGCTATCTCAACGCCCTGGACGCCTCCCATGCCCTGGAAGGCGGCTCGGTGGACGCCATCGCCACCTGGGAACCCTATGTCACCCAGGCCCAGCGCCACGGCGCCCGGGTGCTCACCACCGCCGAGGGCCTGATCCCCGCGCAGAGTTTCGTGGTGGCCAGTCAGGGTGCGCTGAACGATGTCGCCCGGCACCAGGCCATCGCCGATTTTCTTCGGCGGCTGCAGCAGGCCCGGACCTGGGCCAATGCCGATCCCGAACACACGGCGCGCTACGCCAGCGCCTGGGCCGAGCGTACCCGTGCCGACGCCGCCATCGCCCAGGCCTGGTTCGCCCGGGCGCGCACCGCTATCGGACCGGTGACTCCTGCGGCCATCGCCCAGGCGCAGCGCACCGTCGACTTCTTCGCCAGCGAGGGTCTGGTGAAGGGCTATGACGCCAGCCGGCTATTCTACGACGGCTTCGCCAAGAGCCTGGCAGAAGCGACGCAGACGGCGCAACGCTGAGCAGGGCGCAGCAGGGGAGGCCTTGCGTTATGCTTGGGGCGCATGTCCAGCAGCGGGAAGTCAGACGCCTCCTCATGAAGACCGACGATATCGAAGCCTTTGTCGCGGTGATCCGCAGCGGCTCCCTCAATGCCGCTGCCCTGTCCCTGGGGCTCACCCAGCCGGCCATCACCCGCCGCCTGCAGAGTCTCGAACAGGACCTCGGCGTCGACTTGCTCGACCGCCACACCAAGCCGCTCAAGCCGACCCGCCTGGGGCAGGAGGTCTATGGGCATTGCCGTGCCATCCTGCGCGAGATGGACGCCCTGCGCGAGCGGGTGGCGGGCGATGCGCCGCCCTCCGGGCTGCTGCGCCTGGGCGTGCCCCAGACCCTGGGCGATGCGCTGTTGCTGGAGGCCGTGAAAGACATCCGCACCCGCTACCCGGAGCTGCGCACCCAGGTGGCGACGGGTTGGGGCAGCGTGCTGGTCAACCGTATCGAGCAGGGTGAGCTGGACGGCGCCCTGGTGCTGTTTCCGGCCAACAAGGTGTTTCCCGATGGCGTCGAGGCCCGGCCACTGGGCGCCATGCCCTTGCAGGTAGTCGGTGCCCGTGACCAGGTACCGGGCAGGGCGCAGCGGCTGGCCGACATCCAGGGCCAGGGCTGGGTGCTCAATCCCGACGGCTGCGGTTTTCGCGCCAGTCTGCAACGCACCCTGGCCGAGCAGGGCCAGGCGCTGCGCATCAACCTGGAGACCTACGGCACCGAACTCCAGCTCGGTCTGGTCGCCGACGGCCAGGGCCTCGGCCTGGTCCCAGCGCCGCTGCTGGCCCGCAGCGCCCACCGCGACCGCCTGGCCGCGATCCCGCTGAAGGACTTCAAGCCGGAGATCCAGCTGTGGCTGATCCATCCCCGCTTTCTCGGGGCGTTGCAGGAAGTGGTCGAAGGCTTCGGGCGGGATGCACGCCAGCTGTTGGCTGTCTCCTGACAGCAGAACGCCCGGCAGCCAGGCTGCCGGGCGTTCGTTGTCGCCGGCTCAAGCCGCCGGCTTGGCCAGGAACTCCCGCAGCACGTAGTGCAGGATGCCGCCGGCCTTGAAGTAGCTCACCTCGTTGAGCGTGTCGATGCGGCAGAGCACTTCCACGCTTTCGCGGCTGCCGTCCTCGCGGGTGACTTCCAGGGTCAGCGGCATGCGCGGACGCAACTCGACGCCGTCGATGCCCAGCACGGCGATCTTCTCCTTGCCGGTCAGCCCCAGGGATTTGCGGTCCACGCCGTCCTTGAACTGCAGCGGCAGCACGCCCATGCCCACCAGGTTGGATCTGTGGATACGCTCGAAGCTCTCGGCGACCACGGCTTTCACGCCCAGCAGGTTGGTGCCCTTGGCCGCCCAGTCACGGGAGGAGCCGGTGCCGTATTCCTTGCCGGCGATGATCACCAGCGGAGTGTTTTCCAGCTCGTACTTCATGGCCGCGTCGTAGATCGACAGCTTTTCACCGGAGGGGACATGGAAGGTATTGCCGCCTTCCTCGCCACCGAGCATCTCGTTCTTGATGCGGATGTTGGCGAAGGTGCCTCTCATCATGACTTCGTGATTGCCGCGGCGGGAGCCATAGGAGTTGAAGTCGGCGTAGTCCACGCCATGCTCGGCCAGGTAGCGGCCGGCGGGGCTGTCCTTCTTGATGTTGCCGGCCGGGGAGATGTGGTCGGTGGTGACCGAATCGCCCAGCAGCGCCAGGATGCGGGCGTCGTGGATGTCGGCGATGCGCGGCGGATCGCCGGCGATGCCCTCGAAGAACGGCGGATTCTGGATGTAGGTGGAGTCGGCGTCCCAGACGTAGGTCTCGGCGTCCGGCACCTGGATGGCCTGCCACTTCTCGTCGCCGTCGAACACGGCGCCGTATTGCTTGTGGAACATGGCGGTGTCGAGCTTCTGCACGGCGTCGGCCACTTCCTGCTGGCTGGGCCAGACGTCCTTCAGATAGACCGGCTGACCATCGTTGCCGGTGCCCAGCGGCTCCTGGGTCAGGTCGACCTTCACGCTGCCGGCCAGGGCATAGGCCACCACCAGCGGCGGCGACGCCAGCCAGTTGGTCCGGACCAGGGGATGCACCCGGCCTTCGAAGTTGCGGTTGCCGGACAGCACCGAGGCTACGGTGAGGTCGGCGTCCTGGATGGCTTTCTCGATCGGATCGAGCAGCGGACCGGAGTTGCCGATGCAGGTGGTGCAGCCGTAGCCGACCAGGTCGAAGCCCAGGTCGTTGAGATAGGGCGTGAGGCCGGCGGCGTTGTAGTAGTCGGTCACCACCTTGGAGCCGGGGGCAAGGGACGACTTGACCCAGGGCTTGCGCATCAGGCCCTTCTCCGCGGCCTTCTTCGCCAGCAGACCGGCAGCCATCATGACACTGGGGTTGGAAGTGTTGGTGCAGGAGGTGATGGCGGCGATGACCACGGCGCCGTCTTCCAGCTGGAAGGTCTCGCCGTTCACCTGGACCTCGACGCTGCTGCCGACCTTGGCGGCCTCGGCCTTTTTCGGCGCCAGCGCGGTGAAGTCGCCAAAGGTCTTGGCCACCTCGCCGAGCAGCACGCGGTCCTGGGGCCGCTTGGGACCGGCCAGGCTGGACTGGACCTCGCCCATGTCCATTTCCAGCACATCGGTGAACACCGGCTCGTCGCCTGGATTGCGCCACAGGCCCTGGGCCTGGGTGTAGGCCTCCACCAGCTGCACGGTTTCCTCGGGGCGACCGGACAGGCGCAGGTAGTCCAGGGTGATCTGGTCGACTGGGAAGAAGCCGCAGGTGGCGCCGTATTCCGGGGCCATGTTGCCGATGGTGGCGCGGTCGGCCAGGGGCAGGGTGGCCAGGCCGTCGCCGAAGAATTCGACGAACTTGCCCACTACGCCCTTCTTGCGCAGCATCTGGGTCACCGTCAGCACCAGGTCGGTGGCGGTGATGCCCTCGCGCAGCTTGCCGGTCAGCTTGAAGCCCACCACCTCGGGGATCAGCATGGACACCGGCTGGCCGAGCATGGCCGCCTCGGCCTCGATGCCGCCCACGCCCCAGCCCAGCACGCCCAGGCCATTGATCATGGTGGTGTGGGAGTCGGTACCCACCAGGGTGTCGGGGAAGGCATAGGTGCGGCCGTCTTCGTCCTTGGTCCAGACGCTGCGGCCCAGGTATTCCAGGTTGACCTGGTGGCAGATGCCGGTGCCCGGTGGCACCACGCGGAAGTTGTCGAAGGCGTTCTGGCCCCAGCGCAGGAAGGCGTAGCGCTCGCCATTGCGCTCCATCTCGATCTCGACGTTCTCGTGATAGGCGTTCTCGCTGGCGTAGCGGTCCACCATCACCGAGTGGTCGATCACCAGGTCGACGGGGGAGAGCGGATTGATCCGCTGCGGATCGCCGCCGGCCTTGGCCACGGCTTCGCGCATGGCAGCCAGGTCGACCACCGCCGGTACCCCGGTGAAGTCCTGCATCAGTACACGGGCGGGGCGGTACTGGATCTCGCGGTCGGCGGAGCGGGTCTTGGTCCAGTCGGCCAGGGCCTGGAGGTCTTCGCCGGTGACGGTCTGGTTGTCTTCCCAGCGCAGCAGGTTCTCCAGCAGCACCTTGAGCGACTTGGGCAACTGGTCGAGATTGCCCAGGGTCTTGGCCGCATCGGGCAGGCTGTAGTAGTGATAGGTGCGCTCGCCGACCTGCAGGGTCTTGAGGCTGTTGAGGCTGTCCAGGGCTGGCATCAGGGGTCTCCTAATCGACGTTTCGACGGTTGCCCGCTGGCCGTTCGGGCCTCGAAAGGCAAAAGAGAGCCGAACCAGCGCTGGGCGGACTGATTTTTCTAGGTGTAGTACTGGACCGATAGGCGCCGCCGGCGTTCCCCAGTGGGCGCGCTGGGGTATAGTGCGCGCCCTGCGTGACCCCTTGAGGAAGCCCTGTCGTGAATACCCTGTTGCTGCTGTGCCGTACCGGATTCGAAGGCGAGGTCTGCGCCGAGCTCGGCGAACGGGCGGCGCTGCTCGGCGTGGCCGGCTACGCCAAGGGCAAGCCGGGTGCGGCCTATGCCGAATTCGTCTGCGGCGACGCGGCGGACGCGGCGCGGTTGATGCAGCAGCTCAGCTTCGCCGAGCTGATCTTTCCCCGCCAGTGGTCGCGCGGCGCCTTTCTCAGCCTGCCCGAACAGGATCGCATCGGTCCGCTGCTCGAGCTGCTGGCGGACTATCCCGTCTGCGGCAGCCTGGCCCTGGAGATGCCCGACACCAACGACGGCAAGGCGCTCTCCACCTTCTGCAAGAAGTTCGAACGCCCCCTGACCCTGGCGCTGCGCAAGGCCGGCCGCCTGGTGGACGATGCCCGGGCGCCGCGCCTGCAGCTGACCTTTCTCAGCGGCCGCGAGGTCTTCGTCGGCCTGGTCGAGCCGGACAACGCCGCGCTCTGGCCCATGGGCATCCCGCGGCTGAGATTCCCGCGCGAGGCCCCCAGTCGCTCGACCCTCAAGCTGGAAGAGGCCTGGCACCACTTCATCCCCCGTGCCGATTGGGAGACGCGGCTGTCGTCCGAGATGCGCGCCGTGGATCTGGGCGCCGCCCCGGGCGGCTGGACCTGGCAGCTGGTGGCCCGCGAGATGCTGGTGACGGCGGTGGACAACGGCCCCATGAACGAGGCGCTGATGGACAGCGGCCTCGTCGAGCACCTGCAGGTCGACGGCTACGCCTTCGTGCCCAAGCACCCGGTCGACTGGATGGTCTGCGACATCGTCGAGAAGCCCGCGCGCACCGCGGCCCTGATCGAACGCTGGATCGGCGAGGGTCATTGCCGTGAGGCGGTGGTCAATCTCAAGCTGCCGATGAAACAGCGCTATCGCGAAGTGGCCGGTATCCTCGAGCGGCTGCACGCGCATTTCGCCGCTCGCGGCCAGCGCGTCACCATCGGCTGCAAGCAGCTCTATCACGACCGCGAGGAAGTGACCTGTCATCTGCGCCGGCTGGATCGGAAACCCTAGGCCGCCGTCAGGCTCTGAATGCAGATCGCTGTAACCGTTCTATTCCTGGAGACCCCATGACCCTCGAAGCCGATGCCACCCTCGACGCCAGCGGGCTGAACTGCCCGGAGCCGGTGATGATGCTGCACAACAAGGTGCGCGACATCGCCCCCGGCGCCCTGCTCAAGGTCATCGCCACCGACCCCTCCACCCAGCGCGACATCCCCAAGTTCTGCGTCTTCCTCGGCCATGAACTGGTGGAAAAGAGCGAAGGGGAAGGGCGTTATCTGTACTGGATTCGCAAGAAGGTGGAGTGAGGCCAGGCACCGCTCCGCAGCCTGTCGAGCACCTGTAGGAGTGGCCGCATCGGCGGACCGCCATGGCCGCGATAAAGCGGGCTCATCTCGTCACTTCGAGCCAAGGCCTAACCTCCTATCGCGGCCATGGGCCGCTCCTACACAGGAAGTGAGCCGTAGGTTGGGTTGAGACGGCTCCCTCGTCGAAGCCCAAGAGGCCGGTGCCAAGCGAGTAGCGTGGAAAACCGCGCAGCGTTTTCCACTGTGGGCGCCTACGTTCAGACGACACCCAGGCCCCTGACGACCCCCACCAGATGCTCGCCCAGCCGGCGATGCTGGTCCGCCTCGAAATGCACGCCGTCCACCGGACTCACCTGGATGATCTCGCCCGCGTCGACGAAGGCCGCGCCCTGGGCCTCGGCCACCTGGCGATACCGTGCGGCCAACTCGCGGGACTTGGCCGCGCCGCCGGCGAAGATCTCGCCGAGAAAGCCCACTTCCTCGATGGGCACCGGCGCCATGACGATGAGCCTGGGCGTGGCACCGTCCGGTCCGGCGTTGCAGCGCCTGATCTCTTCCAGCAGCACCTGCAGGGCGCTGGCGATGTCCGCCGGTGTCACCGACAGCCGCGCCTTGAGGTCGTTGGTGCCCAGCATCAGCAGCAGGACATCCACCGGTAGCTGACTTTCCAGGCAGGGCCTGAGATAGCTGAGGCCATTCTTGTGATGGCCGTCGATGGGATCGTCGTGCACCGTGGTACGAGCGGGCAGGCCTTCCTCGATCACCCGCCAGTCGGCGCCCAGCCCGCGGGCCAGGACGCCGGGCCAGCGTTCGTCCCAGCCAAAGCGTTCGAGTACGCCGGGCTGGGTCAGGGGGCGGGTGCCGTGGGTGTTGGAGTCGCCATAGCAGAGCAGGGTACGCAAGGGCATGGGAAAGCCTCGTCGGGACAGGTCATCCCCACCCTAGAAGCTATTCCCGCCGATCGCGAGGGCCGGCGGTCGTGCCAGCGCAGCGGGGTCAGCCCTAGCTCGGCGCCTGGCCGCCCCGCGTCGCCTGATCCAGTGGCGAGCCGCCCACCTCGTAACGCACGTTCATGCGCGGCGACGCCAGTTCGATGCCGGCGTCGTCCAGGTAGCGCTTGAGCCTGAGGTTGAAGGCCCGCGACACCTCCCACTGCTTGATCGGCGCAGTCTTGAAGCGGAATCTCAGGATCGCCATGCCGGAATCGAAGCTTTCCACCCCCTGCAGCTCCAGCGGCGACCAGATGTCCCGGCCCATCAGCGGATCCTGGCGCAGCGAGCGGCCGACCTCCTGGACCATCTCGATGGCCTTGTCCACCGACAGCGCCTGGGGAATCGGCAGACGGAAGATGGCGTAGCCGAATTGCCGCGAGTAGTTCTGGATGCTCTTGATCTCGCTGAAGGGGATGGTGTGGACGATGCCGTCGATGTCCCTCAGCCGCACGGTCCGGATGGTCAGGCCCTCGACGGTGCCCAGGTGGTTGCCGACGTCGACGTAGTCGCCGATGGCCAGGGAGTCCTCGATGATGATGAACAGCCCGGTGATGAGGTCGGCTACCAGGCTCTGGGCGCCGAAGCCCACCGCCAGGCCGATGACGCCGGCACCGGCCAGCAGCGGGGTGACGTTCACGCCCATGTTGGCCAGGGCGACGATCAGGGCGATGACGAAGATGGTCAGGAACAGCACGTTGCGGATCAGCGGCAACATGGTCTGGGCGCGGGCGTTGTTCGGGCTGACGCGGTGCAGGTTGAGGCCGCGGTGGATGGCGGTGTCGGCCAGGATCCACACCAGCCACGCCAGCAGCAGGGTGCCACCCAGGCCGAAGAACTTGCTGGCGACCGCATGGCCGTCACCCTGGCTGAATCTCAGCAGCGAGAGATTCCAGGCGCGCAGGGCCAGCTCGATGCCCACCAGCCAGATGGCGATGCCCAGCACCAGCACGAAGAAGGCGCGCAGCCGTTCGGCATAGGCTTCCTGGATGCGGCCGTGCGGCCGCCGGCGCAGCAGTCGCGCCCGCACCAGGGCGTTGAGTCCCAGGGCGGCGCCCATGGTCACGGCGAACAGCAGCGCCCGGCGCAGGGCGTCGCTGGTATCGCCGGCGGAGACGAAGGTGGCGACCACCGAGACCGCCACCAGGATCAGCAGCGGCAGGTGCCAGAGCCGGGCGATCAGGTGGCGCACGCCCTGCAGACCGTGCAGCGCCTGGCGCTTGGCCAGCGGCTGGTTGCGGATCAAGTGGGCGATGGGGCGGCGGAATCTCAGGGCGAGCTGGGCGGTGAGCAACGCCGCGCAGATGTTGGCGCCGATGGCGATGACCGCGGCCAGGTGTGGCCCCAGGGTCTCGGCCAGGTGCGGATCGCTGGCGGCGCCGCCCAGGGCCGCCAGGCTGCCGATGATCCATAGCGGACGAAAGGCGCGGCGGCGCAGGATCAGCAGGGCGCGACTGCGATGGGCGCCGCTGGGCAGCGAGCAGATCACCACCACGGTAGCGGCGAACAGCGGGCCGGTGACGGCGGCATAGGCCAGGGCGACGGCCACCGTCTTGCCCAGCGAATCCGGCAGCCACAGCGACACCACCAGGGTCAGGATAAAGGCCAGCAGCCAGGGCGCCAGCTTGCGCAGAGCGAAGCGGACCAGGTCCAGGGTGCGCGGCCTGAGCGGCAACTCCTCGGACAGTCCGAATCTCACTCGCAGGCGATGGCTGATGGTCTTCAGGCCCAGGGCGCAACCGGCCCAGAAGGCCAGGGTGACGACAAAGCCGGAGAGCAGGTTGAGACGCTGCTCGGGCGCCGGCGCCAGGGCCGCCAGCTCGGCGCCGGCTTGGTCCAGCTGGTATTGCCAGCGTTCGCGCAGGTTGTCGCGCTGCAGCTGCTGCTCGACCACCGTCAGGGTGTCGGTGATCAGCCCGATCACGCCCTGGGAGGCGCTGGGCTCGGCCTTGTTCTGCGCTGCCTGCAGCTTCTTGAGATCCGCCAGCAGGCGATTGCGCTGCTGATCGCTCTCCAGGGTCTTGATGACCTGGTCCAGGGACTGGCCGAATTGCGGATCGACCTGGTCCTTCTGGGCGCCCGGCAGTCCGGGTAGGGCGGCCTGAACCGGGCCGATGAGCAGAAAGCAGAGACAGAGGAGTTGTAGCAGGCGAAAGATCATCGAAGCCGCACGCTCGCGAAAGAGGGAAACGCCCGTCCCGTTCGGCAGGACCGCCGGCCGGGGCGAGGGCGCCAGTGTAGCAAGGGCAGCGCGCTAGGCGCTGTGGATGCGTCGACGGGCGCTGCGGGCCAGCCGCACCGACAGCAGGATGGCCGCGCAGGTCAGGCCCAGCACCAGCCCCTGCCAGAGGCCGGCCGGACCCCGCGGGGCGCCGAACCAGTCGCTCAGGCCCAGCGCCCAGCCCACCGGCAGGCCCACGCCCCAATAGGCCAGCAGGGTGATGATCATGGTCGCGCGGGTGTCCTGGTAACCGCGCAAGGCGCCGGCGGCGGTCACCTGGATGGCATCGGAGAACTGGAAGATGCCGGCGAACACCAGCAGCGAGGCCGCCAGCTGGATCACCGCCAGGTCCTGGGAATAGAGCCCGGCGATCGCCGTGCGCGCGGTCAGCATCAAGGTGCAGGAAACGCAGGCGCAGAGCAGCCCGGCGGCCATGCCGACCCCGGCGGAAAAGCGCGCCTCGCGTGGTTCGCCGCGCCCCAGCGCCTGGCCGACCCGCACCGTCACCGCCATGCCCAGCGCCAGGGGCACCATGAACACCAGCCCGGAGAAGTTGAGCGCCACCTGGTGCCCGGCGACCACGGTCGGTCCCAGCTCGCCGATCAGCAGGGCCACCACGGAAAAGATGCTGGATTCGGCGAAAATCGCGATGCCGATGGGCACGCCGATGGCCAGCAGGGCGCGCAGCGTCGGCCCATGGGGCCGCTCGAAGCGGGCGAAAAGGGCGCAGGGGCGATAGCGCTCGGTGCGGATGATCGCCAGCATGGCCAGCAGCATCGCCCACATCACCGTACCGGAGGCGAAGCCGCAGCCGGCGCCGCCCAGCGCCGGCATGCCGAGGTGGCCGTAAATGAAGATCCAGTTCAGCGGCACGTTCAGCGCCAGGCCGGCGAGCCCTACCAGCATGGCTGGGCGGGTACGCCCGAGGCCGTCGCTGAAGCAGCGCAGCACATAGTAGAAGGCCGTGGCGGGAAGGCCCATGGCGATGCCCTTGAGATAGAGCAGGGTCGGCCCGATCAGCTGGGCGTCGACATGCATGGCCACCAGCAGCGGGCGGGCGTTGAGCAGCAGCAGGCTGGCGATGAGGCCGCAACCCAGGGCCAGCCACAGCGCCTGGCGTACCAGCGGACCGATCTCCTGGCTGCGACCACCGCCGTGGCGCTCGGCCACCTTGGGGGTGGTCGCCAGCAGGATGCCGGTCATCAGCAGGAACACTGGAATCCATACGGAGTTGCCCAGGGCGACGGCGGCGAGGTCGAGCGGGCCGACCCGGCCGGCCATGACGGCGTCGACGAAGCCCATGGCCGAATGGGAGAGCTGGGCGATGACGATGGGCGCGGCCAGGGAGAGCAGGGCGCCGAATTCATGTCTGATGCGGGGCAGGGAGGAGGTCACTTGATCGTTCGGTCAGCTTCGGGGCCGATAGTCTAGTCCTCATGGCCCGGGTGGCAACCCTCGCGGCGACCGTTGCCTGCCGCCGATGGCCTGCTAAAGTGCCGGTCCCCGCCCTTGCGAGTGCCCAGGCATGCACATTCTCGCCGACGAAAACATTCCGCTGCTGGACGCCTTCTTCGGGCCCCACGCCACCCTCGAACGCCTTCCCGGTCGCGCCTTCGATCGCGCCGCCGTGAGTCGCGCCGATGCGCTGCTGGTGCGCTCCATCACCCGTGTCGACGCCGCGCTGCTGGCCGGGTCCAGGGTCGGCTTCGTCGGCACCTGCACCATAGGCACCGATCACCTGGACCTGGGCTATCTCGACCAGGCCGGCATCCGTTGGAGCAATGCGCCCGGCTGCAATGCCCGCGGTGTGGTGGACTGGATGCTGGGCGCCCTGCTGGCACTGGCCGATGGTGCCGGCGCCGAGCTGGCCCAGCGCACCTATGGCATCGTCGGCGCCGGGCAGGTCGGTGGCCGCCTGGCCGAGGTGCTGCGCGGACTGGGCTGGACGGTGCTGGTCTGCGATCCTCCCCGCCAGGCCGCGGAGGGGAGTGACTTCCACAGCCTCGACGAATTGCTCGAGCGCTGCGATGTGCTCTGTCTGCATACCCCGCTGATCCGGGACGGCGAGCAGCGCACCCTACACCTGTTCGATGCCGCTCGCCTGGCCAGCCTGCGCCCGGGGACCTGGCTGCTCAACGCCTGCCGGGGCGAGGTGGTCGATAACGCCGCGCTGCGGACGCATCTGGCCAGCGGCGCCGAGCTCAGGGTGGCGCTGGATGTCTGGGAAGGCGAGCCGGGCATCGATCCTGAACTGGCCCGCCTGTGCCAGTTGGTGACGCCCCATATCGCCGGGCACAGCCTGGAAGGCAAGTGGCGCGGCACGGCGCAGATCTACGAGGCCTTCTGCGCCTGGAGCGGGGAGACACCGCGGCTGAATCTGGGCGATCTGTTGCCGCCCCAGCAGCTGGAGCGCCTGGTGTTCAGCGGGGATACGCCCGAGGCGACTGTCTTCAGGCGGGTCTGCCGCGCGGTCTATGATCCGCGCGACGACGATGCGGCGCTACGCGCGACCCTCGGCTTGCCGGCCCTGGCGCGTGCCCAGGCGTTCGACGCCCTGCGCAAGGGCTATCCCATGCGTCGGGAGATTCCGGGGCTGGTGCTCGAAGGGGCGGGCGTGGCTCGGCTGGCGAGGGCCCTGGGCTGCAGCTGGCGACATGGCGACGGCTCCGAAAGCGGCGGTGTCGTTTAGGACCGAGGCGCGGCGCAAGCGTTCAGGTGGGGTAGCGGCCTCCCGCCAGCCGGCCGGGACGGCCGAATGACGGGAGCGCAAGGCGCGGGAGCCGCATGGCTCCCCCGGACTCAGTGGTATTCGCAGAGGTAGGCGGTGTCTTCCGCGACCTTGAGCTGGAACTTGGCATTGGCCGGCACGGTGAACTGGCTGCCCGCGGCGAAGGTTTCCCAGGTCTCGCTGCCCGGCAGCTTGACGGTCAGGGCGCCGGCCACCACGTGCATGACTTCCAGCTGGCTGGTGCCGAATTCGTATTCACCGGGGGCCATGACGCCCAGGGTGGCGGGCTTGGACTTGAGGCTGAAGGCGATGGATTTGACGGTGCCGTCGAAGTATTCGTTGACCTTGAACATCGGATTTCCTTGTGCGAAAGCGGTTGGGACCGTCGGCGAGTATGCCCAAGGCCGAGGCCCACTGTCACCGCTCCAGACGAGGCTAGCGCGCGAAGGCCGGCAGGCTGGCGGGCAACAGCTTGGCGGTGTTGCGGGCGTCGGTCTCGGCCCGGTGCAGCACCCCGGTAAAGGCCAGTCCCGCCGATTCCAGGGCGGCGGTGAGTCCCAGCGGACGCGCCAGGCCGCGGGCCTTGGCGAAGGCCTGCTTGAGATTGCGATGTGGCACCCGGGCCAGGTGGGTGTGCAAATCGTGCTCGCGCCAGGCGCGCTCCAGCAGGCGGCGGTCGAAGTCGCCCCAGCTGCACCAGCCGGCGAGGGTGGTCTCATAGGCGCCCAGCCAGGCCTCGAACGCCGGCCAGGTGCCTTCAAGCGGCTCGGCGCCATCGACGTCGGCCTGGCTGATATGGGTGAGGTCGCGGCAGAAGGGCGTCAGCAGCGGCAGCCGCCGGGGCTGGACGAAGCTCTGATAGCGACCGAGCTCCTGGCCTTCGGCGTCCACCATCACCGCACCGATCTCGATGATCTCCATCAACTCCAGGGGCCAGCCGCCTTCGTCGGTGGTCGCTTCCAGGTCCAGCACCAGCCAATGCTTCATCGTCACGCCCTCGGGGAGCCGCCTCGATCGTCGCAGATAAGACGGTGGAAAGGCCGCGGGGTTGCGTGGCGAGGTGCGAATGAATGTTACATTCATGACTCGATAGCGACATCTGGTCACGATTCGCTTGTGAGGCCCCAGCCTTGCTCTTAAGCTTGAAGCCTCCTTATCTGCGAGTTTCACCCATGGAGTGCCGTCCAGGTTGTGGCGCCTGCTGCATCGCGCCGTCGATCTCCTCACCGCTGCCACGCATGCCCCAGGGCAAGCCCTCCGGCGTGCGCTGCGCCCACCTGGACAGCACCAACCGCTGCGACCTGTTCGGCTCGCCGCTGCGTCCGGCGGTGTGCGGCGGCTTCCAGGCCGAGCTGGCGTTCTGCGGCACCAGTAGCGCCGAAGCCATGGCCATCCTGCTGCGCCTCGAAGGTGAAACCGCCGCCTGATCCGGTTTTGAATTGCGCTCTCCGACAACCACAACAACAAGGGACGTCCCATGCACAAGCCGCTTCGCTCCATCCTCGCCCTGACCCTGCTCGCAGCCACCGGCCTGGCCCAGGCCGAGGACTGGCAACTCGCCAAGCAGGAAGACGGCATCCAGGTCTACACCCGCGCGGTCGCCGGCTCCAAGTACAAGGCCTACCGCGGCGTGGTCCAGATCAAGGCCGATCCGGCCACCATCGCCAAGCTGCAGGACGACCCCGTGGGTTCCTGCAAGTGGATCTTCCGCTGCCAGTCGCTGCAGGTGCTCAAGCGCCAGGACAACCAGGCCTGGACCTACATGCGCATCGACATGCCCTGGCCGGTGACCGCCCGTGACGTGGTGCTGCACATCACCGAGCAGAAGATCCCCGATGGCGGCTTTACCCGCACCCTCGAAGGCCAGCCGGACTATCGGCCTGCCGCCGACGGCTATGTGCGGGTCGCCAGCTTCCAGGGTCAGTGGCGCGTGGTACCGAAGAACGGCGGCTCGGAAGTGACCTACGAGGCCCAGAGCGAGCCGGGTGGCAGCGTGCCGTCCTGGCTGGCCAACAGCTTCGTGGTGGATGCCCCGCTCAACACCCTGAAGGGCCTGCGCCAGGCCGCGCAGCGCTGATCGACCGCCTAGGGCAACGGTCTGGCCACCGGCGCCAGGCCTGTTCAATACCACCCCTAGACTGTCGAAGCGGACAGGGTTCACCTCTGTACTCCGACAGCCGTAATCAACGCACAGGGGTTGCCGGATGGCTGCGTCTCTTGCGACGCCAGCCATCCACCAGCCGGAAGGCCAGCAGCGCGGCGCCGATGGTGGCGTAGATCGCCCACTCTTCCAGGTCCGAACGCACGATCCAGAGGTAGTGCAGCAGCCCCAGGCCCAGCACCAGGTAGGCCAGCCGATGCAGCTCCTTCCAGCGCTTGCCCAGGCGGCGCATGGCCGGGCGATTGGAGGTGACGGCCAGGGCCAGCAGGATCAGCAGGGCCGCGGCCCCGACGATGATGTAGGGCCGGCGCTGCAATTCCACGCCCAGCTGCGACAGGTCGAAGCCCAGCACGAAGGCCAGGTAGCCGAGGAAGTGCAGCAGGGCATAGGTGAAGGTCCACAACCCGAGCTGGCGGCGGATCACCGGCCAGAGCTTCCAGCGGGTGAGGCGCGACAGCGGGGTCAGACTCAGGGTCAGCAACAGCAGCACCAGGGCGCCGGTGCCCAGCTTGTCCACCAGTGCCTTGCCCGGGTCCGGGCCGAGGGCGAAGATCCAGGCCTGGTACAGCCACCACAGCGGCGGGCAGAGCGCGGCGACGAACACCGCCAACCGCCAGAGCAGTATACCCATCAATAGTTTCTCCGCAGATCCATGCCGCTGTAGAGCGAAGCCACTTCCTCGCCATAGCCGTTGAACATCAGCGTCGGTCGCACGTTGGGGCTGAACAGGCCGCTGGGCAGGCGCCGTTCGCGGGCCTGGCTCCAGCGCGGGTGATCCACTTCCGGATTGACGTTGGCATAGAAGCCGTACTCGTTGGGCGCCATGCCCTGCCAGGTGGTGCGCGGCTGCTCTTCCACCAGGCTGATGCGGACGATGGACTTGATGCCCTTGAAGCCATACTTCCAGGGCACGATCAGGCGCAGCGGCGCGCCATTCTGGTTGGGCAGCACCCGCCCGTACATGCCCACCGTCATCAGCGTCAGCGGATGCATGGCCTCATCCAGGCGCAGGCCTTCCACATAGGGCCAGTCCAGCAGGGCGAAGCTGGAATTCATGCCGGGCATGTGCTGCGGATCCTTGAGCGTCTCGAACCTCACGTAGCGCGCCTTGCCGGTGGGCTCGACGCGCTTGAGCAGGCTGGCCAGCGGAAAGCCCAGCCAGGGGATGACCATGGACCAGGCCTCGACGCACCTCATGCGGTAGATGCGCTCTTCCAGTGTGTCCGGGGCGAAGAGGTCTTCCAGGCCGTAGGTGCCGGGCTTGCCCACCTCGCCATCGACCACCACGCTCCAGGGCTGGGTCGGCAACTGCGCGGCATGCGCGGCGGGATCGCTCTTGTCCGGGCCGAATTCATAGAAGTTGTTGTAGTGGGTGGCGTCCTTGAAGGGGGTGATGTCCTCGCCCTTGACCGTGGCCGCCTGCCAGCGGGTATCCGGCAGCTTGCGCTCGAACCAGTCCGGGCCCTTGGCGGCTTCGACGTCGCCGTAGCTGGAGGCGGCGGCCAGCGCCCAGCCGGGCAGGGCGGCGCCGGCGAGCAGGGCACCGCTGGCACCGAGCAGTTGGCGCCGGGACAGGTAGACGGCTTCGGGGGTGATCTCCGACCCACGACAGGCAGAGCGTGGAACGATCTTGATCGGCATGACGGACCTCGACGGGGGCGCGCAGGAGCGCGGCTGGCTAACAGCGTGAGACATCCCGGTCGTGAAAAGCTTCCCGGGCCAACGATAGCCTGCCGTCCCGGTCCGGCGGAAGGCCGTTGCGCGCCTGTCAGTCGGCCGTTCAGGTCGCTGCCAGGCAGGCGCGGGACCCCGTGCCATACTGCGGCGACCTCTCGCCCTCAGGAGTCCCCGATGAAGAAGCTGATCAATAGCCCCACCACGGTGGTTCGCGAACTGCTCGAAGGTCTCGTCAGCCTGGATCCCGGCCTGGCCCTGCTGGCCGAGGAACAGGTCATCCTGCGCCAGCCCCTGGCCGCAGCGGGCGAGCGCCCGGTGGCGGTGATTTCCGGCGGCGGCAGCGGCCACGAACCGGCCCATGCCGGCTATGTCGGCGAGGGCATGCTGACCGCGGCGGTGGCGGGAGACGTCTTCACCTCACCGAGCGTGGATGCCGTGCTGGCCGCGATCCGGGCCGCGGGCGGTCCTGCCGGCGCCCTGCTGGTGGTCAAGAACTACACCGGCGACCGCCTCAACTTCGGCCTGGCCGCCGAACTGGCGCGCAGCGAAGGCATTCCGGTCGAGACGGTATTGGTGGCGGACGACGCGGCCCTGCGCCACACCGTGGCGCCGGAAAGGCGCCGTGGCATCGCGGGCACCGTGCTGATCCACAAGCTGGCGGGCGCGGCGGCCGCCGCCGGACGACCCCTGGACGAGGTGGCCGCCCTGGCCCGCGCCGCGAGCGCCGAGTTGCGCAGCATGGGCGTGGCCCTGGGCGCCTGTACCGTGCCGGCGGTGGGGCATCCGGGTTTCCAGCTGGCGGACGACGAGGTGGAATGGGGCCTCGGCATCCATGGCGAGCAGGGCGTCGAGCGCGGCCCCCGGCTGGGCGCCGACGCCACCGTGGCGCGGCTGCTGGATACCCTCGTCGAAGACGGCGGCTATCCAAAGGGCACGCGCCTGGCGCTGCTGGTCAATGGCCTGGGCGCGACGCCGCCGCTGGAACTCGCCCTGGTGGCGCGGGCGGCATTGAGTCAGCTGCGCCAGCGGGGACTGGTAGTGGAACGCGCCTGGACCGGCACCTTCCTCAGCGCCCTGGACATGCCCGGCTGTTCGCTGTCGCTGCTGCCAGTGGATGAGGCATGCCTGGCGCTGCTCGATGCGCCGACCCAGGCGCGAGCCTGGCCGGGTAACGGCCGGGTCCCGGCGGCGCCCACCCTGTTGCCCGCACCCGCGGCGGCAGCCGAAACGATCCCTCGTACCCCCGGTCCCCTGGCCGCGCGGCTGCAGGCGGCGGCAGATGCCGTCATCGCCAGCCTGCTGGCCAACGAAGCCCGCCTCACCGATCTGGACAGTCGCGCCGGCGATGGCGACCTGGGTACCAGCCTGGCCCGGGGCGCCGAAGCCATGCGCGCCTTGCCGGCCAGTGCCTGGTACACCCCGGCCAGCGCCCTGGCCGCCACCGGTCAGGCGCTGCGCCGAGCGATCGGCGGCAGCTCCGGCCCCTTCTATGCGTGCGCCCTGGTTCGCGCCGCCCAGGTGCTGGATGGGGTGGAGCGTCCGACCCTTGCGCAGTGGGCCGAGGCGTTCGAAGGGGGCGTCCAGGCCCTGGCCGAACTGGGTGGCGCCCAGCCGGGCCAGCGCACCATGCTCGATGCCTTGCGCCCGGCCGCGGATGCCCTGCTGGCCGGTGCCCAGGCGGGCGCCAGCCCGACGCAGGCCTTTGCCGCTGCCCTCGCCGCTGCCCGTGAGGGCGCCGAGGCCACCGCCGAGATGCTGCCGGCCCAGGGCCGTGCCAGCTACCTGGGCGAGCGCGCCCGCGGCATTCCCGATGGCGGCGCCGTCGCGGTGGTCTGCTGGCTGGAGGCGCTGGAACCCGTAATGGCCCGCTAGGCCGAGCCAGGGCCCTGACTAGTCCTGCGGCGTCCGGGCCAGCCATGGCGGCAACCCAGGGAGAGCAGGGCGCCGAGAAAGGCCAGGGCCATGTCCTTTTGCGCATCCCAGGGATCGCCCTGGGCGCCGACGAAGGCCTCCCCGGCGTCTTCCGCGAGCAGGTCGGCGCCCAGCCACTCCATCAGTTCGTAGCCGGCCGAGGAGGCCAGCACGAATTCCAGGGCCACATAGGCGCTCCGCCAGCCGCGCAGGCCGCTCAGGCCCTGGACCACCTCGCGAACGGGGCGCGCCAGCAGCAGGCCGTAGGCGAAATGCACCAGCCGGTCGTAGTGATTGCGCTGCAGGCCCAGCGCCTCGTCCAGGCGAAAGCCGGTCAGTGCCTGCCAGGCCTCTTCGTAGGGCACCTGGGAATAGGTGTAGTGAGCGCCAATCTGGTGCAGCACCAGAAAGCCGTAGAGTTGCAGACTGGCGCTGGCCGACAGCTGGAAGCGCCGCTGCACGAGGGCGACGCCCGCCAGCGCAGCGATCACCAGCAGCTGCTCGATCATCCAGGTGAGACGGTCGCTGGGTGCCCAGCCGAGCGTCAGGGTCAGTAGCGCCAGCATCAGCAGCAGGGCGAGTTGCAGACGAGAGCAGCGGGTGGTGTTCAAACACGAGCGCCTTGTGCGGAAAGCGGAGCATCGCGACGGCGATCCCAGCAGCATGGACCGGCATTCGAGCGCTGCCGTTCCAGCGCAGCGATCCCGTGTCGGCGCGGCTTCGCTGGCAAAAACCGCAAGCGCAACGGCGGCACCGGCGCCGCTTGCCGGCGGTCCCACGAGCAGGTCTTTCCGCTACCCTGGAGCCTCTCCGATGTCCATCCTGCCCAAGCTCCCGGCCTTCGATTCGAGCCTGGCACTGCTACGCGAGGGCTATGCCTTCATCAGCAATCGCTGTGAACGTCTGGAAAGCGATGTCTTCGCCACGCGCCTGCTGCTGCAGCCCACCCTCTGCCTGCGCGGCCCGGCGGCGGTCGAACTGTTCTATCGCGAAGAGCGCTTCAGCCGGGTGGATGCTGCGCCTCGTCAGCTGCGCAAGACGCTCTTCGGCGAAGGCGGCGTCCAGGGCCTGGACGGGGCGGCCCATCGCCAGCGCAAGGCACTCTTCGTCGACATCACCCGATCGACGCGGGTGGAGGTCTTGATGACCCGGGTGGAACAGGAGTGGCGCGCCAGCCTGGCCAGCTGGCAGAGCCGCGGCGAGATCGTCCTGCTGGACGAATTGCATCGCCTCTATACCCGCGCGGTCTGCGACTGGGCGGGTGTCGCCCTGGACAGGGAGGAGGAAGGGCAGCGCTGTGCCGAGCTGGTCGCCCTGATCGAGGGCGGTGGCCGCGTGGGTCTGGGCAACCTGGGCGCCCGTCGCGCTCGACAGCGGCTGGAGCTCTGGCTCGGTCGCCAGGTCGAGCAGGCCCGCCAGCGGCCGGCGCCTGCCGGCAGCGCCCTGGCGCTTATCGCCCAGCACCGGGAAGCGGATGGCCAGCCGTTGTCGCCGCGGGTGGCCGCGGTGGAACTGCTCAATGTCTTGCGGCCGACGGTGGCCGTGGCACGCTTTTCCACCTTCGCCGCCCTGGCGCTGTACAAGCAGCCGGCCTGGCGCGAACGGCTGCGGGCCGATCCCGCCGCCCGGGTACCCTTTGCCCAGGAGGTACGACGCTTCTACGCCTTCTTTCCCTTCACCGTAGCGCGGGTACGGGAGAGCTTCGAGTGGCACGGCGTCGCCTTCCCCCGCGGCACGCGGGTCTTGCTCGATCTCTATGGCACCAACCGCGATCCGCGCAGCTGGTCACGTCCCGAGGTGTTCGATCCCACGCGTTTTCTCGCAGAACAGCCTCCGGAGGCCGCCTTCGTACCCCAGGGCGGCGGTGAGGTGGCCCACCAGCACCGCTGTCCGGGCGAGGGCATCGCCCTGGAACTCATGACCTCCGCCCTGCGCCTGCTGCTGCAGGACATGACCTATCAGGTACCGACCCAGGACCTGCGCATCGACCTGGCCCGGATGCCGATGCGCCCGGCCAGCGGCCTGATCCTGAGCGAGGTTCAGGCGGTGCAGCGGACGCGCAGTTCGGTCAGCTAGGCGGCCCGCGCCGCCACCTGGGAGCGCGCCGTGAGCAGACTCACCACCACGAAGCTGACCAGGCTCAGGCCGAGGCTGAAATAGATCGGCGTATTCGCCTCCAGGCCGTCCTTGAGCATGAAGACGATGGCCGCGCCGGAACCCAGCAGCATGCTGGCCAGGGCACCCGCCGTGGTGGCGCGCGGCCAGAGGATGGCCCCCAGCAGCGGCACCAGGATGCCACCTACCAGCAGGTTGTACGCCAAGGTCAGGGCGCCGATGACGTCATTGACCAGCAGCGCGATGGCGAGCACGACGAGTCCGGTGAGCAGGGTGAAAAACCGCGCCATGCCCAGGGTCGAGGCCCGGCCGCCGCGCAGTCGCGGCAGCAGGTCTTCGGTCAGGGTGGTGGACGCGGCCAGCAGACCGGCACTGGCGGTGGACATCATGGCGGCCAGGGCAGCGGCGATCACCAGGCCGCGGATGCCGTCCGGCAGGGCGCTGCGGACGATGGCGGCGAAGGCGTTGTTGGCGTCGGCGAGATCCGGCAGCAGCACCCGGGCGCACATGCCGATCAGCGCGCCCACCAGGCCGTAGATCACGCAATAGACGCCGGCCAGGCTGCCCGCCACGCGCGCCACGCCTTCGCTGCGCGCGGTGAAGACCCGCTGCCAGATGTCCTGGCCGATGAGGATGCCGAAGAAGTAGATCAGGAAGTAGGTGAAGATGGTGTCGTAGCCGAGGGTGGTCAGGGCGAAGGCGCTGGCCGGCAGCTTGGCCACCAGGGCATCCCAGCCACCGACCCGGGTCAGGCAGATCGGCAGCAGCACGAACATCAGGCCCGCGGTCTTGATGACGAACTGGACGATGTCGGTCAGCGTCAAGGACCACATGCCGCCGATGCTGGAATAGATCACCACCACGCTGCCACCGAGCAGGATGGCGCTCCAGAAGGGCAGCTCGAACAGCACCTGGATCACCGTGCCCATGGCCAGCACCGAGACCACGCTCAGCATCAGCGCATAGACGAACATGATGGCGGCGCTGGCCTGCCGGGCCAGGGGCGTATAGCGCCGTTCCAGCACTTGGGTCACGGTGTAGATGCGCAACTTCAGCAGGGGTTTGGCGAGAAACAGATTGAGCACCAGGATGCCACCACCCAGCATGGCGCACAGCCAGAAGCCGGACAGCCCGTGGACGTAGCCCAGGCGCACCGTGCCCACGGTGGCGGCGCCACCCAGCACCGTGGCGGCCATGGTGCCCAGGTAGCAGGCCGGGCCGAGGTTGCGACCGGCGACGAGGAATTCTTCCTGATTACGGGCGCGGCGCATGCCGTACCAGCCGAGCAGGAGCATGGCCAGGGCGTAGGCCAGAACGACGGAAATATCCAGGAGCATGACGGAGTCTCTTGCAGGACTAGATAGGGCCGGGCGCACCGACCCCGTGACAGGATTCAGGTATCAGGCGGCGCGAATGCCCGGGAGCGAGGTGCGGGCACGACTGCGTCTGGGGCGTCGCGGGCCGGTCGGGCCATAGACGGCCGCCGGTTCCGGGAACAGCAGGAGCAGCAGCAGATAGAGCAGGGCGGCGCTGCCCAGGGCCAGCGGCAGGCTCAGGTCGATGCCGCCCGCCAGCTCACCGAGGGGCCCGACGAACTGACCGGGCAGATTGACGAAGGCGAGGCCGAGCAGGGCGCTGGGAATCCAGGCGCCCATGCCGCGCCAGTTCCAGCCATGGTGGAACCAGTAGCGGCCACCCTGCTCGCCCCGGGTGAACACCTGCAGATCGTCCGGGCAATAGAAGCCGCGGCGGACCACCAGCCCAAGGATCATGATCACCATCCAGGGGCTGGTGCAGGTCACGATCAGCACGGCAAAGGTGGAGACGCTCTGCACCAGGTTGAAGCTGAAGCGCCCGATGAAGATGAAGGCGATGGCCGCCAGCCCGATCAGCAGGGTCGCCCGTACCCGGGTCAGCAGCCGGGGTAGCACGCTGGAGAGATCCAGGCCGGTGCCATAGAGCGCGGTGGTGCCGGTGGACAGGCCGCCGATGATCGCCAGCAGGCATACCGGCAGGAAGTACCAGGTAGGCGCGATGGCCAGCAGGCCGCCCACATAGTTGTTTTGCGCGATGTAGTCGGGTGCCCTGGTCGCCACCAGCGAGGCGGTGGCCAGGCCGAACAGGAAGGGGATCAGGGTGGCGGCCTGGGCCGCGATCACCGCCAGCAGGATGCGCAGGCGGGGCGTCTGCCGCGGAATGTAGCGCGACCAGTCGCCGAGAAAGGCGCCAAAGGACACCGGATTACTCATGGCCACCAGGGCCGCGCCTATGAACGCTGCCCAGAAGCCCGGCTGACCCGCTTGCAGGGTGCCGGCGTAACCGGCGTCGAAGCTGCCGGCGAAGGCCGGGATGCCGAGCAGGAATAGCAGGCTGGCACTGACCACGGCGATCTTGTTGACCCACAGCATGAAGCGAAAGCCATAGAGGCACACCGTCAGCACCAGCACGGCGAACAGCCCGTAGGCCAGCCCCAGGCTGAGCGCGTTTTCCGGCAGTCCGACCAGGCGCTGGGCACCGCCCACCAGGGCATCGCCGGAACTCCAGACCGACAGCGAAAAGAAGGCGATGGCGGTCAGCAGCGAGAGAAAGGAGCCGACGATACGGCCGTGGACGCCGAAATGGGCACCGGAGGAGACGGCGTTGTTGGTGCCGTTGAGCGCGCCGAACAGCCCCATGGGCGCGAGGATCAGGGCGCCACACAGGACCCCGCTCGCAATGGCCAGCACCCCGGCCTGGAAGGATAGGCCGAACAGGATCGGAAAGCTGCCGAGCACGGCGGTGGCGAAGGTGTTGGCCCCGCCGAAGATCAGGCGGAACAGGTCGAAGGGGGTGGCATGGCGTTCGTGGTCGGGAATCTGCTCGACGCCAAAGGTTTCGATACGGGTGATGCCGTCATGATGGTCCATGGATGACGCCTCGACACGGTTATACGCAGGCCGGACCCGCGTTCTTGTTGTCGGCGGACCAGGCGATCCGCCGGTGTTCGGCAGCGAAAAGACAGCGGGTGGGCGACCGTCATGGCGGGTCGCCGCACCTTGGAGCGTCAGCGGTAGGCGACCCCCGGCAGCACGCAGAGCATCTCGTAGAGCAGGTTGGCACCGAGCAGCGCGGTATTGCCGGTGGTGTCATAGGGCGGCGAGACCTCGACCAGGTCGCAGCCCACCAGCTCGAGGCCACGGCAGCCGCGGATGATCTCCAGCGCCTGGATGGTGGTCAGGCCGCCGATCTCCGGCGTGCCGGTCCCTGGCGCCCAGGCCGGGTCGATGCTGTCGATGTCATAGGACAGATACACCGGTCCGCCCCCGACCCGCTCGCGCACCTCGGCCATCAGCGGCGTCAGCGATCTGTGCCAGCATTCCTCGGCCTGCACCACCCGAAAGCCCTGCTCGCGGCACCAGTCGAAATCGTCGGCGGCGTAGCCCTGGGCGCGCAGGCCGATCTGCACGACCCGGTCGCAGTCGAGCAGGCCTTCCTCCACCGCGCGGCGGAAGGTGGTGCCATGGGCGATCTTCTCGCCGAACATGTGCTCGTTGACGTCGGCGTGGGCATCCACGTGCACCAGGCCGATCTTGCCGTACTTCTTCTTCATGGCGCGCAGGATCGGCAGGGTCAGGGTGTGATCGCCGCCCAGGGTGAGGGGGATGACATCGTGCTCTAGCACCTGGTCGTAATGCGCCTCGATCAGGCGCACCGTATCGAGCAGATTGAAGGTATTGATGGCCACATCGCCCAGGTCGGCGACACTCAGGGAATCGAAGGGCGCCGCGCCGGTGGCCATGTTGTAGGGCCGGATCATCACCGATTCGCTGCGCAGCTGGCGCGGACCGAAGCGGGTGCCGGAGCGCAGCGAGGTGCCGATGTCCAGCGGGATGCCGATGAAGGCGGCATCGAGGCCTTGAGGGGAGGCGAGGTGGGGCAGTCGCAGCATGCTGGCGATGCCGCCGAAACGGGGCATCTCGTTGCCGCCCAGCGGCTGGTGCAGGATCTTTTCCACGGGTCATCCTCGTCGTAGTGATGTCCCGATTGTGCAAAGCCGATGGCGGCTGAAGAATCGGCCCGGACAAAAAATCACTTCAGAGATTTCTGAACTAATGGCTAGACTGCCGGGCTGCGTCCACCGGAGTCCGCCATGGCCAATGCCCTCCACGACATCCGCCTGCTCAAGCTGTTCGCCTGCGTGGTTCGCCACCAGGGATTCGCCGCGGCGCAGCAGGAATTGAACCTGTCCACCTCGGCCATCAGCACCTACATGAGCCAGCTGGAGGGTCAGCTCGGCGTCACCCTCTGTCATCGAGGCCGGGGCGGTTTCGCCCTGACCAGCAAGGGTGAACTCTTCCATCAGGAAACCCTGCGCATCCTGGGCGAGATCGATGGCTTCGAACGCTATGCCACCACCCTCAGGGGCGAACTGAGCGGCACCCTCAACCTCGGCGTGCTGGATTCGCTGTCCAGCGAACCGGCATTGCCGCTGGCTCAGGTGATCGGCCGCTATACCCATGACTATCCCGGCGTGCATCTGCACCTGGCCGTGACCAGCCCCTATGAATTGCAGCTCGGCGTCCTGGAAGGACGGCTGGATCTCGCCGTGGGCGCCTTTTCCGCGCGGATGAACGGGGTGGTCTACCAGCCGCTGTATCGCGAGCAGCACTGGCTGTATTGCAGCGATCGGCATCCACTGTTCCAGGAGCGGCGCATCCCGGCCGAGATGATCACCCGCCAGCGGATGGTACGACGCGGCTACTGGAGTCAGGCGGAGCTGGCTCGCCATGGCTTCAAGGAAAGCGCCGCCACCGTGGAAAGCATGGAAGCGCAGTTGATCCTCATCCTCTCGGGTGCCTATATCGGCTATCTCCCAGAGCACTATGTCCACGCCTGGGTCGACCAGGGGCGGCTCAAGGCCCTGCAACCGGCCACCTTCGGCTATCAGGCGCCGTTCTCCCTCATCAGCCGTCGAGGGCGCGGAAAGGAGCCGCTTATCCAGAGTTTTCAGCGCATCCTTAAAGCCCAGATGCAACATGCCGATAGCTAGTATGACGATAACCAAATGGTTACCGTCGGCGCCTGTGACGGCAGTTGGCCACCATTGAACTGGTTGATGTCGCACGGAGTAGATAACCCGCTAGATAAGGCACCCGCATGCGCACGAATTTGCCGGTCACCCAGCAAGGCCGTACCTTCAAGGAAGAAGAACGACTCATCTCCACCACTGACCTGCAGGGGAACATCACCTACTGCAACGAGGCCTTCATCGCCATCAGTGGCTATACCCGGGAGGAGCTGATCGGCAGTCCGCACAATCTGGTGCGTCATCCCGACATGCCGCCGCCGGTGTTCGGCCACATGTGGGCGACCCTCAAGGAAGGCAAGCCGTGGATGGGCATCGTCAAGAATCGCTGCAAGAACGGTGATTTCTACTGGGTGAGCGCCTATGTCACCCCGATCCTCGAGCAGGGTCGGGTGATCGGTTACGAATCCGTGCGTTCGCTGCCCAGCGCCAGCGAAGTCCGTCGCGCCGGCGAACTCTATGCCCGCATCAATGCCGGCAAGGCGCCCGTACCCATGACTCGCCGCCTGGGCAGCGCCATCGCCGCCTGCTGGTCGACGGTGGCAGCCACTGGCGTCATCCTCGGCGGCCACTTCCTGCTTGATGACACGGCTCAGGCGGTCCTCATCGTCGCGGCGCTGCTGGGTATCAGTGGCCATCAGCTGTATCGCCAACGCGCCAGCATCGAGCGCATCCTCGCCGATCATCCGAAGATGTTTTCCAGTGCTGTGGTCGCCCCGACCTACAGCGACCAGTGCGGCGCCCCGGCGCGCCTGGACCTGGCGCTGCACAGCGAAGCCGCGCGACTGCAGACGGCCCTGACCCGCCTGGCCGATGTCGGCGACAGCGTGCGCCTGAAGGCCCGCGAATCCTCCCAACTGGCCCAGTCCGAGGCCGAATTGCTGGATCAGCAGCGCCATGAGACCGACCAGTCCGCCGCTGCCATCACCCAGATGACTTCCACCATCCACGAGGTCTCGCAGAACGTCCAGGAGACCGCCCAGGCCGCCGCCAATGCCGAGAGTCTGGTGCATTCCGGGCGGGACAAGGCCGAAGAGAGCCTGACCTCCATGCGCGAACTCGGCGCGGCGGTCAGCGACATCGGTCAGGCCGTTGGCGAGCTGGCCAACTCGACCCAGAGCATCGGCAGCGTCGCCGACGTTATCACCGCTATCGCCGAACAGACCAACCTGCTGGCGCTCAACGCCGCCATCGAGGCCGCCCGCGCCGGCGAGGCTGGCCGTGGTTTCGCTGTGGTGGCCGACGAGGTCCGCTCGCTGGCTTCGCGCACCCGCGAATCCACCGAACAGATCCACCAGATCATCTCCAATCTGCAGGCCAATGCCGACCGCGCCGTGGCCACCGCCAGTCGTGGCGAAGAGACCTCGCGCCAGAGCGAACGCCACTCGGCAGCGGTGCGCGAATCCCTGGAAGGCATCAGTGCCTCGGTCAGCCTCATCACCGCCATGAGCCAGCAAATGGCGACCGCGGTGGAAGAGCAGAGTCACGTGTCCGAGGACATCAACCGCCAGATCAGCCGCATCGCCGATCTCTCCGATCACAGCTCGGCCCAGGCCCGTCGCGGCTCGGAACTGAGTCGCGAACTGGAAGGCATGGCCGACTACCTGCACGATCTCACCGCGCGCTTCAATCGCTAGGGCGGAGCAGGGCGGCGGCGATCCGGTATGATCGCCGCCCCGATTCGCTCCGGAAGCCCTGATGTCCCGTCCCGCCTGCGCCCGCTGCCAGCGTCCCCTGTCGCTCTGCCTGTGCGCGCTGATTCCTGCCCTGGCCAATCGCACCCGGGTGCTGCTGCTGCAGCATCCCAGCGAGCGGCGCCATCCGCTCAACACGGCGCGCCTGGCCGCCCTGGGGCTCGACAATGCGCAGCTGGAGATTGGCGAGACCTTTCCCGACCTGCCGCTCTGGCTCGCCGATCATGACGCCTGGCTGCTGTTTCCCGGACCCGAGGCGGTCACGGTCGATCTGTTGCCGCCTGCTGCCGTGACCAAAGCGCCACGGCTGCTGGTGATTCCCGACGGCACCTGGCGCAAGGCGCGCTTGCTGCTGCACGCCAATCCGCTGCTGGCGGCCCTGCCCAGGCTTACCCTGCCGCCTGGCGCACCCTCGCGCTACCGGGTGCGCAAGGCCCCGGCGCCGGATGCGCTGTCGACCATGGAGGCCGTGGTCGCGGCGTTGAATGCGCTGGAGGCGCCGCGCCGCTTCGATGCCTTGCTGGCACCCTTCGAGGCGCTGATCGACGGCCAGATCGCCGCCATGGGGCCGGAAACCTTTGCACGCAATCATGGCGGCGCAGAGCCGCGCGACTGAGGGAATTACCCGGGTGCCGGACCACTCTACCTAGAGAGAGTCAGCAGAGGAGTCACCCCATGTCCCGCTTCCCGATCCGCCAGCACGACGAATTCGCCAGCCTTGCCATGCCCCGTGCTGGCGGTGAACCCGATCAGCCCGATCCGGCGCCCATCCAGCCCAGCGAGCCGGGCGAGCCCACCGTCCCCGATCAGGCACCGCCGACCCCCATGGCCAGAGCCGCCTGAGCGCCGCTGCGTTTCCCATGAAAAAAGGGCGATCATCACTGATCGCCCTTTTTTCATGCCGGTCGCGCGGCTAGCGCCGGGTCTTCTGCCGGAGCAGGTAGACCGTCACCGCCGCGCAGCTGGTGAAGGCCGCTACCCGTGCCCAGACGTAGGGCACCAGCCAGCAGGAAAAGCCCACGCTGATCCACATGGCGACGATGGCGTAGACCTTGCCCTTGAGCGGGATGCCTTCGCCTTCCAGATAGGGCTTGACCCAGGGCCCCAGCCATTTGTGGTTGATCAGCCACAGATAGAAGCGCTCCGAACTGCGCATGAAGCAGGCCGCGGCCAGGAGCAGGAAGGGCGTGGTGGGCAGCAAGGGCAGAAAGGCGCCGATGATGCCCAGGGCCACGCTGAGCCAGCCGAGGCCCAGCAGCAGGTAGCGGACCCAGCCCTTGCGCTGGCGGGGTCTGGGGGTGGCCTCGTCCATCGCTCAGTGACGCGGCTTGAGCAGCGCCGGCTTTTCTTCGGGGGAATGGCAGAGCAGGAACAGCTGGGTCAGCAATTCCGGGATCTGCACCATCATGTCGGCGACCAGGCGACGGTCCTGGGCGATCTCGGAGAACTCCGGCTGTTCGTCGAACAGACCCGAACCCACCATGATCGGCAGCAGCAGCTCGCTGACCTCGTCTTCGGCGTCTTCGAACCACACGGCTTCGCGCAGGAACACGCCTTCCATGAAGCCGATGCACCAGCCGCGCAGTTCGGAGTCGTCCGGCTCGGGGCCGAGATCCAGGTCGCAGGGCAGGTCCAGCTCTTCGTCACTGCCCAGCACGCGCAGGATATGCGCCTTGAGCTGCACCAGGGAGCGCTCGATCTCCTCCTGCTGGGCGGCGTCGCGATACTGCGGCGGCTCGGCGAAGAGGGCGTCGATCCACTCGCGTTCGGGAACCTCTTCCGGGCAGATGGACAGGGCGGTCAGGTAGCCATGGGCGGCTACGTAGTCGAGCGCTTCTTCGTGCAGATCGTCTGCATCGAGAAAATCGCGCAGACGGGTCAATTGTTCGGCGAAGGACATCGGCTACTTACCTCGGAAAGGATTCGAAAGGGCAGAACGGCCGGAATTGTAGACGAGCGCCCCGGTCACGTCGAACCTGACGGCCCGGCGCCGGCCGACGGAAAAGCACCGCCGCAGCGACCTCGGCATCCGTATAATGGCCGTTCCATTCGAGGAGGCTTCATGTCAGAACCTGCGCTGCGCATCCTTAAAGACGTCTTTGGCTACGACGCGTTCCGTGGCAACCAGGCCCGGATCATCGAGCGCGTGGCCAGCGGTGGCGATGCGCTGGTGCTGATGCCCACGGGCGGCGGCAAGTCCCTGTGCTACCAGGTGCCGGCCCTGCTGCGGCCCGGCGTGGCCGTGGTGGTCTCGCCGCTGATCGCGCTGATGGACGACCAGGTCGCCACCCTGCTGGAACTGGGCGTGTCGGCGACCGCGCTCAACTCCACCATGACCGGCGAACAGCAAAGAGCCGTCGCTGCGCAGCTGGAGCGCGGCGAGATCAAGCTGCTTTATCTCGCACCCGAGCGCCTGGTCCAGCCGCGCATGCTGGATTTCCTCAAGCGCCTGCCGATCGCCCTGTTCGCCATCGACGAAGCCCACTGCGTGTCCCAGTGGGGCCATGACTTCCGCCCGGAATACATGCAGCTCGGTCAGCTGGCCGAACACTTTCCCGGCGTGCCGCGCCTGGCGCTCACCGCCACCGCGGATTCCCGTACCCGCGAAGAGATGGCCAGCCGCCTGCACCTGGAGCAGGCCGAGCGCTTTCTCTCCAGCTTCGACCGACCCAACATCTTCTATCGCATCGTGCCCAAGGAGTCGCCACGCAAGCAGCTGCTGGCCTTTCTGGCCGAGCGTCGCGGCGATGCCGGCATCGTCTACTGCATGTCGCGCAAGAAGGTGGAGGAGGTGGCCGAGCAGCTCAGCAACCAGGGTTTTCCGGCCTTGCCCTATCACGCCGGCCTGCCCAATGACGTGCGCGCCGCCAACCAGAAGCGTTTCCTCAACGAGGAAGGGCTGATCATGGTCGCCACCATCGCCTTCGGCATGGGCATCGACAAGCCCAACGTGCGCTTCGTTGCCCACCTCGATCTGCCCAAGAGCCTGGAAGCCTACTACCAGGAAACCGGGCGTGCCGGCCGTGACGGCCTGCCGGCCGACGCCTGGATGGCCTACGGCCTGCAGGACGTGCTGCTGCTGCGGCAAATGATGCAGAACTCCGAAGGCGACGAGCGCCACAAACGCATCGAGCGGCACAAGCTCGAAGCCATGCTGGCATTGTGCGAAGAAACCCGCTGCCGGCGCCAGGTGCTGTTGGCCTATTTCGACGAGCACCTGCCCCAGCCCTGCGGCCATTGCGACAACTGCATCGACACCGTGGAGACCTGGGACGCCACCGAACCGGCGCGCCAGGCGCTGTCGGCCATCTACCGCAGCGGTCAGCGCTATGGGGTAGGGCACCTGGTCGACATCCTGCTCGGTCGGGAAACCGAAAAGATCGTGAGCCTCGGCCATCAGCGCCTGGCCGTGTTCGGCCTGGGCAAGGCCCGCGGCGAAGACGAATGGCGCACCCTGTTCCGCCAGCTGGTCGCCCGTGGCCTGGCCGAGGTGGATGTCGACGGGTTCGGCGGCCTGCGCCTGACCGAAAGCTGCCGCCCCCTGCTGCGCGGCGAAGTGCGCATCGAATTGCGCCGTGATCCCAAGCCCCAGCGCGGGCGGGGCAGCAGTGGCAGTGGTTCGGCCAGTGCCGCCAGCCAGTTGGTGCGCGCCGACGAACGCGAACTCTGGGAGGTCTTGCGCACCCTGAGACGCAAGCTGGCCGAGGAGCACTCGGTACCGCCCTATGTGATCTTCCCCGACGCCACCCTGCTGGAGATGCTGCGCAGCCAGCCGCGCTCGCTGGACGAGATGAGCCGGGTCAGCGGCGTGGGCGCGCGCAAGCTGGAGCGCTATGGCCAGGCCTTTCTCGACGCGCTCAATGACGGCGACGCCGCGCCCGCGCCGGTCGCCGACGTGCGCCACGAGGTGCTGACCCTGGTACGCGCCGGGATGACGCCCGAGCAGGCGGCGCGCCAGCTCAATTGCTCGGAAAAGAATGTCTATGCACTATTGGCCGAGGCCATCGCCGGGCAGCAGATCGCCCTGGAGCAGGCCCTGGACCTGCCAGAGGATCTGCTGGCGGAAATCCAGGATGCCTTCCTCGAAGATGAGGGCGAATTGCCGCCGGTAGCCCAGGTCGCCGCGCGCTTCGAAGGGCGGGTGGCGGCGGGTGCGCTGTACTGCGTGCGGGCAGCCCTGCAGGCGGAATTGGCGGACTAGCGAGGCGCGGCGGTTGCCCCGCCATGCCGGTAAACAGAATAATGAGAAAATCCAAGTACAAGGTTTAGCCTGAATGACCCCTACCGATCCACACCTGTTTGGCCGCCAGATCTTCCACGTGTCCCGTGCCTGGCGCGCCGAGCTCGACCGGCGCCTGAGTCATCTGGGGCTGTCTCAGGCGCGTTGGCAGGTATTGCTGAACCTGGCGCGGATGAAGGGCGTCCAGCCCACCCAGCGTGAGCTCGCCCAGAGCATCAGCATCGAGGGGCCGACCCTGGCACGGCTGCTGGACGGTCTGGAAAAGCAGGGGCTGGTCAAGCGCCTGGCGGTCACCGAGGACCGGCGTGCCAAGCGCATCATGCTGACCCAGGAGGCCGGTCCGCTGATCGAGAAGATCGAGACCATCGCCGAAGCCCTGCGCAAGGAGCTGCTCAGCGGCCTGGACGACGAAGAGATCGCCATCTGCCAACAGGTCCACCAGCGCGTCCTGGCCAATCTCGAGCGCGGTTGACTGCCGTCTGGCGGCTTGCCCCTCGCGGGTAGCGCCCCCCGCCATCAACACCCACTTCGGCCGAGGCGTCTGGGTCGCCTATCGCGCCCAGTCGCCTTCGCGGTGGGCTTTTCGGCGCGTGCGGCCATCGGTTTGCCGTCTGTCGGTATCGATGCTACGTTCCAGCGTAGCGGAGGCGATTTTTGTGAGCCACCGCGCTAAAACACCGGTTTACTCGAATACCTGACGCAGCGGTATCCATGGTCGCGAAACGCCGTCCCCTTGCCTTTGTCATCCTGTCGGCCGCCGCGCTGACCACTCTTCCTCAAGCGGCGTTCGCGCTCGGCCTGGGGGGCATCACCCTGCAGTCCGCTCTGAACGAGCCCCTGCGCGCGCGGATAGAGCTGGTCAATATCGGCGATGCCGATGCCGGGGACTTCCGCATCCATCTGGCGGCGAACGAGGCGTTCGCCCAGGCTGGCGTGGACCGCACCCAGTTCCTCGATGACCTGGTGTTCACCCCGCACCTGCGCACGGCGGCCGGCAGCTACATCGAGGTCACCTCGCGCCGCTCGCTGGTCGAGCCCTATCTCGGCTTCATCGTCCAGCTGGAACAGCCAGGCGGCAAGCAGCTGCGCGAATTCACCCTGCTGGTGGATCCCCCGCGCAGCGGTGGCGCCCCTACCAGCGTCGCCAGTACGGCGCCGGCGCGGGTCCAGGCTGCACCCGCGCGCGCCGCCGCTGCGGCCCCCGCCACGGGCTCGATGGCTCGACAAGCCGTTTCGGCGCCGCGCCAGGGGCTGGCACCTTCGCCGGATCTGGCTGCCGGGGAAGGCGTCTACCAGACGCGTCCCAAGGACACCCTCTGGAGCATCTCCAAGCGCCTGGGGCCCATGGCGAACCGGTCGGCGGAGCAGCTCATGGCCGATCTGTTCGCGCTCAATCCGGCGTCCTTCGCCAACAACGATCCCGGGCGACTCAAGGCCGGGCAGCGCCTGCGGCTACCGGTGGGGGTCAGCGAGCCTGCGCCGCGGCAACCCGTGGTGGCCAAGACCGCCCCATCGCCGGCGCCCACCCCGGTGCCCGCGGCACCGGTCGCCGCCGCGCCGGTGCTGGCACCTGCACCCGCGGCCTCGGCAGCCGCACCAGCGCCCGTCGCGGCCCCAGCCCCGGCAAGCGAAGGGGCGGCGCCACCCGTAACGGCGCCGCAGCCCGCCGCAAGCCCTGCCGAGGACACCAAGCCGCTGCTGGTGACCCAGGACCTGGGTCGGCAGGTCGGCGATCTGGAGGGTCAGCTCACCCAGCTGCAGGAGCGCTACGACGCGCTGCTGGCGCAGAAAGAGGCGATGATCGAACAGCTTCAGCAGGACCGCGACGGTCTGCAGCAGCAATTGAAGCAGGCGCGTTCGGTGGCCCTGGCCGCGCCGACGCCGGTGGCCGCCCCCGCGGCACCTGCAACGCCAGCGCCGCAGGCGGCACCCGTTGCGGATTCCACGTCCGGCAGCGCCGACGAAGGCCTGCTGTCCCTGCGCTCGCTGTTGCTGGCTGGCGCCGCGGCCATTCTGGCCCTGGCCGGGGTGCTCTGGTGGCGTCGGCGGCAGGCCGAAGAGGCTGCTGTCGACGTGGAGGACGAGGTCGAGCAGCTCGACAGGGCGGAGCCCCTGCCCGAGCCCGTCCTGGCCGCTACCCAGCCGGTGCCTGCCAAGGCCAGGCCGGGGACCGTCGCCAGCCCGGCGCCGGTCGACGATCATGCCGGTCGTGCGGAGATCTACATCGCCTATGGCCGTTACGGCCAGGCGCGAGAAGTGCTGGAAAGCGGTCTCGCCGAAGACGATCGGCGGCAGGATCTGCGGCTGCTGCTGCTCCGGGTACTGGCCACCCTGGGCGAGGCCCAGGCGTTCCGGCAGCACGAACAGCGCTTTCTCGCGCTGGGCGGCGTGGCGGCGAGCCTGACAGTGCTGCATGCCCAGTTTCCCGGGATGTCCGCCGAACCGGTGGACCCCCTGCTGGAAGATGATCTGGACCTCGACCTGCCGGCGTTCGATGCGCCAGCGAGCGAGTGGTCGGCGGAATTGCGATTCGCCGAGCCGGCGACGCCTGCCCCGGTGACCGAAGAGCACTATGACCTGGATCTGGCCGACCTCAGTCTCGATGAGGCCATTGCCCTGACCGAGGAGCTGGATGCCGATTCCGGGTGGAAGCAGGTCGATGCCCTGGAGGTCAGCCTCGAGGACGACTTCCCCGAAGGCCTGGGCGAGTTGCCGGCGGTCATGGAACTGGACCTGAGTCTCGACGAGCACTTCATGGCCGACACCATCGCCCGGCGGTTCGCCGAGGCCGAGGCCTGTCTCGACCAGGGCGACGTCCAGCACGCGACCTCGTTGCTGCAGGAGATCGTCAGCGAGGGCAGCGACAGTCAGCGCGAGCGGGCCGAGATCCTGCTGTCCCGCATCGCCTGATCAGAAGCTGTTGCCCAGGTTGATGTAGAAGGCGTGCTCGCCCTGGTCGCTCAGGCCATAGGTGAACTTGAGCGGCCCCAGTGGCGTATCCAGGCCGAGGAACAGGCTGGCTGCGCTGATGTTGCCGCTGTCGTAGTCGTCGTCGCGGTTCCAGATCCGCCCCTGCTCCAGGCTGCCACCCAGGTACACCGGGGTGTCCAGCGGGAACAGCGAGCGCTGCGTGAGCTGGTGGTAATAGATCAGTCGCGCCAGACCGTAGTTCTGCCCGGACAGGGCGTCCTGCCGATAGCCCGAGAGCTGCCAGGCTCCGCCCAGCAGGAAGCTGCTGGTCACCACATTGGTGTCGCTGTCGGTCGACAGGGTGCGGCCCAGGCCGCCACCCAGCACGAAGGTGTTGTAGCCGTAGCTGAGCGCCTTGTTCAGGTGCAGATCCAGCTGCCGATAGCGCGAATCCGAGCCCAGGCTCGGATCGAATTGCTTGAGCGTCAAGGCCAGATCCTGGCCCTCCCGCGGGAAGTTCACGTCGTCCAGATCGTCCAGCGAATAGCGCAATTCGTAGAAGCCTTCGGTAAAGGATTCCTCGGGTGTCTCTCGCGGGCCGACATGCACCTTGGTGCTGCCCCAGTCGTGGCCGATGCCCAGGCGTATCTCGGCCTTGTTGCCGATCTGCCGCCCTACGTTCAGGCCGAAGCCATAGCGTTCGCGGCGGTATTCGGCGATGGGGTCGTTGCGTTCCAGCTGCTCGATGTTGCGCGCCTCGCCGCCGATATAGGGGGCGATGAAATAGCGTGAGCCGACGTCCAGCGGCTGGTAGAACTCGCTGTAGAGCTCCTGGTGCTCCCCGATCTGCACCCGCGTCAGCCATTCGCCACCCAGGCGATTGAGGCCATTGATGCGATAGCTGGCACCGAAGTTGAAGGCGCTGTCGCCTCGCAGGTCATCCGACAGATTCAGACCCAGCCGCAGGAAGTCCGTGCCGCTGCGCTTGCCGCGGGCGTAGATCACCAGCACGTTGTCACCGGGGCCATCCCGGCGGATGCGGTATTCCACCTGGTCGAAGTAGTCCAGGCCATAGAGGGTGCTCATGTCATCCTGCAGGCGCTCCACGTTAAGGGGTTCGCCCAGGCGCTGGCGGATGTAGTGGCGGATGACCTCGTCCTCGACCTTGGAATCGTTTTCGATGCGGATGGCGTCGATGACCGGGGTGCGGCTGCTGGGTGCACGCGCGGCCGCCACCGCGGTGGTGCGTTCGTTCTTCGCGTCCTTGCGCAGCACCGCGAGCTCGCCGGCCATGGCCATCGTCGCCCGGTAGCCCGCATCGATCAGCGCCTTGACCTCGCTGAAGTCGGCGCTGGTATAGCTGGCCAGCGGCGGCTGGATCAGCAGGTCCTGCTTGCCCAGGGTCGCCAGTTGCGCCTGGGAGTTGTTGCGGGTCATCAGGGTGGTGGACTGATTGAGCACGTCCAGCACCGTGGTCAGGTCCTTGCGCTTGAGCAGCGGGGTGCCGATGTCGACCACCACCACCCGCTGCGCGCCCATGTCCCGCGCCACGTCGATGGGGATGTTGTCGACCATGCCGCCGTCCACCAGCAGCCGGCCGTCGATCTCCACCGGGGCGAACACCGCCGGAATCGACATGCTGGCGCGGATGGCCCGGGGCAGGTGGCCGTGGTCGAACACCACCTTCTCGCCGGTGGTGATGTCCGTGGCCACGGCGCGGAAGGGGATGGCCAACTGGTTGAAATCCCGGGTGTCGCTGGTATGCACGAACAGCTTTTCCAGCATCATCCCCAGGTTCTGGCCCTGGATCACCCCGATCGGCAGGCCCAGGGTGCCATCGTCGCGAAAGCTCAGCTTCTGCTTGATCAGGAAATCGCGGTCGTCCTGCTTGCGCCTGAAGGGCACGTCCTTGCGTGGCGGCTGGTCGGAGAGCACCTGGCCCCAATCCATGTCCAGCGCGATGCGTTCCAGTTCCTCAGCGCTGTAGCCGGCGGCATAGAGACCACCGATCACCGCGCCCATGCTGGTGCCGGCGATGGCGTCGACCTGGATGCCCTGTTCCTCCAGCGCCTTGAGCACGCCGATATGCGCCAGCCCCCGGGCCGCGCCGCCGGACAGCACCAGTCCCACCTTGGGCGGTGGCGCACCCCAGGCCAGGGCGGACAGCAGAAGGCAGACTACGGGCAGCAACAGGCGCATAGGACGGACCACATGGCGGACGGGATCGAGGGCTGCGTATTATAGGGAGCCCAGGCCTTGCGAGGTGTACCGTGGCGAACGCCAAACCTGTCATCACCATCCACTACTGCACCCAGTGCCAATGGCTGCTGCGCTCGGGGTGGCTGGCTCAGGAGCTGCTCAGCACCTTTGGTACCGATCTGGGTGGGGTGACGCTGCTACCGGGAACCGGTGGCGTGTTCGAGATCGCCTGTGGCGGGGAGGTGCTCTGGGAGCGCAAGCGGGATGGCGGCTTTCCCGATGCCAGAACGCTGAAGAACCGG
Source organism: Pseudomonas sp. MOIL14HWK12:I1 (assembly GCF_000510705.1). Lineage (NCBI taxonomy): Bacteria > Pseudomonadati > Pseudomonadota > Gammaproteobacteria > Pseudomonadales > Pseudomonadaceae > Pseudomonas > Pseudomonas sp. MOIL14HWK12:I1. The sequence goes on along the minus strand of NZ_AZNY01000009.1, from coordinate 48,490 downwards.
GTCAGGGACCTGGTGTTTCCGGAACGCGATCTTGGGCACAGCGAAGGACAGCGGCGCGAAGGCGGGGATGGCGCCCCCGAAGGGGCGTGAGATCAGGCTTCCGAGCTGACCGTATCCCGTACATCGAGGGTATTGGTGACTGGCGCTGCGGCGGGTGCGCTCACTTCGGCCGCGCGAATCTCGACGGCGTGCAGGCCCTTGGGACCCTGAACGATATTGAAGTTGACCGCCTGACCCGCCTTGAGTGTGCGGTAACCGTCCATCTGAATGGCCGAGTAATGAGCGAATAGGTCTTCATCACTGTTATCTGCAACGATGAAGCCATATCCTTTGGCGTTGTTGAACCATTTGACCTTGCCACTGAGCATATCGGCTCCCTCTGCAAAGGACTCCAAGCCTGGAGTATCATTCGACTACAGTTCCAGTGAATCCACACAGGCGCCACTACAACGGAACCCTTGGTACCTCGTCGGGTACAGGATGTTTGTAACACCCTTTCAGTCTTAGTCAAGGCAAGGCACTAGGCGGCTGAGACGTGGATCAAGCTCTTTTTTTCCTGCTATTCATCCCGTAATTCGGAATCGATCAGAATGCGTGTAATCGACCCCATCCGACTGGCGGCGGACGACAACGAACATCAGGACGGCGACAACGGTGGCCTGGCGGTGCAGGAAGCCAAACCTGCACTAAAACGGCCAGCCAGATATCGCGTTCTGATGTATAACGATGACTACACCCCGATGGAGTTCGTCGTCGAGGTGCTGGAACGCTACTTCAGCATGAACCGCGAAGCGGCTACCCAGGTGATGCTCACTGTGCATACTCAGGGAAAGGCGGTCTGCGGAACATTTACTCGCGATGTCGCTGAAACCAAGGCCATGCAAGTCAATCAATATGCGAGGGAGTGCAACCACCCGCTGCTGTGTGAAATCGAAATCGAAAGTTAGATCTGTGCTGCTTGGGCTACTGTGCTGCTTGGGCTATGAGGTGAAGCTATGTTGAATCGTGAGCTCGAAGTCACCCTGAATCTCGCCTTCAAGGAGGCGAGGACGAAGCGTCATGAATTCATGACCGTTGAGCACCTCCTGCTGGCGCTGCTGGACAACGAAGCGGCCGCCACCGTGTTGAGAGCCTGCGGCGCCAACATCGATCGCCTGCGTCGCGATCTGTTGGAATTCATAGATTCCACCACGCCCCTGATTCCACAGCAGGATGACGAGCGCGAAACGCAGCCGACGCTGGGCTTCCAGCGGGTCCTGCAGCGTGCGGTCTTCCACGTGCAGAGCTCGGGCAAGCGCGAAGTGACCGGGGCCAACGTCCTGGTCGCCATCTTCAGCGAACAGGAAAGCCAGGCGGTGTTCCTGCTCAAGCAGCAGAGCGTGGCGCGGATCGACGTGGTCAACTTCATCGCCCACGGCATCTCCAAGGTGCCCGGCGCCGCCCCTGAAGCCGAACAGGATCAGGACGCCGCCGAGGAGGAGGGTGCCGAGCCCAGTTCCTCCAACAATCCGCTCGAAGCCTACGCCAGCAACCTCAACGAGCAGGCGCGGCAGGGCCGCATCGATCCACTGGTCGGCCGCGAGCACGAAGTCGAGCGCGTTGCCCAGATCCTCGCCCGGCGTCGCAAGAACAATCCGCTGCTGGTGGGTGAGGCCGGGGTCGGCAAGACCGCCATCGCCGAAGGCCTGGCCAAGCGCATCGTCGACGGTCAGGTCCCCGACCTGCTGGCGGACAGCGTGGTCTACTCCCTGGACCTCGGTGCCCTGCTGGCCGGCACCAAGTACCGTGGCGACTTCGAGAAGAGATTCAAGGCGCTGCTGGCCGAGCTGAAGAAGCGGCCCCATGCCGTGCTCTTCATCGACGAGATCCACACCATCATCGGTGCCGGCGCGGCCTCGGGCGGGGTGATGGATGCCTCCAACCTGCTCAAGCCGCTGCTGTCCTCCGGCGAGATCCGCTGCATCGGCTCCACCACCTTCCAGGAATTCCGCGGCATCTTCGAAAAGGACCGGGCACTGGCTCGGCGCTTCCAGAAGGTCGACGTGGTCGAGCCCTCGGTAGACGACACCTACGGCATCCTGCGCGGCCTTAAGGGGCGCTTCGAGCAGCATCACCACATCGAGTACACCGATGAGGCGCTGCGTGCGGCAGCCGAGCTGGCCGCCCGCTACATCAACGACCGCCACATGCCTGACAAGGCCATCGACGTCATCGACGAAGCCGGTGCCTATCAGCGCCTGCAGCCCGAGGATCGTCGCGCCGAGCGCATCGACGTGCAGCAGGTCGAGGACATCGTCGCCAAGATCGCGCGGATTCCCCCCAAGACCGTCAACAGTTCCGACAAGGAGCTGCTCCGCAACCTGGAGCGTGACCTCAAGCTGACCGTGTTCGGTCAGGACCTGGCGATCGAATCCCTGTCCACCGCCATCAAGCTGTCCCGTGCCGGTCTGAAGTCGCCTGACAAGCCGGTCGGTTCCTTCCTCTTCGCCGGTCCCACTGGCGTGGGCAAGACCGAGGTGGCGCGGCAGCTGGCCAAGGCCATGGGTGTGGAGCTGGTGCGCTTCGACATGTCCGAGTACATGGAGCGGCACACCGTGTCCCGGCTGATCGGTGCGCCTCCCGGCTACGTCGGTTTCGACCAGGGTGGTCTGCTGACCGAGGCCATCACCAAGACGCCGCACTGCGTGCTCCTGCTCGACGAGATCGAGAAGGCCCACCCCGAGGTGTTCAACCTGCTCCTGCAGGTCATGGACCATGGCACCCTGACGGACAACAATGGTCGCAAGGCCGACTTCCGCAACGTGATCCTGATCCTGACCACCAACGCCGGTGCCGAAACCGCATCCCGTGCCTCCATCGGCTTCACGCTGCAGGATCACACCTCGGATGCCATGGAAGTCATCAAGAAGAGCTTCACGCCGGAGTTCCGCAACCGTCTGGATACCATCATCCAGTTTGGCCGCCTGAGCACCGAAGTCATCAAGAGCATTGTCGACAAGTTCCTCACCGAACTGCAGGCGCAACTCGAGGACAAGCGTGTGCAGCTCGAGGTCAGCGATGCGGCCCGTGGCTGGCTGGCAGAGCGTGGCTATGACGTGCAGATGGGTGCTCGTCCCATGGCGCGCCTCATCCAGGACAAGATCAAGCGGCCGCTGGCCGAGCAGATCCTGTTCGGCGATCTGGCCGATCATGGCGGTATCGTGCACATCGATGCGGTGAACGACGAGCTGGAGTTCGAGTTCGAGACCACGGCCGAGCCTGCCTGAGGGCAGGTCGCGGTTTACAATCGCTCATGAAAAAGCCCGGCATCGCCGGGCTTTTTCATGAAAGGATTCGCTTAGCGCGCGCGGTAGGTGATCCGGCCCTTGCTCAGATCGTAAGGCGTCAGCTCCACGCGAACCTTGTCCCCCGTGAGGATGCGGATGTAGTTCTTACGCATCTTTCCGGAGATGTGCGCGGTGACGACGTGCCCATTTTCCAACTCCACGCGAAACATGGTGTTGGGCAGGGTGTCGACGACAGTACCTTCCATTTCGAAGCTGTCTTCTTTCGACATATATAGAAAAGCCCTCGGTGACAAGATAGGCCCAGAGCAGTCCGGGCGAAAAAGGCCCATATTCTGACAGAAATTCAGAAAAAGCGCTATTTCGTCAGGCCAGGGCGACCCAGCGCTGATTGACGAAGAGCTCGATGGGGCGATACTCGGTCTTATAGGACATCTTGCGACACCCTTTGATCCAGTAACCGAGATAAACCGCATCCAGACCGAGGCGCCGGGATTCCGCGATCTGCCAGAGGATGCCGAAGACGCCGAGGCTGCGCTTCTCCTCGCTGGGATCGTAGAAGGTATAGACGGCCGACATGCCGTTGGGCAGGACATCGGTGACGGCGATTCCGATCAGACGATCTTCCACCCGCATCTCATAGAAGAAGGCGTAGGGCAGGTTGCTGACCAGGAAGGTGGAGAACTGGCCGCGACTCGGCGGGAACATGTCGCCGTCGGCGTGCCGCGCGCTGATGTAGCGGGCGTACAGCTGATAGCGTTCTTCGGTGAAGCCCGGGTCGCAGCGGCTGACCTTGATGTCGAGGTTGCGCTTGAGGACGCGATTCTGCTTGCGGCTGGGGCGAAAGCGGGCGACGGGAATGCGGGCGGGGACACAGGCCTTGCAGAGCTGGCAGTGAGGGCGATAGAGGTGGTCGCCACTGCGGCGGAAGCCCAGTTCGGACAACTCCGCGTAGATCTGGCCGTTCATAGGCTGCGAGGGGTCGAGAAACAGCGTGGTCGCCTGCTCGTTGGGCAGGTAACTGCAAGCGTGAGGCTGGGTTGCGTAGAACTTGAGTCTCGCCAGCTCGGTCATGTCGAACCTCTACATAAGCCTAGCCTGAGTGTAAGTCACCCGCAGGAGGTAGGCCAGGCGGCCATGCTGGCCTGATCCAGGTATTTGGCCAGGTATTCGGCAAAGCGTTCCCGAGAGAGACAGCTCGCGCCGAGACTCTGCAGATGTGCGGTTTGCATCTGGCAGTCGATCATCACGAAGCCCCAGGCCGCCAGGTCCCGGACCAGGGTCACGAAGCCGATCTTGGAGGCGTTGTCGACGTGGCTGAACATGGATTCGCCGAAGAACAGCTTGCCCATGGCGATGCCATAGAGGCCGCCGACGAGCTGGTCGCCGTCCCAGACCTCCACGGAGTGGGCCCAGCCCTGGGTGTGCAACTGCTGGTACGCCTGACGCATCTCCGCGGTGATCCAGGTGCCGTCCGCATCGCGGCGCGGACCGGCGCAGGCCAGGATCACCCGCTTGAATGCCTGGTCGTAGGTGACCCGCAGCGGCGTCTTGCGCAGAGTCTTGGCCAGGCTGCGGGAAACGTGCAGATCCGGCGGAAAAAGCACCGTCCGCGGATCCGGCGACCACCAGAGCAGGGGCTGGCCGGCCTGGTACCAGGGAAAGCAGCCATGTCGATAGGCGCTGATCAGGCGCGCCGCACTCAGGTCGCCGCCGATGGCCAGCAGGCCGTTGGGTTCGCGTAGCGCCTGCTGCAGCGGCGGAAAGTCAGGGCTTTCGCGGGTCAGCCATTTCACCATGGTAGGGGAGGGCGCCTTCTGATGGGTGGAGCCGAAGCTGTGCCGCTTGTGCGTAACAAGCTCAAGAAATCGTCATAACTCTTTGTCAGGACAACGAAAGAATGCTCCAATGTTGTGCCTGAAGGCGGTTCCGGTACGGCCGGCCGCTATCGTGCCATGTTTCGCCGTGGGACTGTAGAAGCAGGGCCCGGGCGATCTAGAATGGCGCACTGTTTTTGATTCACGGTCACACGTTCCGTGTGCGGGAAAAGCGCGCTTGAAGCAATCCAGTTCTGTCAGCCACGTCAACCAATGGCGTGAGCATCTGCATTATCGTCTCAAGGAGGTGGTGCTCATCGCACTGGCCGCCTTGTGCCTGTATCTGCTCATGGCTCTGCTGAGCTACGACCCCTCAGATCCGGGCTGGACCCACACCAGTCGCATCGATCAGGTCCATAACACTGCGGGCCGCGCCGGCGCCTGGCTGGCCGACGTGCTGTTCATGGCCCTCGGCTATTTCGCCTTTGTGTTTCCCGTACTGCTCGCCGTCAAGACCTGGCAGATCTTCCGCAAGCGGCATCTGCCCTGGGAATGGAGCGGCTGGCTGTTTTCCTGGCGGCTGACCGGCCTGGTGCTGCTGGTGATCTCGGGTTCGGTACTGGCCTATATCCATTTCCATGCGGCTTCGGCGCTGCCGGCGTCCGCCGGCGGCGCGCTGGGCGAGAGCCTCGGGCAGCTGTCGGTCGCCGCCCTCAATGTCCAGGGCAGCACGCTGCTGTTCCTCGCGCTGTTCCTGCTGGGGCTCACCGTCTTCACCGACCTGTCCTGGTTCAAGGTGATGGATTTCACCGGCAAGGTCGTGCTCGATCTGCTGGATCTGGTGCAGGGTGGTTTCAGCCGCCTGGCCGGCGGTCGCCGTCAGGCGCCGGAGCTGGACGTCTTCGACGAGCCGGTGTCATCGCCGGTGGCCCGCAAGAGCAAGGCGCGTGACGTGCCGGTTCCGGTCGCCGACGAAGACCTCGACGACCTGCTCGACATCGCGCCCCCGCCACGGGTCGAGCGCGCCGCGCCGCGCATCGAGATGCCGGCGCCCAGTCGCTTCGTCGCCGAGCCGGCGGAGTCCGCACCAGTTGCAGCCGCACCCGTCGCGGCGGCTGCCAGCGTGGCCATGCCCAGCCCGCCGCCGCGCAAGGCTGCGCCGGCGCCAGCCCCTGCGCCTTATGCGCCGGCAGCCGCCGTCACCCGTGTCGATGCGGACCTGGAGGGCACCCTGCCGCCGCTGTCGATCCTGGATCGCGCCGAGAAGAAACAGCAGAGCTACTCGCCGGAATTCCTCGAAAACATGTCGCGCCTGCTGGAGGTCAAACTCAAGGAGTTCGGCGTCGAGGTACTGGTCGAAAGCGTCCATCCCGGCCCGGTGATCACCCGCTTCGAGATTCAGCCGGCGGCCGGGGTCAAGGTCAGTCGCATCTCCAACCTGGCCAAGGACCTGGCGCGCTCCCTCGCCGTGTTCAGCGTCCGGGTGGTGGAAGTCATTCCCGGCAAGACCACCGTGGGTATCGAGATTCCCAACGAGGATCGCCAGATGGTGCGCTTCTCCGAGGTGCTCGAATCGCCCGAGTACGCCGCGGCCAAGTCGCCCGTCACCCTGGCCCTGGGTCACGACATCGGCGGCAAGCCGGTCATCACCGACCTGGCCAAGATGCCGCACCTGCTGGTCGCCGGTACCACCGGCTCCGGTAAGTCGGTGGGCGTGAACGCCATGCTGCTGTCGATCCTGTTCAAGTCCAGCCCGGAAGACGCGCGGCTGATCATGATCGATCCCAAGATGCTGGAACTCTCGATCTACGAGGGCATTCCGCACCTGCTCTGTCCGGTGGTCACCGACATGAAGGAGGCCGCCAACGCTCTGCGGTGGAGCGTGGCGGAGATGGAGCGGCGCTACAAGCTGATGGCGGCCATGGGCGTGCGTAACCTGGCCGGCTTCAACCGCAAGGTGAAGGACGCCGAGGAAGCGGGCACTCCGCTGACCGATCCGCTCTATCGTCGCGAGAGCATGGACGACGAGGCGCCGCTGCTGAAGACCCTGCCGACCATCGTGGTGGTGGTGGACGAATTCGCCGACATGATGATGATCGTCGGCAAGAAGGTCGAAGAGCTGATCGCGCGGATCGCGCAGAAGGCGCGAGCGGCCGGCATCCACCTGATCCTGGCCACCCAGCGTCCCTCGGTGGACGTCATCACCGGTCTGATCAAGGCCAACATCCCGACGCGGATGGCCTTCCAGGTGTCGAGCAAGATCGACTCCCGGACCATTCTCGACCAGGGCGGCGCCGAACAGCTGCTTGGTCACGGTGACATGCTCTATCTGCCGCCGGGTACCGGCCTGCCGATTCGCGTCCACGGCGCCTTCGTGTCCGACGACGAGGTCCATCGCGTGGTCGAGGCCTGGAAGGAGCGCGGCGCCCCCGACTACATCGAAGACATCCTCAGCGGCCCGGACGAGGGCGGCGGGGCAGGCTTCGAGGGGGGTGGTGGCGAAGGCGGCGAGAGCGACGAGGACGATCCCCTCTACGACGAAGCGGTGCGCTTCGTTACCGAGAGTCGCCGGGCTTCCATCTCCGCGGTCCAGCGCAAGCTCAAGATCGGTTACAACCGGGCGGCACGCATGATCGAAACCATGGAAATGGCCGGTGTCGTATCGCCCATGAACACCAACGGCTCGCGTGAGGTCACAGCGCCTGCTCCGGTGAGAGACTGACATCCATGAGGACCTCGATGCACAAGCTGCGTTGCTTCGCCCTGGCCGCCCTGGCCGCCGTAAGCTTTTCCGCCCATGCCGACCAGGCGTCGGTGGGTCGCCTGTCGCAATTGCTGGACAAGGCCCAGACCCTGACCGCGCGCTTCTCGCAACTGACCCTGGATGGCTCGGGTACCCGCCTGCAGGAAACCGCCGGCAACATGAGCCTCAAGCGTCCCGGGCTGTTCCGCTGGCATTCCGATGCCCCCCAGGAGCAGCTGCTGGTGTCCGATGGCAAGCAGGTATGGCTGTACGACCCGGACCTGGAGCAGGTCACCATTCGCAAGCTGGACCTGCGCCTGACCCAGACGCCGGCGCTGCTCCTGTCGGGCGACATCTCCAAGATCGAGAGCAGCTTCGACGTCACCAGCAAGGACGCCGGCAACGTCGTCGACTTCGTGCTCAAGCCCAAGACCAAGGACACCCTGTTCGACAGCCTGCGGCTGTCCTTCCGCAACGGCGTGATCAACGACATGCAGTTGATCGACGGTGCCGGTCAGCGAACCAACATCCTCTTCTTCAACGTCAAGCTCAACGAGCCGGTGGCCGCGTCCCAGTTCACCTTCCAGGTGCCCAAGGGAGCCGACGTCATCCAGGAGTGATCGCACCCCATGGATCTCTTCAGCACCGCACCCGTCGGGCAGCCCTTGGCTGCCCGCATGCGTCCCGAGACCCTCGATGAATACGCGGGTCAGCAGCACCTGCTGGCGCGGGGCAAGCCCCTGCGCGAGGCGCTGGAGCAGGGTGCGCTGCATTCGATGATCTTCTGGGGGCCGCCCGGGGTGGGCAAGACCACCCTGGCGCGGCTGCTGGCGCAGGTCTCCGATGCCCATTTCGAAACGCTGTCGGCGGTACTCTCCGGGGTCAAGGAGATCCGCCACGCGGTGGAGGTGGCCAAGCAGCAGGCTGCCCAGTATCGTCGCCGCACCATCCTCTTCGTCGACGAGGTGCATCGCTTCAACAAGTCGCAGCAGGACGCCTTTCTGCCCTATGTCGAGGACGGCACCCTGATCTTTATCGGGGCGACCACCGAGAATCCCTCCTTCGAGCTCAACAACGCGCTGCTCTCGCGAGCGCGGGTCTATGTGCTCAAGAGCCTGGACGACGAGGCCCTCGGCGGCCTGGCACGCCGCGCCCTGACCAGCGCCAAGGGCCTGGGCGAGCGCCAGCTGAGCCTGCCCGACGACGCCCTGGCGCTGCTGCTGGCCGCCGCCGATGGCGACGGTCGCCGACTGCTCAACCTGCTGGAGAACGCCGCGGACCTGGCCGAGGACGGTGGTGTTCTGGACGCCGAACTGTTCCAGAGTCTGCTGGGCGATCAGCGCCGGCGCTTCGACAAGGGGGGCGAGGCCTTCTACGACCAGATCTCCGCGCTGCACAAATCGGTGCGCGGCTCGAATCCCGATGGTGCCCTCTACTGGTTCGCGCGGATGATCGACGGTGGCTGCGATGCGCTGTACATCGCCCGGCGAGTGGTGCGCATGGCGAGCGAAGACATCGGCAACGCCGATCCGCGCGCCCTGAGCCTGTGCCTGGACGCCTGGGATGTCCAGGAGCGCCTGGGCAGTCCGGAAGGCGAGCTGGCCATCGCCCAGGCGATCGTCTATCTGGCCTGCGCGCCCAAGAGCAATGCCGTTTACCTGGGCTACAAGGCCGCCCTGGCCGATGTGCGCCAGAACGGCTCGCGCGAGGTGCCGCTGCACCTGCGCAACGCGCCGACCAAACTGATGAAGAATCTCGGCTACGGCGACGAATACCGCTATGCCCACGATGAGCCTGAGGCCTATGCCGCGGGCGAGGACTACTTTCCCGAAGAGCTCGAGCCGCGCCGCTACTATGAGCCGGTTCCCCGTGGGCTGGAGCTGAAGATCCGCGATAAACTGCAGCACCTGGCGGACCTCGACCGGTCCAGCCCGCGCCAGCGCCGGCGGCGTTCCTGACCCCCCGCCCGCGCCGTTGCCCCCATTCCTAAGCAAGAGAAACGGACATGCTTGATTCGAAACTGGTTCGCACCCAAACCGAGGAGGTGGCCGCGCGTCTGGCGACCCGTGGCTACGTCCTGGACGTCAGCCTGGTGGAGTCGCTGGAAGCTCGTCGCAAGGCCGTGCAGACCCGCACCGAGACCCTGCAGGCCGAGCGCAATGCCCGCTCCAAGGGGATCGGCCAGGCCAAGGCGCGCGGTGAAGACATCGCGCCGTTGCTGGCCGAGGTCGATCGCATGGGCAGCGAACTGGAAGAAGCCAAGCGTGAGCTGGATCTGGTCCAGGGCGAGCTGGATGCCCTGCTGCTGGGCCTGCCCAACCTGCCCGACGCCTCGGTGCCGGTCGGCAAGGACGAAGACGACAACGTCGAAGTCCGTCGCTGGGGCACGCCGCGTGAGTTCGACTTCGAGATCAAGGATCACGTCGCCTTGGGCGAGACCCACGGCTGGCTGGACTTCGAGACCGCCGCACGTTTCTCGGGCGCCCGCTTCGCCGTGATGCGTGGCCCCATCGCCCGCCTGCATCGGGCGCTGGCGCAGTTCATGCTCAACCTGCACACCGGCGAGCACGGCTACGAAGAGACCTATACGCCCTACCTGGTGCAGGCCGAAACCCTGCAGGGCACCGGTCAGCTGCCCAAGTTCGAGGAAGACCTGTTCAAGATCGGCCGCGAAGGCGAGAGCGATCTCTACCTGATCCCCACCGCCGAGGTCACCCTGACCAACCTGGTCGCCGGCCAGATCCTCGACGCCAAGCGTCTGCCGCTCAAGTTCACCGCCCATACCCCCTGCTTCCGCAGCGAAGCCGGGGCCTCGGGGCGCGACACCCGCGGCATGATCCGTCAGCACCAGTTCGACAAGGTGGAGATGGTCCATATCGTCGAGCCGAGCACCTCCTTCCAGGCCCTGGAAGAGCTGACCGGCCACGCCGAGACCGTACTGCAGCGCCTGGAACTGCCCTACCGGGTGCTGTCTCTGTGCACCGGCGACATGGGCTTCGGTGCCACCAAGACCTACGACCTGGAAGTCTGGGTGCCGAGCCAGGGCAAGTATCGCGAGATCTCGTCCTGCTCCAATTGCGGTGATTTCCAGGCGCGCCGCATGCAGGCCCGCTATCGCAACGCCGAGGGCAAGCCCGAGCTGGTGCATACCCTCAACGGCTCCGGCCTGGCCGTGGGTCGTACCCTGGTCGCAGTGCTGGAGAACTATCAGCAGGCCGATGGCAGCATCCGCGTTCCCGACGTCCTCAAGCCCTACATGGGTGGCCTCGAGGTCATCGGCTGATGGACTACCTGCCGCTCTTCCACAAGCTCGACGGCCGTCCGGTACTGGTGATCGGCGGGGGCGATATCGCCCTGCGCAAGAGCGTGCTGCTGGCCGAAGCCGGCGCCCTCATCACCCTGGTGGCGCCGGAGATCGAGCCTGAGGTGCGCGCCTTCGTCGAGGCGCGGGGCGGCAGTTGCCGGGTCGAGCGCTATGCGGCGGACCATCTCGCCGGACATTGCCTGGTGATCGCGGCCACCGACGATGACGAGGTCAACGAGAGGGTGTCCCACGACGCCCAGGCCCTGGGCCTGCCGGTCAACGCGGTGGATGCGCCGAAGCTGTGCACCGTGATCTTCCCGGCCATCGTCGATCGGTCGCCCCTGGTGATCGCCATCTCCAGCGGCGGTGACGCCCCGGTGCTGGCGCGCCTGGTGCGGGCCAAGCTGGAGAGCTGGATCCCGGCGACCTACGGGCAGCTGGCGCAACTGGCCCAGCGCTTTCGCGCCCGGGTGAAGACGCGCTTCGCCGATCTCCAGGCGCGGCGGATCTTCTGGGAAGAAGTGTTCCAAGGCGAGGTCGCGGAAAAGGTCTTTTCCGGCCAGCCCCAGGCGGCCGAACAGCTGCTGGAAGCCAAGCTGACCAGCGAGACCGCCACCTTTCGCGGCGAGGTCTATCTGGTCGGCGCCGGTCCCGGCGATCCGGATCTGCTGACCTTCCGCGCCCTGCGGCTGATGCAGCAGGCCGACGTAGTGCTCTACGACCGCCTGGTGGCCCCAACCATCCTCGACATGTGCCGGCGCGATGCCGATCGCATCTATGTCGGCAAGCGTCGCGCCGAGCATGCGGTGCCGCAGGATGATCTCAATCGCCTGCTGGTCAAGCTGGCCCGGGAGGGCAAGCGGGTCCTGCGATTGAAGGGAGGCGATCCCTTCATCTTCGGTCGCGGGGGCGAGGAAATCGAGGAGCTGGCGGCCGAAGGCATTCCCTTCCAGGTGGTGCCGGGCATCACCGCGGCCAGTGGCTGTGCGGCCTATGCCGGCATTCCCCTGACCCACAGGGACCATGCCCAGTCGGTGCGCTTCGTCACCGGCCATCTCAAGGACGGCTCGGCCGATCTGCCCTGGACCGATCTCGTGGCGCCGGGGCAGACCCTGGTGTTCTACATGGGCCTGGTGGGACTGCCCACCATCTGCGAGCAACTCATCGCCCATGGCAAGGATCCGGCAACGCCGGCGGCGTTAGTGCAACAGGGCACCACGCTCAATCAGCGGGTATTCACCGGTACCCTGCAGGATCTGCCGCAGCTGGTTGCCGAGCATGAGGTCCACGCGCCGACGCTGGTGATCGTCGGCGAAGTGGTGGCACTACGCGAGAAGCTGGCCTGGTTCGAAGGCGCCCAGACGACGGTCTGACACTCAGACCGCGCCCTGGATGCCGGCACTGCTCAGGGCCTCGCGGCCATGGGGCAGATCCAGCTCCAGGGCGGGCCCCTTGGGCACGATACCGGTCGGATTGATCTGCGCATGGCTGCCGTAGTAGTGGTGCTTGATGTGCTCGAAGTCCACGGTCTCGGCGATCCCCGGCCACTGATACAGCTCCCTCAGCCAGCCCTGTAGCGCCGGATAGTCCCGGATGCGCCGCAGATTGCATTTGAAGTGGCCGTGGTAAACGGCGTCGAAGCGAATCAGGGTGGTGAACAGGCGCCAATCGGCTTCCGTCAGCCATTCGCCGGTGAGATAGCGCTGGGTCTGCAGCAGCTTTTCCAGGTCGTCGAGGGTGGCGAAGACCTCGTCGAAGGCCTCTTCGTAGGCCTCCTGGGTGGTAGCGAAGCCAGCCCGGTAGACGCCGTTGTTGACCGTCGGATAGATGCGCTCGTTGAGGGCGTCGATGCGCCCGCGCAGGGCCTCCGGGTAGAGGTCCAGGCGATTGCCGGTCAGCTCGTCGAAGGCGCCGTTGAACATGCGGATGATCTCGGCGGATTCGTTGCTGACGATGCGCTCCTCCTGGCGATCCCAGAGCACCGGCACGGTAACTCGGCCGGTGTAGTCGGCCTGGTCGCGCTGATAGAGCTGGTAGAGACGCTCAAGGTGATAGAGGTCGTCACCATTGGAGCCCTTGGCCAGGTCGAAGGTCCAGCCTTCCTCGCGCATCAGCCAGCTGACCACCGAGACGCCGATCAGGTCCCTGAGGCCCTTGAGCTGGCGATAGATCAGGGTGCGGTGGGCCCAGGGACAGGCCAGGGACACATAGAGGTGGTAGCGCCCGGCTTCCGGGGCATAGCGCGAGGCGCCTTGCGGAATGGCTTGCTCGGGGCGGGCGATCCAGTCCCGACGCTGGGCCTCTTCCCGTTTGAAATGGCCATCCTTGCCATTGTCGTACCAGCGGTCCTGCCACTGCCCATCGACCAACAAGCCCATATCGTCATCCTCCGCTGCGTTGCGGTTAGGAACCCGGGGAGCCGCTCCGGGTTCCTGAGGCGACGTCAGAGCGTCCGGTCGCGCGCTTCCCAGCGTTGCTCGGCTTCGCGCTGGGCGCTGGCCTGGTCCTGGCCTAGGGCGCGCAGGGCCACGGCCAGGGTGGCGATGACCGCCAGGCGCCCATAGGGGTCTTCCGCTTCCCCGCGCCAGGTGGCGGCGAGCAGGGCCGGATCGAGGCGCTCCGGCTTGACCTGGCGACGCTCGGTCAGCGCCGGCCAGCTTTCGTCCCAGGCTTCGCCGCCACGGGTGCCGTAGAGGTGGGCGATGACATCGGGATTGCGCTCGACTTCACCGCCTTCGCCCTTGATGACGATGCTGTCATCACCCAGCAGACGACTGGCCTCGCGGTGCACCTCCTGGTAACCCGGATGGAAGATGCTCTGCAGGATGCAGCGCGCCTGGCTGGGGTTGAGCAGCCGGACCAGGGAGTGGATCGGCGAGCGCAGGCCGAGCTCGGCCTTGAGATCGATCATCCGCTGCAGGGCCGGCATCCAGGCGGCCAGCGGCAGGAAGGCCGGCTGACCGCGATCGAGCAGGGCGTCGACGTCCTGCCAGTCAGTGGCGGTCGGCATCCCCAGGTCGGCCAGGCACTGTTCGGTATAGAGCCGGCCCGCGGTGTGGGTACCACCGCCATGCATGACCACCCGCACGCCACTGCCGGCCAGGCATTTCACCGCCAGCAGGTACCAGGGCAGGTGACGCTTCTTGCCCGCGTAGGACGGCCAGTCGAGATCGACGGCGAAACCTGGCGGCTGCAGCCGCGCCCGAACGGCGCGGGTAAAGCCGGCCAGTTCCTCGGCGCTCTCTTCCTTGTGTCTGAGCAGCATGAGAAAGGCGCCGAGCTGGGCTTCGGTCACCTGGCCGTCGAGGATCAGGCCCATGGCCATTTCCGCCTCGGCCTCGGTCAGACTGCGGGCGCCGCGCTTGCCCTTTCCCAGGGCCCGGACATAGACGGCGAAGGGGTGTTCTTCGGGCGTGGTGAGGGTCATAGGCAATTATCCGGTTTCGGCAGGCCGGCCAGTTTGGCGCCGAGCTTGGCCGGCGCGCCCTTGAACAGCAGGTTGAGCTGCAGACTGGTGCCCAGATCCGGGCCCAGCGTCTGGGCAATGTACTTGATCAGCGGCCGGTTGGCTGGTGAAAGCTGGAATTGCGCGTAGAAGTCACGCAGCGCCTGCAGCACCTGCCAGTGGCGCTCGGTCAGCTCGATGCCTTCCTTGAGTGCCAGTTGCTGGGCTACTTCGGGACTCCACTGGGAGAGGTCGCGCAGATAGCCTTCGGGGTCGAGGTCGAGAGGCATGGCTAGGTCCAGCTGATGACCTTGGCGCAGCTCACGCTCAGGTCGACGAAGGTGGGGTAGTCGATCAGGGGCACGGCCCGCTCGGGTTGCAGGCGACGCGCCTGGACGTCTTCCGCCAGGGCATAGAGGGCCGTCTCGGCCGGGAGTTGCGTCAACAACTCCGCCGCCGCGCTGCCAGGGCGCAGGGCCTCGACGGCAGCGCCGGTGAGCAGAACGGTGTCCTCGCCGCGGACCCAGCTCAGGCCGTCCAGGGCGCCGGCGTCCAGCAGCGGCGAGCGGGAAAACAGGTGCAGGGTAGTCAAATGGAAATCACCTGGTCATGGTCGTGGATCAGCGCCATCAGCCCCTCGGGCTCCAGCGGAGTCACCCAGGCGGGCAACTGCTCCGGCGTGATGCCCAGGCGGTGTAGGGCGGCGGCTTCAGCGTAGATGGCCTCGACACCGAACAGCGGCAGCGCAGAGAGGTTGGCGCTCAGGTCCTTCTGCTCGAGGGCCGCGCTGTCGGCCGCCAGCAGCTGGGTCACGCCAGGACCCGCGAACAGCAGCGCCAGGGGCAATTCGAAGGCACCACCGGCCAGTACGATATCCAGCGCCTCGCGCGGACCGGGGCCGCTCAGGGCCGGTTGGCGGGAGATGACGAGAGTACTCCTGGCCATGCTAGTCGCCTCCAAAGCAGAGCAGGCGATCGGCGTCCTGCACCGCCTCGTGCAACTGGCCCAGGCCGGACAGCTGCCAGGGCGCCCGCACGTTCACCGCGCCCTCACGTTCGTAGCGCCGCGCCTCGTTCTCGTCCAGCAGCCCGCGCTTGAGGGCGGCGGCGATGCACACCACGGCGTCGATCTGGTGGCGTTCGATCAGCTCGCGCCAACGGGCGGGCAGATCGGATTCGTCCTGGCCACTCACGAGGGCGTGAGAGGCGTTATGGACGCCGTCGCGGTAAAGAAAGAGGCGCGACAGCTCGTGACCCCCGGCCAGCAGCGCCTCGCAGAAGCGCAGGGCCCGACGCGCCGAAGGCGCCTGGGGTGGAGAAAGGACAACGATGGCAAATTTCATGGATGTAAAAAGGCCCGCCGAAGCGGGCCTCTTGGGCTACCGCTGGTGATCAATCGTTGTTGCTGGCGAATCCGAAGATCTGCAGCAAGCTGATAAACATATTGTAGATCGAGACGTATAGGGTGATGGTAGCCATGATGTAGTTGTCTTCACCACCGTGCACGATGGCGCTGGTCTGGAACAGGATGGCCGCGGCGGCGAACAGCACGAAGCCCGCGCTGATGGCCAGTTGCAGGCCGCTGATCTGGACGAAGAAGGACAGCACCACGGCGCCCAGCAGGATCCAGAAGCCCGCCATCAGAAAGCCACTGAGGAAGCTCATGTCCTTGCGGCTGATCAGGGCGTAGGCCGACAGGCCGAAGAAGGCCAGGGCGGTCATGCCGGCAGCGGAGGCGATCACGCTGCCACCGTTGGGCAGGCCCAGGTACATGTTCAGGATCGGGCCCAGGGTGTAGCCCATGAAGCCGGTGAGGGCGAAGGTACTGACCAGACCCCAGCCGCTGTCGCGGGTCTTCACGGTCAGGAAGAACAGGCCATAGAAGCCGATCAGGACCACGAAGATGTTGGGGTAGGGCAGCCGCATCTGCTGCGAGACGAAGGCGACCAGGCCGCTGAACGCCAGAGTCATGGCCAGCAGGGCATAGGTGTTGCGCAATACACGGCTGACGTCCCGCGGTTGCGCGATAGCAGGGTTGTAGGCGTATTGACGCTCGTTCATGGTGTACTCCAAAGCTAAATTAACGGTGTGATGTACCGTACGACCCCGAAGATAGCAAATGTTGCTTAAGGATCGCTTGCGACTGTTTGACAGTGTGTTGCCATCAGGTACTATGCGCCCCTCTTACGGAAGTGTGGCCGAGTGGTTTAAGGCAGCGGTCTTGAAAACCGCCGACTCGCAAGGGTCCCAGAGTTCGAATCTCTGCGCTTCCGCCATCTGCGAAGCCCCGTTCTTACGGGGCTTTTTGCTGTCTGCAGGGTCGAATTTCAAGAGCGCTCGGGCGAGAAAAAAGAGGAGTTCCGAAGTTCTTTCGGAACAGCGCCGATGCCTGACCTTCTATAGCCCTGGACTTGATGAGGGTGAGCATCGCGGCAACCCTGGCCCCCGAACGAGAGCCAGGGCTGAGCTGAGTGCGATCGTGGGGAACTGCCTTTTGAGATGAGCAGGCAGAACGGCCTGAGTCAGGACGTGCGAAGCATCGCCAAACTATCGGTCATCCGCTGAAGCTGACGACCCTGGTCACGCGCCATCGTCAGCAGGCCACCATGGCCACCACGAAGATAGTTGCCAACCCGATACACATGGCACCCAGGGTGAGCGCCAGTAGGCCCTGATCGCTGGCCAGCGATCGTGGACGAATGAGTGCAGATTTGAGCGGGACGCTATTTAGCCGGCCGTGGGGCCTCGACTCGAAGAGCGTCACTGTCCTTGTCAATTGATAGCGCAACTGAAATATCCTTTTCAGTTTCGGTACTGGGCTGCGGTACCCAGCTATTGGCCGCGATTGTGGCTTCAGCGAAGCTCAACAGCAAGACCATTGCTGCTACGCAGGTTCCTATGGCAATCGCATTGATTACCTTCTGTTCTTTCACAGGCGCATTCATGTTGCTTGCCTAGCCCGGGTCCACGTCGAATGAGGTGGTCTGACAACCGCAGGCGGTAGAAGTGCGGAGGCATTAGGTTTTCACGATCAACCCTGGCTCCCGTCACCGCGGTAAGGCGTCGCTATTCAGCGCGATACCGCGATCCACAGCTGAGCGTTGCGCTCAGCTCAGTTGAATACCGGTTTCGCCCGCTATCCTGTCTGACGACTTTGTACTCCGGTCTTCCTGCTCCCACATGCCACCGCCGCCGATGACTGCAACTCGGCTGAAACCCCTCGTGCGCCTCGGTGCTCGTAACGATGGCGGTGCGATACGCTCCGCTGCGGATCCAGTTCCAGTATCGGGACATGGAAAAAGCCCGCGCGAAGCGGGCTTTTTCCAGACCGAGGAGCAGCGTCCCAGTCAGGGCGTGTTGCCCTTGGCCAGGGCGGCAGCGATGGCCGGTGCGTCGATGGCGTTGGTCAGGACCTGGGTGCCCGAAAGGATGACGTTGTTGGTCGGGCCGCTGCCTTTGATCTCGTCGCTGGCGAGCAGCTTGCCCTGGTCGTCGAGGACCTGGGTGATGACGTCATAGTCGAAGCGGACGCGCATGTAGGCGTCGGATTTCCACTCCCGCAGTTTCAGCACCAGCAGCTTCTGGCCCTGGGGCGCGCGGTCGCTGGCCTGGCTGGGCATGGCGGTGATGGCGGCGCGGGCCAGGGCCTTTTGCACGGCGTCCTGCAGGTCGGCGGAGAGGGGGCTACCGCTGTAGGTGCGGACGCTCCAGGGGTTGTAGTAGAGACCGCGGATGTTGCCGACGTAGGTGGCGTCCTTGTTCTGGGCGACCACATAGGGGCGCTCATCGAGTACCGCGACGGCGACCGGCTTGTCGGCCTTGACGGTGAGTTGCGGGGCGGTCTGGCGGTAGTCGATCTTCTGGCCGATGGCGCAACCGGCCAGTTGCAGCGCAGCGAAGGTGATGAACAAGAGATGGGACGGCTTCATGCGAAACTCCTTTTTCGAGAGGCGCGCAGTCTAGGCCATCAGCTCCGTCATGCCAAAATAATGTGATGCAGGTCACTAAATATCTGGATGGCCACGAGTCGATTGCCGGGCTCCGCAGCCGGGTGGATGCGCCTGGCACGCTTATCAGTGGGGTAGGCAGGCCAGGGGATTACCTGCCTTTCAGTGGCGGGGACTCACGCAGCCTCAAGGGAAGGCACAGCGCTCAATGATAAGACAGTCCCCAGGCTCTGCCCCGACCCGGGCGGGCTACAGCGTCTTCTTATATTCCTTGTCCACCTTCTTGTCTTCGCGGTGGCGTTCCTTGTCCAGATGGGTATCGGTGCGGTCGGCTTCGTCGGCGGCATGGGCCGCGCCCTTGTCGATTTCCTTGCGGTCGTGGCGGGCGTCCTTGCTCACGTCACGACCGTCCTGGCGGATGCTCTTTTCCACCGGGCTTTCGGCCAGTGCGACGCCCGTGCCGAGGACGCTCAGCAGAACGGTCATGGCTGCTGCGGTAAGGCGGGATTTCATCGAGAAGCGCTCCTGAATCGAGAGAGAGGGAGTGGCCGTCCAGAGCGACCGCTTCGTTTGCAGTAAAGCGGTAAAGCGGCCGTTTTGAAAGGAAAGCTGCAGAGACGCCCTGTTCAAGCGGGCGAGCTGGAGGCCCAGGCGGACGCATCGTGCGGATGCAGACTCTCCAAATGGCGCACCTGGAGGCTCACGTCCCGGTAGCTGTCACGCAGGGCGACCAGCAGGCGGCGGGCGGCGTCCTCGACGAACATCAGGTTGCTGCCATTTAGCGCGGCGAAGGCCTGTTCGTCGGCGCGCTTGACGGCGGTCTGCACCGGCGTGCCCAGGGCCTGTTCGCACTGGTCGATCAGGGGCAGCAAGCCGAAGTCGACTGCCCCGGCCAGCAGGCTGATCCGTACCCGGGCCAGGCTGCGCTGGCTGTGCGGGGTGGCCAGGGAGGCGTGACGGCTCAGCCAGTGGGCGACGGTGGCGGGATCGAGCTGCGTGGTGGTCCCGTGTTCGGCCAGAAAGGCCCGTTCGATCAGTTGCCGGGACAGGGCGGCGGAGCAGGGACAGGTGGAGGCGTAAAGGATCTCGACGCGCGCGCTGAGCTTGAAAGCGCCGGCTACCCAGCTGGCTTCCAGGCGTACGGGATAGCGTTTCCAGCCACTTAGCTCGGCGGTCACCAGGGCGGGGCGGCGGATCAGCAGGGCGAAGTCCAGCCGCAGGCGGGCGGCGCGGGAATCGCAGCTGCGGTGGCTGGCGACCATGTCGCTCAGCAGCAGACGCAGGCGCTCTGGCGTCAGGAGAGCTTCGCCGCCCAGGCGATCCAGCAGTTGATAGAGGCGGGACATATGGATGCCCTTGGCGGTGGCCGCGGGCAGGTCGACCTGAACGTCGGCGCTGGCGGGCAGCAGGCCGTCGAGTTCGCCCTGGCCGAGGCGGATCGGCAGGTCGATGCCCTGCATGCCGACCCAGTCGAGGGCGGCGGGCAGGGTGGCGGTCTCGCTGAGGGAGACATCGGGCAGGATGGCATTCATGGGCAGGGCTCGACTCAGTGGGGATCGACGGCCTGGGGCCAGTCGTTGAAGGGGTTGTGCAGGCGCGTCCAGGCCGCGGGGCCGGTGGCGAGTTCGCTGTCGGTCAGCAGGCAGGCATCCAGGCGGGCGCGCAGGGCGGCTTCGTCCATGTCCATGCCGATGAGCACCAGTTCCTGACGAGCATCGCCGACATCGGCGTGCCATCTCTCCTTGATGAGCGCGACGGTTTCTTCATCCTCCGGCCACTGCTCGGGGGGTACCGCGGCCCACCAGCGCCCGGCCACGCCATGGCGGGCCACGGCGCCGGCCTGGGACCAGGTGCCGGCATGGGCGGGATGGCTGGCCAGCCAGAAGTAGCCCTTGGAGCGGATCACGCCAGGCCATTCCCCCTCGACCAGGGCGAAGAAGCGCTCGGGATGGAAGGGGCGGCGGGCCTGATAGACAAAGCTCGAGATGCCGTATTCCTCGGTCTCGGGGGTATGTTCGCCGCGCAGCTCCTGCAGCCAGCCCGGCGCCTGGGCGGCTTTGTCGAAGTCGAACAGGCCGGTCCGCAGCACCCGTTCCAGGGGGACGGCGCCAAAGCTGGCCAGCTCAAGCCGCGCGCGAGGATTGAGGCTGCGCAGGATGGCCAACAGGCGATCACGTTCCGCCGGCTCGACCAGATCCAGCTTGTTCACCACTAGGACGTCACAGAATTCGATCTGCTCGATCAGCAGGTCGACTACGGTGCGCTCGTCTTCCTCGCCGAGGGATTCGCCGCGGGATTCCAGCAGATCGCTGGAGGCGTAGTCGCGCAGGAAGTTGAAGGCATCCACCACGGTGACCAGGGTGTCGAGCTGGGCGACGTCGCCCAGGCAGCGCCCGTCTTCGCCCGCGAAGGTGAAGGTTTCGGCCACGGGCAGGGGCTCGGAGATCCCGGTGGATTCGATGACCAGCTGATCGAAGCGGCCATCGCGGGCGAGGCGTTCGACTTCCAGCAGCAGGTCTTCGCGCAGGGTGCAGCAGATGCAGCCGTTGCTCATCTCCACCAGCTTTTCCTCGGTGCGCGACAGCTCGGCGCCGCCGTCGCGGACCAGGGCGGCGTCGATGTTGACCTCGGACATGTCGTTGACGATGACCGCCACCCGCCGGCCTTCGCGGTTGTTGAGAATATGGTTGAGCAGGGTGGTCTTGCCGGCGCCGAAAAAGCCGGAGAGCACGGTGACAGGGAGTTTCTGGCTGGGGAAGCTGGCTGGGGTCGTCATGGTCATCACGGCTAGGGTAGGTCGTAGGGCGGGCGCGTCCCTGTAGGGGATGCTCCAGAACTTTATAACACGTTATAACATAACAGTTAGTGCGGGTTAAGAACGGACCTGTTCCCTGCACGACGTCTTCTTCAGCTAACCGGGTGGGTGACTCGAGCCGCCCGCCATTGATCCAGGCGGACTGCCCTCGGTCACAGGCGCCAACTAGACGTGCTGACCGCCGTTGATATGGATCTCGGCACCGTTGATGTAGCAGGAGCGTTCGCTGCAGAGGAAGTAGATGGTCTCGGCCACTTCGTCGGGGGTACCCAGGCGCTTGAGCGGGACCTCGGCTTCCACCAGGCCATCGGTACCGGGCGAGAGGATGGAAGTGGCGATCTCGCCCGGTGCTATGGCGTTGGCGCGGATGCCACGGGGACCGAATTCATGGGCCAGTTCCCGGGTCAGCGCGGCCAGGCCTGCCTTGGAGGCGGCATAGGCCACTCCGGCGAAGGGATGCACCCGCGAACCGGCGATGGAGGTGACGTTTACGATGCTGCCTCGAGCGGCTTCAAGCTCCGGCAGCAGGGCGCGGGCCAGCAGGGCGGTGGAAACCAGATTGACGTTGAGGACGTGGGTCCAGGTCTCGGCATCCGACGCGGCTACCCCGAGGCGACCGCCATCCGGCCCCTTGGGCGAGATGCCGGCATTGTTGACCAGGGCATCCAGCTTGCCGCTGGGCAGCCGCTCGCGGACGGTGGCGACCAGGCGATCGATCTGGGTGAGGTCGGCGAGATCGGCCTGGATGTGCGCGTCGCGGGCTTCCGGCCAGGCGCATTCTTCGGAGAACGGCTGGCGGGAGACGGTGAGCAGACGCCAGCCCAGGCTGCGGAACAGCTTGACCGTGGCGTGACCGATTCCGCGACTGGCACCGGTGAGCAGCATGGTGCGCTGGGTCATGGGCGACCCCGGCTGGCAGAGGGGCGGACGAGGGGCGACAGGACGGGCATGGTGGGTGACTCCGGCGTCTGGCAGGCCGGTTCACTATGCCCAAGCAGGACAGGTGGGGCAATCGATGGTCCTGTCCTCACCGGCGGACCGATGAGGACAGGGTGCCTTCAGGCTTCTTCGAGGGCGCGCGGGCGGGCACTGCGCTGCTCGGCGGTGGGTTCTTCGGCGGGCTGCAATTCGAAGTCGAAGTCGATTTCGGCGAACTGGCTGCCGTCGAGGCCACGGGCGCGGGCGGCGTTGGCGTCGTCGTGGAAGTGGATGTCGGCGATGAGTTCGTCGCGGGTGGCGTAGGCGAAGTCATCGTGCAGGTACTTGTCGCCGGCCAGGTTGATCTGGGTGGTCAGGTGGCGATGGCCGGGAGCGGAGATGAAAAAGTGGATGTGGGCCGGGCGCTGGCCATGGCGGCCGAGGCCGTCGAGCAGGCGCTGGGTGGGGCCGTCCGGCGGGCAACCGTAGCCGGAGGGCACGATGCTGCGGAAGGCGTAGCGGCCCTCGGCGTCGGTGCGGATGCGTCGGCGCAGGTTGAATTCGGACTGCGCCGGATCGAAGTAGGAATAGGTGCCGCCGGTGTTGGCGTGCCAGACGTCCACCAGGGCGCCGGCCAGCGGGCGACCCTCGGTGCCGCGCACCTGGCCGGTCATGAACAGCGGCACGCCGGCGTCCTGGCCATCATCGAGCCGGGCTTCGCCTTCGCACAGAGGGGCACCGGCCACATAGAGCGGGCCTTCGATGGTGCGCGGGGTGCCACCGGTGCGGCCGGCCTGTTCGTCCTGGGCATCCAGCAGCAGATCCAGATAGTGCTCCAGGCCGAGGCCGGCGACCAGCAGTCCGGCTTCCTGGCGCGCGCCCAGGTCGTTGAAGTAGCTCACCGCCTGCCAGAATTCCTCGGGCGTCACCTCCAGGTCCTCGATCATGCGGATGCTGTCGGTGAGGATACGGTGCACGATGGTCTTGAGGCGCGGATTGCCGGCGTCCTGCTCGAAGCCGCTGGCGACTTCAAAGAACTTCTGCACATCGGCGGTCTGGGAAAGGGCTAGGGTCATGGAGCGATCCTCGGTGTTGTTGTTATGGGTGGCCAATCAGCGGTCGTCGGTGTGGATGGAGGAGGGGTGCCGGCACAGGGCGGTGACCTCGATCTCCATATAGGGGTAGAGCGGCAGTTGCAGCAGGGTATCGTGCAGCGCCTGGGTATCGGCCACGTCGAAGATGCTGACGTTGGCGTAGAGCCCGGCGATACGCCAGAGGTGGCGCCAGGTGCCCTGGCGCTGCAGCTCCTGGGCCAGTTCCTTTTCCGCCTGCTTGAGTCGCGTGGCGTCGGCGGCAGGCAGGTCGTGGGGCAGTTCGACGGTCATGCGGACCATGAACAGCATGGTGAATCCTCCACGGGGCGTGATCAGGCGGTGGCGACGGCGAGGCTGCTGCGATCGCGACGGAAATGGGCGAGGCGGTCTTCGTCGAGGCTGACGCCGAGGCCGGGACCCTGGGGCAGCAGCAGCTGGAAGTCGCGATAGGTCGGCGGCTCGACGAGGATGTCCTCGGTGAGCAGCAGCGGCCCGAACAGTTCGCTGTGCCAGTCCAGCCGCTCCAGGGTGGCGAAGGCATGGGCCGAGGCCAGGGTGCCGATGCTGCCTTCGAGCATGGTGCCGCCATAGAGGCCGATGCCGGCCGCCTGCGCCAGGTGGGCGACCTTGAGCACCGCCCGCGGACCGCCGGTCTTGGCGATCTTGAGGGCGAACACCGGGGCGGCGCCGGCACGGGCCAGGGCGAAGGCGTCGGGGAGGCTCTCGATGGCTTCGTCGGCCATCACCGGCGCCGGACTCCGGGCGCTGACCCGGGCCAGGGCCTGGACGTCATGGCGCGGCACCGGCTGTTCGATCAACTCCACCCCTGCGTCGGCCAGGGCCTGGCAGGCGCGCAAGGCCACACCTTCGCTCCAGGCCTGGTTGACGTCGACCCGCACGCTGGCGCGATCGCCCAGGGCGCGCTTGATGGCTGCCACGTGGGCGATGTCCCGGGCCGGTTCGGCCGCGCCGATCTTGAGTTTGAAATGGCGATGGCGGCGCAGGTCGAGCATGCGTTCGGCTTCGGCGACGTCCTTGCCGGTGTCGCCGCTAGCCAGGGTCCAGGCCACCTCCAGCCCCTGTTGCACCCGGCCGCCGAGCAGTTCGGCGATGCCCAGGCCGCGACGCTGGCCCTGGGCGTCGAGCAGAGCGGTCTCCAGGGCCGACTTGGCGAAGGTATTGGCGCGCACGCTGCGCTCGACCCGCTGCATCACGGCATTGAGGTTGTCGGCGTCCTGGCCGATCACCAGGGGCGCCAGATAGGTATCGAGGTTGGTCTTGATGCTTTCCGGGCTCTCCCCGGCGTAGGCCAAGCCGCCGATGGTGGTGGCTTCGCCGAGGCCCTGGCTGCCGTCGCTGCAGGTCAGGCGCAACAGCACCAGGGTCTGCCGCTGCAGGGTATGCATGGCCAGCTTGTGCGGGCGGATGGTGGGCAGGTCGACGAGGCAGGTGTCCAGGCGTTCGATGCTGATCATGGGCCAAATCCATCAGGGGCGGTCGTTGCCGCGCGTTCTTGTAGGGACGGCTTTCAGCTTGCGAGTTGCCTCCCCGGCAGTCCAATATCCGTTGCGTGTTCTACGATACCCTGGAGGTATGATGGAGCTGCGGCATCTGAGGTACTTCCTGGTCCTGGCGGAGACCCTCAACTTCACCCGCGCGGCCGAACGCCTGCACATGGCCCAGCCGCCGCTCAGCCGGCAGATCCAGCAACTGGAAGAAGAGCTGGGGGTGAGCCTGCTGGAGCGCGGCCGGCCCTTGCGCCTCACCGAGGCCGGGCGCTATTTCCAGGAACACGGCAGTCGCTTGCTGGCGCAGCTGGACGAGGTACGCGACGGCACCCGGCGGGTGGCCGAGGGGCGCAAGCGCTGGCTGGGCATCGGATTCGCGCCGTCCACCCTCTATGGCGCCCTGCCGGAACTGATCCGCCGACTGCGCACCGATGCCGGGCTGGAGCTGGGGCTGTCCGAGCTGATCACCCTGCAGCAGGTGGAGGCGCTCAAGAGCGGACGCATCGACATCGGTTTCGGTCGCATCCGCATCGAGGATGCCGCGGTGGTACAGGAGGTGTTGCACGAGGACCCGCTGGTGGCGGTGCTGCCGGCCGGGCATCCGCTGCTGGGCGCGCCGGTGAGTCTGGCACGCCTGGCGCAAGAGCCCTTCGTGCTCTATCCCTCCGCGCCGCGACCCAGTTACGCTGACCATGTGCTGGCGCTGTTCGCTCGCGAAGGAGTGAACATCCGCGTGGCGCAGTGGGCCAACGAATTGCAGACGGCCATCGGCCTGGTGGCGGCCGGACTGGGGATCACCCTGGTGCCGGCCTCGGTGCGCCGGCTGCACCGCGACGACATCGACTACGTCTCCCTGAGCGATACTCAGGCGGTCTCGCCCATCGTCATCAGCTACCGGGCCGGCGATCGCTCGCCGCTGCTGGCGCATTGTCTGGCGCTGGTGCAGGAGACCGCTGCGCAACAGGCCTGAAGCCCCGACCAGCCGTGGCCTGGGCGGGATTCGCCCGACGCCCGGGTGGCGGCCGCCGCGTAATTAGCTGCGCCAAGGGGATGGTCGCGGCAGTCTGCGGACAGCCCCGCAGCGCGCACCGCGCCGAAGATGATTCCAGACCTGAGCAACCTGGAGTCTCTTGCGATGACCGGATCCTATATCCACGTACCTGCGCCGTCCGGCGCCTTCGACGCCTACTTCGTGCCCTCCATCGACGGTCGCGGTCCGGGCATCGTCCTGTGCCAGGAGATCTTCGGCGTCAACGCCGCCATGCGCGCCGTGGCCGACCAACTGGCCGAGGAGGGCTACAGCGTGCTGGTGCCGGACCTCTACTGGCGCCAGGCGCCGCGCATCGAACTAAGCTACACCCCCGAGGATTTCGAAAAGGCCTTCGGCCACTACCAGGACTTCGACGAGAACCTGGGGGTGGTGGACATCGGTGCCGCCCTCGACCATTTGCGTAGCCTGCCCGAAGTGAGCGAAGCCGGGCTCGGCGTGGTGGGCTACTGCCTGGGTGGCAAGCTGGCCTACCTGGCCGCCTGCCGCTTGCGCCAAGTGGCTTGCGCCGTCGGCTACTACGGAGTCGGTATCGAAAAGGCCCTGGGCGAGTTGGAAGACTTGAGTGG
Source organism: Pseudomonas sp. MOIL14HWK12:I1 (assembly GCF_000510705.1). Lineage (NCBI taxonomy): Bacteria > Pseudomonadati > Pseudomonadota > Gammaproteobacteria > Pseudomonadales > Pseudomonadaceae > Pseudomonas > Pseudomonas sp. MOIL14HWK12:I1. The sequence continues at coordinate 21,999 of NZ_AZNY01000009.1, read as the reverse complement.
GCGCCTGGTGCTGCATTTCGCCGAGGCCGACCAATTCTGTCCGGCGCCGGCGCGGGAAGCCATCCTGGCGGCCCTGGCCGAGCGGCCGGGTACCGAGGGTTACGTCTACCCCGGCGTCGACCATGCCTTCGCCCGGCCCGCCGGCCATCACTACTACAAGCCCGCCGCGCTGCTGGCCCATGAGCGCACCATCGCCGCGCTGCGCCGCACCATCGGCCCGGACTACAATCTCTCGGCGCTGTGGGAAGAACATATCCGCCACGAATTCGATACCCGCGACGTGCCGGCGACCATGGCTACCATGGTGCCCGAGCCCTACGTCAACCATATCCCGACCATGACCGGCGGGGTCGGCTATCGCGAACTGGCGCGTTTCTATCGCTACCACTTCGTGCACGGCAACCCCAGGGACATGAAGCTCACGCCGCTCTCGCGCACCGTGGGCGCCTCGCAGATCGTCGACGAGTTCATCATGAGCTTCACCCATGACGAGCCCATCGACTGGATGCTGCCCGGCGTCGCGCCGACCGGCCGCCATGTCGAGATCCCCATGCTGGGGGTGGTGAAGTTTCGCGGACCCAAGCTCTACCACGAGCACATCTACTGGGATCAGGCCAGCGTGCTGGTGCAGATCGGCCTGCTCGACCCCCAGGGGTTACCGGTGGCGGGCGCCGAGACCGCGCACAAGCTGCTCGACGAGACGCTGCCATCCAACACCCTGATGCCGAGCTGGGCTTCCAGCGCCGGCAAGTCCATCGAGGAGTGAGGCCATGAGTCTGCATTCCCTCGATGGCAAGACGGTGGTCATCAGCGGCAGTGCCACCCTGATCGGCCAGGCGGTGGCCGAGGCACTGGTCGCGGCAGGCGCTCGGGTGGCCCTGCTGGACATCGACCCGAACGGCGCGGCCGGTGCCGAGGTGCTCGGCGAAGCGGCGTTCTTCCTGACCGTGGACCTGACCGACGATGCGGCGTTGGCGCTCGCGATAGCTGCCATCCGCGAACGCTTCGGCGCGGTGGCTGGCCTGGTAAACCTGGCCTGTACCTATCTCGACGATGGCCTGGCTTCGTCGCGCGCTGACTGGCTCAAGGCGCTGGACGTGAACCTGGTGTCGGCGGTGATGCTGGCCAAGGCACTGCACACGGATCTCAAGGCGCGGCGGGGGGCGGTGGTCAACTTTACCTCCATCTCCGCCGACTGCGCCCAGACCGGGCGCTGGCTGTATCCCGTCTCCAAGGCCGCACTCAAGCAGCTGACCCGCAGCATGGCGCTGGATCTGGCGCCGGACGGCATTCGCGTCAACTCGGTGTCGCCGGGCTGGACCTGGTCGCGGGTGATCGCCGAGGTCAGCGGTGGGGATCGCGCCCACGCCGACCGCGTCGCCGCCGACTTCCATCTGCTCGGCCGCCTCGGCGAGCCGGCGGAGGTCGCCCAGGTGGTCGCCTTTCTACTGTCACCGGCGGCGAGTTTCGTCACCGGCGCCGACTATGCCGTGGACGGCGGTTATTCGGTCATGGGACCGGAGCGCAACCAGCCGGCCATTCCACGTCTCGCCGAACGGGAGTGATGCCATGCACAACCCCTTCTGGCGCCTGTTCAACGGCTTCACCCCCACCCGCAACTCGACTCCCCGGAGAACCTCCATGCGCCGTATCGCCATCGTCGGGGCCGGCCAGGCCGGCCTGCAACTGGGCCTGGGCCTGCTCGCCCAGGGCTATCATGTCACCCTCACCACCAACCGCACCGGCGAGCAGGTGCGCGCTGGCAAGGTCATGTCCAGCCAGTGCATGTTCAACACCTCGTTGCAGACCGAGCGCGACCTGGGGCTGAATTTCTGGGAAGACCAGTGCCCGGCGGTGGAGGGCATCGGCCTGGCCGTCCCCGATCCTGCCCATCCCGAGCGCCCGGCCTTTCAGTGGAGCGCGCGCCTGGAGCGCTATGCCCAGGCAGTTGACCAGCGCCTGAAGATGCCGGCCTGGATGGAGGAGTTCGAGCGGCGCGGCGGCGAACTGGTGATCCAGGACGTCGGCCTGCCCGAACTGGAAACCCTGGCCGCCAGCCATGACCTGACCCTGCTCGCCGCCGGTAAGGGCGAGATCGTCAACCTGTTCGCCCGTGACACCGAACGCACCGTCTTCCAGCATCCCCAGCGTGCCCTGGCGCTGACCTATGTGAAGGGCATGACGCCCACGTCGCCCTATTCGCGGGTGGCCTTCAACCTTATCCCCGGTGTGGGCGAATACTTCGTCTTCCCGGCCCTGACCCTGAACGGACCCTGCGAGATCATGGTATTCGAAGGCGTGCCCGGCGGCCCCATGGACTGCTGGCAGGACGTCACCTCGCCGGAGCAGCACCTGGAGCGTAGCCTGGAGATCGTCCGCCGCTTCGCGCCCTGGGAGGCCGAGCGCTGCCAGAACCTGGAGCTCACCGATGCCGGCGGCGTGCTGGCCGGGCGCTTCACGCCCATGGTGCGCAAGCCGGTGCTGCGCCTGCCTTCGGGCCGGCCGGTGTTCGGCATGGCCGACGCCCTGGTGGTCAACGATCCCATCACCGGCCAGGGCTCCAACAATGCCGCCAAGTGCAGCAAGGTCTATCTGGAGGCCATCCTCGCCCAGGGCGATGCCGCCTTCACCCCGGATTGGATGCACCAGACCTTCGAGCGCTACTGGGACTACGCCGGCCAGGTAGTGAAATGGACCAACAGCCTGCTGACCCCGCCGCCGCCGCACATCCTCGATCTGCTCGGCGCCGCCAGCCAGTCCCACGCCATCGCCTCGCGCATCGTCAACGCCTTCGACGATCCCCGCCGTTTCGCCCCCTGGTGGTTCGAAGCGGAGGCCTGCCAGGGCTTCCTGCGTGAACACCTGAACCAGGCTGCCTGAGGAGCCCACCATGACGATAGACGCGCTGGATCTCATCGCCGCCGACCCGGCCAACCCGCGGGCGCTGCGCAACCTGCTGGGGCAATTCGCCACCGGCGTCACGGTGATCACCACCCGCGGCCGTGACGGGCGCAAGGTAGGGATGACCGCCAATTCCTTCTCCTCGGTGTCCCTGGAGCCGCCGCTGGTGCTCTGGAGCCTGGCCCGCCAGGCGCCGAGCCTGCCGGACTTCCTGGCCGCCAGCCACTTCGCCATCCATGTGCTGGGCAGCGACCAGCACCAGCTTTCCGGCCACTTCGCGCGGCCGGCGGAGGACAAGTTCGCCGGTATCGCCCACGTCGAGGGCACCGCTGGCGTGCCGTTGCTGGAGGAGGCCGTGGCGACCCTGATCTGCCGCAACCACGTCCAGTACGAGGGCGGCGACCACCTGATCTTCCTCGGTGAAATCGAGCACTACCGACACAGCGGCGGCGAACCGCTGGTCTTCCACGCCGGCCAGTACCGGGTCGCCAGCGCCCATCCCGCACTGGGCGCCTGAGCCTTGGCGGCGCCCGTCGATGCCACTCGGTCGGCGGGCGCTGCCCTTTCGAATCTGCCTTTCGCGAGCACGAACAGCCGTATTCAAGGAGCCTTGCATGACCCGGATTCGCTATCTTTCCCTCGCCGGTGCCCTGGTTGTCGGAACCGCCCAGGCCTATGACCTGCCGGTGGTCAACCTCGGCCTCACCAGCTTTCTCGACGGCGGTCTGCCTGCGGGCAACGGCTGGTACCTGCAGCAGTATTTCCAGAACTACAGCAGCCATCGGCTGACCGATCAAAACGGTGACAAGCTGGGGCTGCCGAAGACCAAGCTGGACTACCAGGTATCGGTGACCCAGCTCAGCTACGTATCGGACCTGCGCCTGGGCAACGGCAACCTGGGTCTGAACATGTTGCTGCCGGTGGTGACGCGGATGAAGGTCGACGACGGCCTGAACAACGCGGCGCTCAAGGACCAGGGTGGCGTGGGCGATCTGCTGATAGGACCCTTCATCCAGTTCGATCCGGTGATGGGCGCCAATGGCCCGCGGTTCGTCCAGCGTGTCGAGTTCCAGATCAACGTGCCCACCGGCGAGTACGACCGCGACAAGGACATCAACCCCGGCAACCATGCCTGGTCGTTCGACCCCTATTGGGCCGCCACCTACTGGTTCACCCCGAACTGGACCGTCTCGGTGCGCGCCCACTACCTCTACAACTTCAAGAACGACAAGCCGAGCTATGCCTTCGGCGACGTCTCCGACATCCAGGCCGGCCAGGCGCTGCACGCCAACTTCGCCACCGAATACGCCGTCACCCCGCAACTGCGCCTGGGCATCAACGGCTACTGGCTCAAGCAGATCACCGACACCCAGGTCGACGGCCACGACGTCTCCGGGCGCCGCGAGAAAGTCTGGGCCATCGGCCCCGGCGCCATGTACAGCTTCTCCAAGAACGACCACCTGGTGGCCAACGCCTATTTCGAGCAGGACGCGGAGAACCGTCCGGAGGGCAGCCGGGTGCAGGTGCGCTACATCCATCACTTCTGACCGGACGGAGTTCAGCTCCCTTCGTCCTTTTCAAGCCTGCCGGGGATGGCAGGCTTTTTTTTGCACGGCGTTTGGGCGGGAAGCTCAACCAAGGGCGTGTCCAGGTGGTTCAGATATAGCGGCAGACGATGCGGGGTGGCGCCGGAGGTTATGGTCCTATTGGTCTTGGACGGTTGCGCCGTCTCATTCCAACCTCCGGCCCATTGAGGCCATGGCGGTCCGCCGTTGCGACCGCTCCTACGGCATCACTCACCTCTGTAGACGTCGATAACCGTAGCGTGGAAAACGGCGCAGCCTTTTCCACTGGAATCCGTCGCGATGCGTGCCCTTACCCCAACCCTCTCCCGAGGGGAGAGGGGGCTAGCCGAGCAGGCGTTCGGCCCTTCAGCTCCGGTGGGATCCTGGCCCTCACCTGGGTAACGACTGTCTTGAGGCTACCATCGCCGCGATGGAGCGGTGACTGCCAAGGGCCGCGTTAGGTTCGGCTGAGCGCAGCGAAGCCCAACAGAGAGGCCCCGCCAAGCGATCCAGGCCAAGCGGTGGAGATCGATTGATGCCGCCGGAAGAATGGTTGCTGTCGGGCTTCGACGATGGAGCTGTCTCAACCCAACCTATCGGAATCGTCGCGTTGAGCGGTAGCTTGGGTTGAGCGCAGCGAAGCCCAACAGAGACCTCTCACCAAAGCGATTCATGCCAAGAGGTAGACGCCGATTAATGCCGCTGGAAGAGGAGCTGTCGGGCTTCGAAGGTGTAGCTGTTTCAGCCCGACTTACAAATGCGAAGCCCGGCAGGCGAGCTGTCGGGCTTATTGAAAGAGGCAGCGCAGCGTTAACGCGAAGACGCACTCTGCAAAAACTTCTCGCTGTACAGACGCGTCTCCTCGCCCAACCCCTGCTGGTCGAGCCAGGTCTTGACCGCCTCGACCATGGGCGGCGGGCCGCAGAGATAGAGGTCGCAGGCCTGGTCGGTGAGGAAGCGCCGGTCGAAGTGCTCGGGGATATAGCCGCTGAGGCCCTGCCACGCCGGACCCGGCTGGCTGACCACGGGCTGGTAGTCGAAGTCGGCGATGCGCGCGCGGTAGGCCTCCAGCCGGGCGCCCTCGCAGAGATCCTGCTCCTGGGTGACGCCATAGAACAGCCGCACCGGCTGGCCGCAGCCGCCTTTCTCGGCCATCTCGTCGAGCATGCCGAGGAAGGCCGACAGGCCCGTGCCGCCCGCCACCAGCACCAGCGGCCGCTCCACCTGGCGGAGATAGAAGCTGCCCAGGGGTGCCTCCAGTTCCAGGTTGAGGCCCGGCTGGCAGCGTTCGCGCAGGAAGTTGCTCATCACCCCATCCGGCAGCAGGCGGATGAGGAATTGCAGCTGGTTCTGCGCATTGGGCCGGTTGGCGAAGGAGTAGGCGCGCCAGTCATCGGTGCCGGGGATACGCAGCCGGGCGTACTGGCCGGGTAGGAATTGCAGCTGCCGGGGGGCAGAACTGGCGTCCAGATGCAGGATGGCGGTGGTGGCCGAGACCAGCTCCACCGAGATCACCTGGGCACTGATGCGCTCGGGCTCTTCGGCATGGCAGAGGCTGGAGTCGTGGTCGAAATAGAAGGCGGCGTCGGACGTCACCCGGGTCTGGCAGGCGAGCATCTTGCGTTGCGCCAGGTCACGCTCGGAAAGGGCTTCCTCGTCGACGTAATCCTGGCTGTAGGCGCCGGCTTCGCAGCGCCCCTGGCAGGTGCCGCAGACGCCTTCGCGGCAGTCCAGCGGCAGGCTGATGCCCTGGCGCAGGGCTGCGTCCAGCAGCAGTTCGTTGGGCTTCACCGCGATGAACAGCGTCTTGCCGTCGGCGAAGCTCAGAGCGACGTTGTGGCTCATGGCGGTGGCCTCAGAGATGGTAGAAGTCGAGTACAGAGTTGATGACGTCGTTGAGCAGCAGCACCTGCTTGCGGACGATACGGAAGTCGCCGTCCACCTCGCGCAGGTGATAGGTCACCTGGCCGTAGAACTGCTCGGACACCCCATGGCGGGCATAGAGCGTCAGCCAGCCGGCGCGCACCTCCAGCAGACCGTCGTCAGCCCGGGCGACGCGCACGTTGCTGATCTGGTGCAGGGTGCGCGGCAGTGGCGTGGAGGCGGCCGACTTGCCGGTGCGCAGTCGGAACACCCGGTCCTCCAGGCCGGAGCGGTCGGCGTAGTAGATATAGGAGAGACCCTGGGTGGGATCGGTCACGTACTCGTGCTCGCTGATCCATTGCGGCAGGTGGAAGACGCTGTCGGCCTCGAACAGCGCCAGATAGGCGTCCCAGTCCTGGGCATCGCAGAGCGCGGCCTGGCGATAGAGGAATTGCTCCACGGCGTATTGCAGATCAGGGTTCATGCCGACACCTCCGTCGGTTGCAGGGCTTTGGTGGCCAGGCCATCGAGCAGGAAGCGCTGCCAGGCGCCATGCTGGTTCACATAGAGGCCTTCATGGGTGAACTCGGTGCCGGTGAGCACCGGCTGGATGCCCAGGGCCTCGCTGTTCACGGTCGGGCCGGTAGCCCAGCGATGCTGGCCGCGGGAGATGTCATTCCAGCGCTCCAGGCGGGCCTGAAAGCCGCGCTGGGCTTCGCGGAATTCCACCAGATCGTCGGGCGTACCCATGCCGGAGACGTTGAAGAAGTCCTCGAACTGGCGGATGCGGTTGGTGCGGTCGGCGGGCGCCTCGCCCTTGACGCCGATGCACTGGCTGATGATCTCGGTCTTGTTCCAGGCCACCGGCCGCACGATGCGCAGCTGGGAGCTGATCTGGTCCATGAAGAACAGGCTGGGGTAGATGTTGAGGTTGCGCAGGCGATGCATCATCCACTCGGCGCGGGCCTGGCCGTATTCCTCGACCAGGCGCGGCATCACGCTGGCGTAGCCGGGGCGCACCGTGGGGTTGGGCATGTCGCTGAACAGCAGGCTGTGGCCATTCCTGAAGGAGAACCAGCCATCGTCGGTCTCGGCATCGCCGGCGCCGAGCTTGCTGTAGTCCAGGGTGCTGCTGGCACCGCCTTTCTCGGCGTTGACCTGCTGGCGGTGCTGCACGGTGGAGACGTAGTTGTAGTGCACGGTGCTGACGTGATAACCGTCGAGGCCGTTCTCGTTCTGCAGCTTCCAGTTGCCGTCGTAGGTGTAGGTGGACTTGCCCGGCAGGATCTCCAGCTCGCCGGTCGGCGACTGGGCCACCATCATGTCGAAGAAGACCTTGGCGTCGCCCAGGTAGTCTTCCAGGGAGTCGCTGCCCTGGGTATCCAGGCTGACGAAGACGAAGCCCTTGTAGCTCTGGATGCGCGCCTTCTTAAGCCCGCGGGTGGCCTTGTCGAAGCCATCGGGGTATTCGCCCGGTGCCTTGACCTTCACCAGGCGGCCGTCGCTCTTGTAGCACCAGGCGTGGAACGGACAGGTGAAGGTGGACTGGTTGCCGCGCGCCACGCGGGTAAGGGTGGCGCCGCGGTGCTGGCAGGCGTTGATCAGTGCATGCAGCTCGCCGTTGCCGTCGCGGGTGATGATCAGCGGCTGGCGACCGGCGCGCATCGTGACGAAGTCATGGGGTTTGGCGATCTCGCTTTCGTGGCAGGCATAGATCCAGACCTTCTCGAAGATCAGCTCCATTTCCAGCTCGAACAGCTCGGGTTCGGTGAAGAGATCGCGGGCGATGCGATAGACGCCGTCGGCCGGACGGAAGTCCAGGCAACCTTGGATGTAATCCTGCCATTGGGCAATGCTGCGGGTGCTCATCAGGGGTGTCCTCTAGGGTGAGACTCGCCTCGATTGAAGCCCCGCCACCCCAACCCCTCTATCCGCTTTTTCACTGATCGCTAGCCGAATTTTTTCGCTCGCTGGACTGGCCTGCACTCTGCGGATAGTGGCGGCGGCACGCGGCGTGCAGCATGGAACCAGCCAGCGGAGGAGCCCAGCATGCAGCAGACGAATTTCGAGGTGCAGACGCACAGTGGCCAGGTCGCCGAGGCGTGTCGCTGGATGAGCGCGGTGGCCGGTCCGCATCGCCTGGAAACCCGCAGCGGCGCCGAATTGAGTTTCCATCACCAAGGACTGCGACTGCCGGGCCGAGCCACGGTGCTGGGGCGGATCGGCTATGGCGCCGCGGTGCAGATCGGCATCGACGCCCTGGATGCCTACAGCCTCAGCCTGCCGCTGCAGGGGCGCCAGTCGCTGGCCAGCCGCGGCGCGCGCGTGCGTTCCGACAGCCAGTGCGGAATGGTCGTCGCGCCCCACGAATGGCAGCGGCTGGACATGGCCGCCGACTGCCTCAAGCTGCAGGTGGTGATCCGCCGCGAAGCCCTGCAGGAGGTGGCGGAGGGCCTGCTGGGCCGGCCCTTGGCGGCGCCCCTGAGCTTTGCCGGCGAGATGGAACTGGCGCGCCCGGCGGTCGCGGCGTGGTGGCAGGGTGTGCGCCAATTGCTGGACGGCTGGAGCGCTGTCCAGGCGCTCTACGGCCAGCCGGCACTGGCCAACGACCTGGAAGTGATGCTGCTCAAGGGCCTGCTGCTGGCCCAGCCGCACAACTACTCCGCGGCTCTGGAGGACGGCGTAGGGACGGGCTATCCCGAGTTTCTCCTGCGGGCGCGGCGTTATCTCGAAGCCCATGCGCGGGAGAATCCCTCGCTGGAGAGTCTGGAGCGCGTGGCCGGCGTATCCCGGTCCAAGCTCTATGCCAGCTTCCGCCGCTATCACGGCCAGCCGCCCATGGCCTATCTCAAGCGGCTACGGCTGGAAGAGGTGCGGCGCCTGCTGCTGGCGCGTCGTGAGGGCGCGAGCGTCTCGCGCATCGCCCTGGATTGGGGCTTCGAGCACCTGGGGCGCTTCGCCAGCGACTACCGCCAGGCGTTCGGCGAGACACCGTCGCAGACCCTGGCGGGACGGCGTCTCAACTAGCCGGAGAGCGCCCCGCGAAAGCGGCGGGTTTCCGAAGGAGACTCGCCGTAGCGGCGCTTGTATTCCTGAGCGAACCTGCCGAGGTGGGCGAAGCCCCATTTGTAGGCGGTGTCCGTCACCGATTCCACCCGGCCGCTGCGCAGTTCTTCGTTGACCCGCTCCAGGCGCAGGTCGCGCAGATAGTGCATGGGGGTGGTGCCGCGATAGGTGCGGAAGCCGGCGAACAGGGTACGCACGCTGACGCCGCCATGTTCGGCCAGGGTTTCCACGCTGAGCGGCTCGTGCAGGTGTTCGGCGATATAGGCCTCGATGCGCTTGATGAAGTAGGGCGAGACGTTGCGCTCCCGTGTGCCTTCCAGCTGGCCATGCAGCGAATGCGGCTGGCCATAGAGCAGGGCGTTGAGCAGCGAGGATTCGAATTGCTTGAGCACCAGCGGCTGGTGGATCGGATGCGCCGGATCGGCCAGGCCGTCCATGAGCAGGCCGAGCAGTTGCAGGAAGTAGGCGCCACCGGCCTGGCCCAGGTCCAGCCGCGGATCGAATTGAGGTAGGCGACCCTGCTGGGGCAGGTGCTGGGCGCAGTGATGCTCCAGGTCGGCGCGCTCCAGGCGCAGTACCAGCTGCGCGGCGCCGCCATACCATCTCATGCGCACCGGCAACTCCGGCGACAGCAATGCTGCCACCTGCGGCGAAGACTGGAAATCCACCGCGCCGCAATGGATGTCGGCGCCTCCTGTCAGCGGGATCTGGACCAGGTAGAAGTCCTGCAGGCACTGGGGATCGATATCGACGTCAGTGCCGTATTCCAGGCGATTGAGCGACAGTCGCCCGCGGCTGATGTGGTGCAGGCTGGCGCTGACCACCTCGCCGCGCTGCACCGGTTTCAACTCATGGGGCTTGAACACCTTGCTGACGCCCTGACAGGCCGCATCCCGGTCGGCCACGAGAAATTGCAGGCTGCTCGAGCAGAACAGCCGGGTCTGGCGAAAGCGCTCTCCGCTTTCGGAGGGCGTGACGTCTTGGGTCATTGTTACCTCCTTGCACACAGGCGTGGCCCCGCGCACCCTTTTGTTTCCTGCCGATTGCAGCCAGCGGATAGCGGCTGCAGTCAGCGGATAGTCGGTGGGCAGCGGAACTCGTTCTTGGCCGATCACGGTCGGCCTTGCAGGGGAATTTGCAAGGGGCGGGCCAAGCAAGGCGTCTAACAAAGGGTTTCGGGCGATCAGCGGCCAGGCCGGTCGCCATCCGCTCAGGCGTCGTCGTGGCGCAGTCGCCCATGCTCACTGCGCACCGCCGCCATGAAGGTCTGCATGGCCGAGGACTGCACCCGGTGGCGGCGACGGATCAGTCCATAGGGCGGCAGTCGTGGTTCGAAGGCGATGGGCAGCACCGCCAGCAGGTGCCGGCCGGGATAGTCGTTGACTACCGACAGCGGCGTGACCCCGAGCATGTCGGTCTGCTGCAGCAGCGCCAGCAGGGTCATGATGGAGGTGGTTTCGACGATGCTGCCGGGGATGTCGACCCGGGCATCGTGGAAGGCCTGGTTGATGATGGCCCTCATCGGGCTGGGGTGCTGTTGCAGCACCCAGGTGTGTTCCTGCAATTCGCCCCAGGTGAGGTGGGTGGCCTGGGCCAGGGGATTCTGGGCGCCGGCGATCACGCAGAGCACCTCTTCGCCGAGGCTGTCGAACAGCAACTCTTCTGCGCGGGCTCCGGTAGGAATGCGGCCCAGGACCACGTCGAGCTGGTCCTGCAGCAGCGCCTGGACCAGCACGTCGCTGGTATCCACCTGGATGGACATGGACAGCCGCGGATGGCTCTGCTTGAGGGTGGCGATGGTGCGGGTCAGCAGCCCCGAGGCCAGCGCCGGGATCGCGCCCACCGCCACCCGGCCCAGATTGCCCGATTCCAGCGCGACCAGCTCCTCGCGCATGCCCGAGAGTTCGGCGAACACCATCCGCGCGTAGTAGATCACCGTGTCGCCAAAGGCCGTGGCGCGCATGCCGCGCGGCAGCCGCTCGAACAGCCCCACGCCCAGCAGACTCTCGATCTCGTGCAGCATCTTGGTGGCGGCCGGCTGGGTCATGCCGATGTCGTCGGCGGCGCGGCGCAGCGAGCCGAATTCCGCCAGTGCCAGCACCAGCCGCAACTGGCGCAGGCGCAGACGGCTGTGGATGGTATGGGCATCGGGAATGCGCGTCATGCTGGCGAACCTTGGGGCAGGGGAGCCGGCTAGGGTAGCGCATGAGCCCGGGCCTGGCGTCGGTGGGGTGCGTCCGCGCCAGGCCGGGGCGTTCACGACGGCCGTACCTTGGCCCGCGGCTGGCCCAGGCGCAGCGCCTGCAGGCCCCGCGCGAGCAACGGCCAGCAGAGCATCAGCAACGCCGCGGTGGTCAGACTGCCCACCAGCGGGTTGGACCAGAAGATGCTCAGCTGGCCATCGGAGAACAGCATCGATTGGCGGAAGGCGTCTTCGGCCTTGTCGCCCAGCACCGCCGCCAGCACCAAAGGGGCGATGGGATAGCCGAGCTTCTTGAAGGCATAGCCGAGGATGCCGAAGCCGAGCATCAGCCAGACGTCGAACAGGCTGTTGTGCACCGAGTAGGCGCCGATCACGCAGACGGTAAAGATGATCGGCGCGATGATGCAGAACGGAATCCGCAGGATGGCGGCGAACAGCGGCACCGTCGCCAGCACCACGATCAGGCTGACCACGTTGCCCAGGTACATGCTGGCGATCAGACTCCAGACGAAGTCGTGCTGTTCGGCGAACAGGGTCGGCCCCGGATGCAGGCCCCAGATCATCAGGCCGCCGAGCATCACCGCGGCGGTGGCGGAGCCGGGAATGCCCAGGGTCAGCATGGGGAGCAAGGCACTGGTGCCGGCGCTGTGGTCGGCGGTCTCCGGCGCGATCACCCCTTCCAGTTCGCCCTTGCCGAAGCCCTCGCGGTTCTTTGAAAAGCGCCGCGCCAGGCTGTAGCTCATGAAGGAGGCGGCGGTAGGGCCACCGGGCGTCACGCCCATCCAGCAACCGACCAGGGCGCTGCGCAGCCAGGTCAGCCAGTAGCGCGGCAGCTGTTTCCAGGTGCCTAGCACGGTGCGCAGGGTGATGCGCGCCTGCTCGCCACGAAAGACCAGGCCTTCCTCCACGGTGCAGAGGATCTCGCCGATGCCGAACAGGCCGATCACCGCCACCTCGAAGCTGATGCCCGAGAGCAGGGCCGGCTGGTCGAAGGTCAGGCGCAGATTGCCGGACACCGTATCCATGCCCACCGCCGCCATGGCGAAGCCGATCATCATGGCTGCCACCGTTTTCAGCGGTGGATTCTTGCTCATGCCGATGAAGGTGCAGAAGGCCAGCAGGTAGACGGCGAAGAACTCCGGCGAGCTGAATTCCATGGCGAAGGCGGCGATGCGGCTGGAGAGGAAGGTCAGCAGCAGCACCCCGACCAGGGCGCCCAGCAGCGCCGAGGTGAAGGCCGCGGTCAGGGCTTCGCCGGCACGACCCTGGCGCGCCAGCGGATAGCCGTCGAAAGTGGTGGCCACCGACGAGGGTTCGCCCGGGATGTTGAACAGGATCGAGGTGATGGAGCCGCCGAACAGCGCGCCCCAGTACATGCAGGAGAGCAGGATGATGGCCGAGGTCGGACTCATGGTGAAGGTCAGCGGCAGCAGCAGGGCGACGCCATTGGGCGCGCCCAGGCCGGGCAGCACCCCGACCAGGATGCCGAGCAGCACGCCGATCACCATCAGGGCGAGGTGGTGGAAGGACAGGATCAGGCCCATCCCGTGCATCAGGGAATCGAATTCGCTCATGACAGGCTCCTCAGCAGGCGGGCGAGGTCGGCTAGGGGCCCGGCATCCAGCGGCACCTTGAACCAGAGGGCGAAGATCAGGTAGCTGGCCAGGCTCACGCCGCTGGCGGTGGCGAGGATCTGCCAGGCGCCGTAGCGTCTTTGCCGCTGGCGATCCCGCGCCATGAACCAGGCGATGAACAGGAAGGCCGTCAGATAGAGGCCCAGCAGGGGCAGGGCGACGACGAAGGCCAGCATCGGCAGGAATACCCGCAGCACCTGGCCGAACGCGGCGCGTTCGACGAAGCTGGTGCGCAGCGCCTGCCAGCGCCACAGGGACTGCAGCGCCGTGGCCAGACTGGCCAGGGTCAGCAGCAGGCCGATGTAGAAGGGGAAGTAGCCCGGCTCGGGGCCGGCATCGCCCCAGCCGATACCCTGTTCCAGGCTGCCCACCATCACGATGCCGCCAAGGCCAGCGGTAAAGGCCGCCAACCCCAGTTCTACCCAGCGGGTGGTGATCAGAGAATCTCCGGCCATGGCCGTCTCTCCTGTGTCGGTGCGCCGATCAGCGCTTGAGCCAGCCCGCGTCCTCGAACACCGGGGTGACCCGGGCGGTGTCCTGGGCGATGTAGTCCTGCAGCGCCTGGCCTTCGAGGAAGGTGGGCACCAGCGCATTGCGCTCGATGTAGGCCTTGAACTCCGGCGTCTGGCTGACCTTGCGCAGCAGTTCCACGTAGAAGGCCCGTTGTTCCTCGCTGACCCCGCCCGGCAAGAGCACGGTGCGCGGGAAACGGTATTGGTCGATGCCCAGCCCCTGCTCCTTGCAGGTGGGCACGTCGGACCAGGCCTGGGTCTCGGTGACCTTGGCGGTATAGGTCATGCGCGCCTGGCTGAACACGCACAGCGGCACCACCTGGCCGCCGCGCCACTGGCTCAGGCTCTCGCTGGGGTTGTTGACGTTGGAAGTGATGTGCTTGCCGGCCAGCTGGGTCGCCGCCTCGCTGCCACTCTTGAAGGGAATGTAGGTGAGCTTGGTGCCCTCGGTGCGATTGAGCAGCAGGGTCAGGGTCTGGTCGACGTCCTTGGACTGGCTGCCACCCATGCGCTTGCCGGCCGGATCCTGCTTGATGGCGTCGAGGTAGCCCCGGGCGTCCTTCCAGGGCGCGTCGGCGTAGCTCCAGAGGATGAAGTCATCCTCGGCGATGGCCGCCACCGGGGTGAGGTCGGCGAGCTGGTAGCCGAGCTTGGCGGTCAGCGGCAGCAGATAGACGTTGTTGGTGGCGATGACCAGCTTGTCCGCCTCGCCCTTGGCCATCTTCATCTCCAGGAAGGCCTCGGCGCCGTTGCCGCCACCCTTGTTCATCACCACGGTGCTGGCGTCGAGCAGCTTGTGCTGCGTGATGATCGACTGGATCAGTCGGCCGAGCTGGTCGGTGCCGCCACCGGGACCACCGGCGACCACGATCTCCACCTTGCCCTCGGGTTGCCAGGCAGCCTCGGCGACGGGAGCCACCACAGCGGCCAGGCACAGGGGGAGGGCGGCGAGCAGGGAAGTGCTGCGCATGGGACTACCTCTTTCTTGTCGTTGTTTTAAGTGGGCCGAGTGTGCGCAGCACCCGGCGATCCTGACCAGTCAAAAGAAGGCATGCACCTATAGCCTGGGGTTATGCCTGGCGCTGCTCTTCATCTGACTCCGCACGGCAAAAGGGCTGTAGCGACGAGCGAAAACCGACCTATATCCTGCGGCTATACACCTATGCGCAGATTTGATTAGACGGTTATCGCCCCTCGGCTGATAGTCGACCTCGCCAGCCGGCAGCTGAACACCCATAACAAGAATCCCAGGGGTCCATGCCATGCTCTCGACGTCCCGTTCCTCACGCCTCGGCGAAGCCGCCGTGCCCACGGCGCTCCAGGCTTCCCGCGTCCGCTGGCGCATCTTCGCCATCATCTTCGGCCTTACGGTCATCAACCTGGTGGATCGCGTGTCGCTGTCCATCGCCATGCCCACCATCGCCCGTGAATTCCAGCTGACGCCGGCCACCCAGGGGCTGATTCTCAGCAGCTTCTTCTGGGCCTATGCGCTCCTGCAGATTCCCGGCGGCTGGCTGATCGATCGCTACGGCCCGCGCCGCGTCATCGGCTGGTCCACTGGCCTCTGGGGCGTCTTCCAGACCCTCGCCGCCTTCGCCACCGGCGGGCTGTCGCTGATCTTCGCCCGGGTCGCCCTGGGCGCCGCCGAGGCGCCGCTGTTCCCGGCCGGTGGCAAGCTCAATTCCCTCTGGCTGGCTTCCGGCGAGCGCGGCCGTGGCGCGGTGCTGATGGACTGCGGCGGACCGCTGGGCGTGGCCCTGGGCGGACTGCTCATCGCCTACCTGATCGCCGTCTTCGGCTCCTGGCGCACCGCCTTCTTCATCGCCGGTATCGCCACCCTGGCCATGGCCTGGCTCGCCTGGCGCTATCTCAGGGACGACCCGGCCGCCCACCCCGGGGTCAATGCTGCCGAGCTGGCGCGCATCAACGAAGGTCGCACCACCTCGGTGGCCCAGGCCGCCAAGGCTGGCGCCCGGGGCCTGGGCATCGCCCGCCGCTCCCTGGCCGGCATCCTCATCGGTCGCGCCAGTTGGGCCATGGTCTTCTTCGGCCTGCTGACCTGGGGGCCCAGCTACCTGGCCCAGGCTCGCGGCTTCGACATCAAGGGCATCGGCGCCGCTACCTTCGTCATCTTCCTCTGCGGCGCGGCCGGCTCCCTGGTCGGTGGCTTCCTCTGCGACCTGCTGGTGCGCAAGGGCGTGCGTCGTGGCCCTGCCGCCAAGGGACTGCTGTCCTGCTCCGGCCTGGTGGCCCTGGCTGCCTTCCTGCTGCTGCCGCGGCTGACCGATCCCTATGCCGCCGTGGCGCTGCTGTCGCTCACCGCCTTCTTCCTCATGTGGGGCAGCCTCTACTGGAGCTTCCCGGCGCTGCTGGCGGTGCCGGCACGCGTCGGCCTGATCGGTGGGGTGATGAACCTGGCCGGCAGCCTCGGCGGCATCGCCGTACCCATCCTGGTCGGCCTGCTGCTGCAGCACCTGGGTGGCTATCCCGCGGTGCTGGGCTTCTTCGCTCTCTGCTCGGGCCTGTTCATCCTCGGCACCCTGTTGATCGCCCTGGACCAGCGGGAGGTGCAGCATGGCTGAGCTCTATGACGGCCCCATCGTCGATGCCCATCATCACTTCTGGGAGCCCCGGCGCAACTTCCACCCCTGGCTGTCCGGCACGGAAACCATCCCCTTCCGCTATGGCGACTACAACGCCATCAAGGGTGACTATCTGCCCGAGCACTACCTGGCCGACGCGGCCGGTCACCAGGTGGTCCAGACGGTCTATGTCGAGACCGAGTGGGATCCGCGTGATCCCCTGGGCGAGACCCGCTACGTCCATGACCTGGCACGCCGCCATGGCGCGCCCCATGCGGTGGTCGCCCAGGCCTGGCTGGATGCGGCAGACGCCGCCGAGCTGCTCGCCGCCCAGGCCGCCTTCGAACGGGTGCGCAGCGTCAGACATAAGCCCGGTGGCCCGGCGCGCCCGGAAGAGGTGGGCAGCCAGCGCACCCTGATGAGCGACGAGCGCTGGCGCCAGGGCTACACCGAGCTGCAGCGCCACGGCCTGCACTTCGACCTGCAGACGCCCTGGTGGAATCTCGACGAAGCCTGTCGCCTGGCGCGGGACTTCCCGGCCACCCAGCTGATCCTCAACCATACGGGGCTGCCGTCCGACCGCAGCGCCGAAGGTCTGGCCGCCTGGCGCGCGGCCCTGGCCCGCCTCGCCGAATGGCCCAACGTGGCGCTGAAGATCTCCGGCCTGGGCCTCGCCGGCCAGCCGTGGCGCGCCGAAGACAACGCCTGGATCGTCCACGAGGCCATCGCCGTCTTCGGCCTGGAACGCGCCATGTTCGCCAGCAACTTTCCCGTCGATCGTCTGTGCGGCAGCTACGACACCATCATCGGCGGCTTCAAGCATCTGGTGGCCGACCTGCCCATCACGGCCCAGCGCCAACTCTTCCACGACACCGCCCGGCGTCTGTATCGCCCGGTGGCCGACGTCTTTCGCCTGGACACCTACCTGAGGACTTCCGCATGAGCAATTCCACGCTTCCCCGCCTGGCCCTGGTGCTGGGTGATCCGGCCGGCATCGGCCCCGAGCTGATCGCCCGCCTGCTGGCCGATCCCGAGGTGCGCAGCCGCGCCCGCCTGGTGCTGATCGCCGACGAGGAGGAGGCCCGTACCGGCATGCGCATCGCCGGTTGCGAATATCCCTACCGCCCCATCGATAGCCTGGATGCCCTCGATTTTCAGGACGACGTACCCCTGCTGTATCCCTACCGGGGCGCTGCGGAAGGCGCCTTTCCCCGCAGCGAAGCCAGTGTCGTCGGCGGCCGCTACAGCCTGGACACCCTGGCCGTCGCCCTCGACCTGACTCAGGCGGGTCACACCGACGCCATCCTCTTCGGTCCGCTGAACAAGAGCTCCCTGCACCTGGCAGGCATGGGCCACAACGACGAATTGCACTGGTTCGCCGAGCACCTCGGCTACCAGGGGCCATTTTGCGAATTCAATGTGCTCGATGATCTCTGGACCTCGCGGGTGACCTCCCACGTCGCTCTGAAGGATGTCCCTGGCTTGCTCAGCCAGGAGCGGGTGATCGAAGCCATCCAGCTGATCGACAACGAACTCAAGCGCAGCGGCCTGGCGCGACCGCGCATCGGTGTCTGCGGCCTTAATCCGCACAATGGCGACAACGGCAGCTTCGGCCGCGAGGAGATCGACCTCATCGGCCCGGCCGTCGAGCGCGCCAGGGCGCTGGGCATCGCCGCCGACGGCCCCTATCCCGCGGACACCATCTTTCTCAAGGTCCAGGGCGACGCCCGCGCCTTCGACGCCGTGGTGACCATGTACCACGACCAGGGCCAGATCGCGATCAAGCTGATGGGCTTCTCCCGTGGGGTCACGGTGCAGGGTGGCTTGCCCATTCCCATCGCCACGCCCGCCCACGGCACCGCCTTCGACATCGCCGGTCAGGGCCGCGCCAATGTCGGTGCGACCCGTCAGGCCTTCGAGATCGCCTGCCGCCTGGGCGCTTCCCGCCACTGATAGCTGCCGCGGCGTCCAGGCGCCTCCCGAATCCGCCGAACCGGTCCCTGGGGCCGGACGGCCTTACTCATGCTCGAAAAAGGAACCTCACCATGAAAATTACCAGCGTTCGCACCCGCGTCTTCGAATGGAAGGGCAAGGTCGTCCCGCCTCAGGCGCACTTCTGCACCAACGCCACCGACATCCTCTATGAGCGCGGCGACGCCATGGGCTCCTTCCGCTTCCACGGCTGGCTGGTGGTGGAGATCGAAACCGACAGCGGCCTGGTCGGCCTTGGCAACTGTGCCCTGGCGCCGCGGGTGGCCAAAGAAATCATCGACCTCTACCTGACCCCCATCGTCCTGGGCCAGGATCCTTTCGACAACGAATACCTCTGGCAGAAGATGTATCGCCGCACCCACGCCTGGGGCCGCAAGGGCATCGGCATGGCCGCCATCTCCGCCGTGGACCTGGCGCTCTGGGACCTGATGGGCAAGGCGGTAGACAAGCCGGTGTTCAAGTTGCTGGGTGGCCGGACCAAGGAAAAGATCCCCTGCTACGCCTCCAAGCTCTACGCCAATGACAATCTGGATCTGTTTCTGGAAGAGGCCCAGGGCTATCTCAACCAGGGCTTCGATGCCCTCAAGATGAGATTTGGCTATGGGCCCAAGGACGGCCCCGCCGGCATGCGCCGTAACATCGAGCAGGTGCGCGCCTTGCGTGAACTGGCTGGTCCCGACGTCGACATCATGCTGGAGTGCTACATGGGCTGGACCCTGGAATACGCCCGCCGCATGCTGCCCAAGCTGGCCGAATTCGAACCGCGCTGGCTTGAGGAGCCGGTCATCGCCGATGACATCGAAGGCTACGTCGAACTCAAGAAGATGGGCATCATGCCTATCTCCGGCGGCGAGCACGAATTCACCTCCTACGGCTTCAAGGATCTGCTCGAACGCCGCGCCGTGGACGTCATCCAGTACGACACCAACCGCGTCGGCGGCATCACCGCCGCGCGCAAGATCAACGCCCTGGCCGAAGCCTGGTCGGTGCCGGTCATCCCCCACGCCGGCCAGATGCACAACTACCACCTGACCATGGCCAGCACCGCGTCGCCCATGGCCGAGTTCTTCCCGGTATTCGACGTGGAGGTAGGCAACGAACTCTTCTACTACGTCTTCAAGGGCGAACCCCAGCCCGTCGGCGGCTACCTGCAACTCGACGACGACAAACCCGGCCTGGGGCTGGAACTGTCCGAAGAGCACCTCAAAGATTTCGATGTGATCGAGTAGCGGTCTGGTCTGGTCTGGCTGCCGCCCGTGCTGTGCGGCAGCCATCCTGCGTTCATGCGGCGGGTGACAGCACTCGCCACGCCACCTGACTCAACCCGCCAATATCGCCGCCGCACCCCGTGGCTGCCGGGTGTACCACAGTACCCGGCTGACCCCACGGGTCACCGCCACATAGCTCAGGCGCAACGCCTCGTCCGCCATGGCGTCGTCATAGCTTTGCTGGAAATGTCCGCTGGTCGCATAGAGGGCGTTGCGCAACGGGTGGGGCTGCTGGGGCTGGCCATCGTCCAGCACGATCGCCACCTCGGCCTGCAGGCCCTTGGCTCGGTGAATGGTGCAGGTGCGTACGCCTGGCTGACGTCCCAACTGCTCGTTGATGGCTTTCAAGGGCGCGTTCAGGCGACTCATCACCATGACCGCGCACCGCTCCGGCCGCTCTCGTTCCGCGGCATACGTCCGTTGCGCCTCGATCTCGTTCAGCAACGCAGCCAACTGGCGGGCGATATCGAATTGCGGCACGACCTTGACCCCATGACCCTGGTCATCCGCCGCGCGAAAGGCCTGGGTCTTCTTGGGCTGCTTGTGGCGTACCTGCGTCAGGATGCGTTCGCCGTCCGCCACGATGTCCGGTGAAGAACGGTAGTTGGTCCCCAGCATCAGCGTCTGGCTGGGCGTCTGGCCTGGAAACCAGCGGTCGAAGTGAATGAACAGCTCCGGCGAGCTGCCCCTCCAGCCGTAGATGGATTGCCAGTCGTCACCGATGGCCATCAGCGAAGGCGCAACCTGCTCCTCGGTGAGCCTGCGCTGTACCTGCTGCAGCCAGAGGGCGATCTGCGGCGAGATGTCCTGGAATTCATCGATCAGCAAATGGGTGAAGGGCTGCAGACGGGCAATCAGGGCGCGACTGGGTTTCTTTTCCAGGCGATCCGTCAGCACGGCAAAGGCGGTATTGAAGGTGATCAGCCGCTGTTCCTTCAGCAGCTTGCCGAAGTGTCGCCAGAATTGCTGCATGGCCTCCAGGAAGATCCGGTCCCGCGTCGAGCACTCCAGCTGACTGCTCTTTATAGATCCGACCCGCAGCCCCAGGGTCTCGGCGAATGAGGCCTGGCCATAGAAGAGGTCGGGCAGCGGTTGCGGTTGACGTTCGCCATTGAGGACGAAGGGCTGCAAGGGTGGCGCGCCGGGTGGCTCCTCCTCATCGGGCGGCGCCAGTTCCAGCAACAGATGTACCCGACGCCGAAAGCCGGCGTCCTCGCGGTAGCTATGCTCGTAGGCCTGTATCAGGAGCTGCCGTTGAGCCTCGTTCAGGCTGGCGCCAGCCAGCATGCCGTTGTCCGGTTCGTCGTCACCTTTCGATTGGCTGGACAACTGCTCGAACCATTGCGTCGCCCTCAGTTCGGTGCGCGCCAACTGTGCCAGGGCCGAGTGAAAGGTTCTTACCAGCTCGCGTGCCGCCTCGTCATCCAGCGGGGCCTCCCAGAAGGCCAGGACGCGCTTGAGCTGGGCGCGCAACTCTTCGCAGGACGCCTTGGTAAAGGAGATGACAGTCAGCTGCTCGCGCGGGATGTCGAGATGGCACAGCATGAACACCACTCGCAGCACCAGCGTCGTGGTCTTGCCCGAACCGGCCCCCGCGAAGATACGGGTAGCCGGAGCCCGCGCGAGGATCATCTTCCACTGCTCAGGTGAGGGTGGCTGGATGATGCCCTGAGCCACGGCCTGCTCGACACGTACCTTCATCCGCTGCTCCTGGGAGCGCTTGATGGTGAGTGCGGGACCATAGATGCCGGCGGGGGAGGGGATGGCCGGGGTAGCCTGTATAATGGATTGCTCGCCGTTCGCCGCCTTGACCGAGACTCTGGGCTCGGCCTGCCGTTTGCGGGCCTTGGTCGGCTGCACCTTTTTCTGGCCGCTTGGCGCCTGCTCTCCTTTAAGGAAGAGCGTGGTACGGGGAAACCAGTCGCCCAGGGTGTTTCTCAGCTGTTGTCGATAGCGAGCCAGGATGGAAGTCATGCAGTCCTCGAAACATGGTCTGCCGGCATCTTACCTCGCACAGGTGACAGCTCGCCTTTTGGTGGCCTTTTTCATCCCTGCTGAAAGATTCTTGAAATAACCTGTTGACCTGCCCCAAAACTCCCCTATAATGCGCCCCACTTCCGGCGCAGACGCTGAAGCGGCTTGAAAATCAAGCACTTAGGTCTGAGTCGGGTGAGGGGTCCATGGATTCTTCGCCATTTGGTTCTCACCTTCGGGTGACAGCGAAGTGAAGCGGAGGGGGTTGACAGCGTCTTGGGATGCTGTAGGATTCGCCTCCCGCTGCCGAGATTGGTTAGACCGGTCAGGCAAGCGCAAGTGGTTGAGTTGAAACGAAAAAGTTCAAATCAACGCTTGACAGGATGTGAGGACAGCGTAGAATGCGCGCCTCGGTTAGCGACACGGTCGCAACCAACTG
>NZ_KI783309.1:48504-432840 GCF_000510705.1 Pseudomonas sp. MOIL14HWK12:I1 | reverse complement strand
ACTTTTTCGTTTCAACTCAACCACTTGCGCTTGCCTGACCGGTCTAACCAATCTCGGCAGCGGGAGGCGAATCCTACAGCATCCCAAGACGCTGTCAACCCCCTCCGCTTCACTTCGCTGTCACCCGAAGGTGAGAACCAAATGGCGAAGAATCCATGGNCCCCTCACCCGACTCAGACCTAAGTGCTTGATTTTCAAGCCGCTTCAGCGTCTGCGCCGGAAGTGGGGCGCATTATAGGGGAGTTTCAGAGCAGGTCAACAGTTATTTTACGATTGAGTTGCAGCGGATCAATTCGGCCATGTCTTTGACCGCCTGCTTGAAGCCGACGAAGACCGCCTGGGCCACGATGGCATGGCCGATGTTCAGCTCGTTAATACCCGGCAGCGCCGCGATGGGCTGGACATTATGGTAGTGCAGGCCATGACCGGCATTGACCACCAGCCCGAGGCCGGTGGCGAATTCCACCGCCCTGGCCAGGCGCTGCAGCTCATGGGCCTGCGCTTCCTGGGTCTCGGCTTCGGCATAGCGACCGGTGTGCAACTCGATCACCGGAGCACCGCTGTCCTTGGCCGCCTGAATCTGCTGCAGATCGGGATCTATAAAGAGGGACACTTCCGAAGCGGGCAGTGCCGCGATGGCGTCACGGATGCGCTGCACCTGACCCAGCACATCCAGGCCACCTTCGGTGGTCAGCTCTTCCCGGCGCTCGGGCACCAGGCAGACGTGCTCGGGCCGGATCTCCTGGGCAAAGGCCAGCATCTCGGGGGTCAGGGCGACTTCGAGATTCATGCGGGTCTGCAGGAGGTCGCGCAGCAGGCGGACATCCCGCTCCTGGATATGGCGACGGTCCTCGCGCAGGTGCAGGGTGATGCCATCCGCCCCTGCCTCCTCGGCATCCAGCGCCGCCTTGACCGGATCGGGATAGCGGGTACCCCGGGCCTGGCGCAGGGTGGCGACATGATCGATGTTGACGCCCAACAGAACACGACTGAACTCTTTCATGGCTTATTCACTTGGCTTGGCGAACAATTCGCGACTCATCAGGGGTTTGCTGCCCAGGTGCGGCGCCAGGGCCTGGCGCATCAGGCGCTTGGCAGCGCGGACTACGGTGGGATCGTCCCACTCGCCACGCTCCAGTGCCAGGATTTCCGCGCCGGCCAGACAGCCCGGGCGAACTTCGTCGACGGCTTCGAAGCCCTGGTCCGGAATGAAGCGATAGAGGCGCTGGGCGTCGATGGCCTGGCCATCCAGCGCCAGCGACAGCGAGAAGCCGTAGCCCAGCAGGTCGAGCAGGCGCCATTCGAAGGTACGCAGCAGGGGCTCGACCGGTCGCCCCTGGGCGAGGGCCGCCAGGGTCAGGCCATAGAGGTCGAAAAGCGCGGGATAGGGATCTTCGGCGGGCAGTAGCCGGACCAGCAGCTCATTCAGATAAAAGCCGCTGAACAGCGCCTGCCCCTGGAGCAGATAGGGTGGCGCCAGGGCCGCCACCTTTTGCAGATTCTTCAGCTCCCCTCGCCCACTGAGCTGAGCCTCGAGGGGAATGAAGGGCCTGGCCAGACTTCCGGAGCGGGAGCGGGCCGCGCGCAACACCGTACGGACCCGGCCGAAGGCGCCGAACACATCCACCAGCGCACTGCTTTCCCGATAGGGACGCGCATGCAGGACGAACAGCGGCTCGGACGCCTGCATCGCTAGAGGTCGGAATAACCCAGAGAGCGCAGGGCGCGCTCGTCATCGGACCAGCCGCCTTTGACCTTGACCCAGAGATTGAGCATGACCTTGGCGTCGAACAGGGTTTCCATGTCCTGGCGGGCTTCCTGGCCGATGCGCTTGATGCGCTCGCCGGCCTGGCCGATGAGGATCTTTTTCTGGCCATCGCGCTCGACCAGGATCAGGCCGTGGATGTGCAGTACCCCGTTGTCGTACTTGAATTCCTCGATCTCGACGGCGACCTGGTAGGGCAATTCGGCCCCCAGCTGACGCATGATCTTTTCGCGGATCAGCTCGGCCGCGAGGAAACGACTGGATCGGTCGGTGATCTGGTCTTCGGGGAAGAAGTGCTCGCCCTCAGGCAGGCGCTCGGCCACCAGCTCTTCGAGGGCGTCGAGATTGTGGCCGTGCTGGGCGGAGATCGGAATGAGCGTGGCTTCCGGCAATTGCTCCTGCAGCCATTGCAGGTGCGGCAGCATGTCGGCCTTGTCTTCCAGACGATCCAGCTTGTTGACGGCGAGCAGCACCGGGCACTTCACGAAGCGTACCCGCTCCAGCACCATCTGGTCTTCGTCGGTCCAGCGGGTACGATCGACCACGAACACCACGACGTCCACATCGCGCAGGGCGGTGACGGCCGTCTTGTTCATGAAGCGGTTGAGCGCCTTCTGGTTTTCCTTGTGCAGACCGGGGGTATCCACATAGATGGTCTGCACCTCACCCTCGGTCTTGATGCCGAGCATGTTGTGCCGGGTGGTCTGCGGCTTGCGCGAGGTAATGGCCAGCTTCTGCCCGAGGATATGGTTGAGTAGCGTGGACTTGCCGACGTTGGGACGGCCGACGATGGCGACGTAGCCGCACCGCGATGCCTTCAGCTCATCATTCATGACCATTCTCCACGCCCAGGGCGATCAAGGCCGCCGAGGCGGCTATCTGTTCGGCGATACGGCGACTGGCGCCCTGCCCCGTCGTCTTTTCGTTGAGCATGGCGATCTCGCATTCGACAAAGAAGACCCGGCAATGGGGCTCTCCCTCGATGGCGACCACCTCGTAGCGCGGCAGGTCGCACGCCCGCGCCTGGAGAAACTCCTGCAGGCGGGTTTTGGGATCCTTGTTGGTATCCACCGGCGTCAGCTCGCGCAGTTGCGGGCCGAGCCAGGCCATGACCCGATCCTTGGCCGCATCCATGCCGGCATCCAGATAGATGCCGCCGATCAGGGCTTCCATGGCATCGGCAAGAATAGATTCGCGACGGAAGCCGCCGCTCTTCAGCTCACCGGACCCCAGGCGCAGGTAGTCACCCAGCTCGAAGCTGCGCGCCAGCAAGGCCAGGGTCTCGCCTTTCACCAGCTTGGCGCGCAGGCGGGACAGCTGGCCTTCGCGGGCCTGGGGGAAATGATCGTAGAGGGCTTCGCCGATGATGAAGTTGAGGATGGCGTCGCCGAGGAATTCGAGGCGTTCGTTGTTGCGACCGGCAAAGCTGCGGTGCGTGAGGGCGAGCAGCATCAGGTCCGGGTCCTTGAAGGTATAACCCAGCCGACGCTCGAGGCGATCTAGAGATAATGTCACGGGAGATTTATACGGAAATCACGATTGAAACGAACGACCAGATCGATGTTGCGGATCAGGTGTTCACGTTTTTCATAGTCGAGGTGGATCTGCAGGTGGTTGCCGTCGGCTTCGACGCGCATGGCCTTTTGCAGATCGAGATCACGGATGTCGTTCACCTGCATACCCTTCCCCACGTAGCTGTAGACGTCGGACACGCTGCGAATCTGGTTATCGGGGTTGTCGCCGATGGATTCGATGACCTTGGTCAGAGCATTGTAGTCCAGGTAATGCGGCACGAGCTTCATGGCCGTACTGGCCAGGAAGGCGATGACGCAGAGTGCGAGCAGACCACCGAGAAACGACAGCCCCTGCTGACGCGACGGACGACCGGACACTCTGCGTTCATTCATCTGATGATACCTACGCGAGACAGGGTGGGCATGCTCTGCAGCTTGGGCTCCGGCCAGCTCAGCCAGACGGCGAAGGCCTTGCCGACGATGTTACGGTCGGGAACCATGCCGAGCAGGTCACGGGGAATGTTGGGATCGTCCCAGTAGCGACTGTCGTTGGAGTTGTCGCGGTTGTCACCCATCATGAAGTAGTGACCGGCCGGCACCTTCCATTCGTGGTCGGGCTCCATGCGGTAGCGGGTCATCTCTTCGCGGATCAGGTGCTCGGCCTTGCCGAGTTGCTCCTTGAACAGCTTGACGCTGCCCAGCGAACCCGGCTCGTCACCCACCAGTTCCTCGCTGACGCGCTGGCCGTTGATGTACAGCTGCTTGTCGCTGGTATAGCGGATGGTATCGCCCGGCACCCCGATGACGCGCTTGATGTAGTTGACGCTGGGATCGCTGGGATAGCGGAACACCATGACGTCGCCACGCTGCGGATCACCGATCGGGATGACCTTGAGGTCGATTACCGGCAGGCGGATGCCGTAGGCGAATTTGTTCACCAGGATGAAGTCGCCCACTTCCAGGGTCGGCTTCATGGAGCCCGAAGGAATCTGGAACGGCTCCACCAGGAAGGATCTCAGGATCAGCACGATGGCCAGGACGGGAAAGAACGACTTCCCGTACTCGACCAGGGCCGGTTCCTTGTTCAACTGCTCCAGTACCGCGGGATCAGGCTCGCTGACCTGCTGCCCGTAGGTCTGGATCGCCTTGCGACGACGCGGTGCGAGCACCAGCAGATCGATGAGTGCCAGGGCGCCGCAGACGGCGACCGCGAGAACCAGCAACAGAGGGAAGTTCCAGGACATGGGCTTCAGCTATCCACCTTGAGCACGGCCAGGAAGGCCTCTTGAGGAATCTCTACGCTACCAACCTGCTTCATGCGCTTCTTGCCCGCCTTCTGCTTTTCCAGCAGCTTGCGCTTACGGGACACGTCACCGCCGTAGCACTTGGCCAGAACGTTCTTGCGCAGCGCCTTGACCGTGGTCCGGGCCACGATCTGACCGCCGATGGCCGCCTGGATCGCCACGTCGAACATCTGCCGCGGGATCAGCTCCTTCATCTTCTCGGTCAGGGCGCGACCCTTGTAGTGCGCCTTGTCGCGATGGACGATCAGCGCCAGGGCATCGACCTTCTCGCCGTTGATGAGGACGTCGAGCTTGACCAGGCTGGCGGCTTCGAAGCGATCGAAGCTGTAGTCCAGCGACGCATAGCCACGGCTCACCGACTTGAGGCGGTCGAAGAAGTCCAGGACCACCTCGTTCATCGGCAGGTCGTAGCTGACCTGCACCTGGCTGCTGAGGAACTGCATGTCGCGCTGGACGCCACGCTTCTCGATGCACAGGGTGATGACGTTGCCCAGGTGCTCCTGGGGTACCAGGATGTTGGCGCGCACGATGGGCTCGCGCATCTCGGCGACGGAGGCCAGGTCCGGCAGCTTGGACGGGTTGTCGACATAGATGATGCTGCCATCCTTGAGCACCACCTCGAACACCACGGTCGGCGCGGTGGTGATGAGGTCGAGATCATATTCGCGCTCCAGGCGCTCCTGGATGATCTCCATGTGCAGCATGCCGAGGAAGCCGATGCGGAAGCCGAAGCCGAGGGCCTCCGAGCTTTCCGGCTCGTATTGCAGGGCCGCATCGTTGAGGGTCAGCTTCTGCAGGGCTTCGCGGAAGTCCTCGAAGTCGTCGGAGCTGACCGGGAAGAGACCGGCGTAGACCTGCGGCTTGACCCGCTGGAAGCCCGGCAGCATGGCCACGTCCGGGGTGGCGCTGAGGGTCAGGGTGTCGCCGACCGGGGCGCCGAGGATTTCCTTGATGCCGGCGATGATGAAGCCCACTTCGCCCGCCTTGAGATCGACCGTCTCGGTGTGCTTGGGCGAGAAGACGCCGACGCTGTCGACCTGGTGCACCTTGCCGGTGGACTTGACCAGGATCTTGTCGCCCTTCTTTACCCGCCCGTGCTTGACGCGCACCAGCGAGACGACGCCCAGGTAGTTGTCGAACCAGGAGTCGATGATCAGCGCCTGCAGGGGCGCGTCGATCTCGCCCTCGGGCGGTGGAATGACCTTGACCAGTTGCTCGAGGACATCGGGTACGCCCATGCCGCTCTTGGCACTGCAGGGCACGGCGTCGGTGGCGTCGATGCCGATGATGTGCTCGATCTCGGCCTTGACCTTGTCCGGCTCGGCCTGGGGCAGGTCCATCTTGTTCAGCACCGGCATGACCTCGAGGCCCTGCTCGATGGCGGTGTAGCAGTTGGCGACCGACTGGGCTTCCACGCCCTGCCCCGCATCCACCACCAGCAGCGCGCCTTCGCAGGCGGCCAGCGAACGGCTGACTTCATAGGTGAAGTCGACGTGGCCGGGGGTGTCGATGAAGTTGAGCTGGTAGGTCTTGCCGTCCTGGGCCTTGTAGTACAGCGTGACGCTGTGGGCCTTGATGGTGATGCCGCGCTCGCGCTCGAGATCCATGGAATCCAGGACCTGGGCCTCCATTTCTCGGTCGCTCAAACCACCACAGATCTGGATGAACCGATCCGCAAGCGTCGACTTGCCGTGATCGATGTGGGCGATGATGGAGAAATTGCGGATATGGCTCAGATCACTCACGAATCAGCACTCGAATAGCCAGCAGCGGAACATCCGCCGGGAAAATAGCGGGGGAGTTTACCTGAATGCGGCAAACAAGGGGACTCGCGCCGTTCGAGCGGACAAAAAGAAGGGGCAGTCGCCTGCCCCTCGCCTTGTCCCCTGCCGTTACTTGCCCGGCAGTTTGAAGGTGATGAAGCTGGCGCGACCCTCACGCACCACGCGCATCGAAATGGAGCGCCCTGCCGGCAGTGCCGAGGTGATTTTCTCGAAGGCGGCGGCGGATTCGATGGGCTGATTGTTGAGGTGGGTGATGACGTCGCCCGGACGCAGGCCGATAGCCGCGGCAGGACCGTCGCCACTGAGCTTGTTGATGACCACGCCGCCCTGGATGTCCAGGGTCTTCTTCTGCTCGGCGGTCAGGTTGGCCACGGCGATGCCCAGGCGATTGCTGGCCCGATCGGACCCGCGCTCGCCGCCGGAAGCGGCCTGGTCGTCCTTGGGCATGTCGCCCACGGTAACGCTCAGGTTTTGCCGCTTGCCTTCACGGATGATCTCCATGTCGGCCTTGGCACCCGGCTTGAGATTGCCGATCAGGTGCGGCAGGTCGGCGGATTCCTCGATCTTCTGGCCATTGACCGAGAGGATGACGTCGCCGACCTTGATGCCGCTCTTGGCTGCAGGACCGTCGTCCAGGGTCTGGGCGACCAGGGCACCGGCCGGACGATCCAGGCCGAAGGATTCGGCGAGATCCTTGTCCACTTCCTGGATGACCACGCCCAGCCAGCCACGGCTCACCTTGCCATCGGTCTTCAGCTGATTGGCCACGTTCATGGCGACGTCGATCGGAATGGCGAAGGACAGCCCCATGAAGCCACCGGAGCGGGTGAATATCTGCGAGTTGATCCCGACCACCTCACCCTTGAGGTTGAACAGCGGACCGCCGGAGTTGCCCGGGTTGATGGCCACGTCGGTCTGAATGAAGGGCACATAGCTTTCGTTGGGCAGGCTGCGACCCTTGGCGCTGACGATACCGGCGGTGACCGAGTGATCGAAGCCGAAGGGCGAACCGATGGCCAGGACCCATTCACCGACCTTGAGCTGATCGGAATTGCCCAGCTTGAGGGTGGGCAGGTCCTTGGCGTCGATTTTCAGCAGGGCCACGTCGGTACGGGGATCCGCGCCGATCAGCTTGGCGGTGTGATCACTGCGGTCGGACAGCCGTACCAGGATCTCGTCGGCATCGGCGACCACATGGTTGTTGGTCAGAATGTAGCCGTCGGGCGAGATGATGAAGCCCGAGCCCAGGGACTGGGCCTGCTCCTGCTTGCCACGGGGACCGCGCGGCATCTGCGGGATGCTGCGCTCGAAGAATTCACGGATGCCTGGCGGCAGGCCTTCCAGATCGGGCATGGTCATGGCGCCGGCGCCACGACCTTCGGGAATTTTCTGGCGGGTGCTGATGTTGACGACCGCTGGAGATGCCGCCTCGACCAGGCCGGTGAAATCCGGCAGATCGGCCCGAGCCATGGCCGTCAGTCCCATCAGCCAGAGCCCCATCAGGGCGGCCGTGTAATGCTTTAGATTGCGCATGCGCGTGCAGCTCCACTCTATCCAATGACTTGAACACATCGCTGGCGACCTGCCTGCTCCGCAACGGCGGCACAGTCAGAGACGACTGGCAGCAGAAATAGCACGGCCTTGCTGAACGATAGCTTTCGAAGCATTTTGCGCCCCATCCGGACATCCGGCAGGCAAAAAAAAACGGCGCCCGGAACAGAGTCCGGACGCCGTTTCGAGGTGAAGCCAGCGAATCAACGCTGGGCAGGGGCTTCCTGCTTTTCACCTGCCATCGGCTTGTCAGCCTTGGCTTCGGCATTCGCCTTGGTGCTTTCTTCGCTGAAGCTGGCCAGCACGGCCGGGCTACGCGCGGGTTGCGGCACGGTCAGCTGGCTCGGCGCCTGCTGGGCCAGACCCTGGGTGGAGACGTCGGACTGGTTGTACATCCGCACGCCTGCCAGTACGGCGAAGGTCACGGACGCGGCGACCGCGACACGACCCAGGCTCGACCAGCCACTCTTGCGCGCCTGGGCAACGACGGGCGCTGCCGGGGCTGCGACGGCCTCATCACGCTCCAGCGTGGTGGTGACGCCTTTGGCGATATCCAGATTCGGCAGCATGGGCTCACCGCGAATCACGGCGCTGACCATGGCGTAGCGCGACCAGGTGGCGCGCAATTCCGGGTCCTTGCTGACCTCGGCGATGACACGCCGGGTTTCGAATTCGTCCGCTTCGTTATCCATAACAGCGGACAGGGATTCCAGCAGGGCTTCACGACTCATACGTATTACCTCTCTAAAAGCTGTCGCCGCTGTCTATGCATCACGCAGCAGGGGCTGCAATGCTTTGTCTATCGCTTCCCGAGCTCGGAAAATCCGAGACCGGACCGTTCCCACCGGACATTGCATGACGTTCGCAATGTCCTCGTAGCTGAGGCCTTCGAACTCACGAAGGGTCAGCGCGGTGCGCAGATCTTCCGGGAGCTGCTGGATGGTCCGATGCACGGTGGCCTCGATCTCATCCCGCAAAAGGGACCGCTCTGGGGACTCGATATCCTTTAGAGCATGGTCGCCTTCATAAAATTCCGCATCTTCGGCACTGACGTCGCTGTCCGGTGGACGACGACCCCGGGCAACCAGATGGTTCTTTGCCGTGTTGATGGCGATGCGATAGAGCCAGGTGTAGAAAGCACTATCGCCACGGAAGTTCCCGAGCGCACGATAGGCTTTGATGAAAGCCTCCTGAGCGACGTCCTGGGCTTCCTGGGTATCGTGGACGAAACGCACGATCAGACCGAGAATCTTGTGCTGATACTTGAGCACCAGCAGATCGAAGGCACGCTTGTCACCGCGCTGTACGCGCTCGACCAGTTGTTGATCCTGCTCCTGCGTGGGCAGGGCTTGCTTGCTGTCCTTGGCTTGCAGCTCGGTATCGTCCTTGCTTTCACTATCGACGCGCGCTGCTAGACTGGGCTGTTGCACGAAAGTTCTCCCCTCCACAGCAGTTGATGAGCGAGCACTAAGATGGCTGCTGATCGCTCCTGGGTGTAACTGAATTAGCTTTGGCAGATGGCCCATTCTCGTCTTGGCGTTCCGGCCGCACGGATGAGCAATTATCTGTACATAGACCCCGCCTGAAGCCCGCGAGTTCCCTGCCGATCCATCCGATGGCTATGCCGTCAGCCGCCTTGTTCCTATACTCGCCGTCCCGGTGAGAAGGAAACGTCATGGCGCGTCATCTGGAATTCGATGTCCTGGTAATCGGCAGTGGCGCCGCGGGCCTGACGCTCGCGCTCAATCTACCGGCGACGCTGTCCATCGCGGTCTTGAGCAAGGGCGAACTGGCGCATGGTTCGACCTACTGGGCCCAGGGCGGCGTCGCCGCGGTGCTGGACGAAGGCGACACCGTCGAGGCGCACGTGCAGGATACCCTAATCGCGGGCGCCGGGCTGTGTGACGAAGGCGCCGTGCGCTTCACCGTCGAACACAGTCGCGAGGCCATGCAGTGGCTGATCGACCAGGGCGTGCCCTTCACCCGCGAGCAGGACGCCGGCAAGGGCGGCCTGGGCTTTCACCTGACCCGCGAAGGCGGCCACAGCCACCGGCGCATCATCCACGCGGCCGATGCCACCGGCATGGCCATCTTCGACACCCTGCTGCGCACCGCCGAAGGCCGGCCCAACATCCAGTTGCTCAGTCAGCGGGTGGCGGTGGATCTGATCACCACGGAAAAGCTCGGCCGGCCGGGCGCGCGTTGCCTGGGCGCCTATGTGCTCGACCGGACCAGCGGCCAGGTCGATACCCTGCACGCGCGCTTCACGGTGCTGGCCACCGGCGGCGCCAGCAAGGCCTACCTCTATAGCACCAATCAGGACAGCGCCAGCGGCGACGGCATCGCCATGGCCTGGCGCGCCGGCTGTTCGGTCGCCAACCTGGAATTCAACCAGTTCCACCCCACCTGCCTCTATCACCCCCATGCGCGCAGCTTTCTGATCACCGAAGCCCTGCGTGGCGAAGGCGCCGTCCTGCGTCTGCCGGATGGCGAACGCTTCATGCCGCGCTTCGACCCCCGCGCCGATCTCGCCCCACGCGACGTGGTGGCGCGCGCCATCGACCACGAGATGAAGCGCCTGGGCATCGATTGCGTCTTTCTCGACATCAGCCACAAGCCGGCGGACTTCGTGCAGGAGCACTTTCCCACGGTCTATCGCCGTTGCTTGGAACTGGGCATCGACATCACCCGGGATCCGATCCCGGTGGTGCCGGCCGCGCACTACACCTGCGGCGGGGTGCGCGTCGACCAGCACGGGCGCGCGGACCTCGGCGGCCTCTATGCCATTGGCGAAACCAGCTGCACCGGTCTGCACGGTGCCAATCGCATGGCCAGCAATTCGCTGCTGGAGTGCTTCGTCTATGCCCGCTCGGCGGCGCTGGACATCCAGGCGCAAGCGGCCGAGATCGCCATGCCGCACGACCTGCCCGACTGGGACGCCAGCCAGGTGACGGACTCGGACGAGGACGTGGTGATCGCCCACAACTGGGACGAGTTGCGGCGCTTCATGTGGGACTATGTGGGCATCGTGCGCACCACCAAGCGGCTGGTGCGCGCCCGCCATCGCATTCGCCTGCTGATGGACGAGATCGACGAGTTCTACAGCAACTACAGGGTCAGTCGCGACCTGATCGAACTGCGCAACCTGGCGCAGGTGGCGGAGCTGATCATCGAAAGCGCTCTCGCTCGCCAGGAAAGTCGCGGTCTGCACTTCACCCTGGACTATCCGCAACTGGCCAGCAGCGCCCGGGACACTATTCTGGCGCCGCGAACCGGCGCGGAGCGAAGCGAAGTCTGACTCTCAGACGGCGGTGGGCCTCCGCGGCGAGGCTGTCGCGGGCGATGCAGAGACTGCGGGTACGTCTCGCCGCTGGCAGTCGATAGCGCAGGACCACCAGCCGCGGCAGGGCCAGGCTGTCCGGGCGCAGCTGGATGGCCTGCCAGCCGGTCGCCGGCGACCAGAGCTGCCAGCCTTCTGCGCCATGGCGCAAACCGCGCGGCACCTCTGGACAGCGCTGCTGGAGCTGGCGCTGGCGCATCCGGTGCCAGGACCAGAGCACCAGCAGCGTCAGGAGTGGCTTGAGCGTCCACGGAATGGCCGCAAGCCAGGGACAGAACCCCGCGGCGAACGCGGCCAGGGCATGCAGTCGCAGGAGGCCGGCGGAGGCGCTCCAGCGACATTCGAAAGGCTCAAGCCGGCTGGACACGGTCCAGGATCATGCGCACGATGATCTGCAGATCGGCGTCCTCCGGCTCACCGCGCTGCATGAACCAGTGGAACATGTCCTGATCCTCGCACTCGAGCAGCTTGCGGTAGCGTGCCTGGTCTTCCGCGCCCAGGGAGGAATAGACCTCCTTGACGAAGGGCACCAGCAATACATCCAGTTCCAGCATGCCGCGGCGGCTGTGCCAGTACAATCTGTTGAGTTCGGTAGCTTCGGTACTCATGGGGACTCCTGCGACGATCGGCGCAGTATAAGCCCGAAGCGCCCCGCCGCGCAGTGCGCCTGACATTCCCCCCGGGCGAGCCTATGATGATCGGCTTCACTCGACAGGGAGCTGCAGCCGCAATGGCCGACTTGCCGTATTTCTGCCGCTTGACCCACGAAGGCGTCCTGGCCATCCACGGGGTCGATGCGACCAAGTTTCTCCAGGGGCAGGTCACCTGCAACCTCAATTATCTCGCTGACGACCAGGCCGGCCTGGGAGGGCGCTGCACGCCCAAGGGACGGCTGGTCTCCAGCTTCCGCATCGTCAAGCAGGCCGACGGCTATCTGCTGGCGATGGCCGCGGAGCTGGTCGAGCCGCTGCTGACCGATCTGAAGAAATATGCGGTCTTCTCCAAGTCGGTGCTGACCGACGAAAGCGCGCAATGGCAACGGCTGGGACTTTCGGCCGCCGGCTTCGCCAGCGCCTATCCCGACGTGGCGCTGGGCGAGCAGGCCAATGCCGTGGCGCCGCTCGAAGGCGGCTTCGCCCTGCGGTTGGAGGATGGCCGGGTAGAGACCTGGCGCGCGGCCGACGCAGCGGCGCCGGCGCTGCCGGAGGTGGCGCTCGACGAATGGCTGCTGGCCCAGGTGCGGGCTGGCGTGGGCCAGGTGTTCGGCGCGACCCGCGAGCTGTTCGTCCCGCAGATGATCAATCTGCAGGCGCTGGATGGCGTGAGCTTTCGCAAGGGTTGCTACACCGGCCAGGAGATCGTCGCGCGCATGCAGTACCTGGGCAAGCTCAAGCGGCGCCTCTATCGCCTCGCCAGCAGCGAGCAGCCCCCTGCCGTGGGTACCGAGCTGTTCTCGCCGGTGCATGGCAGCAGCGTGGGCGAGGTGGTGCTGGCCGCGGCCAGCCCAGCGGGTTGCGAATTCCTGGCGGTGCTGCAGGGCGATGCCGCCGAGGACGGACGTGTCTCGGTGGGCAGCTCGGACGGGCCAAACTGCCGTTTACTCGATTTGCCCTACTCACTCGATAGCGATCGTGAAATAAAGCGCTGAAGGTTGGGATCGCCTTTATCCGCTCCTCACACAGGTACGTCATGACTCCTCTTGCCGAAAAAGTTGTCCAGGATCTTCTCCACGCGATAGACACCGATCGCGTGGTGTTGCCCACCCTTCCCGAGGTGGCACTGAAGGTCAGAGAAGCGGCCGAAGACCCCAACGTGGGCGTCGCCGAGCTGAGCCGGGTGATCGCCATGGACGCCGCCCTGACGGCGCGCCTGATCAAGGTGGTCAACAGCCCGCTCCTGCGCACCAGCAAGGAGATCACCGACCTGCAGATGGCGGTCGGGCGCCTGGGTATCAACTACACGGCGAATCTGGCCACGGGCCTGGCCATGCAGCAGATGTTCCAGGCCACCAGCGACGCCGTGGATCGCAAGATGCGCGAGGTCTGGAGCCAGGGCACCGAGATCGCCGCCATCAGCCATGCGCTGTGCAAGAAGTACACGCGGCTGATGGCCGACCGCGCCCTGCTCGCCGGCCTGGTGCACCAGATCGGCGTGCTGCCGATCCTCACCTATGCCGAAGAACAGGAAGACCTGCTGGCCAACGCCATCACCCTCGACCAGGTGACGGCGCGCATTCATCCGCAGATCGGCGAACGCATTCTCAAGGTCTGGGATTTCCCGGCCGACATCGCCTGCGTACCGCGGGAATATCTGGCACTGGAGCGGCAGCCCGCGGCGGCCGACTACGCCGATATCGTGCAGGTCGCGACCCAGCTGCACGCGCAGCGCCAGGGTCAGCAGGAGATCGCGGTCCAGACGCTGCCCGCCGGTATCCGCCTGGGGCTGAACAACCAGCCGGATCCGGCCCAGGATCAGTCCTTCTGGGACGCGGTGGAACAGTCGCGCACCCTGCTCGGCTGAGCCTAGGCTTCCTCGGCGGGAAATTCGACCCGCACCCGCAGCCCGCCGAGCGCGCCGTCCAGCAACTGGATGCGCGCCCGATGGGCGGCGCAGATCTCACCGACGATGGCCAGTCCCAGACCGGCACCCCCGGATTGCGGATCCAGACGCTGAAAGCGCTCGAAAACCTTGGCCCGCGCATTGGCCGGAATGCCGGGACCGTCATCCTCGACTTCCAGTACCGCCGGGGCCAGCACCCGCACCACGATGTTGCCACCTGACTGGCTATGGGCCAGGGCGTTTTCCACCAGATTGCAGAGCAGTTCGTTGAGCAGTGTCGGCTCGCCGATCACCGGCGCCTTGGCGAAGGGCTCGAAGGCCAGGGCGACGCCCTTGGCATGGGCCAGGGGGGCCAGCGCCATGGCCAGTTCCCTGGCCAGATCGCTGAGCTCCAGGCGTTCGGCGCCGCCTTCGGCGATGGCCTGGGCGCCGCTCTCGATCCGCGCCAGTGACAGCAGCTGGTTGGCCAGGCGCGCCAGGCGATCGGTGCTGGCGCGGGTCTCTTCCAGGGTGGCGTACCAGGCCTGGGGCTCGCGCTCGCGCAGGCCCAGTTCGACCCGCGCCTTGATCGCCGCCAGCGGGGTGCGCAATTCGTGGGCGGCATTGGCGATGAAGTCCGCCTGACGCTCGAACAGCCGCCGCAGGCGCAGGGTGAAGCCCTCCAGGGCATGCACCAGCGGCAGCAGCTCCTGGGGCGCCCGCACCTCGGGCAGCGGCCGCAGGTCGTCCACGCCCCGCTCTTCCACCGCCTGGCGCAGACGCTCCAGGGGGCGCAGGGCGGCGCCGACCGCCATCCACACCAGCAGGATGGCACCCAGCCCCATCAGTCCGAGGCGGATCAGGGTGTCGGTGAGCAGGCTGCGGGCCACCTCCTCGCGGGCTTCGGCGGTCTCGGCGACGCGGATCTCGGCCATGCCGGTGAGATCCGGCTGGCTGACCGGCTGGGCCAGGCTGACCACCCGTACGTCCTTACCGCGATAGGTGCTGTTGTAGAAGCGCGCCAGGGCCGGATAGTCGCGGGTCAGCGGAGCGTCCGCTGGCGGTGGTGGAATCTCTTCGTAGCCGGAGATCAGCCGGCCGCGGGTATCCAGCACCTGGTAGAAGATGCGCCCGACGTTGTCGTAGGCGAAATTGTCCAGGGCGATGTAGGGAACGTCGGCGCGCAGGGTGCCATTGGTGGCCGACAGGCCGGCGGCGATGGTGCGGGCCGAGGCCAGCAGCGTCCGGTCATAGGCCACGTCGGCCAGCCGCCGGCCATTGAGATAGGCGGCCAGGCTGCTGACCGCCAGGATCACCGCCAAGAGCACGACCAGTCGCAGCAGCAGTCGCCCACGCAGACTGCCAGCCGCCTTCGCCACTTCAGCCATGCTGCTCTTCCAGCAGATAGCCCAGGCCGCGGAAGGTGACGATGCGCACGGCGCCGGCTTCCAGCTTCTTGCGCAGGCGGTGGACGTAGATCTCGATGGCCTCGGGACTGGCTTCCTCGTCCAGGCCGAAGACCTGGGCGGCCAGTTGCTCCTTGCTCATGACCCGTCCGGGGCGGGCGATGAGCGCGGCCAGCACGGCGTGCTCGCGCGAGGTGAGCGACAGCGCCTCCTCGCCCAGGGTGAAGCGCGAGGTGTTGAGGTCATAGATCAGCGGGCCGCAGCGCTGTTGGCGATCGCCGCCCAGCACGCTGCGGCGCAGCAGGGCCTTGACCCGGGCTTCCAGTTCGGTGAGTTCGAAGGGCTTGGCCAGGTAGTCGTCGGCGCCGAGGTTGAGCCCCTGCACCCGATCCTTGACCTCGCCGCGGGCGGTCAGCATCAGCACCGGCAGGCGATCGCCGCGCTCGCGCAGGCGCGCCAGCACCTCGAAGCCATCCATGCGCGGCAGGCCGACGTCGAGGATGGCCAGGGCATAGCTTTCGCTCTGCAGGGCCAGGTCGGCGGCCACGCCATCGTTGAGCAGATCGACGTTGAGCCCGGCATTCTTGAGCGCCTGGGCGACGCTTTCGGCCAGTGGCGGATGATCTTCGACCAATAGGATGCGCACGCTGACAGCTCCCGCTCAAAAAATCCGAGTTTACCGGATACCGGCCGGCTGGCCTGCAGCCGGAACCCCACTATCGCCGCCTTTCACATCTGAAAGGCTGTTGAAAGCTTGGCGGTCTAGAGTGAAAGGTAGCGGTCCCAGAACCGCATGATGCTTGCCCAAGCGCCACCCCTGGTTGGCCAACAACAATAACAAGCGGAACGACATCCATGCTCGCCCTCGCGCAGCTCCACGTGCTCCCGTATCTCTTCTCCGAACGATCGCCGCCCTGGCGAGCCTGAGCCGTGTCCGCCTGTCAGCTTCTGAAATAACAACAAAAGGAAGACGTCGATGAGCACCACCTTGCGCACCCTCACCCTGACCCTGGCCGCCTCCGTGCTGCTGTCCGCCCAGGCCATGGCCGAACCCAAGCGTCCCGAATGCATCGCCCCGGCCTCCCCGGGTGGCGGCTTCGACCTGACCTGCAAGCTGGCCCAGAGCGGCCTGGTGGAAGCCAAGCTGCTGGACAAACCGATGCGCGTGACCTACATGCCCGGCGGCGTGGGCGCGGTGGCCTACAACACCGTGGTGGCCCAGCGGCCGGCGGACGGCGATACCATCGTCGCCTTCTCCAGCGGTTCGCTGCTGAACCTGGCGCAAGGCAAGTTCGGTCGCTTCGACGAGAAGGCCGTGCGCTGGCTGGCGGCAGTGGGCGCCAGCTATGGCGCCATCGCGGTCAAGGCCGATTCGCCCTACAAGACCCTGGGTGACCTGGTCGAGGCGCTGAAGAAGGACCCGAGCAAGGTGGTGATCGGCTCCGGCGGTACCGTGGGCAGCCAGGACTGGATGCAGACCGCGCTGATCGCCAAGGCTGCCGGCATCAATCCCAAGGACCTGCGCTACGTGGCCCTGGAAGGCGGCGGCGAGATCGCCACCGCGCTGCTGGGTGGGCATATCCAGGTCGGCAGCACCGACATCTCCGACTCCATGCCCCATGTCGAGGCCGGCAACATGCGCCTGCTGGCGGTCTTCGCCGAGCAGCGCTTCGATGAACCGGCGATGAAGGACATCCCCACCGCGCGCGAGCAGGGCTACGACATCGTCTGGCCGGTGGTCCGCGGCTTCTATGTCGGCCCGAAGGTCACCGACGAGCAGTACAACTGGTGGAAAACCAGCTTCGACAAGCTGCTGGCCTCCGACGACTTCGCCAAGCTGCGTGATCAGCGCGAACTCTTCCCCTTCGCCATGACCGGCTCCGAGCTGGACGCCTATGTGCAGAAGGAAGTCGCGCGCTACCGCGGCATGGCCAAGGAATTCGGCCTGATCCAGTAACGAGCCCCCGCCCCTGGCGCCCCTCCGGGCGCCTTCGAGGATGTCGACATGATCTTCCAACGCGCCTTCATGGCGGTCTGGCTGGTGGCCGGACTCGTCATGCTGTTCATCGCCCGGGATTACCAGGCGCCCTTTTCCTACGAGCCGGTCGGTCCGCGGGCCTATCCGATGCTGATGTTCGGGCTGATGAGCCTGGGTCTGGCCTATCTGATCATCCGCCCCACGCCGATCGGCGATGGCGAAGACCAGAAACCGCTGGACGCCTCCTCGCTGCGCAAGGTAGTGGCCTGCTGCGCCATCCTGCTGGGCTATGCCCTGACCTTCCAGCCGCTGGGCTTCCCCTTGAGCGCCTTCATCACCGCCACCCTCTGCGGTCTGCTCTACGGCGGTCGCCTGATGCCCTGCGCCCTGGTCAGCCTGCTGCTCGCCATCGGCCTCTATGTGCTGTTCGACCGGGTGATGGAAGTCCCCCTACCCCTTGGCGTGCTGGAATTCCTGGAGGGCTGACATGGATACCTTGAATTTTCTGATGCAGGGCTTCGGCGTCGCCATGACGCCGACCAACCTGATCGTGGCCCTCATCGGCACCCTGATCGGCACCGTGGTCGGCCTGCTGCCGGGTCTCGGACCGATCAACGGTATCGCCCTGCTGATCCCGGTGGCCTTCGCCCTGGGTCTGCCGCCGGAGACTTCGCTGATCCTGCTGGCGGCGGTCTATCTGGGCTGCGAATACGGCGGGCGGATCTCCTCGATCCTGCTGAACATCCCCGGCGAAGCCGCGACCATGATGACCTGTCTGGACGGCTATCCGCTGGCCCGCCAGGGCATGGCGGGCGTGGCCCTGTCGCTGTCGGCCTGGAGCTCCTTCATCGGCGCCTTCATCGCCACCTGCGGCATGGTGCTGTTCTCGCCGCTGCTGGCGAAATGGGCGATCGCCTTCGGTCCGGCGGAATACTTCGCGCTGATGGCCCTGGCCATCCTCAGCCTCTCCGGCATGGCCGCCGAGAAGCCGGTCAAGACCCTGGTCGCCGCCCTCTTCGGCCTGGCCATCGCCTCCGTGGGCATCGATGCCAACAGCGGCGTCTACCGCTTCACCTTCGACAACGTGCACCTGGCCGACGGCATCGACTTCGTGATCCTGGTGCTGGGTCTGTTCTCGGTGAGCGAACTGCTCCTGCTGCTGGAGCAGACCCATCATGGCCAGGTCGCGGTCAAGGCCACCGGGCGCATGCTGTTCAACGTGCGCGAAGCGCGCAGCGTGTTCATGGTCAACCTGCGCAGCTCGGTGAGCGGCTTCATCATCGGCGTGCTGCCGGGTGCCGGCGCGACCCTGGCCAGTGCCCTGGCCTACACCACCGAGAAGCGCATGGCCGGTGCCGATGGCAAGTTCGGCAAGGGTGACCTGCGCGGCCTGGCAGCGCCGGAAACCGCCATCGGCGCGGCGGTGTGCGGCAACATGATTCCCATGCTGACCCTGGGCATCCCCGGCTCGGGCACCACCGCGGTGATGATCGGCGCCCTGACCCTCTACAACATCACCCCCGGCCCGCTGCTGTTCCAGAACGAGCCGAATCTGGTGTGGGGTCTGATCGCCTCGCTGTTCATCGCCAACGTGATGCTGCTGATCCTCAACGTGCCCATGGTGAAGATGTTCACCAAGATCCTCGAGGTGCCGAACTGGTCGCTGGCCCCGGCCATCGCCATCATCACCGGCATCGGCGTCTATGCGGTGCACGCCACCACCTTCGACCTGGTGCTGATGGTCTGCGTGGGCATCTTCGGCTACATCATGCGCAAGCTGGACTTCCCGCTGTCGCCGCTGCTGCTGGGCTTCATCCTCGGCGAGCTGATGGAAACCAGCCTGAGACGCGCACTGTCGATCTCCAACGGCGACATGGGCATCCTCTGGCAGAGCGGCATCAGCCAGGCCATCTGGATCGTCTGCATCCTGATGGTGGCCCTGCCCTTCTACCGTGCCTGGCGCAAGCGTCGCGCGCCCAAGCCCGCGACCGTCTGACGTCGGCGACACCCACGCCCGCGGCCGGAGTCCTTCGCCCGCGGGCTTTTTCATTCAAGAAGTTTTGAAGCTCTTCTTCGGATAGATATCGTAGCGGCTGGACTTGCCCTCCAGCACGTAGCCGGGCTTGGCGCCTTCGATGGCCGGCGCCTTGCGCGGGCGCTTGACCACCACCCGGTGACTGGCGCGGGCCAGGGCCGCGGCCAGCAGCGCCGGGGCGTCCAGGTCGTCGCCCACCAGCGGCCGGAACAGGCGCATCTCCTTCTTCACCAGGGCGCTCTTGTCGCGATGGGGAAACATGGGATCCAGGTAGATCACCTCGGGCGCCTCGCCCTCACCGCGCTGCAGATAGGCGGTGGAGTCGGCCTGCACCAGGGTCATCAGGGCGACTATGCCAGCCGCCTCGTGATCCCGTGCGGCGCGGGCAAGGCCGTCTTCGAGCAGGGCAGCGATCAGCGGCTGGCGCTCGACCAGCGTCACCGCACAGCCCAGGGTGGCCAGCACGAAGGCGTCACGCCCCAGACCCGCGGTGGCATCGAGGATGCGCGGACGCACGCCCGGGCCGATCCCCACCGCCTTGGCGATCATCTGGCCCGCGCCGCCGCCGAACTTGCGCCGGTGCGCCGCCGCGCCCTCGACGAAATCCACCCGCACCGGACCCGGCGCCTCCGGGCCGCGCTGCACCAGTTGCAGGCCCTGGGCGCCCA
Organism: Pseudomonas sp. MOIL14HWK12:I1; assembly: GCF_000510705.1. Classification (NCBI taxonomy): domain Bacteria; kingdom Pseudomonadati; phylum Pseudomonadota; class Gammaproteobacteria; order Pseudomonadales; family Pseudomonadaceae; genus Pseudomonas; species Pseudomonas sp. MOIL14HWK12:I1. The sequence goes on along the minus strand of NZ_KI783309.1, from coordinate 412,957 downwards.
CCTGCACGGCGAATTCCTCGGTAGTGGCGCTGCCCAGGGGCAGGCCCAGGCGCGCGGCCCAGGCCGCGGCGGCCTCGGTGAAGGCGGGTTCCAGGGCTTCGACGATAAGCGCGGGGTGGGCGGTGGACATGGGCGACTCGCAGGCGAAAAGACCCGTCATTCTACCGGCAGACGCGAAAGCCACCCATGTCGACATGGAAATGATCGCGGTGCGCCGCGTTGTAGTCCGGTCCCAGGGTGGTATTGAAGGACCGGCAGGCCCCGTCGCGCACCAGCCGCAGGAAGCGCTGGGCCTGGGGATCGCCGGTCCAGTCCCGCGCTACGCTGATGCGCCGACCGTCGGCCAGGCGCAACCCGGCGATATCCAGGGCATTGGCGGTGGCGTGCTGACTGCGCCGGCCGCTGGTGCGGCCATAGATGTTGCGGCAGGCGAAGCTGCCATAGTGCTCCACCTCGGCCACCCGCTGGCCATAGACGGCTTCGGCCGCCGGCTGCAGCGCCTGTCGCTCGAACAAGGCGAAGCTCACCGCCAGGGGACAGCTGGCGAGAAAGCTGCCGCTGAGTCTTACCCCTTCACCGCGCTGGATGCGCACGGCCCGCTCCAGCGGACAGTCGGCCGACCCCGCATTGCCACGCAACTCCCGATAGTTGAGCGCCGAGGTGGCCAGGGACGCCGCGCAATAGTCGGCATCGGCCTGCAGACGCCAGAGCTTGAGGCGAGTGACGGCATTGGTGGGGGCCTGGATATCCAGCGGCGCCCAGGGATTGTAGGCCGGCGGGATACGCAGCCAGCCCTGGTCGAAGGCGGTATGCAGACCGCCATAGAGCAGGATGACGAGACCGAGCAGGTGTCTGGCTTTCATGCGGCGCGCCGAAGGAGATTCGCGAGGCGGTAGACCTCATCTGACCGGAGCGAGCCGCGGGAATGCCGGCGAAAACGTCGCCAAACGTATCGCGACAACCGGCGTGGGCTAGAGCAGACCGAGTTGTTCGGTGTCGGCGGTGCTCAGCTCGGGCAATGCCGGCAGACCGGGCAGGCGTTCGCGCAGCTGGGCATGGAATCTCAGGGCCAGCTCGGGCGCCTGGCGGTTGTCCGGGGTGTGCAGGAAGACATAGGGCACCTTGCCCGCCTCGATCCAGTCGGCCACCCGGGTGACCCACTTGGCCAGGTAGTAGTCGTTGGCGGCCAACTCCAGGCGGCCGATGAAGCGCACCTGGGGATGCTCGCTGAACGCCAGGGCGCGAGCCGGAACCCGCGGTTTCTTGGCTTGGGCCAGGCGCACGGCCGGCTCACTCGGATCGGCGCTGAACAGGGCGGCCGAATCCAGGCCGACGCGCTCCACGCCCAGGTCCATGAGCAGCCGGTTCAGGGCCCGCTCGGACTCGCCCTTGTCGAAAAAGGCCAGGTGCCGGACCTCCACCGCCAGGGCGCAACGCGGCGCCATGGCCGAGAGAAAGACCTGCAGTTCCTTCAGCCGATCGGGCCCGAAGCCCGCTGGCAGTTGCAGCCACAGCGGGCTGGCCCGTTCGCCCAGGGGCGCCAGCAATTCGAGAAAGGTACGGGCGCTGGCGAGTTGCACCCGCAGATCCTCGGCATGGCTGATGTCGCGGGGAAACTTGGCGCAGAAGCGAAAGCCGGTCGGCATCAATTCGGCCCAGCGGCGGATGGTGTCCGCCGCGGGCCAGGCATAGAAGGTGGTGTTGCCTTCCACGGCGTTGAACACCTGGGCGTAACGCGGCAGGAAATCACCCGGACGCAAGCCGTGGTAGAGGCTCTCGCGCCAGGCGTTGTCGTTCCAGGAGGGGCAGCCGAGAAAGTACGGCAGCATCAGGCGTAGAGGTCGAGGCCCACGACGCTGGAGGAGCCGTCCGGCTCGGCGCCGAAGGCGGCGGTGCTGCCGTAGCTGGCCAGGGCCTGCTGGGCACGGGCAGTGAGCTGACTGGCGAAGCGCCCTTCGCGCTCGCTGAGCACCAGGCCGTTACCGTTGCCATTGCCGGCATCGGTCGCCGCAGCCGCTTCCACACGGCGGAGGGGTGCGACGTCGGACCGGGGATTGCCTGCGGCCTCTCGGGCGATGGCATTCTGGCGGGCGTCCTCATCCTTCGCCACCTCGCGTACGGGCGTGACCGCGCGCGAGGAACGATTCAGGGGATAAGCAGAGGAGGCATAGCCGCTGTCAATGCGCATGGCAGGTCCCGAACGGATGGCACTACTCTAAGTAGGGTCGAAAGCTATGACAATCAAGGGCCGGACGCCCGTCGCGACCGGCGGACGAGCGGCATCTACAGCTTGGACGTCAGACTATTACGCGTGGTTTCCTGCCGTCAGACCGACTGCTTGGGAGTGGCGACCCGATCACGCAGATAGACGGGTTGCGCCGCTTCGGACTCGGCCGACACGGCTTCGCCGCGCTGCCAGGCGGTGGCCGCCAGAACCGCCAGGTCCCGGGCATGGGGCAACAGAGTGGCATCCTGCTCGATCAGCGGCACGGCCATGCGGCCGACATAGCCCCAGCCGGTGCCGGCACCGAACCAGTCGCCGGTGGCGGCGGCCGGCAGGGCAATGGCCTCGGGCGCCAGCACGGCTTCCGCCCCCGCGAGCACCATGGCCGCGCCGTCGAGGCGATAGCAGCCCCAGTAGACCTCGTCCATGCGCGCGTCGATGGCCGCAGCCACCTGGGTCACGCCGCGCTCGCGCCAGGCGCGCTGGGCGATGATCGCCAGATTCGACACCGGCAGTACCGGTCGGTCCAGGCCGAAGGCCAGGCCCTGCACCACGCCGATGGCGATGCGCACGCCGGTGAAGGCGCCCGGACCACGCCCGAAGGCGATGGCGTCCACCTGCGCCAGACTCAGACCGGTCTCGGCCAGCAGCTCCTGCACCATGGGCAGGACCCGCTGGGCATGCAGGCGCGGCGCGATCTCGTAGCGATGGATGATCTCGTCGCCCAGATGCAAGGCGACCGAGCAGGCTTCGGTGGCGGTGTCGAGGGCGAGCAGGATGGACATGGGGCAGATCCGCAACTGGGAAAAGGGCTGCGCATTCTAGAGGAAGACGGGTCGCGAGGGGACCCGCCCATCGGTCGTGACGCCAGGACGGCGCCTTGACCGGACCGCCTGCAGGCACAGGCGGCCGTGACCGGCGCTTAGTTCAGCGCCTGCAGCACCTTGGCGGTGATGGCATCCACCGAACCCACGCCCTCGATGCGGCTGCACTTCGGCGTGCCCTGGGCGGCGCCCAGCTTCTGGTAGAAGTCCACCAGCGGCTTGGTCTGGGAATGATAGAGGTCCAGACGCTTGCGAATGGTAGCTTCGCGGTCGTCTTCGCGCTGTACCAGCGGCTCGCCGGTCAGGTCGTCGGTGTCGGCGACCTTCGGCGGATTGTGTTCGATGTGATAGACGCGACCCGAACCCGGGTGCACGCGGCGACCGGACAGGCGCTGGACGATTTCTTCGTCATCCACGGCGATTTCCAGCACGTGGTCGATCTTAACGCCGGCGGCTTCGAGGGCCTCGGCCTGGGGAATGGTGCGCGGGAAGCCGTCGAACAGGAAACCCTTGGCGCAATCGGCGTCGAGGATACGCTCGCTGATCAGGGCGATGATGATCTCGTCGGAGACCAGGCCACCGTTGTCCATGATGTCCTTGACCTGCAGGCCCAGGGGCGTGCCGGCCTTGACCGCGGCCCGCAGCATGTCGCCGGTGGAAACCTGCGGAATGCCGAATTTCTCAGTGATGAACCGGGCCTGAGTACCTTTGCCGGCACCGGGCGCTCCCAGCAGGATTACGCGCATCTGTAGCTCCTTAGAATGGTCTCGGACTGGCAGCCCGCGCAGGGCGCTGTCGCGATGATTGTTGTCGACGACACGAGACGGCCAAAGGGACCAACCATACACAGCGCCCTCTGGCCGCACAAGTTACCAAGCGTCGCAGGTGCCGGGCCCGTCCAGACGACCCCGGGCGCCGGCAAAAGCGACAGTCTGTTCAACCGGTATTGCGCAGTCCTGCGGCGATCCCGGCCACGCTTACCAGCAGGGCCTGATCGAGCGCCGCCGGCTGGCTTTCGCCGGCCGCCCGCGCCCGGGCCAGCAGCTCGATCTGCAGGAGGTGCAGCGGATCGAGATAGGTGTTGCGCACGGCGATGAACACCAGGGTTTCCGGATGGTGTTCGAGCAACTCGCCCTGCCCGGTCAGGCGCAACACCGCCACGCCCGCCTGGCGCAGCCGCTCGCGCAGCTGGCTGCCGAGCACCTGCAGGTCGGCTTCCACCAGGCGCTGGTCGTAGAGCCGCGCCAGTTCGGCCTCCGCCTTGGCCAGCACCATCTCCAGCATGTCGATGCGGGTCTGGAAGAACGGCCAGCGCTCGCGCATCTCGCGCAGCAGCGGCGACTCGCCCCGGCGCTCGGCTTCTTCCAGAGCCCTTTCCCAGCCGAGCCAGGCCGGCAGCATCAGCCGCGTCTGGGTCCAGGCGAAGATCCAGGGGATGGCCCTGAGGCTTTCCACGCCGCCTTCGCGGCGCTTGGCCGGGCGACTGCCCAGGGGCAGCCGGCCCAGCTCCTGCTCGGGGGTGGCCTGGCGGAAATAGCTGACGAAGTGCGGGTCTTCGCGCACCACGCCGCGATAGGCCTGCAGGCTGTCGCGGGCCAGGCGATCCATCTGCTCGCGCCAGGCCGGCTCCGGCGCGGGCGGCGGCAGCAGCGTGGCTTCCAGCACGGCGCCCAGGTAGAGCGCCAGATTCTGCTCGGCGATGGCCGGCTGGCCGAACTTGAAGCGGATCATCTCGCCCTGTTCGGTGGTGCGGAAGCGCCCGGCCACCGAGCCCGGGGGTTGCGAGAGGATGGCCGCGTGGGCCGGGCCACCGCCCCGCCCCACGGTGCCACCGCGGCCATGGAACAGCAGCAGTTCCACGCCCCGACTGGCGCAGATGTCCACCAGGGCTTCTTGGGCACGGTACTGGGCCCAGGCCGCCGCCAGGGTGCCGGCGTCCTTGGCCGAATCGGAATAGCCGATCATGACCTCCTGGGGACCGGCCAGGCGCGCGCGGTAGTCGGGCAGATCGAGCAGGCTGGCGATGGCGCTGCCGGCATGATCCAGGTCGTCGAGGGTCTCGAACAGCGGCACCACCCGCATCGGCTGGCGTACCCCGCACTCGCGCAGCAGCAACTGCACGGCGAGGACATCCGACGCCGCGCCGGCCATGGAGATGACATAGGAGCCCAGGGCATCGGGCGGCGAGGCGGCGATCACGCGGCAGGTGGCGAGCACCTCCTGGGTATCGGCCTCCAGCTCGGCGTCCAGCGGCAGCAGGGGACGCCGGCTGCCGAGCTCGCCACGCAGGAATTCCAGGCGCTGTGCCTCGCTCCAGGCGGCGTAGTCGCCCAGATCGAGATAGCGGCAGATATCGGCCAGGGCCGCGGCATGGCGCGCGGCGTCCTGGCGGATGTCCAGGCGCACCAGATAGAGACCGAAGGTACGGGCCCGGCGCAGGGTATCGAGCAGGGAGCCATCGGCGATGACGCCCAGGCCACAGTGCTGCAGGGAGTCGTAGCACAGCTGCAGCGGGGCGATCAGCTCGGCGTTGTCGCTGAGGATATGACGGGCGCCGGCATGGGGATCGGTGATGGCATGGGCCGCCCAGCTGCGGGTGATCTGCAACCGCTCGCGCAGCACCTTGAGCACCTTGCGATAGGGTTCCGGGTGATCGCCGGCCTGTTCGCGCAGGGCCGGACTCGCCGCCTGCATGGACAGCTCCGCGGCCAGCCGGTCGACATCGCGCAGGTAGAGATCGGCGGCCATCCAGCGCGCCAGCAGCAGCACCTCGCGGGTGATGGCGGCGGTGACGTTGGGATTGCCATCGCGATCGCCGCCCATCCAGGAGGAAAAGCGTACCGGCGCCGCGGTCAGCGGCAGGCGCTGGCCGGTGCGTTCCTGCAGGCAGTCGTCCAACTTGCGCAGCAGGCTGGGGATCGCCTGCCACAGCGAATTCTCGATCACCGCGAAGCCCCACTTGGCTTCGTCCACCGGCGTCGGCCGCTGGCGGCGGATCTCCTCGGTGTGCCAGGCCTCGGCGATCAGCCGACGCAGCCGTGCCTCGATGGCGGCCACCTCGGCGGAGGTCAGGTCGCGATGATCGAGGGCCGCCAGCTGCGCGCTGATCTCGTCGTATTTCTGGATCAGGGTCCGCCGCGAGACCTCGGTGGGGTGGGCGGTCAGCACCAGATCGATGTCCAGCGCCGCCACCCGCTCGGCCAGCTCGCTACCCGCGTGACCGGCCGCGCCCAGGCGCTCCAGCAATTCCGGCAGTACCTGCTGCTCGAAGGGCGGCGGCTCGTCTTCGGTGCGGCGTCTGACCCGGTGATATTCCTCGGCGATGTTGGCGAGGTTGAGAAAGTGACTGAAGGCCCGCGCCACCGGCAGCAGTTCGTCTTCGGCCAGGGTATCCAGGGTGTCGCCCAGTTGGCGGGCACCCTCCGCGGAGCCGCCACGGGCGGCCTTGGCGCCCTTGCGGATCCGCTCGATCTTGTCGAGAAAGGCCGCGCCATGCTGGTCGGCAATGGTCTGCCCCAGGAGCTCACCCAGCAAACGCACCTGCTCGCGCAGGCGAACATCGATTTCCACCATCTCGTGCTCCTCGAAAGTACCGGTTCGGACCTCACGGCAACCGCTGCGGTCTAGCGCAGAGGACAGCACCCCGCTGTCACGGTTGCAAGCCCCGGCTGTTGCAGGGTGCCCAGCCGCGCTCGACCTGAATATCCGACCTTTGCCTAAGCCACGGGAGATGCCCATGAAGATTCGCGAACTCGCTCACCAATGGGAGCAGCAGGCCACCACCTCCAGCACCACCCGCCGCTACCACCTCGACCTGGAGCTGGAGACCGCGGCCCGTCTCGAGGCCCTCTGCGAACTCTATCCCCAGCGCACGCCCGAGGCCCTGCTCGGTGAATTGCTGGCGGCCGCCTTCGAAGAGCTGGAGGCCAGCTTTCCCTATGTGCAGGGCGAGGACGTGGTGGCCACCGACGAGCTTGGCGATCCCCTCTACGCCGATGCCGGCACCACCCCGCGCTTTCTCGAATTGGCGCGCAAGCACCTGCATCGCCTGCAGTCCGAAACGCCCGACTAGCCGCCGACCTGCACCTTTACCTACAGCGCTACCGCTCTGCCAAGGGCCTCCGCGCCCTGGCGAAATTCGATAGCCAGTGAACATTTTTGTCGGATGAGCGGTCACAGAGTCAGACCGCAGCGCTGGACGAGGGCTGGTTGTCAGCACCCGCCTCGGGCCTCTCAGGGCCGCGCCGGGCTTGTTTCCACATGCGGCTTTACATGACCAGGCGCCCGCCCTGCCCGTGCCGGCGGCGCGCTTTTCGGATCAACAACGGAGCTTGAATCCATGAAGAGTGCCACTGCCCAAAAGTCCCTTTCCAAAGCCTGCACCCTGAAACTGGCAGCCCTTGCCCTGGGCAGCTCGCTGTTGCTGGCCGGTTGCGCCGGCAATCCGCCGACCGCGCAGATGGCCGTGACCCAGTCCGCCGTCAACGAGGCCGTGAGCTCCGGTGGCAACCAGTTCGCGCCCATCGAGACCAAGTCGGCCCAGGACAAGTGGACCCAGGCCCAGACCGCTCTCTCCAACGAGAAGTACGACGAAGCCAAGCAACTGGCCGAGCAGGCCGAGTGGGATGCCCGCCTGGCCACCCGCAAGACCCAGGCCGCCAAGGCCGATGCCGCTCTCAAGGATGCCCAGAACAGCATCCAGCAGATCCGTGAGGAAGGTCAGATCAACCTGCAGCTCCAGCAGAACCTGCAGAAGAAGGTCCAGCAGTAAGCGACCGCCCCTTTCCTCCCTTCACGAATTAAAAGGACGACCATCATGCGTAAACACATTCTGATCCCTGCCGTGTCGCTGCTCAGCCTGGCCCTGGCCGCGTGCTCCACGCCGCCCAACCCCAACCTGGAAAAGGCCAAGTCCGACTACTCCGCCCTGGAATCCCAGCCGCAGGCCGCCCAACTGGCCGCCCTGGAGACCAAGGACGCCGGTACCTGGCTGCAGAAGACCGAGAAGGCCTACAAGGACGGTGAAAACGAGAAGACCGTCGACCAGCTGGCCTACCTGACCAACCAGCGCATCCAGACGGCCATGCAGACCATCAAGCTGCGCATGACCGAAGCCCAGATGCAGGGCGTCGATGCCGAGCGCACCCAGGCCCGCCTGGACGCCCGTACCGCCCAGCTCAAGCAGCTGCAGGACGCCCTGCAGGCCAAGCAGACCGAGCGCGGCACCGTGGTGACCTTTGGCAACGTGCTGTTCGACTTCAACAAGGCCGAACTCAAGCCCCAGGGCTATGCCAACGCCCAGAAGCTGGCCGATTACCTGAAGCAGAATCCCGAGCGCAAGGTGATCGTCGAGGGCTACACCGACAGCGTCGGCAGCGACTCCTACAACCAGCAGCTGTCCGAGCGTCGCGCCCAGGCCATCCAGACCGCCCTGGTCAGCGCCGGCGTCGAGCCGAGCCGCATCCAGGCCCGTGGCTATGGCAAGAACTTCCCGGTGGCCAGCAACAGCAACGCCTCCGACCGCGCCCTGAACCGTCGCGTGGAAGTGACCATCTCCAACGACGCCAACCCCGTCGCCCCGCGCATGTAACGACTGCGTGAAGCCAGAAGACCCCGCCCAGGCGGGGTCTTTTTTTGCCGGCGAATCGGCTAGCGGCGCTTGCCGCCCAGCAGGGAGCCGAGGAGCCCCCGTACCAGCTGCCGCCCGAGCTGATTGGCCGCCTGGCGCGCCGCGCTCCTGAGCGCATTGCCCGCGAGTTCGCCCACCAGATCGCCGAGGGCACCACCCTGCCCGCTCTGGGTCTTTTCCGCTGCCGGCGCCTGCGCCGGGACCCGCTCGGCCTGACGATCGCGCAGGATCTCGTAGGCCGATTCGCGATCCACCGCCCGGTCATAGCGACCCGCCTGGGGCGACTGACGGATCAGCGTCTGGCGCTCGACTTCGCTCAGCGGGCCGACCCGGGATTGCGGCGGGGCGATGGCCACGCGCTGGACCATCGCCGGCGTGCCCTTGTCTTCCAGGCTGCCCACCAGGGCCTCGCCAATGCCCAGCTCGGTCAGCACCTCCAGGCTGTCGAAGGCCGGATTGAGGCGGAAGCCGTCGGCCACCGCGCGCAGCGCCTTCTGCTCCCGGGCGGTAAAGGCGCGCAGGCCGTGCTGGATGCGCAAGCCGAGCTGGGCCAGGATGGTATCCGGCAGATCGGCGGGGGACTGGGTGACGAAATAGACGCCGACGCCTTTGGAACGGATCAGCCGCACCACCTGCTCCAGGCGCTCGCGCAGGGCCTTGGGGGTGTCGCCAAACAGCAGGTGGGCCTCGTCGAAGAACAGCGCCAGCACCGGCTTATCGGCATCGCCGCGCTCGGGCAACTGCTCGAACAGCTCGGCCAGCAGCCAGATCAGAAAGGTGGCGTAGACCTTGGGCGCCTCGTGCACCAGGCGGCTGGCGTCGAGCAGGTGGATGCGTCCACGGCCGTCGGGCTCGGGGCGCAGCACGTCTTCCAGTTGCAGGGCCGGCTCGCCGAAGAAGGCCTCGGCGCCCTGCTGCTCCAGGGTCGCCAGCCTGCGCAGCAGCGCCTGGGCCGAGGCGCCGGTGAACAGGGCACGGTCCTCGCCCAGGGCGTCGGGCTGTTCGCGCAGGTGATTGAGGACCGCCTTGAGGTCCTTGAGGTCGAGCAGCAGCAGGCCTTCGCGATCGGCCACCTTGAAGGCGGCGTGCAAGGCGGCCTGCTGGCTGTCGGTCAGCTCCAGCAGATTGCCCAGCAGCAGCGGGCCCATCTCGCTCAGGGTGGTGCGCAGCGGATGACCGCTCCGGCCGTCGACGTCCCAGAGGGTGACCGGATAGGCCTGGGACTGGTGCGGCAGGCCCTGGGCGGCGATGCGCTCGGCCAGCTTGCCCTGGGGCGCGCCGGCCGCGCCGAGGCCGCAGAGATCGCCCTTGATGTCGGCGGCGAAGACCGCGACGCCGGCATCGCTGAAGGCTTCGGCGAGGCGCTGCAGGGTCACGGTCTTGCCGGTGCCCGTGCGCCGGCGATCAGGCCGTGGCGGTTGGCCAGCTTGAGTGGATGGCCGAGCGGTTGACCAGCGCTCTGGTCATTGGAAACGGCAGTACCCAGGATCAGCAGGGGCGTCGAGGACATGGCGCAGCTCCGTAGCGGTTCTGCGCCAGCTTAACCCGAGCGTCCGGGCTCAGGTACGGTTGCGAATGCGCTCGACGATGGCGGTGGTAGAGCTGTTCTCCACCAGACCGAGGATGCGCACCTCGCCGCCGTAGCCCTGCACGATCTGGGCGCCGACCACCTCGTCCACGCTCTTGTAGTCGCCGCCCTTGACCAGCACATCCGGGCGCACCTGTTCCAGCAGGCGCTCCGGGGTGTTCTCGCTGAAGGGGATGACCCAGTCCACCGCGCCGAGGCCGGCCAGCACCGCCATGCGCCGGTCGACGCTGTTGATCGGTCGACCGGGGCCTTTCAGCCGGGTCACCGAGGCATCGTCGTTGACCGCCACGATCAGCCGATCGCCCTGGGCGCGTGCCTGCTCCAGATAGGTCACGTGGCCGGCGTGGAGGATGTCGAAGCAGCCGTTGGTGAAGACGATCTTCTCGCCATGGGCGCGAGCGTCCTCGATGGCCAGCTGCAATTGTTCGAGGGACAGAACGCCGCGCTCGGAGCCTTCCGAACGCTGCACCGCGCGACGCAGCTCGGGGGCGCTGATGGCGGCGGTGCCCAGCTTGCCGACCACGATACCGGCAGCCAGATTGGCCAGCCCCACGGCCTGCGGCAGGTCTTCACCGGCGGCCAGGGCGGCGGCCAGGGTGGAGATCACGGTGTCGCCGGCGCCGGTGACGTCGAACACCTCGCGGGCCCGGGCCGGCAGGTGCAGGGCCGGCTGGGCGGGACGCAGCAGGGTCATGCCGTGCTCGCCACGGGTCACCAGCAGGGCGCCCAGCTCCAGGCGCGCCATCAGCTCGTTGCCCTTGGCGACCAGCTCGGCATCGTCGGCGCAGACACCGACGATGGCTTCGAATTCGGACAGATTCGGCGTGATCAGGCTGGCGCCACGATAGATGGAGAAATCCTTGCCCTTCGGATCGGCCAGCACCGGGATGTTGCGGGCCTTGGCCAGCTGGATCAGCGCCTGGTGGTTCTTCAGCGCGCCCTTGCCGTAGTCGGACAGCACCAGCACCTTGACCCCGGCCAGCATGGCGGCGGTGTCCGAGGCCAGCGCCTGGGGATCGGTGTCGAAGGGCTCTTCGAAGTCGACGCGGATCAGCTGCTGGTGGCGACTCATGATGCGCAGCTTGACGATGGTCGGCTGCTGGGCGATGCGCTGGAAGCGCACCTGCACATGGGCGGCTCTCAGGCTGTCGGTGAGGGCATCGGCGGCTTCGTCCTGACCGGTGACGCCGACCAGGTAGGCCGGCGCGCCCAGGGCGGCGATGTTGAGGGCGACGTTGGCCGCGCCACCGGGACGATCCTCGTGCTGGTCGACGCGGACCACGGGCACCGGCGCCTCGGGGGAGATCCGCGAGGTGGTGCCGTGCCAGTAGCGGTCGAGCATCACGTCGCCAACCACCAGGACCGGCGCGAGATCGAAGCGAGGCATGGTCAGCTTCATAGGGACAGGCTCCAAAGCGCGAAAATGGCGGCGATCATAGCATAGGGGCCAAGGCGCCCCGGAAGCGCCTGCCGGCGGGAGAGGCCGGGGTCAGAGCTCGTCGCGGCGGCTTAGCCAGAACAGCTCGTGACGCCGCACGGCCTTGCGGAAGAATTCGTCTTCCCCGGTGCGCGGCCAGCGGCGACCGGCCAGCAGCCACTGGATGGCCCGGCGCAGGCGCTTCTTGGCCGGCAGCGGCACCAGCAGGTCGTGCTGCATCCCCAGGGCCATGGCCTTGTCCAGCCGCCGCTCGGGAGTCAGTAGCGGACTCCAGGGCACCAGGGGGGCCGGCGTCTCGATGGCGGGTGGCAGGGCGATGCCGCCCTCGGCCGGCCCCATGGGCCAGCGGTCGTTGTCGTGCAGGTGATTGGCGTAGAGCAATTCGAGCTCGGGCTGCCACTGGCTGAGGGTCAGGGCTTCACGCAGGGCCTGGGTGCTGGCCACGTGATCGGCATGGGGATCGATCTGCGGATGCGGCAGCACCACCACCTCGGGGCGGAAGTGCTCCAGCAGGGCCACCAGATCGGCCACCAGGTTGCGCCAGGTGGGGGCGCCGTCGACATCGCCGGGCAGTTGCAGGGGGTTGTGGCGACGGGCACTGCGCACATCGCCTTCGCCGGATTCGCGGGAGCCGAAGGCGTCTTCCGGCGCCTGGCGCATGGCCGGCAGCTGCAGGCAGTAGTAGCCCAGCTGCACGCAACGCTCTGTTGGTACCCCACCCCACAGCGGGGTGACCAGGCTGTCCCAGGTGCGCAGGCGCCCCTTGAGGCGGGCGGCCGCCTGGCGGTCGAGCCCCAACCGCTGGTAGTGCCCGGCCTCGATCTCGCCCTGAGTCAGGGTGACGATACTGGCTTCCCGCGCCTGGCTGTAGAGACCGAAGGCGGCCAGCTCGGCGTCGTCGGCGTGGGGCGCGATGACCATCACTCTCTTGCTGCGGAGGTCCGGCTGGGCGAAGACGTGCAGGCGCAACTCGCCCTGCAGCCGGCAGAAGCGCGTCCAGAGGTGCAATTCGCCGCGCCGCAGGGCCTCGGCATAGCCGCTGAGATTGACATAGCGCCGCCCGACCACGCCGCGCTCGAAGTCCTGGCGATCCGCGTCGTCACCTGCGCGCAGACGTACTTGGGGATCCAGTAATCGGCCTAGCCAACTGGCCTTGAGGCGGCATTCCAGGAACAGCGTCAGCTCGCCCGGCGGCAATTCCACCGCGGCCAAGCGACCGTGCTGCAGATGCAGGCCCAGCACCAGGGTGTCGGCAGGGAACTGGTAGCTGTAGTTGTCGCGCGGCGAATAGAAGAGGTGATCGGCGAACCAGGCCTCGTGGCCGAGCCACACCAGCAGCGCCAGCAGCGGCGCGCTCCACCAGGGCCCCAGCGCCAGGCAGCCGAGCAGCACGACGGCGATGACCGCCAGGACCAGCCGCTTGTGGCGACGGTGACGTTTGAGCAGGGCTTGTTTGCGGGCGGTCATCTCAGCTCTCGAAGACGGTGACGCGGTGGCACCAGCGGTCCTTGTAGTCGCGATCGGCGCGGCCGAAGGAATAACGCAACGTCTTGCCCAGGGTGCGGGCGTCCTGCCAGGCGGCCTGGGTGTTCAGATAGGTGAGGACGCTGCCCGGACTCAGATCGCTGGCCGCGGGATCGACGCCGCCGTTGACGTACTCGACGCTGATCCAGTCGGGCGCTTCCACCCGATAGAGCACCTGGATCGCCACCGGGCGTTCGCCGAGCATGAGCAGCGAACCGGTCATGAATTCCCGCAGCAGGGCGAACACCTCGGCCAGCCGCGCCTTGCCCGGCACCTCGAAGCCCCAGCGCGCCTCGAACAACTGCGCATAGATCCGCGCCTGCTCGGCGCTGTCCAGCTCGGCCATGGGGACCACGCGGCCACCGGCGTCTTCGAACAGGCGCTGCTCGCGTCTCTGGTTGTAGCGGAATTTCTTCGACCAGGCTTCCGGCTCGCGGAGCATGGCCAGCTCTTCGCTCTGCCGGCGCAGACCGGCGAAACGCTCGTCGCACAGCGGCGACAGATAGCGGGCGCGCTGGCGCAGGGGCGCCAGCGCATCAGGGGCGGCCGGCAGGATGATCTCGGCGTTGCCCAGGTCGAACAGGGCACGCTGGCGGCGCTTCTTCAGCACCGAACGCGACAGCGCCAGCTCGCGTCCCCAGCAGGGTACCGCCGCCTGCAGGCCGTCCGCGCCGGGCCAGCCCAGGTAGCGCACCGGAATGCCGGCCAGTTCGGCCAGGCGGGCGATGACCTCGGGGTGGGTGGCGACGCTGCCGCCATAACGCTGCCAGGTGGCGGCGTAGTCGGCGGCGGAAATCGTGGTCCAGCCGCGCTCGCGCCAGAAGCGGAATCTGTTCAGCATTCGATCGTCGGCGCCGGCGGCGCGACCTCCTCGAACTGCTTGGCATGCAGCCGCGCATAGTAGCCGTTCAGCGCCAGGAGCTCGCCATGGCTGCCACGCTCGACGATACGGCCATTGTCCATCACCAGGATCAGGTCGGCCTTCTCGATGGTGGAGAGGCGGTGGGCGATCACCAGGGTGGTACGGCCCTGCATGACGCGATCCAGTGCGGCCTGGATGTGGCGCTCGGACTCGGTGTCCAGCGCCGAGGTGGCCTCGTCGAGGATCAGCAGCGGCGCGTTCTTCAGCAGGGCCCGGGCGATGGCCAGGCGCTGGCGCTGGCCGCCGGAGAGCAGCACACCGTTCTCGCCGACCTGGGTGTCGTATTTCTGCGGCAGACGCTCGATGAATTCGTCGGCATAGGCCGCCTCGGCCGCCGCCCTGACCTGCTCCATGGGCGCCCCGGCCAGATCGCCATAGGCGATGTTGTTGGTGACGCTGTCGTTGAACAGGGTGACGTGCTGGGTGACCAGGGCGATGTGCCGGCGCAGGTTGGTCAGGCGATAGTCCTGGATCTCCAGGCCATCGAGGAGGATCTCGCCCTCTTCGTGCTGGTAGAAGCGCGGGATGAGATTGGCCAGGGTCGACTTGCCGCTGCCCGAGCGACCCACCAGGGCCACCATCTGGCCGGGCTCGGCGACGAAGTCGATGCCTTCCAGCACCGCCTTCTCGGTACCCGGATAGCGGAAGGTCAGGTTGCGCACCTCCAGGCGACCCTGGACGCGCTCGCGCTCTTCGCGGCCTTCGTCGCGCTCGGCGGGTTCGTCGAGTTGCTCGAAGATGCTTTCCGCGCCGGCCACGCCGCGCTGGATGGTGGAGCTGACCTCGGAGAGCTGGCGGATCGGCTTGGGCAGCAGGCCGGCGATAGTAATGTAAGCCACCAGATCACCGGGAGAGGCGTCACCTCGAAGTAGCAGTACCAAGAACATCAATACAGCCATCGCCGTATAGATCACCAGCTGCAACATGGGCGTATAGACCGCCCCAGTCTTGGTCATGGTCAGCTGTTTCTCAGTATTTGCCTCGCTGGATGCAAGGAAACGCTGCTGCTCGTAGGCTTCACCACCAAAACTCCGCACTACGCGATACCCCTGAATGGCCTCGGAGGTAATGTGGGTGACGTCGCCCATGGCCGACTGGATCTTGTTGCTCTGCTTGCGGAATTTGCGACTGGCGCTGGTCACCATCAGGGCGATCAGCGGCAGGATGGCCACCATCACCAGGGTCAGCTTCCAGTTCATCCACAACAGCGAGGCGAAGAAGAAAATCACGCTCATGCCTTCGCGAATCACCACCTTGATCGCCTCGGTAGCGGCACCGGTCACCATGGTGACGTTGAAGGTGATGCGCGAGATCAGATGACCCGAGTTATTGGCGTCGAAGTAGCGATTGGGCAGACGGAGCATATGGTTGAACAGCTTGACCCGCAGGTCGTGCACCAAACCCAGGGAAACCCGTGCAAGAAAATAGTTACCGAGAAAAGAACCAATACCCTGCCAAACCGCGATGAAAACGATCATCAGCGGTACCGCCTTCACCAAACTCAAATCACCAATGATGGGCTTACCGGGAAACATCGCCGCGTCAGGGTTGCTGAGCCCATCGACGAAGTACTTAAGCACGTAAGCCAGTGCTGGCTGGGAAGAAGCGAATATCAAAAAGCCCACGATACTCAGCAAGAACATGCCGATGTAGGGCCGCACGTAGCCGAGCAGGCGGAAATAGATCTTCAGACTGGAGGTCTGCGCAGGGGAGTCTTGGCTCATGGTCTCGTCGTGACGCAAAAGCGCCATGTTAACACGCACCCGCCGCCGACCCAGCGGCGGGATTTTCCGCTAGGCTTGCCCTCCCCTGCTGCGGAACCCTGACATGCAACCGCTGATCGCCACCTATGCCGAACTCAAGGACTACTGGCGCCTGGAGGTGCTGGATGCGCCGGGCAAGCCCTTGCGCCTCAAGCGCCTGTTCCGGCGCGTAGCGGCCGGAGAGAGTCCGAGCTTTCTGTTCTGGTATCGCCTGGCGCAATTTCTCTACTGCCGCCCGCGCGGCCTGCTCAACTATCGCAAGCTGGCCGAGCGCATCAATCGCCGGCTGATCCGTCGGCACAATATCGAGATCCTGCTGGGCGCGCGCATCGGTCCCGGGTTGCGCCTGCCCCATCGCATGGGCATCTGCGTGTCGAATCTGGCGGTGATCGGGCGCAACGTGATGATCCGCCAGCACACCACCATCGGCATCAAGAGCGACGATCCGGCGCGACTGGTCGGCATCTTCATCGGCGACAACGTCAGCCTCGGTGCCCACGTCTGCATCGTCGGCGACCACCTGACCATCGGCGACAACGTGGTGGTCGGCGCCGGCGCCCTGGTAATGCGCGACATCCCCGCCGACAGCCTCTACTACAGCCGCCACGAGGCGGTGATCCGCCCGCTGCCGGGCGCTACGCCCGGGGATGCCGCCCGCTGAGGACGGTCCGCAGCATCTGCGGCAGGACGCCATACAGATACAGCCGGTTGCCCAGCAGCTGTCGCCCCAGATAGCGCAGCACCTTGCCGCGCGAGGCGCCCTTGTAGTGCAGGCGCAGCAGCAGGGCGACATAGAATTTCTCGATGTCGCGAAAGCGCCGCTGGGCCGGGGTCTCGGCTTCCAGCTCGGACAGCGAATGGTCGAGGATGCCCGCGCAAAGCAGTTCGACCGGCTCTTCCCGCGCCAGCGCCTGCACCCGCAGGAAAAAGGAGACATCGACGCCATAGAGGGCGAAGCGCTCGTCGAAGACATCGCCGTGGCGGGCCGCGATACGCGCGGCCAGGCCCTGCGTCAGGCACAGCCCCGAACTGATGGTCACGGTAGCCTGGGGATCCAGGGGGCCCTCCACGGTCACCACCGCCTTGTACTGATGGGGATAGCGGATGGCGCCCGCCCCCAGCACCAGGGGCACCAGCAACTCGGCCTGCTGCCCGAGCGCCTGCAGAAAGCGTGCGTCCACCACGGTGTCCTGGTCGAAGATCACCAGGCGCTCGGCGCCCAGTCGCAAGGCCTGGTTGTAGACCCGGCTCAGCGGCGGATTGCCGAGGTCCTCGCTGATGAGCACCTCCGTCCAGCCCGGCGCGGCGAGCAGCGCCTGGCGATCCGCCTGAGCCAGGGGCTGGGGCCCGTTGTTCCAGACCAGCAGGACGCTGTCGGCCGGCAGGCTGGCGGAGGGCTGGGCCAGCAGGCTGTCGAGGGTGGCCGACTCCCCGGGGCGCAAGCCATAGAGGACGACGAGAAAGAGCGTTCGCATGGGCTTTCCTGAGGATGGCGGCCTAGCCGCGCACCCGCTTGCGCAGGTAGTCGAGGGCCGCGCTGGCTTCGTCGGCCAGGTGCGGACGCGGCAGGTCGTTGGGCCAGATGCCTTCGGCGAAGGCCTGGCGATCACCGCCGCCGAGGCGCTCGCTCAGCGCCCGCTCCCACCAGACGTGGCGGCAGGCGCGGGCATAGCTGTCCTGGGGCGCCAGGCAGCCGTAGAGCAGCTTGCGCCCCAGACTCGCGCGCTGCTTGTCCAGTCCGGCCAGTTGCCACTTCACCCGCAGGCGGGTCCAGACATCGGGCAGCGGCTTGGTCAGGGGCACCTCCTGCCAGTGCCGCTGCAGCTCCGGGGAATAGTCTTCGCCATAGCGCTCGAAGAAGTGCGCCAGCATGAAGTGCAGAAAGCGCTTTTCCGCATAGTAGTGACGCACGGGACCGCGCGCCGCGCTGATGGCCAGATCCGCCAGGCTGAACGACAGGGCGATCTGCTCCAGGGTATGGACCTCCTCGTCGTGGCCATGCCAGTCGTCGATCAGGGCGATGGCCCGCTCGACCCGCGGCAGATGGCTGCGTGCCAGACCGCAGACGCCGCTGTTATAGAGCCGGGTCTCTTCCGCCGGCTCCTGGCCACGCGCGGCCAGGGCGGCGGCGAAACGGGCGAATTCCGGGCGGGTACGGGCCTTGCGCCACGGCCACTCCTCGATGTCCATCAGCCCGCGCTGCTCATCGATGCCGTCGAACAGCGCGGCCAGCGGCGTCTGGACCACGGTGTCGCTGTCGAGGAACAGAGTCTTGTCGGCGGCGGGCAGCGCCCAGGCGATGGCACAGGCCTTGCTGCGGTGCAGATAGCCGTGCTGCCCCTGCCAGGCCTTGAGCGTCGCCCCCTCGATGGCCAGCACTTCCACCGGCCAGCCGCGATAGTCCTGCGGCCGATCGGTCAGGATACGGAGGGCGATGTCCTGGCCCTGGCGCCAGTGCAGGGCGCTGAGCAGGCTGAATTTCAGCTCCTGCCGATAGGCCTGAGCACCGCCGTAGACGAAATACAGGAGTTGGCGTGTTGGGCGCATGTAAAGCTGCCGGCAAAAATCTGATTCTAGCAACAAGCGGCCGGATAGGTCGTAAGGGTCACTTCACAGCCTGCCACCTTCGGGTAACATGCACGCCCTGACGTTGACGGGTCCTGCATGAAGCCTCTCGAACATTCGCGCTATCTCGAACTGCGCGACGCCGCCCAGGTAGTGGAAGCCGACCACCATGGCGACAAGGTCCTGCGCCTCACCGATGGCAGCTATCTCAAGCTGTTTCGCCGCAAGCGGCTGTTGACCTCGGCGGCGCTGTTTCCCTACGCCCAGCGTTTTGCCGACAACGCCCGCCAACTGGCCGAGCGCGGCATCCCCTGCCCGCAGGTTCTGGAGGTCTATCGCGCCGCCTCGCTGCAGCGCGACCTGGTGCACTACAGTCCGCTGCCGGGCGCCACCCTGCGTCAACTGCGTACCTCGAGCGAGGCCGCGACCCTGCGGCCGGCGCTGGGTCGCTTCATCGCCGAATTGCACGACAGTGGTGTCTATTTCCGTTCGCTGCACCTGGGCAACGTGGTGCTGACGCCGGAAGGCGAACTGGGGCTGATCGATATCGCCGACCTGCGCTGCCATGCGCGGCGTCTGCCGCTGCGCCTGCGGGTACGCAACTTCCACCACCTGCTGCGCTATACCGAGGATCGCGACTGGCTGTTCGAACCCGGTCGCGAACCCTTCCTCCGGGCCTATGCCGAAGCCTGCCGCCAGCCCCTGGACTGGCGCGAGCTAGACCGGCAACTCCAGGACTAGTGCGGTGTTTCAGAAATTATCTGCACAATTTCGGCGGCGCTTTTTTGGCCTTGGCGGCGTTGCCGCTCCTCGCCATAGCCCTGCTATGACTCGTCGCGGCGCCTAGCCCATACCAAAAAAATCACTCGCCGATTCTTGCGCGAACTTCTGAAACACCACACTAGACCGGCACCGCCTGTCCCAGCGCCAGCTTGCGCCGGCGCTGCACCTCGGCGCCGGCGATCATCGCCGCGGGCAACAGCACCAGCGGCCACAACTCGTCCGGATTGCCGATCAGCTTGGCGCCATCGAAATTGAGCATCAGCAGGGCCACGGCCAGATAGAGTCCCCAGGGATCGCGCTGGCGCAGGGCCGCTCCCAGGCTGGCCAGCATCAGCACGCCAAAGATCAGCAGCGACACCAGGCCGGTGTAGATGCCGAAGGACACGAAGATGTTGTGCGGGTGCTGGATGGCCTCGGTGCCGTGCAGCAGGTCGTGACTCTGATAGCCCAGACCGCAGCCCAGCCACCAGCCGCAGGACTCCCAGTCCTTGATCATGAAGTGGAACAGCTCGATGCGCCCGGAATCCGCCCGGCCCCAGAAGGCGACGAACCAGGCTTCGGTGTGCACCACCTGGATCACCCCGGCGATCAGGGCACTGACCAGGACCACCAGCGCCAGGGTGCGCAGCGGAAAGCGCGGAAAGGCGAAGAGCACGCCGAGGGCGGCCAGGAAGCCGATGCCGACCAGGCCGGTGCGGGTCTGCAGGGCGAAGGAGATGCCGACGATGGTGACCACCACCGCCGTCAGCAACTCGATCCAGCGCCGCTCGCGGATCCAGGTGGGCGCCGCCAGGCCGCCCAGGCAGACCATCCAGATGCTCACATAGATGGGATTGGAGATGCGTCCCGGCAGGTGGATGACCCGCTGGCCGACGGCATAGTGGCCGGTGAGCCAGAACACCAGGCTGGAGCCCACGGCATAGGCGCAGACCACCCAGAAGGCCAGGCGCACGAAGCCGGGGCGACGAAAGAAGTCGCCATCCACCAGGCAGGCCACGCTCAGCACGAACAGCAGCACATAGAGGATGTGCTTGAAGAACTGCCCCTCCTCGGCCCGCACCCCCGGCACGATGAACCAGGCGAGAAACACCAGCCAGAGCAGCAGCAGCGGCGAGCGCCAGTCGATCAGCCGCGGGCGCAGCACGAAGAGGATCAGTGCCGGCAGGGCGATCGCCGCATAGTAGTAGCTGTTGATCCACTTCGCCGTGGGGATGCACAGGTAGGCGGCCATGAACACCAGCACCGCCAGGGTGAAATAGCGACTCTGCTGCAGGCGATCGAGCAAGGGTGTCACCACAACAGGGCTCCCAGGAGTGCACCGACCAGGAAGGCCAGTGCCAGTTTGATGCGTTCCATCCGCCGGCGCTTCTGTTTGTCGTTGCGGTCCTTGTCGCTGACCACGTGCTGGCCGAAGCCGGTGTGCAGCACGGCATCGTTTTCCAGGATCAGCGCGTGGCGCTGGGCGTCGGCATAGCGCCGGGACAGTTCCTTCTCGCCGCTCAGGTCGCCATAGGGTGCGTGCAGCAGGTAGTCGGCGCGCCGGCGCAGACCGGGATTGAAGGAAAAGCCCTGCCATTCGAGCTTGTGCGAGCCGACCTCATGAAAGGCGATGCCGGCATGCACCTGGCGCGGCTTGAGATAGACGTAGGGGCTGTGGATCGCCAGGTCATGGGCATGGCTGCGCAGCCAGACCTGCAGCGCCTGGGGATCGGCCTCCAGCAGCGCCTGGGAATCCTCGATGAAGCCCGGGCGATAGAAGGCCCAGTCGTCTTCGCAGTGAAAGATCCAGCTTGTCTCGACCCGGGCATAGGCGGCGTCGACGCTGCGCATCTGGCCGAGCTTGGGGTTGTTGACGATGAACTCGGTGTGCTCGCGCCAGTGCTCCGGGATGCAGTCGCGTACCGCTTCGTCGCCGGAGTCCTCGGTGATGAAGACCTGGCGGATGGGCGCGGTGTTGAATTCGTCGAAGGTCGCCAGCGTCTGCCGCAGCAGGTCGAAGCGCCCGCAGCTGGTGACGACCACAGAGATGTCGCTGTCGGCGGAAAACTGCACGTTCTACCCTTTCTGCCAGTTGAGTCGAAAGCCGGACCTTGCGCGGCGCATCAGCGTCCCAGCCAGCCCAGCAGGCGGCGCAGGAACCCCGGTGCGACGGCCGGTCGCAGCGCTGGGGTTATAGCCGAAACGATGCGCTCACCCAAGTGGCCGAAGGCGAAAGAGTGACGCGCCAGGGCCTCTCCCGCCCTGGCGATGGCCGCGGCGTGCGCCGGATCGCTTCGCAGCCGGGCGAGTTTCTCGCGCAATTCGTCCAGCGAGCGATAGAGCACCACGTTGACGCCATCCTCGAAGCCCAGCGCCCGGTTCTCTTCTTCGCCCTGGTCATAGGTGAAGAGCACGCAGCCGCAGGCCATGGCCTCGAAGTTCTTGATCATGTATTCGCCCATCCCGACATCGGCGCCGACAAAGAAGCGGATGCGGTTGAGGGTCTGCAGGTATTCGTCGCCCGAGCGGGTCTTGGTGATCAGCAGCGGCTCGACCCTGGCCAAGTCTTCCAGCAGCTGCTTGCGGCCGCTGTAGGCCACGCTGCCCAGGCTGCCGACGAAGCCCAGTTCGATATCGCGCTCGACACCCAGGTCGCGCAGGCGACTGTCGTCGTAGCCCTTGGGCACGAAGTGGGCGTCGATCCCCTCCTCCTGCAGCCGCCGCGCCACCCCGGCGCCGGAAACCAGCACCCGGACGTGGGGCATGGCCCGGTAGTAGCGGCTGAATTTGCCGGTGTACTTGCAGGGGATGAAATTCTGGTAGGCGTCGTGTTCCAGCTCCACCAGATTGGGCAGGCTGCGAATGAAGGAGATCTGCTTGAGCTGCTTCTTGAACCTCAGAAACAGCAGGATGCGGTCGTATTGCTCGGGCTGGGGCACGGCGCGGCGGAAATAGCCGCGCAGATCGGCCTGTTCCTCGTCGCTCAGCCAGCGCAGGTCGCAATCGCAATGGGCGGCGATGCTGGCATAGAAGTGGTCCAGCAGGATGCGTTGCTCCTTCTGGACCAGGAACAGGACTTTCACGGCGCCGGGGCCTTGAAGGCGGCGACCATCGGCAGCCGCCAGAAGTCGCGGCGCACGGCCTCGTCGGAGAAGCGTTCGGCCAGGCGCTCGCGCATGTGCTGCACGCAGGCGCGTCTCTGGCTCGGCGCCAGGCGGCCCAGATGCTGCAGACCCTGGCCCAGGGCCTCGGCGTCGCCCAGGGGAAAGAGAAAGCCCACGCCTTCGACGATCTCCCGGGCGCCGCCGCAGGAGGTGGCGATCAGGGGCACGCCGGCGGCCATGGCTTCCAGCAGGACCATGCCGAAGGGCTCGTGGTCGGAACTCAGGGCGAAGACGTCGAAGGCCTTGAAATAGCGCCGGGCGCCTTCCACCTGGCCAAGGAACAGCACCCGGTCGGCGATGGCCAGTTCGCGGGCCAGATCCTTGAGGTCTTCTTCCAGGCGACCCTTGCCGAGAATCGCCAGCAGGGCGTTGGCCGGCAGATTCGGCAGGGCGGCGGCGAAGCCGCGCAGCAGCGTGGCCTGATCCTTGTCCGGATGCAGGCGACCGACGTTGCCGACGATCCAGGCGTCATGGGGCAGCTTGAGCTCGGCGCGGGCCTGGTCGGCCGGCAGGAGTTCGCGCTCCACCGCCTCGACGTCCAGGCGGTTGTAGAGGGTCTCGATGCGCTCGGCGGGCCAGTCCTTGAGGCGCAGGCGCAATTCGTCGCGCACCGCGTCGGAGACGCCCAGCAGGGTCAGCCGCTTGCTCATCAGCTTGGCGAACAGCCGCCGGCCGAGCCGGTCGTAGTCGCCAAAGGCATGGTGCACGCCGATCACCGGCAGATTGGTGGCGAGGCAAGCGATCCAGATCGGCTTGAAGCGATGGGCGATGACGAAGCGGATGCCCCGCGAACGGACGATCTCGCGCAGCGCCTGGATGGCGCCGAGCTTGAGTCCGCGCACGTCCCGGGAAGAGTACTCCAGGAACAGCACCTCGTCGCTACCGCAGCCGGCCGCCACCTCAGCGTCGGCGGTGCCGGTGAGAAAGACCGTGGTGACGCGATAGCCGCTGCCCGCGAAGAGGCTGGCGGTCTGGCGGGCGCAGTCGAGGAAGGGACCGTCGTAGCCGTGACAGAACTGCAGCACCCGCGGTTCGGCGGAACGCGTCATACGCCAGCCCCCTCCTTGACCACTAGGATGTCTTCCATGATCAGATACTGCAGATCCGAGCCGAAGAACATGTTCAGGGCGTCGGTGGGCGAGCAGACCATGGGTTCACCGCGGCGGTTGAGCGAGGTGTTGAGGGACACGCCGTTGCCGGTGAGCTTTTCCAGCTCGACCATGAGGTCGTACCAGCGCGGATTGTGCCGGCGCTCCAGCACCTGGGCGCGGGAGGTGCCGTCTTCGTGGACCACCTCGGGTACCCGGCTCTTCCACTCTTCGTTGACCTCGAAGGTAAAGGTCATGAAGGGCGAGGGATGGTCGACCTTGAGCATCTGCGGTGCCACGGTGTCGAGCATGGACGGGCAGAATGGCCGCCAGCGCTCGCGGAACTTGATCTGGGCATTGATGCGATCGGCCACGCCCGGCACGCTGGGGCAGCCGATGATGGAGCGACCGCCCAGGGCGCGCGGACCGAATTCCAGGCGACCCTGGAACCAGGCCACCGGATTGCCGGCCACCATGATCTCGGCGATGCGCTGGGGCATGTCGTCGATCCGCTCCCACTTGGGTGCGTTGGGATGGCGGGCGCAGGCGGCGATGACGTCTTCGTTGCTGTAGCCGGGGCCGAGATAGACGTGCTCCATCTTCTCCACCGGCACGCCGCGGGCATGGGAGACGTAGGCGGCGGCGCCGACGGCGGTGCCGGCATCGCCCGAAGCTGGCTGGACGAACAGCTCCTTGACCTCGGGACGGGCGATGATCTTCTGGTTGAGCTTGACGTTGAGCGCGCAGCCGCCGGCAAAGGCAATCTTGCCGGTCTGGCGGATGATGTCGCCCAGGTAGTAGTCCATCATCTCCAGCGCCAGCTTCTCGAACAGCGCCTGCATGCTGGCGGCATAGTGGATGTAGGGATCGTCGGCGATATCGCCTTCGCGCTTGGGCCCCAGCCACTCGATCAGCTTGGGCGAGAAGTAGTAGCCCTTGCCCTTTTCCTTGTAGCGGCGGAAACCGATGACGTTGGCGTAGTCGGTGTTGATGATCAGCTCGCCGTTCTCGAATTTCGCCAGGCGCGAGAAATCGTACTTGCTGGCATCGCCATAGGGCGCCATGCCCATGACCTTGAATTCGCCGTCGAGCATCTCGAAGCCGAGGAATTCGGTGAGGGCGCCATAGAGGCCACCCAGGGAGTCCGGATCGTAGAACTCCTTGATCTTGTGGATCTTGCCGTTCTCGCCGTAGCCGAAGAAGGTGGTGGCGTATTCGCCCTTGCCATCGATGCCGAGGATCGCGGTCTTTTCGCTGAAGCCCGAGCAGTGATAGGCACTGGAGGCGTGGGCCAGGTGGTGCTCGACGGCTTCCAGCTTGACCTTCTTGAGGTCGAAGCCGAGCTGCACCAGGCACCACTCGATGCGCTTCTGGTAGCGGTGATAGCGGCGATTGCCGAACAGGATGGCGTCCAGGGCGCGATCCGGCGCGTAGGCATAGCGCTTGGCGTAGTGCCAGCGGGCTTCGCCGAAGAGGCTGATGGGCGCATAGGGAATGGCCACCACGTCGACGTCGGCGGGGGTGATCCCGGCCTGTTCCAGGCAGAACTTGGCCGACTCGTAGGGCATGCGATTCTTGGCATGCTTGTCGCGTACGAAGCGTTCTTCTTCCACCGCGGCGATCAGCTTGCCGTCGATATAGAGCGCGGCGGAGGGATCGTGGCTGAGGGCGCCGGACAGGCCAAGGACGGTCAGGGACACAGGTAAAGCCTCTGTACAGGGCGAAGCCAGGGGAGTTCGCCGGGGTTTCGCGAGGCCGCTGCAGGCCCGCCTCGCCTCAAAAACGGCGAATTATAGCCGTTCAGGCAGGCCACGGGTAATGGCCGCACGCCGGAGCGGGGCTTAGCGCACGGCGATTCAGCCCCGGTACAGATGGCGGCGCTTCGCTCAAGCCGGCGGCAGGCGCTCGTCGAGCAACCGGTGCAGGGCGCTGTCGGTCGGCCAGTTGCGCAGCAAGCGGGCACGGTCGCGGGCATAGGCACTGGCATAGGCGCTGTCGCTGCCGTGGGCCTGCAGGGCGTCGAGGTCGATCACCAGCCAGCGGCCGTCGTGCCAGATCAGGTTGGTGCCCTTGAAGTCGCCATGACCGAGGCGCTCGCGGCGCAGGGCCGCGACCAGCGCCAGCAGGGCGTCCAGCTCGGCCGCGGGCGGGGCGGAATCCACATAGGGGGCAAAACGCTCCAGCAGATTGGGCCCGTCGACGAAGGGCGTGACCAGATAGGCGCGACCGCGCAGGCCGAGGAAGCGCCGCTCGCGCACGGCCAGGGGCTCGGGGGTGGGAATGCCGAGGAAACGCAGGCGATGGCCTTCGCGCCAGCTGTGCCAGGCCCGGCTCGGTCGCCAGAAGCGCGTCAGCCAGTGGCCGAAGCCCTTGATGTTGTATCTCTTGAGCACCAGGTCCTGGCCCTGCCACTGCAGCCGGGCCACGGTGGCGGCGCCGCCGTCCTTGAAGGTCGGCAGGCCGGCCAGGGCGGCATCGGGATCGGCCAGCAGGCCTTCCAGACGACTCAGCCAGGTACGGCGCACGGCGATCAGGCCGAAGGCGCTGCGGGTGACGGCGAACAGGGTGCACTCCCGACCGCTCTTCTTCAGGTAGTCGGCCAGGCGCCAGCGGCGGATCTCGGCGGTGCGCGCCAGCAGGGCGTCGAGGCGCAGGGCGTACTCGGCATTGACCAGCAGGTAGTGGATCAGCAGTTCTTCCAGCTGGGCATCCAGGGCGGCCGGCAACTGGGCGAAGAACACCGCCAGATTCTCCTGCACCCGCGCCTGGGACAGCGGCTGGCCGACGCTCTCGGCCTGGATGTCCGCCGCATCTATGACCAGGGCGGCGCCGTCCTTGACCAGCAGGTTGTCCAGGTGCAGATCGGCTTGCCAGAGGCCCTGGGCATGCAGCCGCGCCAGGGTGGCGAGGGCGGCGCCAAGCAATTCGTTCTGCGCCGGCGACAGGGGGGGCTCGGCGGCCACCTGCTGCCAGAGCTGCTCGACGCTGGGCGCCGCCTCGATGAAGTCGAACAGCAGCCAGGCGCCCTGCCCGCCTGCCTCGCCGCTGTCCAGCAGCGCGGGAGTCGGCGCCGCGGCGGCCGCCAGCAGGCGACAGCCCTCGCGCTCGCGGGCGAATTGCCGGCTCGCGCGCTCGCCGACCAGCAGCTTGGCCAGCACCCGCCGGCCCTGCCAGCGGGCTTCGCCGACATAGCGCTGACCGGGCAGCACCCTGAGCAGCGACAGCACTTCCAGTTCGCCACCGGGCAGTTCGATGCGCAGCGGCAGGGCTGGCGCGCGGCCGGCCCTGGCCAATTGCTCCAGGGTCATGCCTTGCGCTCCTTGTGGCGGCGACGCCCCGCCAGACGCTGGCTCCAGTCCCGCACGGCGGCGCTGTCCAGCGGCTGGTCCAGATAGCTCGCCAGCAGGCGGGCGATGTCCGGTTCACTCCATTGCGGCGCGCGGCGCAGCAGGGGTTCGAGATCGCGCAGGCGATCGCGCCGGCCGAACAGCAGCGGCCGGGTCTTTTCCAGATCGATCAGCCGCGCGACCAGGCCTTCGCCCTGGCGCTGCAGGAACAGATGCTTGGGATAGAAGCAGCCGTGCACCTGGCCGGCGCCGTGCAGCTGCCGGGCCAGTTCACCGACGGCGACCAGCACCGCCTGGCGCTCGTCCGGCGCCAGGTGCGGCCAGACCCGCAACCAGCTGTCCAGATCGCGCCAGTCATCCAGCGCCCGGGTCAGCAGGATGGCGCGCCAGCCCTGGTCGTCGCGGCGCTCGCCGTAATAGGCCAGCTCCAGCGCCGGGATGCCGAGCTCGGCGTAGCGGCGGATGTTGCGACTCTCGCGGGCGAAGGTCGGCTCGCCCAGCGGGCGGGCCAGGGTCCGGGTCAGGTAGTCGCGCTGGCGCTTGAGGTAGTAGCCATGACCGGCGACGTCCAGGCGAAACACCTGGCTGAAGCCGCCGCGCCCCTGGTTGGGTTCATCCACCGCGGGCAGCTCCAGCGCCCACAGCGCCGCGAAGCTGTCCAGACCCTGGCCGGCCAGCACGGCCCGATCCTCGGCCGCCCATACCTCGTTCATTCCCGCCCCTTGAAATAGTCCAGCACCTCGCGGATGCGCCCCTTGTCGTTGTCGCTGAGGCGCGCGCGACCGCGGTACTGCAGATAGAACCTGAGGCGCTGGGTGCGCGACAGCTGGTACTTGGCCACCTTGTCCAGGCAGGCCAGGTCCTTGACGATGCGCCAGCGCAGCCAGTGGCCGACCCAGAAGGCGCCGGCCGGGCAATCGATGAAATAGAGCACGCCCTGGCCATCCACCAGCAGGTTGCGCCACTTGAGATCGTTATGGACGAAATGGTGGTCGTGCAGGGTGCGGGTGGCCGCGGCCAGCTGGCGGCTGACGTTGTCGACCCAGACCCGGTCGCGCAGGCGTGGATCCTCGCGCCGGGCCAGTTCGGCGAGATCCAGGGTGTCGGGAATCTCGCGGGTGATCATGGCGCCGCGGGTGAACCCCCGCGGCGAACGCTCCATCCCCCAGGCCACCACCGGCGCGGTGGCGATGCCCCACTTGGCGAAGCGCTTGAGATTCTGCCACTCGGCCTTGACCCGCGGCCGCCCGACATAGCGCCGTAGCCCCTTGCCAGCGCCGTGGTAGCGCTTGACGTAGTACCGGATGCCGTCGCGCTCGATGCGCACCACTTCCGACAGCGGATCGCTGGTCAGGCGTTCGCCGGTCAGGGCGAACACCGCGTCCAGCGTCGCGAATTCGGGCAGGTGGGCGACGCTGGAATCGATGCGCCAGTCAGCCATCAGAGCCGGTCCCCGTAGCGTTCCTTGCGCTCCAGCAAGGCGGCGGCCTTGCGTTCCAGCCGCGCCAGCAGCGGGGCCTCGTCGCGCAGGATCTCGCGCAGCGGGCGCTGGAAGTAGCCGCGCAGGAAGCGCAGGAAGTCGCGCCGCGTCAGGCCGATGCCCAGGGCGGAGAAATACAGTCCGGCCAGGTCCTTGTCGCGCCAGCGCCGGGGCACCTGGGCGCGGCACTGGGCGCGGTGCAGGTCGATCAGCCAGAGTCGCAGAGTGGCCACGGTGACCGGCTGGGCGGTGTCGAGCAGGAAATGGCAGATGTAGCAGTCGCGATGATTGACGCCGGCCCGGTGCATGGTGCCGGTCATGCGCGCCACCTCGGCGATCAGCGCCCGCTTGAGCGCCGGCTCGGGGGGCTGGCGGACCCAGTCGAGACTGAAGTCTTCGAGACTGGCGGTGGGCGCCAGCTCCTCGGTGATGATGAAGGAGTGCTGGGTCGCCGGATTGACGCCGCGCTCGCCGAAGGCCACGGCGGTCATGGTCGGCACGCCGACCTGGTGCAGCCGCTCGATGGCCTGCCATTCCTGGCGCGCACCCAGCACCGGCTGCTTGGCCTGCAGCAGATTCTTGGCGATCTCGCCCCAGCCGATGCCGCGGTGGATCTTGACGAAGTAGCCGCGCCCGGCCACCTCGGTGCGCAGGGTGCGGCGGCCGTCCAGTTCGCGATAGACCTGGCCCTGCAGGGCCTCCACGGCGACGAAGGGATCCTGGCCGGCCCAGAGGCTGGCGAAGGGCTCACGCAATTCCAGGGTCATGCCACCCCCAGGATGACATCGGCGGCGCGCTCGGGCAGCGAATAGAGATCGGCGCTGTCGGCGAAGGCCAGGCCGTTGCGACCCTGCACCGCGCGGCGCTCGGGATCGGCCAGCAATTCGGCCAGCATCCGGTCCAGGGTCTCCTGGGCGAAGGGCGACGGCACCACCTCGCCGGCGCGGGCCTCGTCGATGTAGTGGGCATAGCCGCAGACGTCGGTGACCAGCACCGGCAGCCCGGCGACCAGCGCCTCCAGGAGCACGGTACCGGTGTTCTCGTTATAGGCCGGATGGATCAGCAGATCGGCGCCGAGCAGGAAGCGTGGGATGTCGCTACGCCCCTTGAGGATCTGGACGCGATCGCTCACGCCCAGGGCCTTGGCCTGCAGCAGGAAGGGCTTGGGATCGTCCTGGCCGATGGCGAACAGCCGGGTGCGCTTGCGCAATTCCCTGGGCAGCGATGCCAGGGCGCGCAGACTGCGATCAAGGCCCTTGGTCTTGAAGCCGGAACCGATCTGCACCAGCAGCAGCTCGCCCTCCTCCAGCCCGAATTCGCGGCGGAAGTCGGCGCGGATCTCGGCGGCATTGGCCGGCGCGCGACGGTCGGCGGCGATGCCCGGCGGCAAGAGGTGGAAGCGCGGCGCCGGCGTGCCGTAGTGCTTGACGAACAGCGGCTGCTGCACCTCGGAGATCATCAGGATCTCGGTGGAGGACTCGGGCGCGAACACCGCCCGCTCGTATTCGGCGAAGTGGCGATAGCGGCCCCACTGGCGATAGAGCGGGTTGCGCAGGGTCTGGGCCTTGTCCTCGAAACAGGGATCGGCGGCATAATAGACGTCCAGCCCCGGCATCTTGTTGAAGCCGATCACCCGGTCGACCGGATCGCGGGCGAGGTCGGCCTGCAGCCAGGCGTGGAATTTCTCGTTGCGCCGGTGATTGAACAGGGCGCTGACCCGGGCCACCCGCACATCGAAGCCCTCCGGTACCGGGCCTTCCCAGATCAGGGTGTAGACGCGAATGGCATGGCCGCGGCGCTGGCACTCCTGGGCGATGCGCAGGAAGTCCCGCTGCAGGCCGCCAAAGGGAAAGTACTTGTAGAGCACGAAAGCCAGGGTCATGCGGGGAGGTCTTCCAACAGCAGGGTTTCCAGTTCCAGTTCGACCCGCTCCGGGGTCAGGGCGGCCAGACTCGCGGCCGGCTGATCGCGCGGCTCATCGGTGCCATCCAGGCCCACGGCGCTCAGGTGCACCTGGGAGCGGCCGTAGGCGCCGACCTTCTTCGGACTGGTCGGGCCATAGAGCGAAACGGTAGGCACGTCCAGGGCGGCGGCCAGATGGCCGAGACCGGTATCCACCGCCACGCAGGCTCGGGCGCCGGCCAGCACCTTGGCCACCCCGGCGAGATTCAGGCGCGGCAGCACCTGGACGCCATCCAGGCCGTCGGCGATGCGTTCGGCCCGGGCGTGCTCCGCCTCGTTGCCCCACAGCAGCCGCACCGGCCAGTCCAGCCGGCTCATGCGTTCGGCCAGTTCGCGCCAGTGGGCCTCGGGCCAGTGCTTGCTGACCCAGGTGGTGCCATGCAGGAAGACCACATAGGGCGTCTCGTTGGGCCCGGCCAGGCGTTGCCGATCCAGGCCGTAGTCACCCACGCCGGCCGGCAGCGGATAGTCCAGCGCCTGGGCGAACAGCTGGCGGATCCGCTCCAGGGCATGCTGCCCCTTGGCCACGTGATAGCGTTCGTCATAGAAGCGGCTGGCCAGGGGCTCGCGCGCGGAATTTCGGTCGAGACCGGCCACCGGCGCCTCGGCATAGCGGGTCAGCCAGGCGCTCTTGAGCAGGCCTTGGGCATCGATCACCCGGTCATAGCGCTGCTCGCGCACCCGGCTCTTGAATTCGCCCCATTCGCCACTGGCCCAGGCGGAAAAGGGCTGCTTGCGCCAGCGCCGCAGGGCCACCGGGATCACCTGGCTCACCGCCGGGTGCCAGGCGGGAATCTCGGCGAAGCCTTCTTCCACCACCCAGTCGAAGCAGATGCCGGGGATGGCCCGGGCCGCATCGGTCAGCGCCGGCAGGGTATGGATGACATCGCCGAGCGACGAGGTCTTGACCAGCAGCACGCGCATCTAGCCCACCTCGACCGGATCGGCGACCAGACGGCCGAGAGCGTCCTGCACCAGGCTCGGCTGCAAGAGGCGCAGGCAGTCGTAGTGACCGAAGCGACAGGTGCGGTCGAAGCAGGGACTGCACTCCAGCCCCAGGCGCACCACCTCGACCTGACTGGCCAGTGGCGGCGTGAAGCCCGGCGAGGTGGAGCCATAGACCGCCACCAGCGGGCGATCCAGGGCGGCGGCCACGTGCATCAGCCCGGAATCGTTGCTGACCACGGCGCTCGCACAGGAGAGCAGGTCGATGGCCTCGGCCAGGGAGGTGCGCCCGGCGAGGTTGCAGACATCTTCTTCGAAGCCGGGGGTGACCCATTCGCGGATCTCTTCACCGCCCGGGGCATCTT
Source organism: Pseudomonas sp. MOIL14HWK12:I1 (assembly GCF_000510705.1). Taxonomy (NCBI): domain Bacteria; kingdom Pseudomonadati; phylum Pseudomonadota; class Gammaproteobacteria; order Pseudomonadales; family Pseudomonadaceae; genus Pseudomonas; species Pseudomonas sp. MOIL14HWK12:I1. The sequence goes on along the minus strand of NZ_KI783309.1, from coordinate 381,367 downwards.
TCTGCGAGCCGAACAGCCAGACCTGCCAGCCCTGGCGCAGCCGGGCATCGGCCACGGCGGCATAGTGCTCGGCCGGCCAGCGCTTGGCCTCGCCGAACTCGGCGCCCGGACAGAGCGCCAGCACCGGCCGGTCCAGACTCAGGCCGAAGCGTTCCAGGGCGGCGTCGCGGCTGGGCGGGTCGATGGCCAGGCGCGGTTCGGGATAGGGTTTGGGCAACTCGGCACCGGGCGCATGGGCCAGCGCCATGAAGCGCTCGATCATCAGCGGATAGCGGGCCTTGTCCAGGGTGCGGATGTCGTTGAGCAGGCCGAATCTCATCTCCCCGCGCCAGCCGGTGCGCTTGGGGATGCCGGCGAAATAGGGAACCAGCGCCGACTTTAGCGAGTTGGGCAGGAGGATCGCCTGGTCATAGCGACCGCGCAGCTGCTGGCCGATGCGCCGGCGAGTGGCCAGCTCGAAGGCGCCGTGGCCGAGGGGAAAGCTCAGGGCTTCGCGCACCTCGGGCATGCGCTCGAGCAGCGGGCGACTCCACTCGGGGGCGAGTACGTCGATCTGGCAGTCGGGGTGCTGGCGCTTGAGGCAGACGAAGAGGGTCTGCGCCATCACCATGTCGCCGACCCAACTGGGTCCGATGATCAGAATATTCATGCTGGAAGGCGATCGGCACCTAGCGGGTGGCCGACTCCCACTCCCTCAGGCCCGGCCTGATCGAAAGCTCGCGCACGGACATCGACATCTTGCCTCTCCTTACTGATGACGGCCTAAAAGGTGGCCGGATTGCCGGACGGCGTGTCCAGCCCCAGGCCGTGCCAGATACGGCGTACTTCGTCGCGCTCGGCGAGAAAGCCGTCGGCCGGCACCTTGCCCGGCTGCTTCTGCAGCACCAGGCGGTGCAGCGCGGCGCGGTAGGCCTTGTAGGCTTCGCGCAGGGCAATGGCGTCCGTGGCCGGTACCAGACCAGCCGCTTCGAGGGATTCCAGGATGCGGATGTTGTCGGGAAAACGCAGCAATTCGGGATGCTGCCACGACCAGGCCAGAACGGCATATTGGACCATAAATTCGATATCGACGATACCGCCGGCATCCTGCTTGAGGTCGAACAGCTGCTCCGGCCGGCGTGCGTTCGGCCCCAGTCCGCCGGCGGTCAGCGCGGTGCCGAGGTTGTCGAGCATCTTGTCGCGCATGCCGGCCACGTCGGCCTGCAGGGTCGCCAGCTCCCGTTGCCGACCGAGGATGCGCGCCCGCACCGCGTCGAAGCGCTCGCCCAGCCGCGGGCAACCCGCCACCACCCGCGCCCGCACCAGGGCCTGGTGTTCCCAGGTCCAGGCCTCGCTCTGCTGGTAGCGCTCGAAGGCCTCCAGCGAACTCACCAGCAGCCCCGCCGCGCCGGACGGCCGCAGGCGCATGTCGACCTCGTAGAGGGTGCCCACCGGGGTGGTGGTGGTGAGCAGATGGATGATGCGCTGACCGAGGCGATTGAAGAACTGGGCGCCATCCATGGGCTTGGCGCCATCGGTCTCGGCCAGGGGATCGGCGTCGTGGATGAACACCAGGTCGAGATCCGAACCGTGGCCGAGTTCGATGCCCCCGACCTTGCCATAGCCGACGATGACGAAATCCGGCTGGCAGGGCGAGCCGTCGCGCCGCTGCGGCGTGCCATGGCGCTGCACCAGCTGGCGCCAGGCCAGGCCAAAGACCTCTTCGAGGATCACCTCGGCCAGCCAGGTGAGATAGTCGCTGACCTTCATCAGCGGCAGGCTGCCGGCGATCTCCGCCGCCGCCACCCGCAGGCTGTGGGCGCGCTTGAAGTGGCGCAGCACGTCCATCTGCTGCTCCAGGTCCTCTTCGGGCAGGCGCATCAGGCGCTCGCGCAACTCGGCGGCCAGTTCCGGCTTCTGCGGCGGATGATAGAGCCGCCCCTCGTTGAGCAATTCGTCGAGCAGCGCCGGATAGCGGGCGATCTGCTCGGCCACCCAGGCACTGGCGCCGCAGAGTTCCAGCAGCCGCGCCAGGGCCGGCGGATTCTCGCTGAGCAGGACCAGGTAGGCCGAGCGGCGCGCCACCGCCTCCACCAGCGGCAGCACCCGCTCCAACGCCCGATCGGGTTGCTCGTCGGCGCTGACCGCATCCAGCAGCCGCGGCATGAAGGCATCCAGGCGTTCGCGACCGGCGCGCTGCATGGCGCGCACCTGACCACTGGCGCGCAGGCTGGCCAGCAATTCCAGCGCCTGCTCCGGCGCCTGGAAGCCCGCCTCGCGCAGTCGCGCCAGGGACTCCTCGGGGTCGAGCAGGTCGTCCCACAGCGGCAGCCAGCTGTCTTCCAGTTCGGCGCTCTGGGTCTCCTCCTCGGGATCGGCGATGGTCTGCTGGAAGTGCCAGTCGATGCGGCTGCGCCAGGCGTCGAGCGCGGCGCTGAATTCATCCCAGTCGGCATGGCCCATGAGAAAGGCCACCCGCGCCCGGCCCTGGGGATCCACCGGCAGGGTCTGGGTCTGCTGGTCGGCGATGGCCTGCAGCCCGTGCTCCACATAGCGCAGGAAGCAATAGCCCTCGCGCAACTCGGCTTCGGCCGCGGCCGGCAGATAGTCGCGCTCGCGCAGACTGGTCAGCACCCTGAGCAGCGGTCGCTGCTGCAGCGCCGGATCGCGTCCGCCGTGGATCAGCTGATAGGCCTGCGCGATGAATTCCACTTCGCGGATGCCACCCGCGCCCAGCTTGACGTTGTCGGTCATGCCGCGCCGGCGCACCTCCTGGCGGATCAGCTGCTTCATGCTGCGCAGGGCTTCGATGGCGGAGAAATCCAGATAGCGCCGATAGACGAAGGGCCGCAGCAGGGTCAGCAGTTCGGCGCCGCTGGCCTGGTCGCCACCGACCACCCGCGCCTTGATCATGGCGTAGCGTTCCCAGTCGCGCCCCTGGTCCTGGTAATAGAGCTCCATGGCGGCAAAGCTCAGCACCAGGGCACCGGCGCTGCCATAGGGCCGCAGGCGCATGTCGACGCGAAAGACGAAGCCGTCCACGGTGACGGCGTCCAGCGCCTTGATCAGGCGCTGCCCGAGGCGGGTGAAGAATTCCTGGTTGTCCTGCTCGCGCCGCGCGCCGCGCGTCTCCCCGGCCTCGCCATAGGCGAAGATCAGGTCGATGTCGGACGACAGATTGAGTTCGCCCGCGCCCAGCTTGCCCATGCCCAGCACTACCAGCTGCTGCGGCTGGCCGCTGTGGCGTCCGGTCGGCACGCCGAACTGGCTGCACTGCTGGGCGTACAGCCAGGCGCAGGCCTGGTCGATGCAGGCATCGGCCAGGTCGCTGAGGTCGCGACAGGTCTCCACCAGATCGGCGCGGCGGGTCAGGTCGCGCCAGACGATGCGCACCTGCTGCAGCATGCGGAAGCGCCGCAGCCGCCGCCCCAGTTCGGCTTCGTCCGGGCAGTCGGCCAGGGCGTCGCGCAGGCGCTGCGCCATGGCCCCCGGCGCCAGCGACAGCGCAAGGTCGCCGCTGTCGACCAGCGCCAGGCAAGGCTCGGGCAACCGGCAGAACTGCTCGACGACGAAGTCGCTGAGGGCAGCCACCCGTCGCCAGTCGGCGCGTTGCGCCGCGGACCAGTTCGCCTGGCGGGCCGCCGCCTCGGGCAGCGTGGCCAGGGCATCGGCCAGACGCCGGTCGGCGAGCTCGGCACATGCGACGAGAGTCGGAGGCAGATCGGGACGAAGGAGGGGTATCATGGGCAGTCCTGCGCAGGGACGGTCGAATCCCGCCACCCTGCCGCGAACCCCCTGCCAGGGACATTCCGACGGACCACCTGGTCCGAGCGGGAACCGTTTTCACGTCCGCGGTTCGGAGTTCGCGAGCCCTCGAGCAGCGCGTTCGACAAACGTCGAATTGTTTTTTATCGCATTACAGCTCGGAGCTGAAACGGATTTGAATTTGTAGTAAAACTACACGCCGATCGGAACCGTCCGGTCATAAATCCAAGAATTTTCGCTGCCCCCAAGAGGCCGGCGGCGACCCTGAGGCGACCGATTTTGGAAGCCTTTCCGCCCTGGAGCAAGCCATGCAAGATCTCGATCCCGTCGAAACCCAGGAATGGCTGGACGCCCTGGAGTCCGTCCTCGACCACGAAGGCGAGGAGCGCGTTCATTATCTGATGACCCGCATGGGCGAACTGGCTACCCGCAGTGGTACCCAGCTGCCCTACTCCATCAATACCCCCTATCGCAACACCATTCCAGTGACCAAGGAAGCCCATATGCCGGGCGACCTGTTCATGGAGCGACGCATCCGCTCGCTGGTTCGCTGGAACGCCCTGGCGATGGTCATGCGCGCCAACCTCAAGGATCCGGATCTGGGTGGCCACATCTCCACCTTCGCCTCCAGCGCCACCCTCTATGACATCGGCTTCAACTATTTCTGGAAGGCGCCCAACGAAGAGCACGGCGGCGACCTGATCTACTATCAGGGCCATGCCTCCCCCGGCGTCTACGCCCGTGCCTTCCTGGAAGGCCGCCTGTCCGAAGACCAGATGAACAACTTCCGCCAGGAAGTGGACGGCAAGGGGCTGTCGAGCTACCCGCACCCGCACCTGATGCCCGACTTCTGGCAGTTCCCGACCGTATCCATGGGTCTGGGTCCGATCACCGCCATCTACCAGGCCCGCTTCATGAAGTACCTGGAGAACCGCGGCTACATCCCCGCCGGCAAGCAGAAGGTCTGGTGCTTCATCGGCGACGGCGAGTGCGACGAGCCGGAAACCCTGGGCGCCATCTCCCTGGCCGGCCGCGAGAACCTCGACAACCTGATCTTCGTCATCAACTGCAACCTGCAGCGCCTCGACGGCCCGGTCCGCGGCAATGGCAAGATCGTCCAGGAACTGGAAGGCATCTTCCGCGGCGCCGACTGGAACGTCACCAAGGTCCTCTGGGGCCGCATGTGGGATCCGCTGTTCGCCCGCGACACCGAAGGCCGCATGCAGCAGCGCATGGACGCCGTGGTCGATGGTGAATACCAGAACTACAAGGCGAAAGACGGTGCCTATGTGCGCAAGCACTTCTTCGGCGCCAATCCCGAGCTGCTGAAGATGGTCGAGGACCTGTCCGACGACGAGATCTGGAAGCTCAACCGTGGCGGTCACGACCCCTACAAGGTCTATGCGGCCTACCACCAGGCGGTCAACCACAAGGGTCAGCCCACCGTCATCCTGGCCAAGACCATCAAGGGCTACGGCACCGGTGCGGGCGAAGCCAAGAACACCGCGCACAACACCAAGAAGGTCGATGTGGAGTCGCTGAAGAAATTCCGCGATCGCTTCGACATCCCGCTGAACGACTCCCAGCTCAGCGAGCTGCCCTTCTATCGTCCGGCCGACGACAGCGCCGAGATGAAGTACCTGATGAGTCGTCGCGAATCCCTGGGCGGTCACCTGCCCCAGCGTCGCGCCCGCAGCATCAGCATCCCCACGCCGCCCCTGGACACCCTGAAGGCGGTACTGGACGGCTCCGGCGATCGCGAGATCTCCACCACCATGGCCTTCGGCCGCATCCTGTCGCAACTGGTCAAGGACAAGGACCTGGGCAAGCGCATCGTGCCCATCCTCGCCGACGAGGCCCGTACCTTCGGCATGGAAGGCATGTTCCGCCAGCTGGGCATCTACTCGCCCCACGGCCAGCTCTATGAGCCGGTCGATCGCGACCAGGTGATGTACTACCGCGAGGAGAAGGACGGCCAGATCCTCCAGGAAGGCCTCAACGAGGCCGGCGCCATGTCCTCCTTCATCGCCGCCGGTACCGCCTACAGCAACTACAACCAGCCCATGCTGCCGGTCTACATCTTCTATTCGATGTTTGGCTTCCAGCGCATCGGCGACCTGGCTTGGGCGGCGGGCGATGCCCAGACCCGCGGCTTCCTGCTGGGCGGCACCTCCGGTCGTACCACCCTGAACGGTGAAGGCCTGCAGCACGAGGACGGTCACAGCCACATCCTGGCCGGCACCATCCCCAACTGCCGCAGCTACGATCCCACCTATGCCTACGAGCTGGCGGTGATCATGCGCGAAGGCATCCATCAGATGATGGAACTGCAGCAGAGCGTCTTCTACTACATCACCGTGATGAACGAGAACTACCAGCAGCCGGCCATGCCCGCAGGTGTCGAGGACGGCATCATCAAGGGCATGTACCTGCTGGAAGAAGAGAAGGGCGACTTCAAGCACCGCGTCCAGCTGCTCGGCTCGGGCACCATCCTCAACGAGGTCCGCGCTGCCGCCGGCCTGCTGCGCGAGATGGGCGTCGGCGCCGACATCTGGAGCGTCACCAGCTTCAACGAACTGCGCCGTGAAGGCCTGGCCGTGGATCGCTGGAACCGCCTGCACCCGCTGGAAGAGCGCCGCCTGACCTATGTCGAGCAGTGCCTGGGCGAGCGCCAGGGTCCGGTCATCGCCTCCACCGACTACATGAAGCTGTTCGCCGACCAGATCCGCCAGTGGGTCCCCACCGAATTCCAGGTGCTGGGTACCGACGGCTTCGGTCGCAGCGACAGCCGCAAGAAGCTGCGTGATCACTTCGAGGTCGACCGCCGCTGGGTCGCCGTCGCCGCTCTGCAGGCGCTGGCCAACCAAGGCAAGCTGGAACGCAAGGTCGTGGCCGATGCCATCACCAAGTTCGGCATCGACACCGAGAAGCGCAATCCCCTGGATTGCTGATGCGGCACACGGATAAGAGGAAACAACTGTGAGCGAGACCATCCGCGTACCCGACATCGGCAGTGGCGACGGCGAAGTCATCGAGCTGCTGGTAAAGGTCGGCGATACCGTCGAGGCCGAACAGAGCCTGGTGGTGCTGGAGTCCGACAAGGCCAGCATGGAGATCCCGGCCCCCAAGGCCGGCAAGATCGCCGCCCTGCACATCAAGGTCGGCGACACCCTCAAGACCGGTGATCTGCTGATCGACCTGGAAGGCGAGGACGCCGCCACCGGCAGCGAACCCGCCGCCGAACCCAAGGCCGAGTCCAAGCAGACCCAGGTCGAGGAAAGCGAAACCCCGACGCCGGCCGGCGACGAGGACGCTTCGGCGTCCGCCGGCGAAGGCGAAGCCCAGGAGATCCATGTCCCCGACATCGGCTCCAGCGGCAAGGCCAGCATCATCGAGGTGGCGGTCAAGCCCGGCGACACCATCGCCGCCGAGCAGACGCTGATCACCCTGGAGTCCGACAAGGCCAGCATGGAAATCCCCTCCCCCGCCGCCGGCGTGGTGGAGAGCGTTTCCGTCAAGGTCGGCGACGAAGTGGGCACCGGCGATCTGATCCTGGTGCTCAAGGGCGCCGCCAATGCCAAGCCGAGCAAGAGCGTCGAATCCAAGGCCGGCGACAAGCCCGCCAAGGAAGCCGCCGAGCCCGAGCTGCACGAGGAAGCCGCCGCCGAGCCGGCCGGTGAATCGGTCGAGGAGATCAAGGTCCCCGACATCGGCTCCACCGGCAGTGCCAACGTCATCGAGGTGCTGGTCAAGGCCGGTGACCAGGTCAAGGCCGAGCAGTCGCTGATCGTGCTGGAGTCCGACAAGGCCAGCATGGAAATCCCGGCGCCCAAGGCGGGCGTGGTGGAAAGCGTCGCCATCAAGGTCAACGACCAGGCCAAGACCGGCGATCTGATCCTGACCCTGAAGGTGGCCGGTGCTGCGCCCAAGCAGGCGGCCAAGCCGGCTGCCGGCAACACCGCCAGCGCGCCGGCTGCCGAGAAGAAGGCCGAGGCGCCGGCCAAGGCCGCCGCTCCCGCCAGCGCCCCTGCCGCCGGCAAGGGCAAGAAGGTCCATGCCGGCCCGGCCGTGCGCATGGTCGCCCGCGAGTTCGGTGTCGATCTGGGCGAGGTCACCCCGACCGGTCCCAAGGGTCGCATCCTCAAGGAAGACGTCCAGGCCTACGTCAAGGATCAGCTGCAGAAGAGCAAGGCGGCTCCGGCCGCGGCTGCCGGCGCCACCGGTGGTGCCGGCATCCCGCCGATCCCCACCGTGGACTTCAGCAAGTTCGGCGAGATCGAAGAGGTGCCGATGACGCGCCTCATGCAGGTCGGTGCCAACAACCTGCATCGCAGCTGGCTGAACGTGCCCCACGTGACCCAGTTCGACCAGTCCGACGTGACCGATCTGGAGGCCTTCCGGGTCGGCCAGAAGGCTGTGGCGGAAAAGGCCGGCGTCAAGCTGACCATCCTGCCGTTCCTGCTCAAGGCCTGCGCCCATGTGCTCAAGGAACTGCCGGACTTCAACGCCTCCCTGGCCCCCAGCGGCAAGGCGGTGATCCGCAAGAAGTACGTGCACATCGGCTTCGCCGTGGACACCCCGGACGGCCTGCTGGTCCCGGTCATCCGCAACGTCGACCAGAAGAGCCTGCTGCAACTCGCCGCCGAAGCCGCCCAACTGGCGGAAAAGGCGCGGACCAAGAAGCTCAGCGGCGACGACATGCAGGGCGCCTGCTTCACCATCTCCAGCCTGGGTCACATCGGCGGTACCGGCTTCACGCCGATCGTCAATGCCCCGGAAGTGGCGATCCTCGGCGTGTCCAAGGCCAGCATGCAGCCGGTCTGGGACGGCAAGGCCTTCCAGCCGCGCCTGATGCTTCCGCTGTCGCTGTCCTACGATCACCGCGTGATCAACGGGGCGGCCGCCGCGCGCTTCACCAAGCGCCTGGGCGATCTGCTGGCGGAAATCCGCGGTCTGCTGCTGTAAACCGCCACAGGACGGTAACGGAAGGCCGTTACCGTCCCCTGGTGTAGTTCAGAAACCCCGCTCACGCGGGGTTTTTGCTGTCAGATCAACCGAAAGATCCAGGAAAAAGGTAGGATGAGCGCCCCGAGCGCCGCCCCTTGCATGCGCCGGGCCCTATCGGGCAACCTGACAGCCATCCCAGCGTGCTGGCGAGGCGGAAAGGAAAAAGGATTAATGATTTGTCTGTCCTTTCCGATAAACCTAGGACATCTTTCCGTCTTCACAAGGACGCGGACCCTCGCATGAGTATTCACTCCGATGCTGCCGATGCCGCGGTAGCCGATCAGGCGGGCGCGCTCAGCGCTCCTGCCCGGTTGGGCTTGCTGCGTTTCGAGCGTCTGAATGAAGCCTCCTGGGCGATGCTCTATCTCGATTCCCGCTGCGAAGCCAGCCTCGGCCTGCCCGCCCAGGCGCTGTGCTCGCTCATCGATGCCCCCTATGCCAGCCTGATGGAGCCCAGCGTCCGTCATCGGCTGCACGAAGACATCCAGCTGCAACTGGCCGAACACGGCAGCTATCAGGTGCGCTACCTGTTCCACTCCCCCACGGCGCCCTGCCAGGTCGTCGAGGTCGGCGAGAGCCTGCAGCGCCATGGTCGCCCGCTGCTGCGCGGCTATCTGCTGCGGGTGATGAACGACGACGCCCTGGCCGGCGAATGGGAAGCCCATAACGTGGCCCTGCGCTCGACCCTGGCGCTCCTGCAGGACAGCCAGGACCATAGCCAGCAACGCCTGGCGATGGCCCAGGCGAGGCAGACCCTGTTGCTCGAATTGTCCCGCCTGGCCCTGCGCCAGGCGCCGGTGGACGATGACCTGGTGCAGTTGCTGCGCGCCCAGGGCCCGGCCGCCTTTGCCGTGGACGAACTCAGCCTGTGGCGCTACGAGGGCAATGGCCTCGTCACCCTGTGCAAGGAAGAACGCCTGCCGACCCTGTGCAGCGACCACCGGCGCCGGTTGCGCGAGCAGGGCGTGATCGAAGACGCCAGCCAGGTGCTGCACCCGTCCCACAGCGGAGGCGGAACGGCGCTGGACGTGGCACTGCTGCACGACGGTCAACTGACCGGTCTGCTCTGCCTGCGACGGGACCGAGCGGCCACCTGGGAAGCCGAGGACGTCGCCTTCGCTCGCAGCCTGGCGGAATGCCTGGCCGCCCTGCTCCAGCAACCGCAGCGCCCGTCCAAGCTCGCCCACCCCCTGACTCGGGTGATGGAAGCCAGCAACGATGCCTTCCTGCTGCTGGATGCCAGCGGTTGCCTGGAGCACGCCACCGACAGCTTCGCGCGGATCACCGGCTATCCCATCGGCAAGCTCCAGGGGCTTCACGTCGAATCCCTGCCCGCCCTGGAAAACTGGGGCGAGCTGCTCTACGAAGCCTGGCAACGCCTGGCGCACCAGGACAGCTGGCAGGGCGAACTGCGCTGCTATCGCCGGGACGGCGAGAGCTACTGGGGCCAGCTGTCGCTCTCCAAGATCAAGCAGCCCAATGGCGACCTGCAGGGCTATCTGGGCATCTTCCAGGACACCAGCAAGACCCGCTTCGCCCAGCAGCACAACGACGAATTGGTGTTTCGCGACAGCCTCACCGGGCTGGCCAATCGCAGCCACTTCATCGCCCGCCTGGAAGCCCGCCTGGAGCAGTCCAATCCCAACCGCGAACACTCGCTGCTGCTGGTGGACGTCGACAACTTCAAGAGGGTCAACGACAGCCTGGGGCATCGTATCGGCGACCAGCTGCTGGTGGGTCTGGCCCGGCGCCTGCGCAGCGCCCTGGGCACGGGCGCGCTGATCGCCCGCATCGCCAGCAACGAATTCGCCGTGCTACTCGAAGGCATGGACGCGGTCGCCGCCGACAGCCTGGCCCGCGACACCCTGGTGGCCCTGGATCCGCCGCTCTATGTGGAAGGCCACCCGACTCTGATCAGCTGCTCGATCGGCCTGACCACCGCGCGACCGCACGAGACCGATCCGCAGACCCTGATCAAGCACGCCGGCCTCGCCCTGCACCGAGCCAAGGCCACTGGCGGCCATCAGGTCCAGGTGTTCACCGAGGCGCTGATCGCCGAGGCCAGCAACAAGCTGTTCGTGCAGAACAACCTGCGCCGGGCCTTGGAGCAGAACGAACTGCTGGTGCACTACCAGCCCAAGGTCTGCCTGAAACGCGCCAAGCTGCTGGGCCTGGAGGCCCTGATCCGCTGGCAGCACCCGGAAAAGGGCATGATCCGCCCGGATCAGTTCATCAGCATCGCCGAGGAAACCGGGCTCATCGTGCCCATCGGCAAATGGATCATCCGTGAGGTCTGCCGCCAGCTGCACCGCCTCGACGCCGCCGGCTTCGACGATCTGCAGATCGCCATCAACCTGTCGCCCAAGCAGTTCACCGATCCCGACCTGGTGCAGTCCTTCGTCACCATCCTCGACGAGGAGGGCATCGCGCCCAAGCGGCTGGAGCTAGAACTGACCGAAAGCCTCCTGCTGGATGCCACCGACGCCACCCGCAACACCCTCGAAGCCCTCAAGCGCCTGGGCATGAGCCTGGCGATGGACGACTTCGGCACCGGTTATTCGTCGCTCAGCTACTTGAAAAAATTCCCCATCGACGTCATCAAGATCGACAGGAGTTTCATCAAGGACATCCCGGACAACCAGGACGACATGGAAATCACCTCCGCGGTGATCGCCATGGCCCACAACCTGCGGCTGCAGGTGGTTGCCGAGGGCATCGAGACGACCGAACAGCTGGCTTTCCTGCGCCACCATCGCTGCGATATCGGCCAAGGCTATCTGTTCGACAAGCCCATCCCGGCCGACCAGCTCGACGCCGCCCTGGCGCGTTACCTGCCGACGCGCTGACCCGCCGCGCGGACTGACCCCGCTGCCGCGATTTTGCGTACACTGAGCCTTTCGCCTGGCCCTTTCCCACGAGGTATCCCATGGTCCTGCGTTCCGAAATCCTGACCAAGAAGACCCATCTGCCCGCCGCCGAGCAGGCACTGCCCGGTCGCGAGACGGCCATGGCCGTGCCCGCGGCCCACTATGTCAACGGCAATCCGTTGCAAGGCCCCTTCCCCGCCGGCCTGCAGAGTCTGGTGGTGGGCATGGGCTGCTTCTGGGGCGTCGAGCGGCGCTTCTGGCAACAACCCGGTGTCTGGACCACCGCGGCCGGCTATGCCGGCGGCCATACCCCCAACCCCACCTACGAAGAGGTCTGCTCCGGCCTGACCGGTCATACCGAGGTGGTGCTGGTGGTGTTCGATCCGGCCCAGACCTCGCTGGAGGCGCTGCTGAAGATCTTCTGGGAAGCCCACGATCCGACCCAGGGCATGCGCCAGGGCAACGACGTCGGCACCCAGTATCGCTCGGCCCTGTATTACGCCGACGACAGCCAGCGGGAAGCCTTCGAAGCCAGCCAGGCCGCCTTCCAGGCGCAGTTGGCCGAGGCCGGCTATGGCGAGATCACCACCGAGATCGCCCCGCTGCCGCCCTTCTACTACGCCGAGGCCTATCACCAGCAATACCTGGCGAAGAATCCCAACGGCTACTGCGGCCTGGCCGGTACCGGTGTCTGCCTGCCGCCCAGCCTCGCGGTCTGATCCCGAGCCGCTGCGGCGGCTTTCTCTGTTGGGCTGCGGCGGTAGCGCCGCCTCAACCCAACCTGCGCCAGGCTCTTCCCGTAGGTTGGGTTGAGCCCAGCGAAGCCCAACGGTCCCGGCCTCGCTATTCCGCGATCAGCCAGTCCAGTCGCCAGCTGCCTTCACCCTGGGCCAGGTGCTCGGCCAGCCAGGGCAGCAACTCGCGCAATTCTTCCTCCAGCCCCCACGGCGGGTTGACGATGGCCAGCCCCGAGCCATTGAGCCGGGTGGGGTCGTCCGCCGCGCGGATCAGCAATTCGACGTTGAGCAACTTGGGCGCGCCGCTGGCCTGCAGCCCGGCATGGAAGCGCCTCAATTGGCGGCGATCCTTGATCGGATACCAGAGCGCGATCACCGTCTGGCGCATGCGGCCGACGGCCTCCGCGACCGCCTTGGCGCAGCGCTCCAGCTCGTCGGCCTTCTCGAAGGGCGGATCGATCAGCAGCAGGGCCCGGCGCTCCGGCACCGGCAGCAGCGCCCTGGGCAGCAGCCAGCCATCCTTCTGGTGCACCGCCACCCGGCGATCTCCAGCCATGTTTTCCTTGAGCAGACGACCGTCCTCGGGGTGCAGCTCATTGAGCAGCAGCCGATCCTGGGGGCGCAACGCCTGGCGCATCAATTCGGGCGAGCCGGGGTAGTAGCGCAGCGCGCCGTCGGGATTGAGCGCCGCCACCGCTTCGCGATAGCCGACAAAGGCCGCCGGCGCGGATTCCAGGGCCCACAGGCGTCCGATGCCTTCGCGCCATTCGTCGGTACGGCTGGCCTGGTCGCCGGCCAGGTCATAGCGACCCACGCCGGAATGGCTGTCCAGATAGACGAAGGGCGTCTCCTTGCGCGCCAGCAGCGCGGCCAGGCGCAACAGGGTGGCGTGCTTGAAGACATCGGCGTGGTTGCCGGCGTGGAAGGCGTGTCGGTAATTCATGGGATACTCCAGCGTCAGCCCTACAGTGTACCGCCTTCCTCGGGCACCCGCGGCGTCGCGCTTTGACACCCCGGCCACCCAGCGGGTTAAATCCCCTGGTTCTTCAATTCTTTACCCCAGGAGTCACGCTTGGACGCTGTCACCATCAACAGCTTGTTCTTGATCGGTGCGGTGCTGATCGGCCTGTCGATTCTGGTCAGCTCGATTTCCTCGCGGGTCGGCATCCCGATCCTGGTGATCTTCCTGGTGGTCGGCATGTTCGCCGGCGTCGACGGCCCCGGTCACATCGCCTTCGACAACTATCCGATGGCCTACCTGGTCGGCAATCTGGCGCTGGCAGTGATCCTGCTGGACGGCGGCATGCGCACCCGGGTGTCGAGCTTCCGCGTGGCGCTCTGGCCGGCACTGTCGCTGGCCACCGTGGGGGTGATGATCACCACCGGCCTGACCGGGGTCGCCGCCGCCTGGCTGTTCGATCTCAGCCTGCTGCAGGGCCTGCTGATCGGCGCCATCGTCGGCTCCACCGATGCCGCGGCGGTGTTTTCCCTGCTCGGTGGCCGCGGCCTCAACGAACGGGTCACCGCGACCCTGGAAATCGAATCCGGCAGCAACGACCCCATGGCGGTGTTTCTCACCGTCACCCTGATCGAGATGCTCGCCAGCGGCCAGAGCGGCTTCAGCTGGAGTCTGCTGGGCCATTTCGTCAGCGAATTCGCCATCGGCGGGGTGATCGGCCTCGGCGGGGGCTGGCTGCTGCTGCAACTGATCAACCGCATCCACCTCGCCGACGGCCTCTACCCGCTGCTGGCCATCAGCGGTGGCCTGCTGATCTTCGCCCTGACCAACGCCGCCCATGGCAGCGGCATTCTCGCCGTCTACCTGGCCGGTCTGCTGATGGGCAATCTGCCGATCCGCAGCCGCCACGGCATGCTGCACATGCTCGACGGCATGGCCTGGCTGGCGCAGATCGGCATGTTCCTGGTGCTGGGCCTGCTGGTGGAGCCGCACAACCTGCTGCCCATCGCCCTGCCCGCCCTGGGTCTGGCGCTGTGGATGATCCTGGTCGCCCGCCCGCTGTCGGTGGCCATCGGCCTGCTGCCCTTCCGCGCCTTCCATGACCGCGAAAAGGCCTTTATCGCCTGGGTCGGGCTGCGCGGCGCAGTCCCCATCATCCTGGCGGTGTTCCCGATGATGGCCGGGCTGCCCCAGGCCCAGCTGTTCTTCAACGTGGCCTTCTTCATCGTGCTGGTGTCGCTGCTGGTGCAGGGCTCCAGTCTGCCGCTGGCGGCCAAGCTGCTCAAGGTGACGGTGCCACCGGAGCCGGCGCCTTTCTCCCGCGCCGGGCTGCAGGTCCATCCGACCAGCGAATGGGAGCTGTTCATCTATCGTCTGGGCGCCGAGAAGTGGTGCATCGGCGCCGCCCTGCGCGAGCTGAAGATGCCCGAGGGCACCCGTATCGCCGCGCTGTTCCGCGGCGAGACCCTGCTCCACCCCTCCGGCAGTACCACCCTGGAAGCCGGCGACATCCTCTGCGTGGTCGGCCACGAACACGATCTTCCGGCCCTTGGGCGGCTGTTCAGCCAGGCGCCGCAGCAGACCCAGAGATTCTTCGGCGACTTCGTCCTCGAAGCCGACGCCGAACTCAGCGCCGTGGCTGCGCTCTACGGCCTGCAACTGGGCGAGGTGGACGGCAACCAGCGCCTCGGCAGCTTCATCACCCACGAGATCGGCGGGGAACCCATCGTTGGCGACCTGGTGGAATGGAACGGCCTGGTGTGGATCGTCGCGGCCATCGAGAACAAGCGCGTGCGCAAGGTCGGCGTGAAGTTTCCCGAAGGGCGCAACAGCGGGCCGGCGCTCTTTCTTTAACGATGGATGAACAGGGTTCGCGGCTTGAGGGGTGCTGCCTTGCACCCCAGGCAGCCTGGCTTTAACCTCGCGCCTTTCCACTGCCCGACGCCTGCCGCATGCACCGCCTGTCCGCTCTGCTTCGCGCCGCCGCCCTCTGCGGCTGCCTGTTCACCCTTCCCGCCGTCGCTCAAGATTCCGGGCCGCCGGATGCCCAGCAGGTACAGCAGAATCTGAACGGCCTGGCCGATCGCAAGCTGCCCGCCCCCGAGCAGAGCGCCGCCCAGGACAGCCTGCAGCAGACCCTCAAGCTGCTCGACCAGCGCGACCAGTACGTCAAGCAGCTGGCCGATCTGCGCCAGCAACTGGCCCAGGCGCCGCAGCAGACCAAGGACGCCCAGCGGCAACTGGCGCGGCTGCGCGCCGAACCGATCAAGCCGGCCGAACAGCGCTATGCCGGCGCCACACCCCAGGCCCTGGAGCAGCGCCTGAGCGAGACCAGCCTGGCGCTCAACAGCGTGCAGGACGACCTCAATGCGGCCAACAGTCTGGTGATCAACGCCCAGACCCGCCCCGAGCGCGCCCAGGTGGACATCGCCAATCTGCAGACGCGCCTGCAGCAGATCGCCGATCTGCTCAAGGCCGGACGCGAGAATGCCAAGCCCCTCACCGCCGAGCGGCGCGGGCAGTTGCTGGCGGAACAGGCGGCAGCCAATACGCAGATCCAGCTGCTGCGCCAGGAACTGGCCGGCAACAGCGTGCTGCAGGATCTGGGCGCCATCCGCCGCGAACTCTTCACCGAGCAGGTCAAGCGCTACGAGCAGGAGACCCTGGACCTGCAGACGCTGATCAGCGGCAAGCGCCGCCAGCAATCGGAAAAGACCCTGGCCGAAGCCTCGCGCGAATCGGAAAAGACCGCCGGGGACGATGTGCTGTCCCAGGAGACCGGGCTCAATCTGCAACTGTCCGACTACCTGCTGCGCGCCACCGATCGCCTCAACGACCTCAATCGCCGCAATCTCGAGTCGCGCCAGCAGCTGGATCAGCTCAAGCAGACCACCGAGAACATGGAACAACAGATCGGCGTGCTCAAGGGCAGCGTGCTGCTGTCCAAGCTGCTCTATCAGCAGCGGGCGGCGCTGCCCTCGGTCAAGGTCAACAAGGACCTCACCGACGACATCGCCGATCTGCGCCTCTATCAGTTCGAACTCAATCAGCAGCGCGCCCAGATCGCCAATCCGGAAGGCTATGTCGACAATCTGCTGGCCCAGCAGCCGCCGGAAAAGGCCACCCCGCAGCTGCGTCAGCAACTGCTCGACCTGCTCAAGACCCGCAGCGAATTGCAGGAGCGTCTCAACACCGAGCTCAATGCCCTGCTCAGCGAATCCATCGATCTGCAGCTCAACCAGAACCAGCTGCGCAGCACCATCACCAGCCTGCGCGGTACCCTCGACGAGCAGATGTTCTGGATTCCCAGCAACAAGCCGCTGGACTGGAACTGGGTCAAGACCGCGCCCCGCAAGCTGCTGCAGCAGCTGCGCGACGTGCCCTGGGGCTCAAGCCTGCACGAACTCTATGTCGGCCTGGCCGAGCGGCCGCTGCTGCTGCTGCCGCTGGTACTGGCCTTCGCCACCCTGATCTGGCAGCGCCCGCGCATCCACGGGCGGGTCAACAAGCTCAACCAGGACATCGGCCACTATCAGCGGGACAGCCAGCTGCATACGCCCCAGGCCATCCTGCTCACCATCCTGCTGGGCCTGCCGGCGAGTCTGGTGCTCTGGCTGGGCGGCGTGGCCCTGGAGGGTGACGAACGCGGGGTCAACGCCGCCATCGGCGCGGCGCTGCTGGAGATCGCCGCCGGCTGGCTGGTGTTCTACACGGTGTATCGCCTGCTGGCCTCCGGCGGCGTGGCCGAGACCCACTTCCGCTGGGCGCGGCCCCAGGCGCAGTCGCTGCGCCGGCTGGTCAGACGGGTGGGTCTGCTGGCCCTGGCGCTGATGGCGGTGGTGGCCATCGCCGAGCGCCAGCTCGCCGGCCTCGCCGACGATGTCCTCGGCATCCTCATCGTCCTGGTCGCCTATGCCAGCCTGGCCTGGATGCTCGGTCGCTCGCTGCTCAATGCCACCGCCCGCGAGCGCCTGCCGTTCTTCCGCCTGCTGCTCGGCCTGATGATCACCGCCATTCCGGCCGTGCTGTTCTTCGCCGTGCTCTTTGGCTACTACTACACCGCGCTCAAGCTCACCGATCGCCTGGTGGACACCCTCTATGTGCTGATGGCCTGGATCATCCTCGAAGCCACCCTGGCCCGCGGCCTGAGCGTGGCCGCGCGGCGCCTGGCCTACCAGCGCGCCATCCAGAAGCGCCAGGCGCAGCAGGAAGACGCCGAGGGCGTCGAGGTGGTGCAGGAGCCGACCCTGGACATGGAACAGGTCAACCAGCAGTCCTCGCGCCTGCTGCGCCTGACCCTGCTGCTGGCCTTCCTCGGCGTGCTCTACCTGGTCTGGGCCGATGTGGTGGCGGTGTTCTCCTACCTGGACAACGTCACCCTCTACCAGTACACCAGCGGTACCGGCGCCGCCGCCACCCAGGTACCCCTGACGCTGCGGGTGTTCATCATCGCCCTGGTGATCGCCGGTCTCACCGTCGCCCTGGCGCGCAACCTGCCGGGCCTGCTGGAGGTGCTGGTGCTGTCGCGGCTGAATCTGGCCCAGGGCAGCGCCTACGCCACCACCACCCTGCTCTCCTACGTCATCGTCGGCTTCGGCACCGTGACCACCCTGGCGACCCTGGGGGTGAGCTGGGACAAGCTGCAGTGGCTGGCCACCGCCCTCTCGGTCGGTCTGGGTTTCGGCTTGCAGGAGATCTTCGGTAACTTCATCTCCGGCCTGATCATCCTCTTCGAGCGCCCGGTGCGCGTCGGTGACCTCATCACCATCGGCAACGTGACCGGCACGGTAAACAAGATCCGCATCCGCGCCACCCATATCACCGACGCCGACCGCAAGTCGGTGGTGGTGCCGAACAAGACCTTCGTCACCAGCCAGCTGATCAACTGGACGCTGACCGACACCGTCACCCGTATCGTGCTGACCTTCGGCGTCAATCGCGGCAGCGACCTGGCCCAGGCGCAGCAGCTGATCATGCAGGCGGTGAAGGAGAATGCGCGGGTGCTCCACGACCCCGAACCCTCGCTGTTCGTCACCCACTATGGCGCCACCACCCTGGATCACGAACTGCGCATCTATGTCCGGGAACTGGGCGATCGCAGCGCTGCCACCGATGAGCTGATCCGCCGGGTCGACCAGCTGCTGCGCGACGCCGGCATCAACCTGCTGTCCACGCCGCAGATGGAGATCACCCTGAAGAATCGACACGGAGCGGAGAAACAACTGGGCAAAAAGCCTCTCCTACCTGAAGGGGATGCCCAGCAGGAGGCCGAGGATCCCAAGCCACCCAAGGCCTGACGGCCCCTGCGCGGATAGTTCGGGAGACCCATGAAACAGCTGCTCGACCTGACCTTCGACAACAGATTCGCCCGGCTGGGCGATGACTTCTCCACCCGTATCGACCCCCGGCCGCTGGACGATCCGCGGCTGGTGGTCGCTTCGCCCGCCGCCCTGGCCCTGCTGGACCTGGATCCGGCGGTGGCCGAGACGCCCGAGTTCATCCAGGTGTTCGCCGGGGCCCAGCTCTGGGACAGCGCCGAGCCCCGGGCCATGGTCTATTCCGGCCATCAGTTCGGTTCCTACAACCCCCGCCTCGGCGATGGCCGCGGCCTGCTGCTGGGCGAGGTGGTCAACGACCGCGGCGAGCACTGGGATCTGCACCTCAAGGGCGCCGGCCTCACGCCCTTCTCGCGCATGGGCGACGGCCGCGCCGTGCTGCGCTCCTCGATCCGCGAATTCCTCGCCTCCGAGGCCCTGCACGCCCTGGGCATCCCGACCACCCGCGCCCTGTGCGTGATCGGCTCCAGCACCCAGGTGGTGCGCGAGCGGCTGGAAACCGGCGCCACCCTGTTGCGCATGGCCCCCAGCCATGTGCGCTTCGGCCACTTCGAATACTTCTACTACACCCGCCAGCACTCCCTGCTGGAGCAACTGGGCGAACACGTCCTGGCCGCGCACTTCCCCGACCTGCTGGGCACCGCGGAACCCTGGGCGGCGCTGTTTCGCGAGGTGGTCGAACGCAACGCCCGGCTGATCGCCTACTGGCAGGCCTATGGCTTCTGCCATGGGGTGATGAACACCGACAACTTCTCGATCCTGGGTCTCACCTTCGACTTCGGCCCCTTCGCCTTTCTCGACGACTTCGACGCCCAGTTCATCTGCAACCACTCCGATCACACGGGGCGCTACTCCTATAGCAACCAGGTGCCCATCGCCCATTGGAACCTGGCGGCCCTGGCCCAGGCATTGACACCCAAGGTGGCGGTCGAGACGCTGCAGGAGAGCATCGCGCTCTTCCTGCCGCTGTATCAGGCGCATTACCTCGACCTGATGCGCCGACGCCTGGGTCTGCAGGAAGCGCACGACGAAGCCCAGGAGCTGGTCGAACGCCTGCTGGCCCTGATGCAGCAGGGCGGTGTGGACTATCACCTGTTCTTCCGCCAGCTGGGCGAAGAGGAACCCGCCGCGGCGCTGGCCCGGGTGCGCGAGGACTTCATCGACCTGCGCGGCTTCGACGACTGGAGCCAGGCCTATCGCGCCCGCCTGGACGCCGAAGGCGGCGCGGCGGCCGAGCGCACCACCCGCATGAACGCGGTCAATCCGCTGTATGTGCTGCGCAACTACCTGGCCCAGCAGGCGATCGAGCAGGCCGAAGCGGGCGACTACAGCGAGGTGCGCCTGCTGCACGAGGTGCTGTCACGCCCCTTCGAAGCCCAGCCGGGACGCGAACGCTTCGCCCAGCGGCCGCCGGACTGGGGCAAGCACCTGGAGATCAGCTGCTCGTCCTGAGAGCCTGTTTATAACCTGCTGCGCGTCGGCCGAACTGCGTTGAAAAGGCTTTCGGAATGCTCATTTACCACTCGTAAACTCGCGCGCGAGCCCGGTCCGCTTCCTCAAGCCTTTTTGCGGGGCCGCCCAGGCCTTGTTTGTCTCTAGCTCGCGAGATTATAAAAAGGCTCTGAGAGCTAACCGTAGCTAGGCGCCGTTGACCTGGAAGACGTGCCGCAGATAGTGCAGGAAGTCCGGCTCGCCGCCCTGGGCCTTGCCCGGGGCGTCGGAGATCTTCGCCACCGGCTGGCCGTTGCAGCGACTCATCTTGAGCACCATGTTCATCGGCTGCACCCCCGGGATGTCGCAGGTGAAATGGGTGCCGATGCCAAAGCTCACGTTGATCCGCTCGCGCAGGGCCCGGAACAGGGCGAGGGCCTTTTCCAGATTGAGCGAATCGGAAAACACCAGGGTTTTGGTCAGGGGGTCGATGCCCAGCTGCTGATAGTGGGCGATGGCCTTTTCCGCCCACTGCAGGGGATCGCCGCTGTCATGGCGCAGGCCGTCGAACAGCTTGGCGAAGTAGAGATCGAAATCGCGCAGGAAGGCTTCCATGGTGATGGTGTCGGTCAGGGCGATGCCGAGTTGTCCGCGATACTCCCGTACCCAGCAGTCGAGAGCGGCGATCTGGCTGTCGATCAGCCGCGGACCCAGTTGCTGGTGCGCCATCAGCCACTCGTGGGCCATGGTACCCAGGGGCGCGACGCCCAGCTTCCAGGCGAGGTGGACGTTACTGGTGCCGACGAAGCGACCGGGGAAGTCATCCCTGAGGCTGCGCACCACCATCTCCTGCACGCCATAGGAGAAGCGCCGCCGGGTGCCGAAGTCGGCCATCTTGAATTCGGCCAGCTCGTCGGCGCCCGCCTCCCGGGCCAGCCAGTCGAACTTGCGATAGAGCTGATCCCGGGCCACCTGCAGCGGCAGGTCGGCATGGCGCTGGCGATTGCGCACCTCGCTGATCAGCGCCAGGATCGGCACCTCGAACAGGATCAGGTGCAGCCAGGGGCCTTTCAGGGTCAGGGTGAAGCGCCCCTCCTCCTCGCCGAGGAACACATAGGAGGGATTGAAACGGAACAGTCGCAGGAAGCGGATAAAGTCGGGGGTGATGAAGGGGATGCGCTCGAGAAAGGCCAGCTGGCTGTCGCTGATGGCGACATCGGCCAGGGCATCGATCTCGGCCTGAATGGCCGCGTGGTAGGGACGCAGGTCTTCGTCGTTGCGACAGCGAAAGGCCCACTCGACTTCCGCATTGGGATAGTTGTGCAGGACAGCCTGCATCATGGTGAGCTTGTAGAAGTCGGTGTCCAGCAGGCTCTGCACGGCCTGCTCGGAAAAACTATCGGCCATCATTGGCGGGGGCTCGGCAGCTAGAAGTCAGACGACAGGATGCCCAACTTGCCGAGGAAGCGAAAGGCGCTTGACCGCCCGGGGGCCTAGCGGTTGTGGGTCTGGGTCATGCCGAAGAGAAACAGCAGCAGGTCCTGGCTACCGGTGCTGGAGGTGGTCAGGCTGCGGGCGACCGGTGTCTGGCAGTAGTCCAGACCCTCGCTGCCCACCACTGCAGCTGCCGGCCGTAGCCAGCTCGCATAGGCCAGGGTGGTGACCCCGCAGAAAGCCGCGATCAGCAAACCTCGAGTAATTTGTGAAGTCATGGCTCCAACCCTCTGATCTTCCGTCCCAACGCCTGTTGGTAAACGTAGAGGAGAGTTCGCCATTGCGCAGCATTCCACGACGAATGGCGGCGCAATTGCAGCATATCCCGACGAGCGGCCGTGTCTATGCCGAGGCGCTGGCGACATTTCTCCAGATCGAGCAGGGCCACCGAGAATTCCTTGCCCTGGGGACCGGCTCGTTCGGCGACGAAGATGTGCTTGGGATAGAGGCAACCGTGCTGCCAGCGATGCCGGTGCATGCGCGCCAGCACCTCACCGAGGGTGGCCAGGAACCGCTCGTGCTCGGCCTCGCTGAGCGCCTTGCCACCGCCTTCGGCATACCAGTGATCGAGGTCCTGGTAGCCTTCCAGGGCCGCGCTCACCAGCAGGGCGCGCCAGCCGCCCTGGGCATGCTGGGCAGCGCAGAACAGCAATTCGGGAACCTGGATGCCCAGATCGCGAAAGGCGATCAGCGCATCGCGCTCGCGCAGGGCGGTGGGACGCCCCAGGGGGTGACGCAGGCTGCGATAGAGGTGGCCGACCTGGCGCTTGACGTAGGCCAGGGTACCGTCAGGGAGTTGCAGGCGCTGGACACCGCTTTCGCCACCACGGCGGACGTTGGGCGCTTCCACCCAGTCGCCCGCGGTGTTCCACCAGCGATCGAAACGCTCTTCGCCTTGCGTCACGGCTCCCATCGGCTGCCTCTCTTATTCTGAAATAGCTTCAATTGGCCTTGCGCAGGACGTAGACCCGCCACATGGCATAGCCCGGCAGGAAGTCCAGGGCCCGGTCGACGACGAAGCCGGCCTGGGCGACTTCCGCCTCGAACTGGCTGCGCTCGACGATGAATCTGTTCTGATAACCGCCGCGGTCGCGGCCCTGGGCCTTGCGACGACGTTCCAGTGCCTGACGCCGCCAGGCCTTGAAGTTGCCGTCCACCCACAGCGACAGGATGACGCTGTCGCGGGTCACCCGGTGGAACTCCTGCAGCAGGGCCAGACGGTCCGCCGATTCGCCCACGTGGTGAAACAAACGCATACAGAAGATGCAATCTACAGAATTGTCGGACAGGTCGATAGCGAAAGCCGACGTCTGTAGCGTCTTCACCCGGGCCACGACGTCCGCGGGCTGCTGTTCACGGGCGGTGGCCAGCATGTTTTCCGAGTAGTCGGCGCCGATGATCAGGCGATTGCGCTTCTCCGCCAGCAGCGGCCAGAAACGGCCGGCGCCACTGGGCAGATCCAGCACCAGATTGGGTTGGCCGGCGATGCTTAGGGCCTGCCGGGCGAGCTGCTGGTCGCGCCAGTTGGACAGGCGCCGGGCCAGGCCGTCCTGATGCTTCAGGTAATACTGGCGGGCGTGGTCGGCGTCGTACTTTTGCGAAAAGGGCAGGTCGATGGGCGCTTTCACGGAGGCGGCTCCTGAGGGAGTGGAGAAGTGCCGCCACCCTACCCAGGCCGCTGTCAAACCGCGGTCAAGGCGTTGTGAAAATTCTGTAACCTCAGTCCGCTAGGCTGCCGCTGCCCAGCGCTATCTCGAAGCGACAGCCACCCGCCGCGCTGTCACCCAGGGCCACGGTCCAGCCTTGCAGCTGGCAGATCCTGCGGACCAGCGACAGCCCCAGTCCGAGGCCTTCGCCACGCCCCTCGGCGCCCCGCACGAAGGGCTGGAACATCGCCTCGCGCTGCTCCTCGGGAATGCCCACGCCGCTGTCTTCCACCACGAAGCCGTCCGCTCCGACCTGCAGGCCGATATAGCCCCGCTCGGTATAGTGCAGCGCATTGCGCAGCAGATTGCTCATCACCGAGCGCAGGAAGGGCTCGTGCCAGAGCGCCTGGTCGGCCTCCGGCGCCACGCTCAGCCGCCACTGCAGGCCCTTGGCTTCCACCGCCGCCTGCCATTCCTGCGTCTGGCGCCGCGCCACCTGGGCCAGGGTGGCACGCGGCGCCTGGGTGTCGTTGTCGCCCTGGTTGCGCGCCAGGGCGAGAAAGGTCTGGACCAGCTCCTGCATCTCCCGCGCCGCGCGGGTCATGCGCTCCAGCGGCCCTTTCGCCCGGGCTGGCAGGTCCGGCGTGGCCTCGAGCAGCTCGCAGGAGGAATTGATCACCATCAGCGGGGTACGCAACTCGTGGCTGACGTCGCTGGTGAACAGGCGCTCCCGGGCCAGGGCGGCGCGCAGGCGATTCAGGGCGTCGTCGAAGGCGCCGGCCAACTCGCCGACCTCGTCCTTGGCATAGTCCGGCGCCAGGGGCGGCGTCACATCGAGCAGTTGATCACGCCGGCGCACCTGACGCGCCAGCCGCACCACCGGGGCGATCACCCGCCGCGACAGCGCCCAGCCCAGCAGCCAGGCCAGGGCCACGCTGATCAGGAAGCCGACCAGCACCACCTTGTAGAGCAGCCGTTCGCGCGCCTCGAAGTCGCTCTGATTCTGCAGCAGGACGAAGTGATTGCCCTCCAGCTCGGCCACATAGGCATAGAAGTACTGCTGGTCCTCCTCCACCTCGCTGAAGCCGGCCGGCAACTCGCGCAGGTGGGCAGGCAACTGCGCCACCTCGGCGAGGGGCACGAAATACAGGCGCATGTCCGGGTCCAGCACCGGCTGGCCGCCGCGTTTCATGTCGCGCTGCACCATGCGCTCCAGTTCGTTGCGCAGGTCGGTGGAGATCAGCCGCTCTTCCACGGTGTGCACCACCGCGACGATGCCCAGGGAAAACACCCCGCCGACCAGGAAGGTCATCAGCACGAAGGCGATGACGATCCGCCGTGACAGGCTCAGGTGGTATTCCATGGCTACTCCTGCTCGACCAGTTTGTAGCCCACCCCGTGAATGGTGCGCAGCAGCGGCTGCTCGAAGGGCTTGTCGATCACCTGGCGCAACTGGTGGACGTGGCTGCGCAGGCTGTCGCTGTCGGGGTAGTCCTCGCCCCATACCGCCTCTTCCAGCACCTCGCGCCGCACCACGTGGGGCGACTTCTGCATCAGCAGGGCGAGGATCTTGAGGCCGATGGGATTGAGCTTGAGCGGCTTGCCGGCGCGACTGACCTCCAGGGTGTCCAGGTCATAGCTGAGATCGGCGACCTGCAGCTGGCGGCGTCCGCCGCCCTTGGCCCGGCGCATCACCGCCTCGACGCGAGCGGCCAGTTCGGACAGGGCGAAGGGCTTGACCAGATAGTCGTCGGCGCCGGAGCGAAAGCCTTCCAGGCGATCATCGAGCTGATCGCGAGCGGTGAGCATGATCACCGGGGTATCGCGGCGGGCATCCTGGCGCAACCGCTGGCAGAGGGTGTAGCCATCGATGCCGGGCAGCATGATGTCGAGGATCAGCAGGTCATAGTGTTCGGTTGCGGCCAGGTGCAGCCCGGACAAGCCATCCTGGGCGCAATCCACGCTGTAGCCCTTGAGGCTGAGGTAATCCAGCAGGTTGCTGAGGATGTCCTTGTTGTCTTCTACCACCAGGATACGCATGTCGCTGACCTCATTGCCCGAGTCCGCTGCGGGCCTCGTTGTCGTCTGTTTGGCACAGAGCCTAACCGGCCCCGACGGCCTCGACCAGCGCCGGGCGGGCCGGCAGCCGGCCATAAAAAACCCCGGTGTCCGCGAGGAGCACCGGGGTTGGGCTCGGCCCGGGGGCCGGAGCGACTCTTACATCATGCCGCCCATGCCACCCATGCCACCCATGTCGGGCATGGCCGGGGCTGCGTCGTCTTTCGGCAGCTCAGCCACGATGGCTTCGGTGGTGATCAGCAGACCGGCGATGGAGGAAGCGGCCTGCAGCGCGCTGCGGGTCACCTTGGCCGGGTCGATGATGCCGAATTCCAGCATGTCGCCGTATTCGCCGGTAGCGGCGTTGTAGCCGTAGTTGCCGCTGCCCTGCTTGACCTTGTCCAGCACGACGGAGGCTTCGTCACCGGCATTGGTCACGATCTGGCGCAGGGGCGCTTCGACGGCGCGACGCAGGATGTTGATACCGGCGTTCTGCTCTTCGTTGATGCCTTTCAGATCCTTCAGAGCGTCCAGGGCGCGGACCAGGGCCACACCACCGCCAGGCACAACGCCTTCTTCGACGGCTGCACGGGTAGCGTGCAGGGCGTCTTCGACGCGGGCCTTCTTCTCTTTCATCTCGACTTCGGTGGCAGCGCCAACCTTGATCACGGCAACACCGCCGGCCAGCTTGGCCAGACGCTCTTGCAGCTTCTCTTTGTCGTAGTCGGAAGAGGTTTCTTCGACCTGGGCACGGATCTGCTTGATACGGGCCTGGATGTCGGCTTCGACGCCAGCGCCGTCGATGACGGTGGTGTTTTCCTTGTTCAGGACCACACGCTTGGCTTGACCCAGGTGCTCCAGGGTGGTGCTTTCCAGGCTCAGGCCGACTTCTTCGGAGATGACGGTACCGCCGGTCAGGATGGCGATGTCCTGCAGCATGGCCTTGCGACGATCACCGAAGCCGGGCGCCTTGACGGCAGCGACCTTGACGATACCGCGCATGTTGTTGACCACCAGGGTGGCCAGGGCTTCGCCTTCGACGTCTTCGGCGACGATCAGCAGCGGGCGACCGGCCTTGGCGACAGCTTCCAGCACCGGCAGCAGTTCGCGGATGTTGGAGATCTTCTTGTCGACCAGCAGCAGCAGCGGGCTGTCCAGCTCGGCCGACATGGTGTCGGGCTTGTTGATGAAGTAGGGCGACAGGTAGCCACGGTCGAACTGCATGCCTTCGACGACGGACAGTTCGTTTTCCAGGCCCGAGCCTTCTTCGACGGTGATGACGCCTTCTTTACCGACCTTCTCCATGGCTTCGGCGATGATGTTGCCGATGCTGTCGTCGGAGTTGGCGGAGATGGTGCCTACCTGGGCGATGGCCTTGCTGTCGGCGCAGGGCTTGGACAGGTTCTTCAGCTCGGCGACGACGGCAGCGGTGGCCTTGTCGATGCCGCGCTTCAGATCCATCGGGTTCAGGCCGGCGGCCACGGACTTCAGGCCTTCGGTGACGATGGCCTGGGCCAGCACGGTGGCGGTGGTGGTGCCGTCACCGGCAGCGTCGTTGGCCTTGGAGGCCACGTCTTTCACCAGCTGGGCGCCGATGTTCTCGATCTTGTCCTTGAGCTCGATCTCCTTGGCGACGGAAACGCCGTCCTTGGTGATCAGGGGAGCACCGAAGCTACGCTCCAGCACCACGTTGCGGCCTTTCGGGCCGAGGGTGGCCTTGACGGCGTCGGCCAGGGTGTTGACACCGGTCAGCAGCTTCTTGCGCGCGGAGTCACCGAATTTGACGTCTTTTGCAGCCATGTTCTGTTTCCTCTAAGAAATTCGAAAAGTGAGCGGGGATCAGCCTTCGATGACGGCCAGGATTTCGGACTCAGCCATCACCAGCAGTTCTTCGCCATCGACCTTGATGGCGTTGCTGCCGGAATAGGGACCGAAAACCACCTTGTCACCCACTTTCACCGCCGGAGCACGGACATCACCGTTGTCCAGCACGCGTCCAGTGCCTACGGCAACCACTTCACCGCGGTTCGGCTTTTCGGCAGCCGAGCCCGGCAGCACGATGCCGCCAGCGGATTTGGTCTCTTCTTCGCTGCGACGAATCACAACGCGATCATGCAGAGGACGAAGCGCCATTGTCGTATCTCCCAAAGTTCTAAGTGTTTCCAGCGCCGATGACTGCATCGGCAGTTTGTTTTTACCGGCTGCGCCGGGTGCGCCCCATGCATGACAGGACGCGAAACCTGCTCGCCTTGCGGCGACAACCTTGCGGTGTCCGCTACATGAGGTTGTCGCCAGGCATTTCAAGGGCGGGGGACAAAATTTTTAGTGCTTTTGCTCGTCGCGGTGCACCACTTCACCCTCGATCACCTCGGGGCGATGGGGCGCGGCCTGGCCGGGGCCCGGCTGATGGCCCTGGTAGCCCTGGGCGCCGGGGTTGCGCCGGGTGACCCGGCCGATCACCGCGCCCAGCAGGGCCTTGCGGGTCACCGGCAGGAGGCAGACGAGCGCCAGGACATCGCTGATGAAGCCCGGAAAGATCAGCAGGGCGCCGGCGATCGCCAGGGTCAGGCCCTGGATGACTTCCTGCTCGGGCATCTGCCCCTGGGCCAGGCGCATGCGGATGCGCCAGAGGGTGGTGAAGCCGGCGACGCGCAGCAGGGCGACGCCGACCAGAAAGCTCAGCAACAGCAGGGCGAAGGTGGCGAGCACGCCGATTTCGCTGCCGATCTTGATGAGCACGGCCAGTTCCACAAAGGGGAACA
This sequence comes from Pseudomonas sp. MOIL14HWK12:I1, assembly GCF_000510705.1. NCBI lineage: Bacteria > Pseudomonadati > Pseudomonadota > Gammaproteobacteria > Pseudomonadales > Pseudomonadaceae > Pseudomonas > Pseudomonas sp. MOIL14HWK12:I1. Next base: position 353,327 of record NZ_KI783309.1, on the reverse strand, counting down.
GCAAGAAGAGTAAGGCGGTCACGCGCATCTCGGGTCCTTCACGGTGGAAACCGGTTGAAAGACAGGAGATGGAGGCGGCCACGCCGATTTCAAGGTGGGCAGCCGGCGCCTGGCAGAAACGTCAAGGCCGCGAAAATCGCGGCCTTGACGGGTTGGCGCCTGCCTAGGGAAACATGACGTTACCAGGACACGCCGACACCGGCGGTGTACTCGGTCTGGTTGACGTTGCCCTCGGCACCGCTGGTCAGTTCCTTGGACGCCTTGAGGTTCAGCGACGCCCAGTTGGTCACCTTGTATCTCAGGCCGACATCACCGTCGAAGGTGAAGTTGGCGGTGTTGTCCAGCGGCCGGCCCAGTTCACCATTGGTGAAGAACTGGATGGTCTGGCCGTACAGGTAGCGGTTGTAGTCCCACTTCACGCTCGCCGAGAGGAACTGGTCGGAGCCGCCGTCCGAGTACTCGTAACGGTTGTGGTTGAGCAGGCCGGTCAGGGAGAAGGCCCCCAGCTCGTTGTCCCAGAACTGGTAACCGGGACCGGTACCCAGGGTGCGCTGCTTGGCCAGGTCCTGGATCCAGTCGCGCTTGTATTCGGCGCGGCCCTGCCAGAAGAATTTCTCGTCGAAGAAGCGATCCAGGGCGTACTGCAGACCGTACTTGCTGGTCGAGACCACGTCGTCGGTCTTGTAGCGGTCGTAGCTGCCGTTGGCGTTGTGCCGCCACATGCCGTGCCGGGCCTGGGTCTTGAAGTCGATGTCGTACTTTTCGCTGTCCTGGGACGAGCTGATGTAGTCCAGACCGGCGTCGATGTTGCCCTTCCAGGCGAAGTCGCGCAGGAAGGGACGCGGCGGCACGATCTGGGTGATGCTGGCCAGGGGCACGGTCTGCTGGCCATCGGCGGTGCTGACCACCACCTGACCGTCGTCGGCCGGCTTGAGGCTTTCCACCGGGAAATCGGGTTCGTACTTGCCGCGCTGGACGATGACGGGCTTGTCACGCTGCAAGGTCTTGATCTTGTCCCAGGACAGGGGAATGTTGCCGCCGTATTCGGTCTGCAGGAGCAGCTTCTTGCTGTCGAGCAGCTTGATGGTTCCGGTCAGGCGGTCGCCGTTCTTCAGCCAGACGGTGTCGGCATGGGCGAAGGAGGCGAGTGACAACAGCGCGAGCGAGGAGAGCAATCGAAAACGCATGGGCACCAGGACACCTTTGGGTGGACTTGGGTGGAAAGGTAACGAAACGAGAGGGGCGCGATTATCCGGGTGCCGGAGACCCGCGCAACCGTTCCTGGGTAAAAGTTAGGCAAGTTTCCGGAAATACTGCCCAAAGGTCGGACGTCTTGGGAGAATGTGGCAGCTCGACACGTTTCAGCACCACCGTAACCAAACTTTTCGGCACACTGGGACTCTTCTCCCCCGGAGCAGCAGGGCGTCATGAGCGCATCCCCTCCCCTCGAACCCCGGCGTCAGGCCGTCTTCCTGGCGCTGGCCGCCATTCCCGCGGGGCGGGTGGTCAGCTATGGCCAGCTGGCGGAACTCGCCGGCCTCGGTCGCGGGGCGCGCTGGGTGGGCTGGGTGCTGGGGCGCCTGCCCGAGGGCAGCGCCCTGCCCTGGCATCGGGTGATCGCCGCGGATGGCCGCCCGAGCCTGACCCGCGACAGCCCCTCTGGCCGGGAGCAGCGCGAACGGTTGCGCGCCGAGGGCGTGCTGCTGCACGAGGACCGGGTGGACATGCGTCGGTACCGGTGGAATCCAGCTGAGAGTGTCGAGTAGAGTGCGCGTTTTTTCCGAGCCCAAGGGCATGTTTGCACGTTTCTGGCGTGAAGCCGTCACCACCTACAAATCCAGGGCCTGCCTGGCCCTGCTGCTGCTGGGCTTCGCCGCGGGCCTGCCGGCCATGCTGGTGTTTTCCACCCTGTCGGTCTGGCTGCGCGAAGCGGGCGTGAGTCGCGAGACCATCGGCTACGCCAGCTGGATCGGCCTGGCCTATGCCTTCAAGTGGGTCTGGTCGCCCATGCTCGACCTCTGGAAGCTGCCGCTGATCGGCAAGCTCGGCCGCCGCCGCTCCTGGCTGGTGCTGTCGCAGATCCTGGTGGGTCTGGGGCTGATCGGCATGGCGCTGTGCAATCCGCAGCAGCACCTGGAGCAGCTGATCGCCCTGGCGGTGCTGGTGGCCTTCGCCTCGGCCACCCAGGACATCGCCGTGGACGCCTATCGCCTGGAGATCGCCAGCGACGACCGCCAGGCGGCCCTCGCTGCCTGCTACATGACCGGCTATCGCATCGCCGCCCTGCTGGCCAGCGCCGGCGCGCTGTTTCTCGCCGAGGAACTGGGCTCGTCCCGCCTGGGCTACAGTCAGAACGCCTGGGCCACCACCTATATGCTGTTCGCCCTGCTGGTCCTGCCCGGCCTGGTCACCAGCCTGCTGATCCGCGAACCCGAGCCGGTGGCGCCAATGGCCATGGCGGAATCGCGCTTCGGCTTCAATCACCAGTTGGTGGCGGTCGCCCTGCTGCTGGTGATGCTGGTCTCCATCCCCGCCGCCATCAATGCCGCCATCGCCCAGGCCTGGCCGCGCGCCCTGCTCTACAGCCTGTTCATCGTCGGCTGCCTGTCGCCCTGGGGGCGCTATTGCTCCAAGCCGCTGAGCGATCTCATGCGGCGCATGCGCGAACCGCTGCGACTGCGCGATGCGGCCAATGCCGAAGAGCTGCCGCGCTTCGACTTCGTCCACCAGATGGTCTCGGTGATCCTGCTGATCGTGCTCATCGTCGCCGTTACCGGTGGCCTGTCGGCGCTGGCCGGCGGCTACTGGCCGCGTGGCCTGATGTACGGCCTGATCGCCTGGCTCTGCCTCACCGCGCCGGGGCGCCGGCTGATGGCACCGGTGCTGACGCCCATCACCGAGTTCATCCAGCGCTACCAGTGGCAGGCGCTGCTGCTGCTCGGCCTGATATCCACCTATCGGCTGTCGGACACGGTCATGGGCGTGATGGCCAGCGTCTTCTATATCGACGTGGGCTACAGCAAGGAAACCATCGCCGGGGTCAGCAAGATCTTCGGGGTGTTCATGACCCTGTTCGGCGCGGGCCTGGGCGGCGTGCTGATCACCCGGGCGGGGATCCTGCCGATCCTCTTTCTCGGCGGCGCCGCCTCGGCGCTGACCAATCTGCTGTTCGTGGTGATCGCCTCCACCGGCGCCAACGTGCCGCTGCTGATCGCCACCATCTGCGCCGACAACGTCAGTGGCGGCATGGCCACCTCGGCCTTTGTCGCCTACCTGTCGAGTCTGACCAACCTCAGATTCTCGGCCACCCAGTACGCCATGCTCAGCTCGCTGATGCTGCTGTTGCCGCGGCTCTTGGGCGGCTACTCGGGGGCCATGGTCGAGCACGTCGGCTACAGCTCGTTCTTCTCGCTGACCGCCCTGATGGGGGTGCCTACTCTGCTGCTGATCGCGGTGCTCTGGCTGCGCCAGCGGCGGACCGCGATACCCAGCGGTCCTTCCGGCAGCGGTCACTGAGACCGGGGCGGCCTACGGCCGCCCCGCCCTGCCCTAGGCTTCGCCGCGCGCGGCCGCAGTGGCGCGCTCGTCGCCCTTGTCGTCGATCACCTTGACCACCCGGCTGGGCAGCGCGATGTCGATGCCTTCGGCCCGCAGGCGATCGCGGATCTGCTCGTTGAAGGTGAACTGGGTGCCCCAGAAATCGCCGTTGGCGGTCCAGCAGCGCAGCGACACGGTGATGAAGGTGTCACCCAGGCCGGCCACCACGATGGCGGGCGGCGGCGTCTCCAGCACCCGCGGATCCTTGGCCATGTCGGCCAGCACCTGCTTGGCCTTCTGCAGATCGGCGTCGTAGCCGACCTTGACGTCGAAGACGATCTGTCGGGTCGCCTGGCGCGACTGGTTGGTGATGATGCCGTTGGACAGGTTGCCGTTGGGCACGGTGACGGTGCGGTTGTCGCCGGTGCGCAGCACGGTGTGGAAGATCTGGATCGAATCCACGGTGCCCTGCACGCCCTGGGCCTCGATGTAGTCGCCGATCTTGAACGGCCGGAACAGCAGGATCAGCACCCCGCCGGCGAAGTTGGCCAGGCTGCCCTGCAGCGACAGGCCGATGGCCAGGCTGGCGGCGCCGAGCGCGGCGACGAAGGAGGTGGTGGCGATGCCGATCATGGAGGCGACGCTGATCACCAGCATGACCTTGAGACCGATGTTGACCAGGGTCACCACGAAGGTTTCCAGGGCCTGGTCCATGTGCCGTGCGGTGAACAGCGCGGCCAGTCGCCCGGTCAGGCGATTGATGATCCACCAGCCGATCCACAGGGTGATCAGGGCCAGTACCACCTTGCCGCAATATTGCAGGATCACCGGTAGCCAGGCCATGAAGGCCGTCAGCAGGTGATCGGTCTGGGCACTCAAATCCATCGTCTACCTCTCCACGCACAAGAAAAAAGTCGGGCGCGGCCTGAATGGCGGCGCCCTATGTGCGACGGACGGTAGCCCGAGAGGTTCCGAAACGCGGCTCAGTCGCGGAAGTTGTCGAACTGCAGCGGCATGCCCAGGGACTGGCCGCGCAGCAGGGCGATGACCTCCTGCAATTCGTCGCGCTTCTTGCCGGTGACGCGCACCTGTTCGCCCTGGATGGCGGCCTGGACCTTGATCTTGCTGTCCTTGATCAGGGCGACGATCTTCTTCGCCAGCTCCTTGTCGATGCCCTCGCGCAGGGTGGTCTCCTGCTTCACGGTCTTGCCGGAGGCATAGGCGTCCTTGACCTCCAGGCACTGGACGTCGATCTTGCGCTTGGCCAGGTTGACCTTGAGGATCTCCAGCATCTGCTCGAGCTGGAAATCGGCGTCGGCGGTCAGGGTGACGGTAAGGTCCTTGGCCTCGAAGCTGCCCTTGCCGCGCAGGTCGTACCGGCGCTCGAGCTCCTTCATGGCGTTGTCCACGGCGTTGGTGACTTCGTGCTTGTCCAGCTCCGATACGACGTCGAAGGAAGGCATGGATTTTCTCCTCGGTTGGGGTGGGGCAGCCTTGACGCTGCAGCCTGACCGACCATTATAACGACTGGCCCTCTTCCTCAGGAATCCGACCATGCGCAAGGAATCGACACTGGAGTCACAGCTGTGAGCTGGCACGTGCTGGGCGCCGGCAGTCTCGGCGGACTCTGGGCCGCGCGGCTGTTTCGCGGTGGCGAGCCGGTCCGGCTGATCCTGCGCGATCGCACGCGCCTGGCGCAGTATCGCGCCCGCGGCGGCCTGCAACTCAGCGAAGGCGACACCACCAGCCTCTATCCGCTGCCGGCCGAGACGCCCGAGGCCGGCAATCCGATCCGCCGGCTGATCCTCGCCTGCAAGAGCTACGACGCCGAAGAGGCCATCGCCAGCGTCGCCGCGCGCCTGGAACCGGAAGCCGAGATCCTGCTGCTGCAGAACGGCCTGGGCAGCCAGGACGCCGTCGCCGCCCGGGTCCCGCGGGCGCGCTGCCTGAGAGCCAGCACCACCGAGGGGGCCTATCGCGAGACCGACTTCCATGTGGTCGCGGCCGGTGCCGGGCAGATCTGGATCGGCGACCAGCTCGGCAGCCATACCCCGCCGCCCTGGCTGGATACCCTCGCCGAGCTGGGTTTCCCGGTGCGCTGGACCGACGACATCGACGCCCGCCTGTGGCGCAAGCTGGCGATCAACTGCGCCATCAATCCGCTGACCGTGCTCTATCGCTGCCCCAATGGCGAACTGCGCCAGCATCTGCCCGAGGTCACGGCGCTCTGCGACGAACTCGCGGCGCTGCTGGAAGCCATGGGCCTCGCCCCGGCGGCCCAGGGGCTGCAGCAGGAGGTCGAGGCGGTGATCGCCGCCACCGCCCACAACAGATCCTCCATGCTGCAGGACGTGGAGCGCGGCCAGCGCACCGAGGTGAGCTACCTGCTCGGCCACGCCCTGCCGATCGCCGGACGGCTGCGCCTGCCGGTGCCGCACCTGACCGAGCTGCAGCAGCGCCTGCAGGTCCGGCTCGCGGAGCGCGGATTGCCCGTCGATTAGCAGCGGGCTACCCTGCCCGCTTCCCTGTTGCCACGGCTGCGCCATGATCCTCGCCAAACGCCTGAAGAATCTCCCGGTCGGCCGCAAGTTGCTGGCTGCCCTGCTGGTGATGATGATCGCGGTGCTGGTGGTAGCCAATGTGACCTTTATCAGCGCCGCCTACTGGATCTCCCAGGAGAGCGTGGCACCCCAGGCGCTGCAGACCCTGGGCCGGCTGTTCGCCAGCCCGGTGCTCAGCCGCGAGGTGCTGGCCTCGCCGGCGGCGGCCGAGGTGCAGCTGCGCCAGCTGGACGGCTATGCGCCGCTGCGCCTGGCCGCGGTCTACGACAGCCAGGGCCAGCGCCTGGCCGAGTTGCACAATGGCGATCGCCTGCAGGTGCCGGCGCGCTTCGAAGAGCTGCAGACCTGGCGCCTGCGCGAATTCCGCACCAATCTGCTGGTGGAGCTGCCGCGTCCCGAGGGCGCTCCCGGGCATCTGCTGCTGGTGGCCAGCAGCGAACTGCCGGGGGCCTTCTACCGCGGCACCCTGACCGCCAGCCTGGCGATCCTGACCTTCAGTATCCTGCTCTGGCTGGTGGTGGCGCGGCAGATCAAGAGACTCATCACCCTGCCGATCCGCGAACTGGAAGAACTCTCGCGCCAGGTGACCCGCGAGGAAAACTATTCGCTGCGCGCCAGCAAGGGCAGCGAAGATGAACTGGGCCGCCTGGCGGAATCCTTCAACACCATGCTCGGCCGCATCCAGGGCCGCGAGCAGCAACTCAAGCGCGCCCGCGACGACGCCCAGTACGCGGTGCTGCAGGCCCAGAGCCTGGCCGAGGAAACCCGCCGCTCCAACCGCAAGCTGGAGCTGGAGGTGCAGGTCCGCGGCAAGATCGAGAAGAAGCTCACCGGCTTCCAGAACTACCTCAACAGCATCATCGACTCCATGCCCTCGGCGCTGATCGCCGTGGACGAGCAGTTCTACGTCACCCAGTGGAACCAGGAGGCCACCCACCTCTCCGGCACCCAGCTGGACGAGGCCCTGAACCAGCCGGTGTTCCTGGCCTTTCCCTCGCTCAAGCCGTTCCTGCCGCAACTCAGTCGCACCGCCGAATTGCTGCGCGTGGAAAAGGTGGAACGGGTGACCTGGGCGCTGACCGATACCCCGCGGCACTACACCTTGACCTTCTACCCGCTGATGGGCGGCGCCGGGCGTGGCGTGGTGATCCGCATCGACGACATCACCCAGCGCCTGAACATGGAAGAGATGATGGTGCAGTCGGAAAAGATGCTCTCGGTGGGCGGCCTCGCCGCCGGCATGGCCCACGAGATCAACAATCCGCTGGGCGCCATCCTGCACAACGTGCAGAACATCCGTCGGCGGCTGTCGCCGGAGTTGCCGAAGAACGTCGAGCAGGCCGCCGAATCCGGTGTCGAGCTCAATGCGGTGAACTGCTACCTGGAGAGCCGGCAGATCCCGCGGCTGCTCGACGGCATCCACCAGGCCGGCAGCCGTGCGGCCAAGATCGTCAGCCACATGCTGGCCTTCAGTCGCCGCAGCAATCGCAAGATGGAAGCCAGCGAACTGCCGCCGCTGATCGACCAGGCCATCGAGATCGCCGGCAACGACTTCGACCTGGCCGAGGGCTTCGACTTCCGCACCCTGTCGATCATCCGCGAATTCGATCCGGCGCTGGGACCGGTGCCGGTGATCGGCAACGAACTGGAGCAGGTGCTGCTCAACCTGCTGAAGAACGCCGCCCAGGCCATCCACCTGCGCGATGACGAGGAAGAAGGCGAATACGGCCGCATCACCTTGCGCACCAAGCTGCGCGGCGGCTGGGCCGAGATCCAGGTGGAAGACAATGGCATCGGCATCCCCGAGGACATCTGCAAGCGCATCTTCGAGCCGTTCTTCACCACCAAGGAAGTGGGCCAGGGCACCGGTCTGGGCCTGTCGGTGTCGTATTTCATCATCACCAACAACCACAAGGGGCAGATGGAGGTGCACTCCACGCCCGGCGTAGGGACCTGCTTCACCCTGCGCCTGCCCCTCGTCCAGGCCGACTTCGACGCGGCCTAGGACCTCATCAGGAGCTGCGCCATGGGTTTTCGCCTCACCGAGATCTACACCCGCCAGGGCGACGCCGGCGACACCGGCCTGGCCGACGGCAGCCGGGTACCCAAGGACCATCCGCGCATCGAGGCCATCGGCGCGGTGGATGAGCTCAACAGTGCCCTGGGTCTGCTGCTCGCCGAGCTGGCCGAGGACGCCCGCCTGGCCGAGGTGAGCGAGCTTCTGGCGCCCTGTCAGCACCGCCTGTTCGACCTCGGTGGCGAACTGGCCATGCCCAGCTATCGCGCCCTGCAACCGGTGGAGATCGAACGCCTGGAGGGCGCCATCGATCGGTGGAACGCCGAGCTGGGGCCGTTGGAGAATTTCATCCTGCCCGGCGGCTCGCGCGCCGTGGCCCAGGCCCATGTCTGCCGCACCCTGGCGCGCAGCGCCGAGCGCCGCTGCCGCAGCCTGCATGCGGTGGAGCCGCTGGAGGGCCAGGGCTTGCCCTATCTCAATCGCCTGTCCGACCTGCTGTTCGTCGCCGCCCGCATCGTCGCCCGGCGCCAGGGGGTGAGCGAGGTGCTCTGGCAGGCCGCGCGGCCATGAGCGCGCCGGCCGCACCCGCCGCGCCACCGCCGCGCCGCCACGAGGGCCTGCTGGCGCTCTGGGACGGCCTGATCCTGATCCTGGTCTGCGTGAACCTGGCGCTGATCCTGTTCGACAGCCTCTATGCCTTGGGACCGCTCAACCAGACCCTGGCCGCGGTGCTGCCCGGCTTCCACGCCTTCTATGGCGAACGCATCCACGCCCATTTCACCCGCATCGACCTGGTGTTCGTCGCCTTCTTCATCGCCGACGTGCTGCTCGGCTGGCTGGTGGCGGTGATCGAGCGCCGCCACGCGCGCTGGTACCACTACCCCTTCATCCACTGGTACGACGTGCTCGGCTGCATCCCCCTGGGCGGCTTCCGCCTGCTGCGGGCGCTGCGCATCGTCTCGCTGCTGCTGCGCCTGCAGCGCCTGGGGCTGATCGACATGCGCGGCTGGCGGCCCTATCGGCTGTTCAATCACTACTACCAGCTGCTCATGGAAGACCTGTCGGATCGGGTGATGATCAAGATCTGCGGCGAATTGCAGGACGAACTCAACACCCGCGACGACTTCTCCCAGAGCGTGATCGACCGCGTCATCCGCCCGCGCAAGCAGCGGCTGATCGACGGCATGGCGCTGCGCATCCAGGCGATGGTGGAACAGGGCTACAGCCAGAATCGCGCCACCCTGGAACGCCTGGTTGGCGACGTGGTGCAGCGCGCCCTGGACGAGAATCCCGATCTGGCCCGGCTCAAGCGCCTACCCATGGGCGAGCGCCTGGCCGACACCCTGGACGGGGTGCTCACCGACATCGTCAACGGCCTGGTCAGGGAAGCGGCGGCCAGCCTGCGCACCCGCGACTTCCGTGCCCTGGCCAGTCGCCTGGCCGATCACGGCTTCGATCAGAGTCTGCCCAGCGGCGCCCAGGACAATGCCCTGGACGAGGTGCTGGTGGAGATCCTCGAGGTGTTCAAGCAGAAGGTCCTGCAGCGCCGGCTCGATCAACTCGATGGCGAGCTCTGGCCGCAGGAATGGCAGCGCAGCGAGATCGATCCGATCAACGCGCCCCGGCGCTGATCTGCTGCTGCAGATTCTGCACCTGGGTCTGCAGGGTGGTGATGTTGCGGGTGGTCTGCAGGCGGAAGGCGTCGAATTCCTTGCTGTCCGGGCCCACCGGGCGGGCGTCCAGCTCGCTGCGCAGCACCAGCAGGTCCTGCTGCATCTCGCCCAGGGCCTGATTCTGGGCACTGGGCTTCTTCAGCGCGGCGATGTCGGCCTGCAGTGCCTTGTTCTGCGCGGTGAGGCTGGCGACCTGCTCGGACAGGCTGGCGGTCTGCGCCAGGCCGTTCTTCAGCGCGGTCTGCTCATCAACCAGGGCCTTGAGGCGGGTATCCACCTCGCCACTGCCGGTCTGCACCGTCTGGACCGCGGTGGAGAGATTCTGCAGACGGTTGTCCTGGGCCTGCTGGTTGTCCGTCACCCCCTGCTGCTGGCGGGTGAGCTCGGCGACCTTGGTCTGCAAGGTCTTGACCTGCAGCAGCAGCGCCTCGCGACTGGTGGTGCCGGAGGATTCGCTTTCCACCAGCTTGCCGGAGATGTCCCTCAGGCGACCCTGGGCGTCTTCGCTGATGCGCGCGAAGTTTTCCTGGGTGGCCACCACCTGCTCCTGCATCAGCACCAGTTGCTGATGACTCCACCAGGCGACTCCGGCCAGGGCCAGAGTCAGGGCCGCGACCAGCACCCACAGCGGCGCGGTGGACGGGCCACGGCGTACCGCGCGCGCATGACCGGCCGTGGGCTCGCGATAGACCTCCTCGGCTTCGACCGACCGGCGACCCGCGGGACGGCGATCGTCACGCTCCGGCGTCAGACTCGGGACGTTATCCATTTCATCGAGAAGATCGTTGCGCATGGCAGACCTGTGAGCAAAGGCAGGAAGACGAAATCGCGGCCAGTATAACGGCCGTCGGCGCCGACGCGAGGCCGTGCGCGGACGGATTAGCCCCGGGAGCGTGCGCGGAAACGCAGTCTGCGCCGATAGCAAAGCGCCAGCATGCCATATCCCGAGTGCCTTTGGTGCGGCGCTAGACCGGGCCGCTGCGGGCCTGGGGCGCCCGCGGGCGATATTCTTCCAGGGCGTTCCAGGAGCTGGCCTCGGGCAGGTAGCCGAAGGCCTCCTGGGCGGCGCGGATATCCAGGGTGAAGGGGCTGTCGAGCAGGTCGGGCCAGCGCGACTCGTGACCCGGGGTACGCAGGCGGGCATAGAGACGCCGGGGATCGAAGGCCTTGCGCTCGACCACCGGCGGCAACTCGAAGCGCCGCAGCAGGAAGTTGATCGCATCCCAGCACACCAGCGGCTGGCCATCGCTGAGGTTGAAGACCTTGCCCTGGGTGGCGGCCGGTTGCCTGAGCAACAAGGTCACCAGGGCCTTGCGCAGATTGCCGGCGCTGGTGAAGTCCCAGCGATTGAGGCCGTTGCCGCTGCGGCCCAGCTGCCTGGCCTTGGCCCTTTCCAGCAACCAGCGCGCCCAGTCGCGATCGGCCAGGCCGAGCACCTGCGCCGGCCGCAACACCGTGACCTGGGGGCCGAATTCGCCGGCGGCCAGGGCCAGGCGCTCCAGTTGCAGCCGGCGCTGGGCCTCGCTGCTGGCGGGCTTGGCCGGCACCTGGTCTTCCTTGAGCGCTTCGCCGCCCCGCTCGTAGACGCGGGCGGACGAGACATAGACGAATTGCGCGACCTGCTGCTGCAGGGCGGCTTCGATCAGCACCTGGCCGTGGTCGAGATCGGCCGCGCTCGGCACGCCGGCCACATCGGTACAGTGGGCGATGGCGTCGATGTCGTCGCACAGCGCCACCACCTGCGCGGGCTGGTCGAGCAAGGCCGGGTGATAGTCGGCGCCGCGCTCGACCAGGGCGTCCAGGGTCGCGCCGGGGCGGCCGTGCACCCGCACCAGTTGGCCGCGGTCGAGCAGGTCGCAGGCCAGGCCCGCACCGAGCGGCTCGCTGGCGCCCGTGATCAAGATACGCATGTCGCTGGGATTCCCGAAGCTGTCCGCGGTCGCCCGGGGCGACCAATCCGCCAGTGTAACCAAAGCCTTCGACAGGCGCCGCTAGTCGCGCACCAGCCACTGGCCGGCGACCTGTTCGAGGTGCCGGGTCAGGGCCTGCAAGGCGGCGCCGCCATTGCGCCAGTGATGCCAGAACAGCGGCACGTCCACCCAGTGACCGGGCGCCAGATCCACCAGCGCGCCCCGCGCCCGGGCGGCCGCGCTCTGGATATCCGGCAGGAGACCCCAGCCGATGCCACCCAGGGTCATCTGCAGAAAGCCCTCGGCGGAAGGACAGAGGTGGTAGTCGAAGGTCTGGGTGACGCCGAGCTGCTCCAGATAGCGATGCTGCAGGCGATCATCCGGGCCAAAGACGATGGCCGGCGCCCGTGCCAGGGCCTGGGGATCCGGCAATGCGGCCAGTTGCCGAGCGCGGAATTCCGGACTGGCCAGGGCCCGGTAGCGCATGGCGCCCAGGGCGCTGACCCGTGCGCCGGCCAGCGGCTGGCCGTTGGCGCAGAGGCAGGCCGCCACCTCGCCGGCGCGCATCCGTCGGAGCACCACGTCCTGGTCTTCCACCACCAGATCCAGCAACACCCGCTGTGCCCGGACCCAGGGGCCGACCGCCAGCGGCCACCAGTTGGCCAGGCTGTCGGCGTTGAGGGCGATGCGCAGGCGCTGCGGCGCCTCTTCGGCCAGACCCGGCACCTCGCTGCCCAGATCGGCTTCCAGTAGCCGCACCTGCTGGATATGGCGCAACAGCCGCAGACCCGGCGCCGTCGGCTGCGGGGGTGTCTCCCGCACCAGCACCGCCTGGCCGACCCGGGCTTCGAGCAGCTTGATGCGCTGGGACACCGCCGATTGCGACAGCCCCAGGCGCCGCGCCGCCCGCTCGAAACCGCCCTCTTCCACCACCACCGCCAGGGCTTCCAGCAACTTGTAGTCGATCATCGATTCAGCTAATGCTGCATAAGGAATATTGGTTTTTCTTATACACCTGGACGCGGCAAGGTGGCAGCCAATCCAGCACGACAGGGCACCACTTCCACAATGAACAGCTACGTCACCGGCCTCCTGACCATGGCCAGTCTCATCATGGCGCTGGGCGCGCAGAACACCTATCTGCTGGCCCAGGGGCTGCGCCGCGAGCACCATCTGGCCATCGCCGCCTTCTGCCTCACCTGCGACGTGATCCTGGTGGCCGCCGGGGTGCTGGGCCTGGCCGCGCTGATCCAGCACAGTCCGTTGCTGGTGGACATCCTGCGCTGGGGCGGCGCGGCCTTTCTGCTCTGGTATGGCGTCCAGGCATTGCGTCGGGCCTGGCGGCCGGCGGCCATGGGCACCCTGGCCGCGGCGGAGCCACGCAGCCGGCGGCAGGCGCTGCTCGCCGCCGCGGCGGTCTCGCTGCTCAATCCCCATGTCTATCTGGACACGGTGCTGCTGGTCGGCTCCCTGGGCAGCCAGCAGGCCGCGCCCCTGGCCTATGTGTTCGGCGCGGCCACGGCCTCCATGCTGTGGTTCTTCGGCCTCGCCCTGGGCGCCGCCTGGGCTGCGCCCTACCTGGCCCGCCCAGGGGTGTGGCGGTTGATCGATCTGCTGGTGGCCGGGGTGATGTTCGCCGTCGCCGCCCAGTTGCTGGTCTCGACCTGAGGCTGGCCTTCCCCGGGCGAGCGCCCTAAGCTGCGGCTCTGCGTTTCCTGTCGAGAGTCCTCATGCCCTTCGCCCGCTCGCTCCGCAGTCAGAGCCTGCTCCTGTTCGGCGGCAGCCTGCTGCTGATGCTGCTGATCGCCCTGGCCGGCTTCGGCCTGCTCTCCCGCGAGTTGCATCGCTACCAGCACCTGATCGAAGGCCCGCTGGAGCGCCTGGTGGAGATCGACGACACCCACCTGATCTTCAAGATCCAGGTCCAGGAGTGGAAGAATTTTCTCCTGCGCGGCGGCGATGCCGCGACCGCCGAGCGCTACTGGCAGGCCTTCCTGACCCGCGAGGCGGAGGTCGACCGGCGTCTGCAGCAACTGACCGGCAGCGTCGATCCCGATCTGCAACCGCGGCTCCAGGCGCTGCGGGCCCAGCACCAACGCCTGAGCGAGCGCTATCGCGCCGGCCAGGCCGCCTATCTCGCCCATGATCGCGATCCGCGTCGCGGCGATGCCGAGGTCCGTGGTATCGACCGCGAGACCGCCGAGGGCTTCGCCGCCCTGGTCGACGACCTGCACGGACGCACCGCCGCGCAGATCGCCGCCATCCGCGCCGAGGCCCAGCGCGACATCCTGCTCGCCGGCCTGGCCCTGCTGCTCTGTGGCGGCGGCCTGCTGTTCCTCGGGATACGGCTGGTGGAGCGGCGGCTGGTGGATCCGCTGGTGGCCTGCGCCCGACAACTCGGGCTGCTGGCGCGCGGGCGTTTCGGCGAGCGCCTGCCCGGCGGCCGCGATGACGAAATGGGGCGCCTGGTCCTCAGCACCAATCTCTTGCGCGACGCCGCCGTGCAGCACACCCACGACCTACGCCACCAGGCCGGCGAGGTGGGCGCCCTGAGCGCGCTGCTGGCCAATCAGCTGGTGACCGAGCCGGGCCAGGCGCCGCGAGAGGTCGATCCGCAGGTCCTGAAAGAGGTCAGTCGCCGCCTCGCCGACATCGCCGGCGATCTAGAGGAGGCCGCCAGCCAGCGGCAGGACTGAGCTCCGCCGCTAGAGCTGCGCCGGCACCTCGCGCCACGCACCCGGCGCCAGATCGTCCAGGGTCCAGGGGCCGATGCGGACGCGCACCAGGCGCAGGGTCGGCAGGCCCACCGCGGCGGTCATGCGCCGGACCTGGCGATTGCGCCCTTCGCGAATGGTCAGCTCGATCCAGGCGGTCGGCACGCTCTTGCGAAAGCGCACCGGCGGATCGCGCTCCCAGAGCGCTGGCGGCTCCGCCAGCAGGCGGGCCTCGGCCGGCAGCGTGGGGCCGTCATTGAGGTCGACGCCCTGGCGCAGGCGCTGCAGCTGCTCTTCTCCAGGTGTGCCCTCCACCTGGGCCCAGTAGGTCTTGGGCAGCTTGTGCCTGGGATCGGCGATGCGCGCCTGCAACTGGCCATCGTTGGTCAGCAGGAGCAGGCCTTCGCTGTCACGATCCAGGCGGCCCGCGGGATAGACGCCCGGTACCTCGACATAGGCCTTCAGGGTCGCGCGACCGTCGGCGTCGGCGAACTGGGTGAGCACGTCGAAGGGCTTGTTGAGCAGCAGCAACCGCGGTGTGACCGGCGGTGCCTTGGCCTGGCGCCGCGGACGCTGGCCGGGGGTGGAGCGGGTATTTCGCGACATGGGGATCGACGGCGGCTAGCCAAAGGGTAATCTGGACCGCCCAGTCTATTCGTCCGAGGTCCCATGCGCATCTTTCGTCCGCTGTGGCTGATCCACCTGCTGACCCTGGCCGGTTGCGCCTCCTCCGCCTACGAGGGTCCGCGCTCCGATTACTTCGACGGCGAGCGCTTTCACAACCTGGCGCCGCGCGAAGACAAGAGCCTCTGGACCCTGCTGAAATGGCAGTTCACCCGCACCCGTCCCGAGTGGACCTGGCAGGACGGGCCGGCCGTACCGACGCGGCCAGTGGCCCGGGTCGAGGGTGGCGAATTGCGGGTGACCTTCGTCAACCATGCCACCCTGCTGATCCAGCATCAGGGTCTCAACATCCTCGCCGATCCGGTCTGGTCGGAGCGGGTCAGTCCCTTCAGCTTCATTGGTCCGCGACGCTATCACGCCCCCGGCGTGGCCCTAGATGACCTGCCGCCGCTGGACCTGATCTTCGTCAGCCACAGTCACTACGACCACATGGATCTGGCGACGCTGCGGCGCCTGGCCGAGCGCGCGCCCCTGACGCCGGTGGTGACGCCTCTGGGCAATGCCGAGCTGATCCGCCGCGAGACCGGTTTCGTCACCGTCAGCGAGCTGGACTGGTGGCAGAGCCTGCCGCTCAAGGACGGTCTGCGCCTGCACCTGGTGCCAGGCCAGCACTGGTCGGCGCGCAGTCGCTTCGACACCAACCGCCGGTTGTGGGGCGGCTTCGTACTGGAAGCGCCGACCGGACCGGTCTATTTCGCCGGTGATACCGGCTGGGGCCCGCACTTCGCGCAGATCCGCGAACGCCTGGGCGCGCCACGCTTCGCCGCCCTGCCCATCGGCGCCTACGAACCGCGCTGGTTCATGCGGGACAGCCATCTGAATCCCGACGATGCGGTACGTGCTCATCAGGCGCTGGGCGCCGTCAGCAGTCTGGGCATCCACTTCGGCACCTTTTCCCTGAGCGACGAAGAACAGTTCGCCCCGCCCCGCGACCTGGCCCACGCCCGCGCCCTGCATGGCCTGGCGGACGAGGCGTTCCGGACACTGGCGCCGGGCGAGGTCTGGTCGGTGCCCTGAGGTCAGCCGCCGACCTTTGCTGCTTCGATCAAAGGCGGCAAGGAGGAGGCGCTGAGCCAATCCATCAGGGTGGCTCTCATACCGACTCCCCAATGCTGGTCATAAAGCATCCAGGCCCCAGTAATCACGATGGCCCAGAGAATGCTGAACAGCGAGCCGACCAGAAAGTATTCGGCAAAGTCCCGCTGATCCAGCTCCTTGAAGCGAGCGACGGTCTTGAGCGCTATCACCGCCGCGAGGATTTCCCAGCTGTTGCTTAGCAGTCCCGCAGCCAACACCAGACGTTCGAGCCACCCGATGAGGCGTCCCGCGGAAAAGGCGCCATCGCTGGACGCGCCTGGCATTCTTGGCCGTGTCATGCGGATGAGCATCCTGCGACACAAGACATTGCCAAGCTCGGTCAACAGGGCCAAGGCGAAGAGCGTATAGGCCAGTGCATGCAATCCTTGCAGCAACCCGTTCATTGCTCAGCCTCCCTGCGATCCAGATCCGCCAGCACTTCCAGCACGGCATTCCACTGTTGGCTATAGGCGTCGAAGTGACCGGAGGTGCGTACCTTGTAGATGCTATGGACCGATACCTGACGCTGCTCTGCCAGCTCCGCGGGTAACTGTCCGTTCAACAGTGCCGCGATGTCGCTCAATTGACGTTGCGTCCAACCCTTCTCGATAACCGTCAAGCCAACCCCTAGTGCATCGAGAGTGGTCTCCAACAGCGGCTCCTGAGGCAGCGAGAAACCATAGCGGCAGAGCGCGCGCTTTTCGTTTAGCTTGTGCCGACTGCGGCTAAGACCCGGCCCCATCATGTTCCAGGCCTGCTGCGGATTCACAGCCGTTTCTATCCGGGCCAGCCCCAGCACGAAACGGCAATCGATACCACGCTGTAGGAGATCCAGCCTGATGTCACGCAACAGCCGAGCGCCGGCATTCAGGGACGTCACCAAACCCTGAAATTCGTCTCCAAGGGTGATGGTCAACGGTGATGCCAGGACGTCGGCATAACGCCTGTTGCACTGCACGACCGCTTCATTGAAAGCCTTGTGTAACTGCGCGATATCGGCAGCGTGCTCGCTATGCACCAGGTCGCCCATTACCACCGCGAGTGTCCTGGCAGTTATTTCCTGTTTTGGGGTCATTTTTCGCGATGTAACCATAAAAGGGTCAATCGCTTCTTTTTACCCAAAAACGGTGCGACTCGCCTAGCGCTAAATGTCATCAGTAATCAGCAGGGCAAGAGACAAAAGCAGCCAGGACGCTTGAGGATGCCCTCAACACCTCGCTGCTCCCGCCCATTAATTCAGGTTATTCCACCAGCCCCTTGTCCCAGAGTCGTACCAACTCGCTGGGCGCGCGGTCCTCGGGGATCAGCAGGGTCAGTTCGTCCTGCTGCTCGGCGGGCTGGGGACGGAAGCGCAATTCCACCTTGAAGTAGCGCTGATCGCCCCGCCCGACCTGGGTCGGTTCGCCGGATTCCGGCAGGCAGCGTTCCAGCACCGAGCAGATGCGCCCGCGCTGGGCGCTGTCGTACTGGCCGAATTCGATCTCCCGCGGCTTGCTCAGCGCGTGCAGGGGGGCAAAGCCGCCCTGTCGCGAGAGTCGCACCACGGTGTCCTTGCCCAGCGGGGGAAGTTCGCGCATTGCCCTGCTCCTCTAGATGAGAGTGACACCCACGCCGGCCCAGGCCTCTTCGACCGCACGCACCTCCGCCGACTCGGCGCCGAAACGGCGACCGGCATTGGAGACGGTCAGGCGGGCGAAGGCGGCGAAATCCGCATCGTTGGCCAGGCGACTGTCGCACAGAGTGTCGTACCAGATCGGCCCGGCCTTTTCCCAGGCGTAGCCACCCAGGGCCATCGCCGCCAGATAGAAGGCCCGGTTGGGAATGCCCGAGTTGAGGTGGACACCGCCGTTGTCTTCGCGGGTCTCGATGTAGTCGCGCATATGCCCGGGCTGGGGGTCCTTGCCCAGGGTCGGATCGTCGTAGGCGGTGCCCGGCTCGGCCATGGACCTCAGGCCCTTGCCGTTGATCTTCTTGGTCAGCAGCCCGGCGCCGATGATCCAGTCCGCCTCGGCGGCGGTCTGCTTGAGTTCGTACTGCTTGACCAGAACGCCGAAGACATCGGAGACCGATTCGTTGAGCGCGCCGGACTGATTGAAGTACACCAGGCCCGCCTCGCTCTCGGTGACGCCATGCACCAGTTCGTGGGCGATGACGTCCAGGGCGATGGTGAAGCGGTTGAAGATCTCGCCGTCGCCATCGCCGAACACCATCTGCTCGCCGTTCCAGAAGGCGTTCTGGTAGTCTTGGCCATAGTGGACGGTGCCGGCCAGTGGCAGGCCCTGGCCATCGATGGAATTGCGCCCGAACACCTCGTTGAAGAATTTGAAGGTGGCACCCAGGTAGTCGTAGGCCTCGTCCACCGCCACATCGCTCAGTGCCGGCTGCCCCTCCTGGCGCACCAGACCCCCGGGCAGCTGCATGGCGTTGCCGGCATCGAAGATGCTGCGCTGCGGACTGGCGTCATCGGTACGCGGCAGCGGCCCGACCGGTGCCTGGCGCACGCCGGGGCGCCCGGGATTGTGCAGCAGACTCTGGACATGACTCAGGGTGGTCAGGGCGCAGGAACGCTGGTGTTCGTCGCCATGATCGATGATGCGGCCAAGAATGTAGGGGGGAATCACCCCCTGGTAGGTGCCCGGGTTACAAGACATGCGCGCCCTCCTCCTCTGGGGGACAGAGTCCCCGATCACCGCAGCGTGCGGTCCGTATTTCTTGGACCACGAAACGACCAGACGGCTCCCGCCTCTTCACCCGGAGGCAGGCTTCTGGTACAAAGGCACCCCACGCGGGCGTCGTATAATGGCATTACCTGAGCTTCCCAAGCTCATGACGAGGGTTCGATTCCCTTCGCCCGCTCCAGATCCAGACGGCCTCCAATCAGTCCTTGCGGACACGCTGATTGGGGGCCGTTGCGTTTCCGGGCCCTGCCAAAGGGGTTTCGCGCGCGAAACCTACCCCGCCACCAATCCCTTCACCCGCTGCGCCAAGGCCTCCACCGCGAAGGGCTTGGTCAGGATCGCCATGCCCGGCTCCAGGTGGCCGTCGCTGAGCAGCGAGGTTTCGGCGAAGCCGGTGATGAACAGCACCTTGAGCGCCGGGCGGCGGACGCGGGCGGCGTCGGCCAGCTGGCGGCCATTCATGCCGCCGGGCAGGCCGACGTCGGTGACCAGCAGATCGATGCGCGCATCGGAGTGCAGCACCTCCAGGCCGCCGGCGCCATCGGCGGCCTCGATGATGACGTAGCCCAGTTCGCGCAGCAGATCGGTCACCAGCATGCGCACCGTGGGTTCGTCGTCGACCACCAGCACCGTGGCATTGGCGCCCTCCAGCAGACAGGGCTGACCGTCTGCCAGAGGCGAGCCGCACGGCCGCTCCACCGGTCGCAGGGGCAGATACAGGCAGACGGTGGTGCCTTCGCCGGGTGTCGAGCGCAGCCGCAGCTGGCCGCCAGACTGGCGGGCGAAGCCATAGATCATCGACAGCCCCAGGCCTGTGCCCTGCCCCATGGGCTTGGTGGTGAAGAAGGGCTCGAAGGCCTTGGCGGCGACTTCCGGCGTCATGCCGCTGCCGCTGTCGGTCACGCTCAGATGCAGATAGCGTCCAGGTGCAAGCTCGAAGTCGCGGATATCCGCTTCGCCCAGGGTGCGATGACTGGCGGCGATGAGGATGCGTCCGCCCTTGGGCATGGCGTCACGGGCATTGATGCACAGGTTGAGCAGGGCGTTCTCCAGCTGGGACTGGTCCACCAGCAGGGGCTGGTCGTCCGGCAGGCTGCTGAATTGCACCTGGATGGCCGGCCCCACGGTGCGCTGCACCAGGTCGAGCAGGCCGCCCACCAGCTGGTTGACCTCGGTGGCTTCCGGGGCCAGGGTCTGGCGGCGGGCGAAGGCCAGCAGCCGATGGGTCAGGGCCGCGGCGCGCTTGGCGCTGCTCTGGGCAGCCGTCAGGTATTTTTCCAGCTCGGTGAAGCGCCCCTGGCCAATTCTCAGGCTCATGAGGTCGAGGCTGCCCGAGATCCCGGCGAGCAGGTTGTTGAAATCGTGGGCCAGGCCGCCGGTGAGTTGCCCCACGGCTTCCATCTTCTGCGACTGACGCAGGGCCTCTTCCGAGCGGCGCAATTCTTCGGTGCGCTCTTCGACCCGCTGCTCGAGGGTAGCGGTCAGGTCCCGCAGGTCCGCCAGGGCGCGGTCGCGCTCGTCGGCCAGGGCCCGGCGGGCGTCCACGTCCAGCAGCACGCCGGGAAAGCGCAGCGGGGTGCCATCCGGCGCCAGTTCGACGTGGCCGTTGGCCTCCAGCCAGTAGTAGCGGCCGTCACTGCGGCGGACCCGGTACTGGTGTGCATAGCGGCCACCGCGGCCGATGACGTCGGCGATGGCCGCGGCCAGGCCGGCCTGGTCGTCCGGATGGACGGTGGCCACCACCTGCGCCAGGCTCAGGCCATCGCGACCCAGCGCCGGGTCGAGGCCGAAGTTGATGGCGAAGGCCTCGTCGACGGTGAATCTGTCGGTGGGCAGATCCCAGTACCAGGTGCCGATGATGGCGCCGGCGGCGAGGGCCAGCTGCACGCGCTCGGCGGCGGCCAGCACGCTGCTCTCCGCGGCGCGGGCGCTGTCGAGCTCGTCGATGCGTGCGGAAAGCTCCTGTTCGAGGGTCAGGTTGTGCCGCCGCAGGGCGGCCTCGGCCACATCGCGCTGACGGTGGGCCTGAACACTGGCGGTGGTCTCGGTGGTGATGTTGAGCATGCCGACGATGCGCTCGCCATCGCGCAGCGGGCTGTAGGAAAAGCTCCAGTAGGTGTCCTCGGGATAGCCGTTGCGGGTCATCACGAAGTGCTTGTCGACGAAGTGCAGCGCCTCGCCGGCCAGCGTCCGCGCGATCAGCGGCGCGATCTCGTCCCACAATTCCGCCCAGACCTCGTCGATCGGCAGCCCCAGGGCGGCCGGATGGCGGGCGCCGAGAAAGGGGGCGTAGGCCTGGTTGTAGATCAGCGTCTGCTCGGCGCCCCAGGTGGCGCACATGGCGAAGGGAGACGCCATCAGCAGGTCGTAGGTGGTCCGAAGGGCCACGGGCCAGCTGGCGCGCGCGCCCAGTGGCGTGGTTTCCCAGGCGAAACTTTCGAGATAGGACAAGGGACGACTCACTGGCAGAGGCACGGAGGGATCTCGTGGCCGTCCGGGCCTGCCGCAAGGCGCCCGGATGCCCATGATAGGCAGGTACGCAAGCCCCCTGCCAGTACCGCGATCCATCGCTGGCGCCGCCCTGCCCATCCGAGGCGGGACCGGGCCTGCGGCATGCTGTCCCGGTGAAACGACTGGCACCGGCGCCGTGCATCTCTTACCGTGTGGCCCCCGCTGTCGCTGTCAGGTATCCGCTCGTCATGTCCGCGTCTCCCACCCCGCCCGAGGGGCTGCAACGCAGCCTGTCCAATCGCCATCTGCAACTGATCGCCATCGGCGGCGCCATAGGCACCGGCCTGTTCATGGGTTCGGGCAAGACCATCGCCCTGGCCGGCCCCTCGATCCTGCTGGTCTATCTGATCATCGGCAGCGCCCTGTTCTTTGTCATGCGCGCCCTGGGCGAATTGCTGCTGTCGGATCTGGAGTACAAGTCCTTCATCGACTTCTGCACCGATCTGCTCGGGCCCTGGGCCGGCTTCTTCTGTGGCTGGACCTACTGGTTCTGCTGGATCGTCACCGCCATCGCCGATGTCATCGCCATCGCCGCCTATGCCCAGTTCTGGTTTCCCAGCCTCGCGCCCTGGATCCCGGCGCTGCTCTGCGTGCTGCTCCTGCTGGGTCTGAATCTGGTCACGGTGCGGCTGTTCGGCGAACTGGAATTCTGGTTCGCGCTGATCAAGATCGTCGCCATCTGCGCCCTGATCGTCACCGGATTCGGCCTGGTGCTCTGGGGCTTCCAGTCGCCCTCGGGCAACGTCGCCAGCCTCGCCAACCTGTGGAACGACGGCGGCGTCTTTCCCATGGGGCTGGGCGGTTTCTTCGCCGGTTTCCAGATCGCCGTCTTCGCCTTCGTCGGTATCGAGCTGGTGGGCACCACCGCCGCCGAGACCGCCGATCCGCGGCGCAATCTGCCGCGGGCGATCAACTCCATTCCGGTGCGCATCCTGGTGTTCTATGTGCTGGCGCTGGTGGTGATCATGGCGGTGACGCCCTGGCGCCAGGTGGTGCCGGACAAGAGTCCCTTCGTCGAACTCTTCGTGCTGGCCGGCGTGCCCATGGCCGCCAGCCTGATCAATTTCGTGGTGCTGACCTCCGCCACCTCCTCGGCCAACAGCGGCATCTTCTCCACCAGCCGGATGCTCTATGGCCTGGCCCGCGAAGGCCATGCGCCACGCGGCCTCACCCGCCTTTCGCGG
The DNA here is from genome assembly GCF_000510705.1 of Pseudomonas sp. MOIL14HWK12:I1. NCBI lineage: Bacteria > Pseudomonadati > Pseudomonadota > Gammaproteobacteria > Pseudomonadales > Pseudomonadaceae > Pseudomonas > Pseudomonas sp. MOIL14HWK12:I1. The sequence goes on along the minus strand of NZ_KI783309.1, from coordinate 330,781 downwards.
GCGGCGGTGCCGGCGCGTGGCCTGGTGCTGTCCTGCCTGTGCCTGCTGCTGGGTACGGTGCTGATCTACCTGATCCCCAACCTGGTCACCGCCTTCACCCTGGTCACCACCCTGGCCGCGGTGCTGTTCATGTTCGTCTGGTCGCTGATCCTGCTGGCCTGGCTGGCCTACCGCCGCAACCGTCCGGAGCGCCATGCCGCCTCGGCCTTCCGCCTGCCCGGCGGGCGCTGGGTGTGCTACGGGGTGCTGGCCTTCTTCGCCGCGGTGCTGGTGCTGCTGACCCTGCAGGACGACACCCGCCAGGCGCTGCTGGCCAGTCCGCTGTGGTTCCTGCTGCTGGGGGTGGGCTACTGGTGGCGCGGGCGGCGGGTGGTACGCGCCGGCTAGCCGGACGCTGGCCGCTCAGCCCAGCGTCCAGAGTTCATCGAGCCGGGTGGTGTAGCGCGGGCTGAGCAGGTCGCGGCGCATCTGCCAGGCGGGATCGCGCGGGATCCGCGCCGGTCTCAGGGTCTCGCGACCGAACCGGCCGTTGATGGCGTCCAGGGTCGCCATCAGCCGGGCCGCGGCCGGATCCGGGGCGGCGGCGAAGAGATCCGCCGCCACCTCGCTACGGCCGCAGAGATCGAGCAACAGCACCTCGGCCTTGGCGTAGCCGAAGCCGTCGCGAAAGATCTCGCGCAGGCCCGCCTGGGCCTGGTCGTTGAGCACCCGGGTGTCGTCGCTGGGCACCGGCAGGTTGAGCAGGGCGGCATTGGCGTAGCGGCCTTCGTCGGCGCCGTGCATGCCGGTCTGGATGCTGACCCTCAGGGTGCGACAGAGCGAACCCTGGGCGCGCAACTTTTCCGCGGCGCGGGCGGTGTAGCTGGCCACCGCCTCGGCCAGGGCGCCGAACTGATACTGGCGGCGACCGAACATGCGACTGCTGCAGATGGTCTGCCGCGGCGCCTCCAGTTCTTCCAGACTCAGGCAGGCCAGACCGCGCAATTCCCGCGCGGTCTTTTCCAGCACCACGCTGTAGCGCTGGCGCAGCGACCAGGCATCCTGCCCGGCCAACTCCCAGGCCGTGCTGACCCCCTCCCCGCGCAGCCGCGCGGCCAGGCGCCGGCCGACGCCCCAGACGTCTTCGATGGGCGAATGCCTGAGCACCCAGTCATGCACCGCCGGATCGCGCAGATCCAGCACCCCGCCGGTGCGCTCCGGCCAACGCTTGGCGGCGGCATTGGCCAGCTTGGCCAGGGTCTTGGTGCCGGCGATGCCGACGCTGACCGGGATGCCCGTCCACTTCTGCACCCGCGCCTGCAGGCGATGGCCGAGGGCGTCCAGGGGTTCGGGCAGGCCGGCCAGATCGGCGAACACCTCGTCGATGCTGTAACGCTCCAGGCGCGGCACCAGGGTCGCCAGGGTGCGCATCACCCTGTCGCTGAGATCGCCATAGAGGGCATAGTTGGAACTGAAGGCCGTCACTTCGCCGCGCCGGGCCAGTTCGCGCACCTGGAACCAGGGCGCCGCCATGGCGATGCCCAGGCGCTTGGCCTCGGGCGAACGGGCGATCACGCAGCCGTCGTTGTTGGACAGCACCACCACCGGGCGCCCGGCGAGATCGGGGCGGAAGACCCGCTCGCAACTGCAATAGAAGGCGTTGCAGTCGATCAGCGCCAGCACCGACTCAGCCATGGCCGAAACGCCTCAGGCTGTGGGTGGCCACGCCCCAGACCTCGAAGTCGTCGCGCTCGCCGATGACCAGGGGGGCATAGGCGGGATTTTCCGCCAGCAGGACGAAATTGGCGCCGCGCCGACCGAGGCGCTTGAGGGTGGGTTCGCGATCGCGCACCGCCACCACGATGTCGCCGACCCGTGCCGGCCGGGCGCGATCGACGATCACCAGGTCGCCGGCAAAGATGCCGGCGCCGGTCATGCTGTCGCCACTGACCTGGATGACATAGGTGTGGGGCGCGCGCAGGTCGACCAGCTCGTCCAGCGAGACCTGGCGCTCCAGATGATCCTGGGCCGGCGACGGGAAGCCGCACGGCAGGCGAAAATCATAGAGCGGCAGCCGGGTGTCGGACGATTCCAGGCAACCCAGGACGGTAACGGACATGACAAGGCGCTCCTGCGGATAACTGTCTATTTATACAGTTATCCGCAGCTGCCGTGTTGTAAAGTCCGACCTAATCTGCGCCGATGAGCGGCGCCGTCAGGCGCTGAGGCGGAAGCGCGAGACGATGCCGCGCAGGTCCTGGGAGAGGCCGGCGAGGCGTTCGGCGGTACCGGCATCGGACTCGATACCGGTCAGGACCTGCAGGGTGCTGGCGCGGATGCCGGTGGTGTTGCGGTTGATGTCTTCAGAGACCGCCGCCTGCTGTTCCGCGGCACTGGCGATCTGCACATTGACGTCGACGATGCGCTCCACCGCGGCGCCGATGCTGGTCAGGCTGACGCTGGCCTGCTCGGCCGCCGCGACGCCGGTCAGGGCATGGCCGCGGCTGGCCTGCATCTGCCCGACGGCCTCGCCGGTGGCGGCCTGCAACTGCTCGATGATGCGGCGGATTTCCTCGGTGGAGGTCTGGGTGCGCGAGGCCAGGGTGCGGACCTCATCGGCCACCACGGCGAAGCCGCGGCCCTGCTCGCCGGCCCGAGCGGCCTCGATGGCGGCGTTGAGCGCCAGCAGGTTGGTCTGCTCGGCGATGGTGCGGATCACCGCGATGACCCCGCCGATGGCCTGGCTGTGGGTTTCCAGGGCCGCGACCTTGGTGGCGCTGAGGTCCACCTCGGCGGCCAGGGCCTCGATGGCCTGTTGCGTCTGCTGCATCACCCGGGTGCCTTCCCGGGTGGCCTGATCGGCCTGCTGGGCCGCGGCCACGGCGCCTTCGGTGTTGTTGGCGACGTCCGCCACGCTGGCGGTCATCTCGGTGATGGCGGTGGCCACCTGATCGGTCTCGCCCTGTTGCGTCTGCATGGTCGAACGGGCCTGGCCGATGGAGCCGGCCAGGGACCCCGCGGCCTCGGCCACCGCGCTGGAGGCCTGATCCACCTCGCGCAGCGAGCGACCGAAGGCCTCCAGCATCGCGTTCAGGCTACGGCCGATGTCGGCGATCTCGTCACGCCCGTACAGGGCGGCGCGGCGACTCAGATCGCCCTGGGCGGCGGCGGCGGTCACCCCGACCAGTTCGGCGATCCCCAGGCGCAGGGCCTGGTAGATGCCGGCGAAGGTATAGGCCAGCAGCAGCAGGGCGCCCAGGATCATGCCCACGACCAGATTGCGCAGCGTGGTCGCCTGGGCCAGACGCTCGGCCAGCAACTGGGAGAGCTGGCCCTGCGCCTCGTCCTGCACCTTGTAGTAGCGGGCGACCACGGCATTGCCCTGGGTACCCAGGGCGCGACCGGAAACCGTACCCTCATTGGTCATGGCGGCCAGCATGCCCTGACGGAAGTTGGCATAGTCGTCCGCCGCCTGGGCCAGGGAGGCCTTGAGGCGCTGGGCCAGGTCTGGCGCCTGACGCGCCAGGAGTCTGAGGCCCTGCTCCAGCTCGTCGGACGTCTGCCGCTCCTGATTCACCACAGTACGCGCCAGATTCAGACTGGCCGGATCGAAGCGATTGTTGGCGCTCAGACCGGTGGCCAGCCCGCGCAGCTGGCCGATCAGGTTGATTTCCCGCGGCAGGCGCAGCGAGCTGATGTCGATGAGAAAGAGACTGGTGTAATCCGAGTCCAGCGCCAGGCCGGAGGTGGCCGAGACGTAATAGAAGAGATTCAGGGTCTGGATCAGTTGCTCGTTCCAGGCCTCGAACACCTCCAGCGGGGTGCCCGTGGCGCCCTGCATCAGACGCTCGGCGCCCCGCCGCAACTGGTTCAGGCGATCCCCGGTTTCCAGCCGGGTGCCGAGTTCGCGATCCAGCCGGCCCAGATCGTCATAGGCCTTGAGCAGGTTGTCACGGTTGTTCTGCCAATCCTGCTGGGCAGAGGCATCGCCATCCTGTAGCCGCTTGGTCAGGGCGCGCTGCAACATGCTCAGGCGGGCGATGGGGGTCAGTTGCGTCAGATAGCGCTGACCGTCGATTTCCTGGACCAGGCCGACCCGCTGTTCCTGGATGTCTTGATAGAGGTAGACACTGAGAAAGATCAGGGGCACCAGGACGATGGCCGCCAGGCAGGCGAATTTGGCGGGGAATCTCAGGCGATTCATTAGACTTATGACAGGGGTCAACAGATTCATGGCGAGCTCACGGGCGGCAGAAGGGGTCACTCGGGCTGTACCGCCCAATTTGTGACGTAATAGACAGAGTTTTCTGTAACAGTTCTATCGCTATCGGCCTGCCGTCTCGCTTATATGGCCCTTTGCCACCCGACGGTCGAAAGGCGTCCCTCAACGGTTGTAGGATGGCTCTGGCATGCATGATGTAGTGATTCTCAATGCCCTTGTGCTGGATGGTCGCGACCGTCCAGGCCGGGTACTCGACGTGGCGATTGCCGGCGAGCGTATCCAGGCACTCGGTCAGCTGGCCGGGCAACCTGCGCGGGAGGTCCGCGATGGCCGCGGCCTGGCCCTGGCCCCCGGCTTCATCGATGTCCATACCCATGACGACACCATGGTCATCCGCCGCCCCGAGCAGTTGCCCAAGCTCAGCCAGGGGGTCACCACCGTGGTGGTGGGCAACTGCGGCATCAGCGCTGCCCCGGTGCGGCTGCGCGGGGAGCCGCCGGATCCCTTGAATCTGCTCGGGCCGGCTGCGGCCTTCGGCTATCCCACCTTTGCCGCCTACCGCGCGGCGGTGGAGCAGGCCCGCCCCGGGGTCAACGTCGCCGCCCTGGTCGGGCATACGGCGCTGCGCAGCAATCACCTGGACGATCTCCAGCGTGCCGCCACCCCTGCCGAGATCGCCGCCATGCGCGCCGAATTGCGCGACAGCCTGGCCGCTGGCGCCCTGGGGCTCTCCACCGGCCTGGCCTACGCCTCCGCCATGGCGGCGCCGACCGCGGAGGTGGCGGAGCTGGCCGCCGAGCTGGACGCCGTGGGCGGACTCTATGCCACCCACCTGCGCAGCGAATTCGCCGCAGTGCACGAAGCCCTGGACGAAGCCCTGGACATCGGCCGCCAGGCCCGGGCGCCGGTGGTGGTGTCCCACTTCAAGTGCGCCGGGGTGGACAACTGGGGCCGCGCGCCGGAGTTGCTCGGCGCCCTGGCGCGGGCCGCCCACGGCCAGCCGGTCGGCTGCGACTGCTATCCCTATGCCGCCAGTTCCTCCACCCTGGATCTCAAGCAGGTCACCGACCGCCACCGCATCACCATCACCTGGTCCACCCCGCATCCCGAGTGCGGCGGTCGCGACCTGGCCGCCATCGCCGCCGACTGGGGCCTGGACCTGCAGGAAGCCGCCCGCCGCCTGCAACCGGCCGGTGCCGTCTACTACGGCATGAGCGAAGCCGACGTACGCCTCATCCTCGCCCATCCGCTGAGCATGATCGGCTCCGATGGCCTGCCCGAGGACCCCTTCCCCCATCCGCGACTCTGGGGCGCCTTCCCGCGGGTGCTCGGTCACTTCAGCCGCGACCTCGGCCTCTTTCCCTTGCACACCGCCGTGCACAAGATGACCGGCCTCTCCGCTGCCCGCTTCGGCTTGGCGGGTCGCGGCCTGATCGAGCCGGGCGCCCAGGCGGACCTGGTGCTGTTCGATCCCGCCCGCATCCGCGACGTGGCCGACTTCAGCGAGCCGCAACGGCCTGCCGAAGGCATCGAAGCGGTCTGGGTGAATGGGCAACTGGCCTATGCACCGGGGCAAGCCATTGGCGAGCGTCATGGTCGCTTCCTGCCGCGCGCCGGGGATCTGCGGTCGACCTTCCCACGTTCCGCCTGAGCGCTACCAGGTAACGCCTCCAGCTGGTGCATCCCCGTTACCTTCCGCCACCTCCCGGTGCCCCCTGGCGCACCGGGAACCCCTTCGGCTGCCTGTCCCCCGTGCCAAGCCCTTGATTTGCAACGTCATGCGAATAGCTGGCACAGTCGCTGCAATCTATTCCGTTGTTACGAACATACTTCCGCTATAACGGAAAAGGAGACATGCGATGACAGGCAAGACGAAGGGGTGGAAAACGCTGGCGCTGCTGGTCGGCCTGGTCGCCATAACCGGCGCCCAGGCGGCCAAGCTGGATGACGTGCTCAAGCGCGGCCATCTGGTCGTGGGCACCGGCAGCACCAATGCGCCCTGGCACTTCCAGGGCGCCGACGGCAAGTTGCAAGGCTTCGATATCGATATCTCCAAGGTCATCGCCAAGGGCCTGTTCAACGATCCGGAAAAGGTCGAGTTCGTCGTCCAGGGCTCGGATGCGCGCATCCCCAACCTGCTCACCGACAAGGTCGACATCAGCTGCCAGTTCATCACCGTGACCGCCAGCCGCGCCCAGCAGGTGGCCTTCACCCTGCCCTACTACCGCGAAGGCGTGGCCCTGCTCCTGCCGGCCAACAGCCGCTACCAGCAGATCGACGACCTCAAGGCGGCCAAGGGCGACCTGACCGTGGCCGTGCTGCAGAACGTCTATGCCGAGGAACTGGTGCACCAGGCACTGCCCGGCGCCAAGGTCGACCAGTACGACAGCGTCGACCTGCTCTACCAGGCCCTCGGCACCGGCCGTGCCGACGCCGTGGCCACCGACCAGTCCTCGGTCAAGTACCTGATGACCCAGAATCCCGGCCGCTACCGCTCGCCCGACTATGCCTGGAGTCCCCAGACCTATGCCTGCGCGGTCAAGCGCGGCGACCAGGACTGGCTGAACTTCGTCAACACCGCCCTGCACGAGGCCATGACCGGCGTGGAATTCCCCACCTATCAGGCGTCTTTCAAGAAGTGGTTTGGCGTCGAGCTCCCCTCTCCGGCGATCGGCTTCCCCGTCGAGTTCAAGTGATCCTGGCCCCGGCGCGGTCCGTCCGCGCCCTCTAGGTAGACGTCGAGCATGAACTACACCCTCAACTTCGCCCCCGTGTGGCAGAACCTGGACCATTTGCTGGCCGGGCTCGCCCTCGGCCTGCAGCTGGCGCTGGTAGGCATCGCCATCGGCTGCCTGATCGGCCTGGCCACCGCCTTCGCCCTGCTCTCGCCGGTGCGGGCGCTGCGCTGGCTGGCGGGGGGCTATGTCACCCTGGTGCGCAACACCCCGATCCTGGTGCTGATCCTGCTGCTGTACTTCGCCCTGCCCAGCGTCGGCATCCGCCTGGACAAGCTCAGCTCCTTTCTCATCACCCTGGCGCTCTATGCCGGGGCCTACCTGGCCGAGGTGTTTCGCGGCGGGCTCATGGCCATTCCCAAGGGCCAGCGCGAGGCGGGCCTGGCCATCGGCCTGCGCGAGTGGCAGATCAAGGCCTACGTCATCATTCCGGTGATGCTGCGCAACGTGCTGCCGTCGCTTTCCAACAGCTTCATCTCGCTGTTCAAGGACACCTCCCTGGCGGCGGCCATCGCCGTGCCGGAGCTGACCTACCAGGCGCGCAAGATCAACCTGGAAAGCTACCGGGTCATCGAGACCTGGCTGGTGACCAGCGCCCTCTACATCCTCACCTGCTACGTCATCGCCCTGCTGCTGCGCCAGCTGGAGCGACGCCTGAGCCTGACCCGCTAGGAGCCCGATCGTGTACGAAGCCCCCTCCTGGTTCCTGGAATTGTGGAACGCGCGCCAGACCCTGGCCGCCGGGTTCGCCACCACCCTGGCCTGCTCCGTGCTGGCGGTGCTCGGCGGCACCCTGTTCGGGACCCTCGGCGGCCTGGCGCTGACCTATGGCCGCTGGCCGCTGCGCCTGCCCTTTCGCCTCTATGCCGACCTGATCCGCGGCACCCCGGTGTTCGTGCTGGTGCTGGCCTGCTACTACATGGCGCCGGCGCTGGGTCTGCGGCCCACGCCCTTCCAGGCCGGCACCGCGGCGCTGCTGCTGTTCTGCGGCTCCCACGTGGCGGAGATCGTCCGCGGCGCCCTGCAGGCCATCCCCCGCGGCCAGCACGAGGCGGCCAAGGCCATCGGCCTGACCTTCGCCCAGAGTCTCAAGGAGGTGCTGCTGCCCCAGGCGCTGCGCCAGATCCTGCCGACCTGGGTCAATGCCTCCACCGAGATCGTCAAGGCCTCCACCCTGCTCTCGGTGATCGGCGTGGCCGAGTTGCTGCTGAGCAGCCAGCAGGTCATCGCCCGCACCTTCATGACCCTGCAGTTCTATCTGTTCGCCGGGCTGCTGTTCTTTCTCATCAACTTCGCCATCGAGCGGCTCGGCCGCTATCTGGAAAAACGGGTGACCCTGCCATGACCGACGCCAACGCCCCGCTGTTGAGCATCAACGGCCTGCACAAGAGTTTCGGCGCCACCGAGGTGCTAAAGGGCATCGACCTGTCCCTGGACCGCGGTGACGTGGTCACCCTGATCGGCTCCAGCGGCTCGGGCAAGACCACCCTGCTGCGCTGCGTCAACCTGCTGGAAGACTTCCAGGGTGGCAGCATCCAGCTGGCCGGCGAGGCCATCGGCTACCGCGAGGAAGGCGGTCGCCGCCAGCGCCTACCGGAGCGCGAGATCGCCCGCCAGCGCTCGCTCACCGGCATGGCCTTCCAGCAGTTCAATCTGTTTCCCCACCTCACCGCCCTGGAAAACGTCACCCTCGGCCTGCGCAAGGTCAAGAAGATGGGCAAGGACGAAGCCATCGCCCTGGGTGAACAGTGGCTGCGCCGGGTCGGCCTGATCGAAAGACGCGACCATCATCCCGGCCAACTCTCCGGCGGTCAGCAGCAGCGGGTGGCCATCGCCCGCGCCATTGCCATGAATCCCAGCCTGATGCTGTTCGACGAACCCACCTCGGCACTGGACCCGGAGCTGGTCGGCGAGGTGCTGGCGGTGATCAAGGACCTGGCCCAGGACGGCATGACCATGCTGCTGGTGACCCACGAGATGAAATTCGCCTACGAGGTGTCCGATCGCATCGTCTTCATGAGCCAGGGCCGCATCGAGGAGCAGGGCCCGCCCCGCGAACTCTTCGAGCGCCCCCGTTCCACCCGTCTCGCCGAATTTCTCGGCCGGACCTCCTTCTGAATCCTTCCCCCGCTACAGGAGCACCCTTATGAGCATCACCCGATACGGCGCCGGCGAACGCGGCGCAGGCGGCCAACCCCTGCCCTTCGCCCGAGCGGTGGAAGCCGATGGCTGGCTGCACGTCTCCGGCCAGGTGGCCATGGAGAATGGCGAGATCATCGACGGCGGCATCGTCGCCCAGACCCACAAGACCATGCAGAATCTGATCGCCATCCTGCACGAAGCCGGCTACGGTCTGGAGCACGTGGTGCGTGCCGGCGTCTGGCTGGACGATCCGCGTGATTTCTGGAGCTTCAACAAGGTGTTCGCCGAGTACTTCGCCGGCAATGCCCCGGCGCGCGCCTGCGTGCAGTCCTCCATGATGGTGGACTGCAAGGTCGAGATCGACTGCATCGCCTACAAACCCAAGGCCTGAGACAAACCGCCCAGATGACCGAACCTACCCGCCAACGAGCCCGCGGCCTGGACCGCGCCTTCGACATCCTCGATCACCTCAAGCGGGTGGGTCGGCCGCTGCGCCCCAACGAGATCGCCGCGGGCCTGGGCATTCCCAAGTCCACCGTCTACGACCTGGTCGGCCTGCTGCTGGAGCGGCACATGCTCGATGCCGTGGGCCGCGACGGTCAGGTCTACCTGGGCCGCGAGCTGTACTTTCTCGGCCAGGCGCACCTGCGCCACTTCGACCTGGCCCGCGAGGCCAAACTGCTGCTGGACGACATCGTCGCCCAGACCCGCGAGACCGCCCAGCTGTGCCAGCTCAACGGCCGCAAGTACACCGTCTCGCTGATGAAGGAAGGCGCCCGCGCCTTTCGCATCTCGTCCAATGTCGGCGAAGACGCGCCCATTCCCTGGACCGCGTCCGGGCGACTGCTGCTCGGTCATCTGAGCGATGCCGAGATCCTCGCCCTGATCGATCCGGACGACTTCATCCTGCCCGACGGCAGCCGCCTGCCCCCGGCGACCTTTATCGCCGAGATCCGCAGCGCCTGCGCCGAAGGCTTCTTTTCCTTCGACAGCATCGCCGACACCTACACCCACTGCTTCGCCGCCCCGGTGCAGGACGCCAGCGGCCTGAGCATCGCCACCCTGTGCATAGTAGCGCCCCGCGCCGACGCCCAGGCCCACCATGCCGAGTACCGCCAGGTGCTGGTCGACAGCGCCCGCCGCCTGTCCCAGCGCCTGGGCGGCCAGGAGAATCCATGACCATCCTCAAAGCTCCCGAGAAAGGCGCCGCCACGCCTGGCGCCAGCCTGCTCAGCGACGTGCCCCTGCCCGCCCTGGTCATCCACCAGGCTGCGCTCGACCACAACATCGCCTGGATGCAGGCCTTCGCCAGCGACCGCGGCGCCGAACTCGCGCCCCATGGCAAGACCAGCATGGCGCCGGCGCTGTTCCAGCGGCAGCTGGCCGCGGGTGCCTGGGGCATGACCCTGGCCACCGCGGTGCAGACCCGCGCCGCCCAGGCCCACGGCGTGCGCCGGGTGCTGATGGCCAACCAGCTGGTGGGCGCACCGAACATGGCGCTGATCGCCGAGTTGCTCGCCGCCGATCCGGACTTCGACTTCCATTGCCTGGTGGATCATCCCGACCAGGTGACCGCCCTGGGCGCCTTCTTTGGCGCACGGGGGCTGGCGCTGCAGGTGATGATCGAGTACGGCGTACCGGGCGGCCGTTGTGGTTGCCGCAGCGAAGCCGAGGTACGAGAACTGGCCCGGGCCATCGCCGGGCAACCGGCGCTACGCCTGACCGGCATCGAAGGTTACGAGGGGGTGATCCACGGCGCCGAGGCGGCCACCGACATCCGCGCCTTCGCCGATTCCCTGGTGCGCTTGGCGGAGGAACTGCGCGGCCAGGGCGCCTTCGCCCTCGACCGACCCATCGTCACCGCCTCGGGTTCGGCCTGGTATGACCTGATCGCCGCCGCCTTCGACCAGCTGGAAGTGCGCGAGCGCTTTCTCGCAGTCATGCGGCCCGGCAGCTATGTGGTCCATGACCACGGGATCTATCGCGAGGCCCAGCGTGGCGTCCTGGCCCGCACCGGTCTGAACGAGGGCCTGCAACCGGCGCTGGAGGTCTGGGCTCACGTGCAATCCCTGCCCGAACCCGGTTTCGCCATCCTGGCCCTGGGCAAGCGCGACATCGCCCACGATGCCGGCCTGCCGCTGCCGCTGCGCCGCTACCGGCCCGGCCAGACCCCAGCTGAAGCCATCGATGTCAGCGGCTGCACGGTCACGGCCATCATGGACCAGCACGCCTTCATGGTCGTCGCCCCGGGGACCGCGCTGGCCATCGGCGACCTCATCGCCCTGGGCACCTCCCACCCCTGCCTGACCTTCGACAAGTGGCGCCAGGGCTGCATCGTCGACGAAGGACTGGAGGTCGTGGAGACCTTCGCGACCTGCTTTTAGGCTTGTTTGAAAGGTCGTCGAACGAAGATCAGGCAAGGCAAAAATCTGTGAGGAAGCGGATCGGACTCGCGCTCGAGTTTACGAATGGTAAATGAGCATTCCGACTGGGCTGGCATTCCAGCAGATTTTTAACTCAGCATGACCGAGTGCAGGCACCTTTCAGACAAAGCCTAGGGGCGCAGCTCGCCCTCTTCCTCGCCATCCCAGTAACGGATGCGCTCGGCATGCACCTTGATGAGGATCATGCCGGGCGTGTCGGTGCCCTGGGGAAACCAGCGGTCCAGACTCTTGGTCCAGTGCGCCTCGAATTGCGCCTTGTCGCGGATAAGCTCGGCGTGCCCTTCGATGCCGATGAAGATGCCGGGCTTGCCGAGCAGGCTCTTGCCTTCGCTGAAGCTCAGTCCCACCGCCGGATCCTGCTCGATGTCCCGGATCTTGGCCGAGTCCTCGTAGGCATAGAACCAGGAGTCCCCGTCGTATTCGACGTCGCCGTTGTTGCTCATCGGCCGGCTGGTCAGGCGCCCGGTACCGGTGGTCAGCATGCAGAAATCCAGATCGCGCATCGCTTTGGAAAGGTCGTGCAGGGTCTTGTCGGCCATGGGGGTCGCTCCGGTTGGGCGGGCAGGCAGTGCCCGTATGCATTCAGACCGGGGGCGGCCGCCGCTTGGTTCCGGCGCAGCGGCGTCGCCCGGACTTTTCGGACGGACAGCCCTAGTGGGAAGCGACATAGACCGCCGTCGCCGGCGGTGCCGGCAGCGCATAGGTGGCCTTCATCCAGTCGATCTCCGCCAGCGGGGTCCGGCCGAACAGCCGCTTGAATTCGCGGCTGAACTGGGAGGCGCTCTCGTAGCCTACGGCAAAGGCCGCGTTCGCCGCCGGGAGGGCGTCGCGCAGCATCAACAGCCGCGCCTGGTGCAGACGGGTCGACTTCAGATACTGCATGGGCGTGGTGCCGGTAATGTCGCGGAAGTGCCGGTGGAAGCTGGGCTGACTCATGCGCGCTTCCTGCGCCAGCGCGGCGACGTCCAGCCGCTCGGCATAGCGGGCGTGCAGGGTGCGCAACGACCGGGCGATACGGCCGAAACGCCCCTGGCGATCCAGGGCCGCGCGCAACGAACCACCCTGGGCGCCGGTGAGGATCCGATAGTAGAGCTCACGCAGCAGCGCCGGCCCCAGCAGCCGGGCATCGGTCGGCACGCTCAGGACCTCCAGAAAGCGCAGCGTCGAGGCGCGCAGCGGCTCATCGATCGGCGAGGCATAGAGCCCGCGGGGCGCCTCCAGCGCCGGCCCGAGTTCGCTGTCTAGCTGCAGCACCAGGTCGCCGAGCAGCCGAAAATCCAACCGTAGATAGATGGCCAGCAGCGGTGCCTCCGGACTGGCATCGGTCTCCATGGTGAAGGGCACGGGCACGGAGACCACCAGGTAGTGCTGGGCATCGTACTGATAGACGCGGTCACCGAAGTAGCCACGCTTGCCGCCCTGGCAGACAATGACGACCCCGGGATCATAGAGCACGGGTACGCCGGTCAGCGGGCGATCCGAGCGCAGGAAGCGCACATCCTCCAGAGGGCTGAGGTTGTAGCCTTCCTGCGGCGCCAGCCTGCCCAGCAGCGCCACCAGCCGGCTGGCAAGGGGATCGCTCGGATTCATGGGACCTCCGCTTCAGCCATCGGTGGAAAGGGTCAGGGCTTCCCAGCGGTCGATTTCCCGGCTGGCCGTGGCCAGGCGTTCGCGAACCAGGTGCAAGGCATCGCTCCCCAGCAGCAAGTGCGTTGGCGGCGCCGGCAGGGCGATGAGCTGCAGCAGCGCCTGGGCCGCCTTGCGTGGATCGCCCAGCTGCTTGCCGCTCTTGGCCTCCCGCGCCGCCCGGATCGGCGTGAACTGCTCGTCGTAGTCGGCGATGCCGCGTGCGCTGCGACGCATCGAGCGACCCGCCCAGTCGGTGCGAAAGGAGCCGGGGGCCACGGCGGTGACCCAGACGCCGAAGGGTGCCAACTCCTGGCCCAGGGCCGCCGAGATACCTTCGAGGGCGAACTTGCTGCCGCAATAGTAGGAGATACCCGGCAGGGTGATGGTGCCACCCATCGAGGTGATGTTGATGATATGACCGCGGCGCCGCTCGCGGAAGGACGGCAGGAAGGCCTTGGTCATGGCGACCGCCGCGAAGACATTGACCTCGAATTGCTGGCGCAGCTCTTCCAGCGGCGATTCTTCGAGAATGCCCTCATGGCCGTAGCCGGCGTTGTTCACCAGGACATCCACCGGACCGTGGGCTGCCTGAACCTCGGCCACCACTGTCGCCAGGCGCGCATGGTCCGTGACATCCAGCAGCACGCCATGGGCCCGGTCCGACAAGGCCGCGAAGGCCTCCAGATCGGCTTCCCGGCGCAGCGTGCCGATGACACGGTGGCCGGCCGCGAGGGCTTCCCGTGCCAGGGCATTGCCCAGGCCGCTGCTCACGCCGGTGATGAAAAGGGTCTTGTGCTCGTTCATGGTCCACTCCCATCGTTGGAAGCGGCCATGCTAGCGCTGGTGTCTGGCGCCCCCACTGCCGGATCGTCTGGGTGTCTTGCCTAATCCTCTCGGCATCGACGCCCCGTGCTCAGGTCCCCCGCGGCTTGGCTCGGGCCGTGGGTTCGGCGATCAGGGGATCGTCCGGCCAGTAGTGCTTGGGATAGCGGCCCTTGAGATCCTTCTTCACCTCGGCGTAGGTATTGGCCCAGAAGCTGGCCAGGTCCTGGGTGACCTGCACCGGTCGCCGCGCGGGCGAGAGCAGGTGTAGCTTGACCGCCAGACGGCCACCGGCGAGGCGCGGAGTGTCGGCCAGGCCGAACAGCTCCTGCAGCCGCACCGCCAGCACCGGCGGCTGCTCGCTGTAGTCCAGGCGGATCGTGGAACCCGAGGGCACGGCCAGACCTCGCGGGGCCAGCTCGTCGAGCTGACGGGGCAGCGGCCAGGGCAGCAGGCCCTGGAGCATGGCGGCCAGGTCCAGGGTGGCGAAGTGGGCCAGGCGGCTGACGCGATCCAGATAGGGCAGCAGCCAGACTTCCAGGCTGGCCAGCAGGGCGGCGTCGCTCACGTCCGGCCAGTCGCTCGTCGGCTGCTGCTGCAGATCCAGTTGGCGCAGCAGCGCCACCCGCGCCTGCCACTGGCGCAGCTCTGGCGTCCAGGGCAGCAGCTCCAGCCCCTTGCGCCGCACCAGTCCGAGCAGGGCCCGGCTGCGGGCGGCGGTGTCCAGATTCTTCAAGGGTTCGCGGCTCAGCACCAGCTGGCCGATCCGTCGCTGGCGTTCGGCGCGCAACACCCCCTCGCGCTCGTCCCAGTCCAGTTCGTCGTGGCCTGCCACCTGCTCGGCCAGCGGCCCCTCGAACAGCGCCGGATCCAGTTCGGCAGCCAGATAGATGCGCTCCTCGCGCTGGCCCTGGCGACTGCCCAGATCGGCCACCACCAGCCAGGGCGATTTCATCAGCCCATCCGGTTCGCCAAAGCTGGCGGCCCGGCCGTTGGCCAGTCGATAGTCCTGGCCGCCGGCCTTGCGCTGCTGGGCGATGCGATCCGGATAGGCGCAGGCCAGCAGCGCCCCGGTCCAGCGCGGGTGCCCGGGATCGGCCACCGGCTGCCCGGCCGGGCCACGCAGCAGGCCGCGGTACTGGCGGACCAGCTGCCGAATCCGCGCCACGCCGCCGCGCGGACCACGGCCTTCACCGCCCAGGAGCAGCAGGCGGGTGTGCAGATCGGCGCCCTGCCCTGGAGCCAGGTCACGCTCGCCCAAGAGCGCGGCGATCTCGCAGGCGCGTTCGGCCAGGCCCCAGGCCTGCCCCCGCAACAGCAGGTGCGCCAGCCGCGGATGAGCCGGCAGGCCGCTCATGGCCTGGCCGTGAGGGGTGAGCACGCCCTGGTCGTCCAGGGCACCCAGGCGCACCAGCAGATCGCGGGCCTGGGCCAGGGCGGCGGCGGGTGGCGGATCGAGCCAGGCCAGCTCCTCGGCGTTCATGCCCCAGCGCGCCAGTTGCAGCGCCAGGCCGGCCAGATCGGCCTGGAGGATCTCGGCGCTGTCATAGGCCGGCAACTGCTGATGCCCCTCCTCCGACCAGAGTCGATAGCAGACGCCCGGCTCCAGGCGGCCGGCGCGGCCCTGGCGCTGGGTCGCCGAGGCGCGGGAAATGCGCCGGGTGGTCAGGCGGGTCATGCCACTGCCGGGATCGAAGGCCGGCACTCGCGCCAGGCCCGCGTCCACCACCACCCGTACCCCTTCGATGGTCAGACTGGTCTCGGCGATGTTGGTGGCCAGCACCACCTTGCGGCTACCTGGCGGCGCCGGCTCGATGGCCGCACGCTGGGCGGCCAGTTCCAGCTCGCCATGCAGCGGACAGAGCAATACCCCGGCGGGCAGCTGCTCCGCCAGGCGCTCGGCGGTGCGGCGGATCTCCGCCTGGCCGGGCAGGAACACCAGCAGGCTGCCGGCTTCCTCGTCCAGCGCCTGGAGCACCGTGGCGGCCACCCGCGCTTCCAGGCGCTCGTCCTGGCCGAGCGGCCGGCTCCAGCGGGTCGTCACCGGAAACATCCGTCCTTCGCTGCGCACCACCGGCGCGCCGCCGAGCAGCGCGGCGAGGCGTTCGCCTTCCAGGGTGGCCGACATCACCAGCAGCTTGAGCGGGGTATCGCGCAGCAGTTCGCGACCGCTCAGGGTCAGCGCCAGGGCCAGGTCGGCGTCCAGGCTGCGTTCGTGGAATTCGTCGAAGATCACCAGGCCGACGCCGTCCAGCGCGGGATCGTCCTGCAGGCGGCGGGTGAGGATGCCCTCGGTGACCACCTCGATACGGGTGCGCGGCCCGACCCGGCTCTCCAGGCGGATGCGATAGCCCACGGTCTCGCCGACGCCTTCGCCCAGCTCCGCGGCCAGGCGCTCGGCGGCAGCGCGCGCCGCCAGCCGGCGCGGCTCCAGCAGCAGGATGCGCTGGCCGGCCAGCCAGGGCTCCTGCAAAAGCGCCAGGGGCACCCGGGTGGTCTTGCCGGCCCCGGGCGGCGCTTCCAGCACGCAGTCGTCGCGGTGGGCAAGGGCCTGGCGCAGCTCGGGCAGGACAACATCGATGGGCAAGGGCGTCATTGGGCACGGCCGGTGGTCTCAACGGGGCGGGCAGTATAAAGCGTCTCGCCCGCCGTGATTCCGGCCGCTATAGTGGCGGCCTCATCCAACCGGAGGTTGTCTATGTCGATGCGTACCCGCGCGGTGTGTGGCGTCCTCGCCGCCGCCCTGTTCACCCAGCTGACCGCTTGCGGCTCGCTGTTCTATCCTGAGCGTCGCGGCCAGATCACCGGCAGTGGCCGGATCGATCCGGGCATCGTCGCCCTCGATGCCATCGGCCTGCTGTTCTACATCATTCCCGGCCTGATCGCCTTTGGCGTGGACTTCGCCACCGGCGCCATCTACCTGCCCGACAACAAGCGCGCCGAGGTCGATCCCGGCGAGCTGAACAAGGCGGTCAATCCGGACGGCAGCGTCGATCGCGCGCGCCTCAAGGCCATCATCCAGCAGGCCACCGGCCACAGCCTGCCGCTGGACGATCCGCGCCTGCTGCAGCGCAGCGGCAGCAACGAGCAGCTCGCCAGCCTGGGGCTCGCCCCGCGCGCCTGATGAGCGACCCGCACCGCACCGAGCGGCTCCTGCGTCGCGCCACCGCCGCCTCGGTGGCGGTGGCGACGACGCTGATCCTGGCCAAGGCCGTGGCCTGGTGGTTCAGCGGCTCGGTCAGCCTGCTCGCCGGCCTGACCGATTCGCTGCTCGACGGCCTGGCCTCGGTGTTCAACCTGCTGGCGGTGCACTATGCCCTTAAACCGGCGGACGACGACCATCGCTATGGCCATGGCAAGGCCGAGTCCCTCGCCGGCATCGCCCAGGCGGTCTTTATCGGTGTCAGCGCCGTGCTCATCGCCTGGCAGGCGATCGGACGCCTGCAGCAACCCGAGCCCCTGGGCGCCCATGGCCTGGGCATCGCCGTCACCCTGTTTTCCCTGGCCCTGACCGCCGTGCTGGTGGCCTACCAGCAGCACGTCATCCGCCTCACCGACTCCACGGTGGTCCGCGCCGACGCCCTGCACTACCGCTCCGACCTGCTGCTCAACGTCGGTATCCTGGTCACCCTGGCGCTGACCGGCTTCGGCTGGTACTGGCTGGATCCGCTGTTCGGTCTGGCCATCGCCCTCTATATCCTCTGGAGCGCCTACGGCATCGCCCGCGACTCCTTTGGCGTGCTGATGGACCAGGAACTGCCCGCCGACATCAGCGAGCACATGCTGCAGCTGGCCTGCCAAGTGCCGGGCGTGGAAGGTGCCCATGACCTGCGCACCCGCCTCTCCGGCAATCACTGGTTCGTGCAACTGCACCTGGAGCTGCCGGGCGAGATGAGCCTGTCCCGCGCCCATGTGCTGTGCGACGAGGTGGAAGCCGCCATCCGCGCCGAATATCCCCAGGCCGAGGTCTTGGTCCACGCCGATCCGCTGGACGCACCCGACGTTCCGCACCGACATCCGCTGCCGCCCGCCACCTGAGCGGAACCCGGCGCCGCTGCGCTCTCTCGAATCTGCTGAGCCTGATTCAAGAGAGCGCCCAGACGGCGCCGGAGTCCACCATGAAAGCCATGTATCCGGTCGCGCGCCTCGCCGACCTGCGCGAAGACCGTGGCACCGCGGTCAAGATCGAAGACACCGAGATCCTGCTGCTGCGCGTCGGCGACGAGGCCCGCGCCTTCCAGGCCAAGTGCCCCCACGCCGGCGCGCCGCTGGCCGACGGCGCGGTCTGCCAGGGGCGCCTGGTCTGTCCCTGGCACAAGGCGAGCTTTGCGGTCGAGGATGGCAGCCTGTGCGAACCGCCGGCGCTGGACGCCCTGCAGCGCTATCCGGTGGAGGTGCGCGATGGCGAGGTGCTGGTCGGCTGCGAACCCCTGCCCGCACAGGCGGCGGAATCCCGGCCCGACGACCGCCTGTTCGTCATCGTCGGCGCCGGCGCCGCAGGTACCGCCGCGGCCGCCGCCCTGCGCGAATTCGGCTATGGCGGACGCCTGTTGCTGATCGGTCGCGAACCGGGCGAGCCCTATGACCGGACGGCCCTGTCCAAATTCGTCCTCCAGGGCGACAAGGCCCCCGACGAAGCCCCGCCGCTGCGCGAGCCCGAGTTCTTCCGCCAGCAGCGCATCGAACGGTTGCATGCCGAGGTGACCCGCCTGGATCCCCAGACCCGTCAGCTGGAACTCGCCAACGGCCAGACCCTTAGCTACGACGGCTGCGTGCTCGCCACCGGTGGCGAACCCAAGCCGCTAGACGTTCCCGGCGCCCAGCTCGAGGGCATCCACCTGCTGCGGACCCGCGCCGACGCGGCCGCGATCCTCGCCGATCTGCCCGCCGAGGGCCGCGCGGTGATCGTCGGTGCCAGCTTCATCGGCCTGGAAGCCGCGTCCGCCCTGCGCAAGCAAGGCCTGGCAGTGGACGTGGTCTCCCCCGCCTCCCTGCCCTTCGTCAAGCAGATGGGCGAGACCCTCGGCCAGCACTTCAAGACCCTGCACGAGGCCAATGGCGTGACCTTCCACGCCCCCAGCGAGGTAGTGGGCTTCACCGGCGACGCTCACGTCCGCCAGGTCAGCCTCAAGGACGGCAGCCAATTGCCCGCCGACCTGGTGCTGGTGGGTACCGGCATCACGCCGGCAACCACTTTCCTGACCGATTTGCTCCTGGCGGATGACGGCAGCGTCCCGGTGGACGCCGAGCTCCGGGCCGCCGAGGGCCTCTACGCTGTCGGCGATCTGGCCACCTTTCCCTTCGCCGGTCAGCCGACCCGCATCGAGCACTGGCGCCTGGCCCAGCAACACGGCCGTCTGGCGGCGCGCAACCTGCTGGGCCACGCCGAACGCTACGCGGACGTGCCCTTCTTCTGGACTCTGCATCACGGCAAGCGTTACGAATACCTTGGCCATCCCCGCCACTGGGACGACATGCATCTGGACGGCAGCCTCGGCGACCAGACCTTTGTCGCCCTGCTGCTGGCCGAGGATCGGGTGGTGGGCGTGGTGGCCTGCCAACGGGAACGCGCCACCGCCATCCTGGCCCAGCGTATGCGCCAGCCGCTGGGACGCGCCGAGGCCCTGGACATCGTCCAGGCCAATTGAGGAGTCGCCATGGCCAATCCCTATCGCGTCGGCCTGATCGCCGATACCCATGGTCTGCTCCGGCCCGAGGCGCTGGAGGCCCTCGCCGGCAGCGACTTCATCCTGCACGCCGGTGACATCGGCAAACCCGAGATCCTCGATGCCCTGCGCGAGCTGGCACCGCTGGCGGTGGTCCGGGGCAACAATGACGACGTGCCCTGGGCCGACGACATCCCCGAGCGCGTCACCCTGACCCTGGACGGCATCGACATCCATATGCTCCACATCCTGCCCGAGCTCGACCTGGCCGCCGCCGGTGCCCAGGTACGGGTGGTAGTCAGCGGGCACTCGCACAAGCCGCTGATCGAAGAGCGCGATGGCGTACTCTACATAAACCCCGGCAGCGCTGGCCCACGGCGCTTTCGGCTGCCGATCAGCGTCGGCCGCCTGACCCTGGACGCCGGCCAGATCCAGGCCGAGATCCTGGAACTCACCCCCTGAAGGAATCCCGATGAGCATCGATTACCACTTCTACGAACCCAGCCAGGGCCACGGCCTGCCCCACGATCCCTTCAACGCCATCATCGCGCCGCGCCCCATCGGCTGGATCTCCTCCCAGAGCGAAACCGGCATCCTGAACCTCGCGCCCTACAGCTTCTTCAATGCCTTCAACTACAAGCCGCCGCTGATCGGCTTTTCCAGCCAGGGCTACAAGGACAGCGTGGCCAACATCGAGCGTACCGGCGAATTCGTCTGGAACCTGGCCACCCGTGAACTGGCCGAGGAAATGAACACCAGCAGCGCCATGGTCGGACCCGAGGTGGACGAATTCGCCCTGGCTGGCCTGGAGCCTGCCGCGTCGACGGTGGTCAAGGTGCCGCGTGTCGCCCGTGCCCAGGTGGCCTTCGAGTGCCGGCTGAGCCAGATCGTCCGCCTCAAGACCGCCGCCGGGGACGAACTGGATCAGTGGCTGGTGCTGGGCGAGGTGGTGGCCGCCCACATCGACAAGCGCCTGCTCAAGGACGGCATCTACCAGACCGCGGCCGCTCGCCCCATCGTCCGCGGCGGTGGCCCGGCCGACTATTTCGAGATCACCGAGGCCGCGCTGTTCCGCATGCGCCGCCCCGACTGAGCGGTCGGCCCTGCAATGTAAAACGGCGCCCTCGGGCGCCGTTGTCGTTGCCGTGATCCCTAGCCCGCTGCACTGACGCGGAAATTCAGGCGCGGGAAATGCACCTGGATCGCCCCCAGGTGCTCGTCGTGACGAAGGATCACCAGGGCTTCGCTGTCGGCATGCACCAGTTCACCCACCACCGGATCCACCCCATAGTCGGTTGCCGCCACACTCACCCGGTCACCCCAGGCGAAGCCTTCCACGGCGAGGGCCTGGTCGCGCGGCAAGGCCAGGGGCTCCGCCGCCCTGGCGATCTCCAGCGCCTCGGCGGCGCCGAGTTCCTCATGGGTACCATGACCGAACCCCAGCACCCGGGCGAACCAGGCGGCGATCTCGGGGCGCTCGTCGACCAGGGGCGCCAGTTGCGGCGTGCTCTTGAGAAACCAGAAGTTGTGCGCCAGGGCGATATCGGCCACCGAGGGCGCGCCGAACAGGAATTCGCCGGCGCTGCGCTGGAGCTGGGTCTCCAGGCGGGTCAGCAGGGTCGGCAACTGTTGCCGGGCCTGCTCGGGACTCAGCCGGCTCAGGCTGCCACCGCTGAACAGCGCCTTGCGGTCGTCCAGAAAAGCCTGGGCCTGCTCCGGCGGCAGGCTGGCCAGGCGTGGGCCCATGATCTCCGGCTGGAACATCAGCGCCACGGCATGCTGGAACAGCACCGAGTCCGCCCAGGCGGCAAAGGCGGCCACCACCGCTTCCTGGCCTTCCGGAAACAGCGCCGGCACGGCCTTTTCCGCCTCCAGGCGACGGGCGATCAGTGCCGTGTCGCAATAGACATCTGCCCCCACCTGCAATACCGGCGTCTTGCGATAGCCACCCGTGAGCGCCACCAGCTCTGGCTTGGGCAGCATCCGCGGAATGATCACCGAACGCCAGGCCAGCCCCTTGAAGCCCAGCAGCAGGCGCGCCTTCTCGGCGAAGGGCGATTGCCAGTAGTGATGCAGAATCAGCTCGGACATGACAGCTCTCCTGAAGGGGCCGCGGACGCCAGGCCGGCGCGGGCCAGCACCAGGGATTCCTTGGCTTTTTTGGGCAGCTTCTTGATCTGGATTTCGCGACGCAGGGCGGTCGATTTGTCGCCACAAGCTTCCACATAGACCAGCGCCTGGGCCGGACTGGAGGCGAAGAAGCGGGCACCGCGGCCACTGCGGTGCTGGGCGAAACGGCGCTCGGGATCATCGCTGATGCCGCAATAGAGCGCCTGATTCTCGGCACGCACCAAGTAGACATACCAGGTGCGCGCGGGTGGCAGGGGGTTATCGCTCACCGTCAGGCGAACCACTCCCGGGCGGTACGCCAGACGCACACGCCAACGAAATAGATGCCGCTGGCGAACCAGAGGACCATCAGCCACAGTGGCTTGTCGGGATGCACGAATACCATCATGGCGCTGCTGAGCAGCCAGATGGAGGTCACGGTGATGTTCACCGCCATCAGCTGGCGCACGCGGAAGGGATGCAGGAACTTGACCCGGGTCAGGGTCAGGGCGGCCAGCACCAGCACCACCGCCATGCTGAACCAGGGCGCCAGGTCCAGTACGTAGAAATACAGCGCCACCACGTTCCAGGCCGCGGGAAAGCCGACGAAATAGTTGTCGGCGCTCTTCATGTTCACATTGCAGAAACAGAACAGCGACGACAATAGGATGATGCCCACCGCCACCAGTTCGAAATGCGGCGGCAAGGGCACGAAGCGATAGATGAAGATGGCCGGAATGAACACATAGGTCAGGTAGTCGACCACCAGGTCCAGCGCCGAGCCGTCGAAATGGGGCAATACCCGCTTGACTTCGAACTTGCGCGCCAGGGTGCCGTCCAGACCGTCGACGAGCAGGGCGATGCCCAGCCACATCAGGCAACCCTTGGGTTGACCGTCGACCAGAGCGAGCAGCGCCAGAAGCGCGAGGATCACACCACTGGAGGTCACCGCATGGGCGCCCCAGGCCTTGGCTTTTGTCAGCATGAGCGGATGGGAAATGGAGTTCACGGGCGTCTCTCTATGATGACGGCTTCGACTGCCCAGCGCACCGCCCGTTCTGGCGATACGCTACGAAATCGACAATGAAGCCGGTGAACGGCAAGGCGGACCTTGACCGCCGACCCCGGAAACCGGGCGCCAAACGTCGAGGATACCGCGCCTTGCGGCCCTTTGCCCGCCTTCCCGCCGAACGCCCGTGACTGGGTTCGCAGGACGACCGGGGCGGACAGGTCGCCGCCCCGGCCGCGCTTAGTGCAGGATCTGCCCGAGGAACAGGCGGGTACGCTCGTTCTGCGGGTTGTCGAAGAACTGGTCCGGAGCGGCCTGTTCGACGATTTCGCCCTTGTCCATGAAGATCACCCGGTTGGCCACGGTGCGGGCGAAGCCCATCTCGTGGGTCACGCAGAGCATGGTCATACCGTCCTGGGCCAGACCGATCATGGTGTCCAGCACCTCCTTCACCATCTCAGGGTCGAGCGCCGAGGTCGGCTCATCGAACAGCATGATGCGCGGCTGCATGCACAGCGCCCGGGCGATGGCCACGCGCTGCTGCTGGCCGCCGGACAGCTGGCCCGGAAATTTGTTGGCCTGCTCGGGAATGCGCACCCGCTGCAGGTAGTGCATGGCGATTTCTTCGGCCTGCTTCTTCGGCATCTTGCGCACCCACATGGGGGCCAGGGTGCAGTTCTGCAGCACGGTCAGGTGCGGGAAGAGGTTGAAGTGCTGGAACACCATGCCCACTTCGCTGCGAATGGTCTCGATCTGCTTGAGATCGTTGGTCAGCTCGGTGCCATCTACGATGATCTGGCCCTTCTGGTGTTCTTCCAGCCGGTTGATGCAACGGATGGTGGTGGACTTGCCCGAGCCGGACGGCCCGCACAGCACGATGCGCTCGCCCTGGGTCACGGTCAGGTTGATGTCCTTGAGCACGTGGAACTGGCCGTACCACTTGTTCACGTCCTTGAGCTGGATCATGACCTTGCTGCTGTCGACCTGCTGCTTGTTGCTTACGTTCATCTGATGACTCCTAACGCTTGTGGCCGGTGTTCAGCTTGCGCTCCAGGCGAGCGGAGTAGCTGGACATGGCGAAACAGAAAACCCAGTAGATCAGCGCGGCGAACACATAGCCCTCGGTGGACATGCCCAGCCAGGCCGGATCCGAGGTGGCGCGCTTGATGCTGTTGAGCAGGTCGAACAGGCCGATGATGATCACCAGGCTCGAATCCTTGAACAGCGCGATGAAGGTGTTGACGATGCCCGGGATCACCAGCTTGAGCGCCTGCGGCAGGATCACCAGGCCCATGGTTCGCCAGTAGCCCAGGCCCATGGCGGCAGCGGCCTCGTACTGGCCCTTGGGAATGGCCTGCATGCCACCGCGGACCACTTCGGCGATGTAGGCCGCCTCGAAGATGATCACCATGACGATGGCGCGCAGCAGCTTGTCGAGGTTCATGCCCTCGGGCAGGAACAGCGGCAGCATCACCGACGACAGGAAGAGCACCGTGATCAGCGGGATGCCCCGCCAGAACTCGATCATGGTCACCGAGATGACCTTGATCGCCGGCAGCTTCGAGCGGCGGCCGAGGGCCAGCAGGATGCCCAGCGGCAGCGCGCCGACGATGCCCACCGCCGCGATGACGATGGTCAGCATCAGGCCGCCCCACTCGCTGGTGGGGACCACTCGCAGGCCCAGACCACCGTACAGCAGCCAGAAGGCCACCAGCGGGTAGATCACCAGCAGGGACAGGCCGTAGCGAGCCTTGTGCTTGAAGCTGTCGAGGAACAGCGGAATGGCGCCGACCACGGCCAGCACCACGGTCAGGTCGAACCGCCAGCGCTGGTCTTCCGGGTAGAAGCCGTACATGAACTGGCCGATGCGTTCCTTGATGAACACCCAGCAGGCACCGCCCGGCGCGCAATCGGACCGGGTCGTGCCACTCCAGGTGGCATTGAGGAAGGCCCAGTTCACCACCGGCGGCACGATCAGCCAGACCAGGTAGAGGCCGAGCAGGGTCAGCAGGGTATTGCCGACGCTGGAAAACAAATTGCCACGAATCCAGGCCAGGGCACCGACGCTGGAGGGTGGCGGCGGCAGGTCCGGTTTGAAGGTATGGGTCTGGTTACTCATACGCGCTCCTTAACGCTCGATCAGCGCGATGCGCTTGTTGTACCAGTTCATCAGGATGCTGATGCTGATGCTGATGGCCAGGTACACGCTCATGGTGATGGCCATGGTCTCGATGGCCTGGCCGGTCTGGTTCAGCGTGGTGCCGGCGAACAGCGCCACCATCTCCGGATAGCCCACCGCGGCGCCCAGGGAGGAGTTCTTCATCAGGTTCAGGTACTGGTTGGTCAGCGGGGGAATGATCACCCGCAGCGCCTGGGGAATGATCACCAGCCGCAAGGTCAACCCGGGACGCAGGCCCAGGGAGCTGGCTGCCTCGGTCTGACCATGGCTGACCGCCTGGATACCGCCCCGTACCGTCTCGCCGATGAAGGCCGCGGTATAGACCGATAGGGCCAGCGCCAGGGAGACCAGTTCCGGAATGATCACCCAGCCACCGCGCAGGTTGAAGCCTTGCAGCTCCGGCAGCTCCCAGTGGAACGGCTTGCCGAACACCAGGGTCGCCAGCAGCGGAATGCCGATCAGCAGCGCCAGGATCGTCCACAGCACCGGGAAACGTTCACCGGTGGCGTGCCGACGCTTGCGGGCCCAACGGAACACCACGACGCTCGCCACGACGGCGATCAGAAAGGCGATCAGGCCCGGAATGAAGCCCGCATCGGCGCTCGGGGCCGGCATGTACAGGCCGCGGTTGTTGACGAAGAAGGCGTCACCCAGGCTCAGACTCTGGCGCGGGCCAGGCAGCGGCGCGAGGACGGCGAAGTAGACGAAGAAGATCAGCAGCAACGGCGGAATGTTGCGGAAGATCTCGATATAGACCGTGGCGACCTTGCGCAGCAGCCAGTTGTTGGACAACCGCGCCACGCCCACGGTGAAGCCGATGATTGTCGCCAGCACGATGCCGATCACCGAGACCAGCAGGGTGTTGAGCAGACCGACCAGGAATACCCGGCCGTAGGTGTCACCCTCGGTATAGGGAACCAGGTGCTGGGGAATGCCGAAGCCGGCGGAGTTGTTGAGGAAGCCGAAGCCCGAGGTGATCCCCCGGTGAGACAGGTTGGTCTGGGTGTTGTTGAACAGGAACCAGCCGAAGGCCACGACGGCGACTACGGCGACGACCTGGAACAGCCACGAACGCACCTGAGGGTCGGTCAGTAGCGACCCACGGACTGGTGGCGAGGTTTTGCTAACGTTTTGCATCTACTGGAAGCCTCATTAAATCCTCGCCCCGCAGCGCGAACAGCGCTGCAGGGCGAGAATCTGCACATCCGGAAGGTGTCGGCGACTAGGGCGCCGAGATCAACGGACCGGCGGGGAGTACTGCAGGCCGCCTGCGTTCCACAGGGCGTTGAGACCACGCTTGATCTTCAGATCGGAACCCATGCCGACGTTACGTTCGAAGACTTCGCCGTAGTTGCCGACCTGCTTGACGATGTTCAGCGCCCAGTCCTTCGGCAGCTTCAGGTCCTTGCCGAATTCGCCATCGGTACCCAGCAGACGACGCACGTCAGGATTCTTGGAATCCTTGGCCTGGGCTTCCACGTTGGCGGAGGTCAGGCCCATTTCCTCGGCGCTGACCATGGCGAACTGAGCCCACTTGACGATGGTGAACCAGTCTTCGTCGCCACGACGGACGGCGGGAGCCAGGGGCTCCTTGGAGATGACCTCGGGCAATACGACGTAGTCGTCGGGCTTGGCCAGCTTGATGCGCTGGGCGTACAGCTGCGACTGGTCGGAGGTCAGCACGTCGCAACGACCGGCTTCCATGGATTTGGCGCTTTCGTCGGAGGTGCTGTAGGTGATGGGGGTGAACTTCATGCCGCTCGAGCGGAAGTAGTCAGCCAGGTTCAGCTCGGTGGTGGTACCGGCCTGGATGCACACGGTGGCACCGTCCAGTTCCTTGGCGCTCTTCACACCCAGCTTCTTGTTCACCAGGAAGCCCTGGCCATCGTAGTAGGTCACGGCGGTAAACATCAGGCCCATGCCGCCATCGCGGGAGCTGGTCCAGGTGGTATTGCGCGACAGGACGTCGATCTCGCCGGACTGCAGCGCGGTGAAGCGTTCCTTGGCGGTAAGGGGGGTGAAACGCACCTTGGAGGCATCGCCGAACACCGCGGCGGCGACGGCGCGGCAGACGTCCACGTCGATACCCTTGTATTCACCCTTGGAGTCGGTGAAGGAGAAACCCGGCAGGCCATCGCTGACGCCGCATTGCACGAAACCCTTGTTCTTCACTGCATCTAGAGTAGCGCCCGCATGAGCCATGCCGGACAGGCCCAGAGCAGCGGCGGTGGTCAGAATTGCCAGGGTAGACTTCACCATCTTCATCGATAAGCTCCACTTTGTTTATGAATTACGTTTCCAGTCGCACGGCAGCACGATGTCTCTCGCCTGATTGCCGTGTAACTCGCCCACCCGATCCCTGGGCGTCCTCTATCAAGGGATGGAGGAGACGCGCTGGAAGGCGTGACGAAGCAGTGAGTCAGTGTTACCTGTTAGTGCACTACCTGGCCGCAGCCTAGATGAGGCAATTTGCGGACCAGTGAATGCGACAGCTGCTCACTTCGCTCAAACCCGGCAATCGCGTGACTTCGAGCAAAAAGCCGAACAACAGAATTACGAAAATGCGACACGCATTTTGTGCACCATCTGTTACCACACCCATTTTTAGTGGCACCAAACTGGAGCAAAGCCTTGGAAAATTCGCCTCTTGTGCTGGAATCGCCCAGCGGAACCGCCGATAGCTGCGTCATTTGGTTGCATGGCCTGGGTGCAACCCAGCATGACTTCGAACCCGTTGCCGAATTGTTGCAGCGCAGCCTGACGTCGACCCGATTCGTCCTGCCCCAGGCGCCCACCCAGGCGGTCACCATCAATGGCGGCTGGGCCATGCCGTCCTGGTACGACATCCTGGCCATGAATCCGGCCCGGGCCATCGACCGCGCCCAGCTGGACGCCTCGGCCGCCACGGTACGGGCACTGATCGAGACCCAGCAGGCCCAGGGCATTGCGGCCGAACGCATCGTGCTGGCCGGCTTTTCCCAGGGCGGCGCCGTGGTCCTGCACACCGCCTACAACACCGCGTGCCCGACACTGGGCGGCGTCATGGCGCTGTCGACCTATGCGCCCAGCTTCGAGGACGCCCAGGTCAATCGGGGCGGGGCCACCCCGGTGCTGTGCCTGCACGGCGAGCAGGACGACGTGGTACCCCTGGCCCTGGGGCGGGCCGCTTACGAAGCACTCGTGGCCGCGGGCGTGGAAGCGCTCTGGCACAGCTACCCCATGCGCCACGAGGTCATCCCCGCGGAGATCCAGGACATCCAGGGCTGGCTGCTGGCACGTCTCGGCGGAAAATAAAGGGCGAATTGCCGGACCGCTTCGTTTTTGGAAACCGGTCGACAATTTGCAGAATCTGGACGCGAAGGGAGGCCTGGAAAGGGCAAAGCGAACGAACTTTGAGGTACCCATCCGGTCCAGTGTGGGTGCCTGAAGGTCGTGATGTGCATGGAGCAGCTATGGCCCGAGTTTTCCTTTCAGTCCCCGGGGTGATCCTTTGATGGCTGCCCCCTTGTCGGTCTGGTTGGCCGAAGTCCCGGTCGATTCCCTGAAGGACCTGCGCCTGTTCAAGGGCGTGGAGACCTATCTGCTGGAAGCCCTGATCGCCCGCTCGGCCACGCGCAGCCTGGTCGCTGGTGAGTGCCTGCTCTCGCCCGCCATGCTCAACCAGTACATGTATCTGATCCTAGAGGGTCGCCTGCGGGTCCACCTGGGCTCGCCGGACAATCCGCCCATCTATCTGCTGGGTCCGGGCGAATGCTCGGGCGAGATCAGCTTCATGGACAGCGAGCGACCCAGCGCCCACGTCATCGCCGAGGCCGACACCCAGGTGCTCTGCCTGCACCGCGATCTGGTGCTGGAACTGATCGAGCGCTCCTCCAAAGCCATGCACAACCTGCTCGGCATCCTCTGCGAGCGGATGCGCCGTGGCAACCAGCTCATCGTCGATACCGAACGCAATGCCAATGTCGACACCCTGACCGGCCTCTTCAATCGTCGGCGGCTCGAACAGCTGTTCGAGCGCGAGAGCACCCGTTGCGCCTTCAATCGGCAGCCCTTGAGCCTGCTGATGCTGGATGTGGATCACTTCAAGCGCTACAACGACACCCATGGGCACCTGGCGGGCGACTACGCCCTGTGCCTGGTGGCCAACACCCTGCGCGACCAGCTGAGACCCAAGGACAGCATGGCGCGCTATGGCGGCGAGGAGTTCGTCATCCTGCTGCCGGAGATCGACCGCGACGAAGCCATCGCCATCGCCGAGCGCCTGCGCCAGAGCCTGGCGGAGATCAAGGACTTCTATTCGCCCTGCGGCAAGCTGCCGGGGGTGACCGTGTCCATCGGCCTGGCCCAGATGCGCAAGGCCGACTCCCTGGACGAACTGGTAGGGCGTGCGGACAAATCGCTCTACCAGGCCAAGGATGCCGGGCGCAATCGGATCAGCGGCTGAGCGGATTGCGCTTGCGTTCGGCAGGTAGTTGTTGCCGGGCACGTAGGTTGCTTTACACTGCGGTCTCATTCCGCTTTCGATGATCGAGACCCTCCGTGCTCAAGGCACTCAAAAAATTTCTGGGCAAGGATCAGGAGGTCGCTCAGCCGACTCCCTCCCCTGCGCCCCAAGCTACCCCCAGCGTCGCTCCTGCCGCCCCCTCCTCTTCTGCACCCATCGCGCCCGAGCCCCAGGCCGAGCGGGCGCCGCGCAAACCGCGCAACTCAGGCGAATCGCGCAGCCAGGAGCCGCGCGCCCAGACTGAAAAACAGGAACCCCGCGCGCAGGCGGAAAGAGCCGCCAAGCCGCGTCGCGAACGCAGTCCGCGCAAGCCCAAGCCGGTCGACACCTGGAAACTGGAAGACTTCGTGGTCGAGCCGCAGGAAGGCAAGACCCGCTTCCACGACTTCAAGCTGGATCCGCGGCTGATGCACGGCATCCATGACCTCGGCTTTCCCTACTGCACGCCGATTCAGGCGCAGGTGCTGGGCTTCACCCTCAAGGGCAAGGACGCCATCGGTCGCGCCCAGACCGGTACCGGCAAGACCGCCGCCTTCCTGATCTCGACGATCACCCAGTTGCTGACCACCCCGCCGCCCAAGGAAAGGTACATGGGCGAACCGCGGGCACTGATCATCGCGCCGACCCGTGAACTGGTGGTGCAGATCGCCAACGACGCTCTGGACCTGGCCAAGTACACCGGTCTCAACGTCATGAGCTTTGTCGGCGGCATGGACTTCGACAAGCAGCTCAAGCAGCTCGAAGCGCGCTATTGCGACATCCTGGTCGCCACCCCGGGCCGCCTGCTGGACTTCAACCAGCGCGGCGAGGTGCACCTGGACATGGTCGAGGTGATGGTGCTGGACGAGGCCGATCGCATGCTGGACATGGGCTTCATTCCCCAGGTTCGCCAGATCATCCGCCAGACGCCGCCCAAGAGCGAACGCCAGACCCTGCTGTTCTCCGCCACCTTCACCGACGACGTGATGAACCTGGCGCGGCAGTGGACCACCGATCCGGCCATCGTCGAGATCGAGCCGGAAAACGTGGCCAGCGATACCGTCGAGCAGCACGTCTATGCGGTCTCTTCCAGCGACAAATACAAGCTGCTCTACAACCTGGTGGCCCAGAACAACTGGGAGCGGGTGATGGTGTTCGCCAACCGGCGTGACGAGGTACGCCGCATCGAGGAACGCCTGACCAAGGACGGCATCAGCGCCGCCCAGATGTCCGGCGACGTGCCCCAGCACAAGCGCATCAAGACCCTGGAAGGCTTCCGCGCCGGCAAGATCCGCGTGCTGGTGGCCACCGACGTGGCCGGTCGCGGCATTCACGTCGACGGCATCAGCCACGTGATCAACTTCACCCTGCCGGAAGATCCGGACGACTACGTGCACCGCATCGGCCGTACCGGTCGGGCTGGCGCCAGCGGCACCTCGATCAGCTTCGCCGGCGAGGACGACGCCTTCGCCCTGCCGCCCATCGAGACCCTACTGGGTCGCAAGATCTCCTGCGAAATGCCCCCGGCCGAGTTGCTCAAGTCGGTGCCGCGGCAGCGCTGAGGCAGACGCGTTGGAACGCCACTCTAAGTGGCCTACCAACGCGACCGCTTGCTGAACCTCTCTTACCGTGGCCATGGCGGTCCGCCGATGCGGCCGCTCCTACACCTGTATCGCGCCTCTGTAGGAGCGGCCCATGGCCGCGATAAGTGTTAGCGCTGCGCACGCGCGGTGATTGCCAGCCGCTGGAAGCCACCTGTCGTAGGGTGGATGACGGCGTAGCCTCATCCACCGCCAGCCTTGAAGCAGCAGGTGGAAAACGCTTACGCGGCTTTCCACCCTACCCCATCACTCTTTCGTCCAACGCCCCGCGGCATCCTGGTCGCTGGCGCGACCCTCCACCCAGCGCGGGCCTTCGGCCGTATCTTCCTTCTTCCAGAAGGGTGCGCGGGTCTTGAGATAGTCCATCACGAAATTGCAGGCGTCGAAGGCGGCCTGGCGATGGGCGCTGGCGGTGCCGACGAAGACGATGGGCTCGCCCGGTTCCAGGCGACCGACGCGATGCAGGATATCGACCCCGAGCAGCGGCCAGCGCTGTTTCGCCTCTTCGACGATGCGCGCCAGGGCCTTTTCGGTCATGCCGGGAAAGTGTTCGAGGAACAGGCCGCCGACGTCGCGCCCGTCGTTGAAATCCCGCACGTACCCCACGAAACCCACCACGGCACCGATACCGGTGTTGGCGGCATGCAGGGCATTGAGTTCCTGGCCGGGATCGAAGGCCGCGGCCTGCACACGAATGGCCATGGCTAACCTCCGGTCACGGTGGGAAAGAAGGCGACCTCGTCGCCATCGCGCAGCGGCTCGGCCAGGCCACAGAGTTCTTCGTTGCGCGCGCACATCAGCCCCCGCTCACCCAGGGTCTCGGCCCAGCTGCCGCCGCGCTGGACCAGGTGCTCGCGCAGGTCACCAACGGTGGCCAGCTCAGGCGCCCAGGCCAGGCTGTCCTCGGCGCGGCCCAGCATTTCGCGATAGCGGGCGAAGAATTGCACGCGGATCATGCCGGTTGCTCCTCGGCGCGGAAATGACCGCTCTTGCCGCCACTCTTTTCCAGCAGGCGCACCGCCTCGATGGTCATGCCCCGATCGACCGCCTTGCACATGTCGTAAAGAGTTAGGGCCGCGACGCTGGCGGCGGTCAGGGCTTCCATTTCCACCCCGGTCTGGCCGGACAGCTTGCAGGTGGCGGTGATCCGCACCCCATCGGGCGCTTCGGCGGCCAGTTGGACCTTGACGCCGGTCAGCATCAGCGGATGGCAGAGCGGGATGAGGTCGGCGGTCTTCTTGGCCGCCTGGATGCCGGCGATACGGGCCACGGCGAAGACATCGCCCTTGGGATGGCCACCGCTCTGGATCAGATCGAGGGTTTCCGGACGCATGCGCACCCGGGCTTCGGCGGTGGCTTCACGGAAGGTCACCTGCTTGTCGGTGACATCGACCATGTTGGCACGGCCTTGGGAATCGAGATGGGTCAGCACGGCATGACTCCTGGAAAAGACCTGCCATTGTAGACCCGCGGTTGGGGATTTGATCCCCGCCCGTGGCCGGACGGGGATCGGGGGAGTTACAGGTGGGCCTCGGCGTATTCGGCGAGGACGGAACGGGGCACGCCCTGCAGGGTGATGTGCACCCCGTGGTTGAAGCCCTTGAAGCGCTCGGAAAGATAGGTGAGGCCCGAGCTGGTGGCCGAGAGGTAGGGCGTGTCGATCTGCGCCAGGTTACCCAGGCAGATCACCTTGGAGCCGCTGCCGGCACGGGTGATGATGGTCTTCATCTGGTGCGGGGTGAGGTTCTGGCATTCGTCGATGAGGATCAGACTCTGCTGGAAACTGCGGCCGCGGATGTAGTTCAGCGACTTGAACTGCAGCGGTACCTTGCTGAGGATGTAGTCCACGCTGCCGTGGGGGTTGTGGTCATCCATGTGCAGGGCTTCGAGGTTGTCGGTGATGGCGCCCAGCCAGGGCTCCATCTTCTCGGCCTCGGTGCCGGGCAGGAAGCCGATGTCCTCGTCCAGGCCCTGGACGCTGCGGGTGGCGATGATCCGCCGGTATCTCTTGGTGACCATGGTCTGTTCGATGGCCGCGGCCAGCGCCAGGATGGTCTTGCCGGAACCCGCCGCGCCGGTCAGGTTGACCAGGTGAATATCCGGCTCCAGCAGGGCGAACAGCGCCAGCGCCTGATAGATGTCGCGTGGCTTGAGGCCCCAGGCTTCCTGGTGCATCAGCGGTTCCTGGTGCATGTCGAGCAGGATGACCTCGCCATTGCGCACCGCCTTGACCCACCCGACGAAGCCCTGCTCGTCGAGCACGAAGTCGTTGACGTTGAAGGGCGGCATCTCGGCCGCCAGCTGCACCCGGTGCCAGACCCGGCCCAACTCCTGCCGGCTTTCCACCTTGCTCACGTTGTCCCAGAAGGACCCCGGCAGATTGTGATAACCCTGGGACAGCAGGGAGACGTCGTCGAGCAACTGGTCGGTCTGGTAGTCCTCGGCGGCGATGCCGCAGCCCCGCGCCTTGAGGCGCATGTTGATGTCCTTGGTCACCAGCACCACCCGCTCCTGGGGATGCTGGGTACGCAATTCGACGAGCTGGTTGATGATGCGGTTGTCGTTGATGTCGTCGGGCAGACAGGCCATGGGCCCGGCGCGACGCCCCATGAGGATGGACAGCCGCCCCTTGGCCTCGCCCTTGCCGCGGGGGATGGGTACGCCCCGCTCGACGTCCTCGGGCGAGGATTCGGCGAGGACGCTGTCGATCAGGCGGATCGCCTGCCGGCATTCGGCGGCAACGTTGTGCTTGCCGGTCTTGAGCTTGTCGAGTTCCTCCAGGACCGTCATGGGAATGGCGACGTGGTGCTCCTCGAAATTGAGCAGCGCGTTGGGGTCGTGGATCAGTACGTTGGTGTCGAGCACATAGAGGGTGGGCTGGGTGGGGCGGGAACGTCCGTGATCATCCATACTCGGTCACCTCGTAGAAACGCTTGACTCGCAAGCCTGTCGACGGAGCGCCAGACGACGCTCCGCTGCGAAAGGTGCCGTCGCTCCAGCAACGGGTTCACGGACCGGCCAACATGAGGGCACGGGACCCGAGAGATGCGACGGACACTTCGGTAATATCGCAAAAGGTCTGAGGCACAAAGGCTTTTTTTGGCGGTAAGCGGTTTTTTTCGCGGACCGGTATTTCCTGCTGCCTGGCCTGGCAACCTCGCCCCGGGAGCGTGGTCAATACCTATCGATCCCATCGGCAAGGTCCACTGGAGCCCAGCGGCGGAGGCTTCTAGAATGACGCCTCGCCAAGAGGAGCCAAGCCGATGCTGATGGTGATTTCACCCGCCAAGACGCTGGACTACAGCACGCCGCCGAGCACGTCCCGCCATACCCTGCCGCAATACCTGGAGCACTCCCGTGAGCTGATCGACGGACTCCGGCAGCTCGCGCCGGCGGAGGTCGCCGCGCTCATGGGGGTGTCCGACAAGATCGCTACCCTGAATGTCGCCCGCTTCGGCAGCTGGACCCCGGACTTCACACCGGAGAATGCCAAGCAGGCGCTACTGGCCTTCAAGGGCGACGTCTACACCGGCCTGGCCGCCGAAGACTTCCAGGAAGAGGATTTCGACTTCGCCCAGCGCCACCTGCGCATGCTTTCCGGACTCTATGGCCTGTTGCGGCCGCTGGACCTGATGCAACCCTATCGCCTGGAGATGGGCACCAAGTTCGCCAACGCACGCGGCAAGGACCTCTACGCCTTCTGGGGCGAGCGTATCAGCGACTGGCTCAAGGCGGATCTTGCGGCTCAGGGTGACGATGTCCTGCTGAATCTGGCCTCGAACGAGTATTTCAGTGCGGTACGCCGCGCGCGCCTGCAGGCCCGGGTCGTGGACGTGGAGTTTCGTGATCTCAAGAATGGCGACTACAAGATCATCAGCTTCTATGCCAAGAAGGCCCGCGGCCTCATGGCGCGGCACGTGATCAAGCAGCGCGTCACTGCGGTGGACGACCTGCGCGACTTCGACGACCAGGGTTATCGCTATTCGAGCGAGCGATCCGGCCCAGACAAGCTGGTATTCTTGCGAGAT
Organism: Pseudomonas sp. MOIL14HWK12:I1; assembly: GCF_000510705.1. Classification (NCBI taxonomy): domain Bacteria; kingdom Pseudomonadati; phylum Pseudomonadota; class Gammaproteobacteria; order Pseudomonadales; family Pseudomonadaceae; genus Pseudomonas; species Pseudomonas sp. MOIL14HWK12:I1. The sequence goes on along the minus strand of NZ_KI783309.1, from coordinate 295,733 downwards.
AAACCTCTTGAATAGCCAGATAATCGACGGATGGCAACGAAGGATGTCTGCTTTGCCTTCAAACTGGTTAAGCAGTCACAATGAGCAGGATGAGTCCGTGAAAGACTGTCATCTCCCTCCAATAAAAAAGGTTTCAGCCCCGTAGCGGAGACGTTTCAGGCGCGAAAAGTTGCCGGACATCTCAAAACCGCTGCCTTTCCGGAAAAAGGAAAATTCGCTGAGAACCACTTTCGTTTGATTCTGTCTTTGTCTGGTCCTTGCCCTGGGTCATGCTGGCCAAAGGCAATCAGTCCGCACGTTCAATTTGTACCGGTCGACCTGTCGGCCGGTTGATCTTTCGAAGCATGGACGCTTCGTCCCGACCTCAGGGACAGCGGCCACAAATCAGCAGACGCTGAAGGAGTAACGCCCATGATTCCCGTCATCCTGTCCGGTGGTAGCGGCTCGCGACTCTGGCCCCTCTCGCGCAAGCTCTACCCCAAGCAGTTCCTGGCACTGACCAGCGAACAGACCATGTTCCAGGAGACCATCAATCGCCTGGGCTGCGAGGGCAGCATCGATTGCCCCATCATCGTCTGCAACGCCGAACACCGTTACCTGGTGGAAGAGCAGCTCAAGGCCGTCGAGTGCAAGCCGCAGGCGCTGATCATGGAGCCCTTCGGTCGCAACACCGCGCCGGCCGTGGCCATCGCCGCCATGCAACTGGTCGCTGACGGCAAGGACGACCTGATGCTGGTGCTGCCCGCCGATCACGTGATCGAGGACGAAGCCGAATTCAAGGCCGCCCTGCAACAGGCCGCCGCCGCCGCCGAGCGTGGCGAGATGGTGCTGTTCGGTATCCCGGCCACCGCGCCCGAAACCGGCTACGGCTACATCAAGACCGGCTCCAACGACGGTCTGCCCCAGGGCGTGTCCCGCGTCGAGCGCTTCGTCGAGAAGCCCGATGCCGTCACCGCCACCGAATACGTGGCTTCCGGCGACTACTGCTGGAACAGCGGCATCTTCCTGTTCCGCGCCAGCCGTTTCCTGGAAGAGCTGAAGAAGCACGACACCGACATCTATGACACCTGCCTGCTGGCGCTGGAGCGCAGCAGCATCGACGGCATCAACATCAGCATCGATGCCGCCACCTTCGCCGTCTGCCCGGACAACTCCATCGACTACGCGGTGATGGAAAAGACCACCCGCGCCTGCGTGGTGCCCATGAGCGCCGGCTGGAACGACGTCGGTTCCTGGTCCGCGCTGTGGGACGTGCATGCCAAGGACAACAACGGCAACGTCATCAAGGGCGACGTCGTCCTGCATGACAGCCGCAACTGCCTGGTGCACGGCAACGGCAAGCTGGTGACCCTGGTCGGTCTGGACGACGTGGTCGTGGTGGAAACCAAGGACGCCGTCATGATCGCCCACAAGGACAAGGTCCAGGACGTCAAGAAGCTGGTCAACACCCTCGAGAAGCAGAACCGCAACGAGGTCAAGGCCCACCAGGAAGTCTTCCGTCCCTGGGGTTCCTACGACTCCATCGACATGGGCCAGCGTTTCCAGGTCAAGCGCATCACCGTCAAGCCGGGCGCCCAGCTGTCGCTGCAGATGCACCACCACCGTGCCGAGCACTGGATCGTGGTCTCGGGTACCGCCGAGGTCACCTGTGACGACAAGGTTTTCCTGCTGACCGAAAACCAGTCCACCTACCTGCCGATGACCTCCGTGCACCGCCTGGCCAACCCCGGCAAGGTACCGCTGGAGCTGATCGAAGTGCAGTCCGGTGGCTATCTGGGCGAGGACGACATCGTCCGCTTCGAAGACATCTATGGCCGCGTCGACACCCAGGCCCTGGAAGTCGCCAAGGCAGGCAAGGCGTCGACCCGCTAAGCCTCGCTGTACGGCAATGAACAGACACCGGCTCCGGCCGGTGTCTGCGTTTTCGGCAGCCGCTCGGCAAAACCGGTTAGGCTTGTCGTTTCCCCTTTCGCCATCGGATCCGCCGCATGACCGCTCCCACCCTGCTCCGCCTCGATCAACTGGACGAGGCCCTGGCCGCCTACGACGGCTTCATCCTCGACCTCTGGGGCGTGCTGATCGACGGCTACGAAACCTTTCCCGGCGCTCGCGCCTGGCTGGAGCGCCGCGCCGCCGAAGGCAAGCCGGTGTGGTTCCTCAGCAATGCCTCACGCGATGCGGACGGCATGGTCGAAGAACTGGGCAAGCTGGGCGTGCCGAGCGAGCTCTTCGCCGGCATCACCACCTCGGGTCAGTTGGCCATCGATGCCTTTCAGCAGGACCCGACCTTCAGCGAAGGCGGGATCTATCTCTCCGGTCCTGGCACCGGTCAGGCGGGCTGGCCCGCGGAAATCCGCGCGCGCTTCGTCGAGGACATCGAGCAGGCAGCCATCATCCTGGGCGTCGGCAGCTTTCCGGAAGACGAACTGGAGGCGCGCTTCGCGCCCCTGGCCACGGCGCTGGACAAGCCTTTTCTCTGCGCCAATCCGGATCGCAACGTGGTATCCGGGGGTCTACCCTTCTATGCAGCCGGCAAGCTGGCCGATCGCTTCGCTGCTTTAGGTGGCGCGGTCACCTGGTATGGCAAGCCCGATCCCTATGCCTTCCATTGCGCGGCAGGCGCCCTGGCCGAGCGTGGCGCCAAGCGTCTGCTGTTCGTGGGCGACTCGCTGGTGACCGATGTACCCGGCGCGGTGGCGGCGGGCATCGACTGCCTCTGGCTGGCGGCCACCGGCATCCACCGCGAGACCCTCGGTCTGGACTTCAACCAGGAGCCAACCCGCGAAGGTCTCACCGCCTTGCTGGAGCAGCATCCCGCGCTGCCGCGTTTCGCGGCCGCCGGTCTCGCCTGACCCCTTTTCCCACACGCCGAGGTATCGATGAGCAAGAAGCACGTAGTGGTCTTCAACCGCCTGCCCGAAACGCTGGTGGAACGTTTGCGCGAACATTTCTCCGTCGAGGTGATTCCCGCCAGTGCCAACATCGACCTGTTCGCCGCTTCCGCAGCCAAGGCCCAGGGCCTGATCGGCGCCAGTCGCAAGCTGGGCGAGAAGGAGCTGGAAATGGCCACGACCCTGGAAGCCATCGCCAGCGTCTCGGTCGGCTACGACAGCTATGACGTGGACTACCTCACCGAACGCGGCATCCTGCTCACCAATACCCCGGACGTGCTCACCGATACCACCGCCGACCTCGGCTTCACCCTGCTGGTCAGCGCCGCCCGGCGGGTGCCGGAGCTGGACGCCTTCGTCAAGGCCGGACACTGGCGCAAGGGTATCGGCGAAGAACACTTCGGCACCGACATCCATGGCCGTACGCTGGGCATCGTCGGCGCCGGTCGCATCGGCGCGGCCATCGCCAAGCGTGGCCACTTCGGCTTCGACATGCCGATCCTCTATACCGCCAACAGCGCCAAGCCCGAGCTGGAAGAGCAGATGGGGGCCCAGCGCCGCGAGCTGGACGAGTTGCTCAAGGAAGCCGACTTCGTCTGCCTGGTGGTGCCCCTGTCGACCGCCACCGAAGGCCTCATCGGCGCCCGTGAACTGGGGCTGATGAAGTCCAGCGCCATCCTGATCAACCTGGCGCGCGGCCCGGTCATCGACGAGCCGGCGCTGATCGAGGCGCTGCGTCAGGGCCAGATCCGCGGCGCCGGCCTGGACGTCTATACCCGCGAGCCGCTGGAAGCCTCGCCGCTGTTCGAACTGCCCAACGTGGTCACCTTGCCGCACATTGGCTCGGCCACCCATGAGACCCGCTACGCCATGGCCGAACGCGCAGTGAACAACCTGATCGCAGCCCTCACCGGTGAGCGTCCGACCGACCTGGTCAATCCGGCGGCGCTGGATCGCCGCTAGGCGCTGATCGCCCACCGTCGACCCAGGTGGCGTGCCGTCCGGGCGCTTAAAGGCTATACTGCCGCGCCGCTCTCGGGTCGGCCGCCCTGGCCGGGTGGGCCTCTCTCAGTGTGTCAGGCCACCCCTCCGATCGGGCTCCTTCGCGGCCCGGTCCGTGCGACCCGAATTGCGCGCCCGTCTCGCCACCGCTGTGGCCGAGACGCAAGAAACCGCCAAGAGGAGCGCGTACATGACCGTGATCAAGCAGGATGACCTGATCCAGAGCGTTGCCGACGCCCTGCAGTTCATCTCCTATTACCACCCCGTCGATTTCATCCAGGCCATGCACGAGGCCTATCTGCGCGAAGAATCCGCCGCCGCGCGCGATTCCATCGCCCAGATCCTGATCAACTCGCGGATGTGCGCCACCGGCCACCGGCCGATCTGCCAGGACACCGGCATCGTCACCGTCTTCGCCAAGGTCGGCATGGACGTGCGCTGGGACGGCGCCACCCTGAGCCTGGACGAGATGATCAACGAAGGCGTGCGTCGCGCCTACAACCTGCCGGAAAACGTCCTGCGCGCCTCGATCCTGGCCGACCCGGCCGGTGCCCGCAAGAACACCAAGGACAACACCCCGGCGGTGATCCACTACCAGATCGTTCCCGGCAACACCGTGGAGATCGACGTCGCGGCCAAGGGCGGCGGCTCCGAGAACAAGTCGAAGATGGCCATGCTCAACCCGTCCGACTCCATCGTCGACTGGGTGCTCAAGACCGTGCCGACCATGGGCGCCGGCTGGTGCCCGCCGGGCATGCTGGGCATCGGCATCGGCGGGACCGCCGAGAAGGCCGCGGTGCTGGCCAAGGAATCGCTGATGGACGAGATCGACATCCATGAGCTGAAGGCCCGCGGTCCGCAGAATCGCCTGGAAGAGCTGCGCCTGGAGATCTTCGACAAGGTCAACCAACTGGGCATCGGTGCCCAGGGCCTGGGCGGCCTGACCACGGTACTGGACGTCAAGATCAAGGACTACCCGACCCACGCCGCCTCCCTGCCGGTGTGCATGATCCCCAACTGCGCCGCCACCCGTCACGCCCACTTCGTGCTCGACGGCTCCGGCCCCGCCAGCCTGGAAGCCCCGCCGCTGGACGCCTATCCGGAAATCGTCTGGGAAGCCGGTCCGAGTGCCCGTCGGGTCAACCTGGACACCCTGACCCCGGAAGAGGTGCAGAGCTGGCAGCCGGGCGAGACCGTGCTGCTCAACGGCAAGATGCTGACCGGTCGCGATGCCGCCCACAAGCGCATGGTCGACATGCTCAACAAGGGCGAGCCGCTGCCGGTGGACCTCAAGGGCCGCTTCATCTACTACGTCGGCCCGGTCGATCCGGTGGGCGACGAGGTGGTCGGCCCGGCCGGTCCCACCACGGCGACCCGCATGGACAAGTTCACCCGCCAGATCCTCGACCAGACCGGTCTGCTGGGCATGATCGGCAAGTCCGAGCGCGGCCCCATCGCCATCGAGGCGATCAAGGACCACAAGGCCGTCTACCTGATGGCCGTCGGCGGCGCCGCCTACCTGGTGGCCCAGGCCATCAAGGGCGCTCAGGTCCTGGCCTTCCCGGAACTGGGGATGGAAGCCATCTATGAGTTCGAGGTGAAGGACATGCCGGTGACCGTGGCCGTGGACACCCGTGGCGAGTCGGTGCACATCACCGGTCCGCAGGTGTGGCAGAAGAAGATCGCCGACAGCCTGGCCGTCGAGATCTAAGCGCCCGTCGCGACAGAAAAGCCCAGCCTCAGTGCTGGGCTTTTTTCATTCAGTGACCGGACTCTAGTACCTGCCACTGCGCCGGCCAGTCACGGCGGATGAATACCTGACCATGGGTCCGCACCCGCCGTACCTCGTCCAGATCGACCTCGGCATGGAGCCAGTGGCTGAATTCAGGACAGAGGGCGTCGCTCTGGGCGATCACCCCGTCGGCCGGCATGCCCCGATCCGGCGGGACGAAGAGCCCGGCCCGGCCGACGTTCTCGTCCAGTGCGGGCGACCAGGGCGCCAACCCCACTGTCGGCGCCTGCAGCACCGCGAGCTGGTTTTCCAACGCTCGCGCCTGGACCCCCACCCGTACCCGGTGGAAGCCGGCGACGGTATCGGTACAGCTCGGCACCAGGATCAGATCCACTCCCGCCTCGGCCAGGTGCCGGGCCAGGAGCGGGAATTCACTGTCGTAGCAGATCAGGATGCCGAGGCGGCCCAAGGCCGTATCGAAGACGCGCAAGCCTTCGCGGCCGCCCACGATATTCCATTCCTCCCGCTCGAAGCGGGTCATCATCAGCTTGTCCTGATGGCCCAGGCAGCCTTCGGGACCGAACAGCCAGGCCCGGTTGCGGTACCGACCACCGTCATCGAGCACGGGAAGCGAACCGGGTTGCAGATAGAGCTGCAGCCGGCGCGCCAGGCCCTCGCAGAGGTCGCGCCAGGCGGGCAGCAATGGCTGGATACCGGCGATGGAGCCGTGCAAATCGCTGCGCTCGGCGGGCGGCAGTTGGCCGCTGAGCACCAGCCCGGCGTATTCGGGCAGCAACAGGAGCTGGCTACCCTCGGCGGCGGCCTCCTCGCAGAGTTCGGTCAGGTGCGCGGCATAGGCGTCCCAGGTCTCCAGCAATTCGATGGCGTATTGGCAAGCGGCCAGGCGGATCATGGCAATTCCTTGAGCCAGAAGGTCATGGGTTTGGGCGACTCGGCGACCTCGTCGAGATCCTGCCACAGGTAGTGGGTGGTAAATTCCGGATGCTCGGCGAAGCCCTGGCTGTGCCAGAGGCCGTGCAAGGGTCGATAGCCCGGCGGACGGCGCGGATGGTCGTCCGGGCGTTGTACGGCGCAGAAGGCGCACCAGGTGAAACACCCCAGCTGTCGTGCCCGCGCCTCCCGCTCGGTGAAGAAGCGCCGTCCGAGCCCCCGCCCCCGGTAGGTCGGCAGCAACAGGGATTCACCAAAATAGTAGATTCGCTCCACCGGCCAACCGCCCGCGCGGAAGGGCTGCTGGAATTCCACGGTTTCGTCCGCCAGTGGCAGGGCGGTAGCCGCCCCCACCACCCGTCCGCCGTCGCGGACCAGCACGCAGAGGCTGTCCGGAGCGGCGGCATAGGTCTGCAGATAGCGCACCTCGTAATCCAGCGTACCGTCGTAGAGATAGGGGTATTCGCGAAAGACAGCGATGCGCAGCTTCGCCAGCTCGGGAATCAGCGGGGTGATGGCAGCGCCGTGGATGAGTTGGATGTCCATGGACTCTTCTGGTTAAGCAGGAGACGTGAATGGCTATGTCGGGATCGTCCAGGCACCCTACCATGCGCCGGCAATCGCATCTTTTCGCCAACGACAGGAGTTGCCATGACCACGACCGACCTCATCGATGCCTATTACGCCGCCTTCAACGCCGGTGACATGGATATCTTCCTGGAGCTGCTCACCGAGGATGTGGTCCATGACATCAATCAGGGGGAGCGCCAGGTAGGCAAGGCCGCCTTTGCCGCCTTCATGGCCCACATGAATCGCTGCTATCGCGAGCGGCTGACCGACCTAGTGGTGATGGCCGAGCCCAGTGGCCGGCGGGCGGCCGCCGAATTCATCATCCACGGTGAATACCTGGTCACCGATGAGGGTCTGCCCGAGGCCAGGGGTCAGACCTACGAGCTGCCGGTGGGCGCCTTCTTCGAGATCCGCGACGGCAAGGTGGCGCGGGTGACCAACTACTACAACCTGAACGACTGGATCGCCCAGGTCGGCGCCTGACGTCCGTCAGCCGGCGGGAGCACTGCCGATCGGCCGAGGTCGCATGCAGACCATCCCCGACCCCGGAGCCCCCATGCCCACTCTTCCCAGCGATTCCGTCTGCAGCGTGGCCCCCGTCTTCGCCGTCCAGCCCGATCAGCTCGAAGCCTTCAAGCGCCTGGGCGAGGCCATGCTGGAGCGCACCCGCAACGAACCCGGCTGCCTCTACTACGGCTTCTGTTATGACGGCACCACGGCGCGTTGCCGCGAAGGCTATCGCGATGCCCAGGCGCTGCTGGCGCACCTGGACAACGTCGGCGATCTGCTGGAGCAGGCCCAGGCCATCGCCACCCTGGAGCGCTTCGAGGTATTCGGTGCGGCCGATCAGCTGGAGCAGCTGCGCGAGCCGCTGGCGGTCCTGAACGCCCGTTTCTTCGTCATGGCCGCAGGCTTCCGCCGCTAGCCTGGGGCGGCTGCTGCGGCGGCGCCAGGCGCGGCAGCAGCACCGCGAGGATGCGCTTGCGGGTCGGCACCACCAGCCGCTCCTGGAACAGCACGCAGAGCACCACCACCGCCAGCAGGAACAGCCAGTACCACTCGATGGAGTTGGTATAGGCCCCGGCGGCGGCGATGCAGACCTCGCGATCGCCACTGAGGCAGGCCTTTAGATTGCCGCCGATCAGCTGTTCCAGGGTCATGTAGATCCCCGACAGGGGCACGTGCAGGGCGAACATCGACAGCGACGCACCGCCGAGTCGTGGCGACCAGTGGCGGATGCGTTCGCTGGCCGGCTCCTGCGCCAGCGCGGCCAGATAGACCAGGATCAGCTGCGACGGCAGGAACAGCCCGTTGTGGAACAGGAAGTACCAGAACTTGGGTCCATGGGTGAACAGCGCCGTGCCCAGAGCGAAACTCAGGATCAGGTAGCTCGCCAGCAGCAGCCGCTGCCGCTCCGAGGGTATCCAGCCCCGCGCGTGCTGGCGGCGGAAGATGGCGTACAGCAGGATGCCGGCGAGAAACTCCGGTAGCCGGAACAGCGGCACGCGCTGCAGCAGGCCGGTAAAGGGCATGCCGTAGTTCTGGTGCAGGATCACCAGCAGCGGCGGAATCAGATAGAGCACCCAGACCAGCAGCAACAGCTGCCAGGGGCGCTCGCTGGTCATCAGCCGGGGGGCCAGCTTGGGAAAGGTCAGGTAGAAGAAGAACAGCGCCGAGATCGACCAGAGCGGTGCGTTGAAGGTCAGGTAGTAGGGATTCCAGGCCTGCAGCATGAACAGCTGCAGCACGGCATTGAAGGCCAGCTCCGCGTTGGTCATGAAGTGCTGGAACAGCTCGGGGTTGGTCCGGGCCAGGGGCTCGTTGGTGTCGAACACCACGAAGCGGATGCTCGCCGTGGCGGCGCCCGGCGGAATGCCCAGACTGCCGATCCAGGTCACCACCGCCATCGCCAGCAGCAGGGCGAAGATGTGGATCGGATAGAGGTTGGCGAAACGCTTGACCCAGAAACTGCGCGCCGGCTCGCGCAGGCTGCCGCGGCCGCAATAGACGTGGGCGAGCAGAAAGCCGGAGAGCACGAAGAAGGTACTGGTGGCGAAGAAGCCCATGCTGGTGATCTCGTCCAGCAGGGGGATGGTCTTGCGCTCGGGATAGAAATGGATGGTGTGGTAGACGACCACATAGAAACCCATCAGGAACCTGAGCCACTCCAGACCGATGAAGCGGTGTTTATCTAAAGTCTGCACTAAGGCGTTACTCGTCTGGCCTCGTCCGCGGGACGATGGGTCCGGCCTACAGCGCCGGATCGGTTATGTTACCCGCACCTGACACCCGGGGCTGCTAACCGCGCCCCAGTACACCGATCACCAAGCGATCCAGCGAACCCCAGAGCCACTCGCGTGCGCGCCGCCACCAGGGCCGACTGCGCCAGAATTCCAGGGTGATCTCGCGACTCTGAGCGAAATCCTTGACGAAGCTGGCCGCCACCGCCTGACTCAGGCCGCGATCCACCGCCTCGACATTGGCCTCCAGGTTGAACCTCAGATTCCAGTGATCGAAATTGCAGGAGCCGACGCTGACCCAGTTGTCCACCAGCACCATCTTGGCGTGGATGAATCGCGGCTGGTATTCGTAGATGCGCACACCGGCGCGCAACAGGCTGCGGTAGTAGCGCTGCCCGGCGAAACGCACCGGTGGATTGTCGGTGTGCCGACCGGTAAGCAGCAGCCGCACGTCGGCGCCACGCCGCGCGGCCCGTCGCAAGGCCCAGCGCACGCGCCAAGTCGGGAGGAAATAGGGGGTGGCGAACCAGATGCGTTCGCGGCCGCCCACCAAGGCGCGAATCAGCGCCTGCAGGATGTCGCGGTGCTGACGGGCATCGGCATAGGCGACCCGGCCCTGCCCTTCCTGGGCGGCGGGTGGCGGCGGTGGCCGCTCGCGACCCCGCCGCGGGCGTGGCTTCCAGGCGCGGCGGCGACCCACCGCTTCCCATTGCCGTTCGAACAGCGCCAGCCAGTCCTCCACCAGGGGTCCCTGGATGCGTACCATCACCTCGTGCCAGTTGCAGTCGCTCTTGGCCGGATCCCAGAAGTCATCGGTCGCGCCGCTGCCACCGACGAAGGCCTCCTCGCCGTCGATGATGAAGATCTTGCGATGGTCGCGGTGCAGGTTGTGCAAGCCGTGACCGAAGCGCACGGGGTTGAAGATGCGTAGCTCGGCGCCCGCCTCTTCCAGCTGGCGGCGCAAGCCGGCGTCCATGCGCAGGGTGCCGAAGCCATCGAACAGGCAACGCACCGCGACGCCGCGTCGGGCCGCTTCGGTCAGGGCCACGAGCAACTGCTCGGAGCAACTGCCGGCTTCCACCAGATAGAGTTCGACATCGATCCGGCGACTGGCGCCAGCGATGGATTCGAGCATGGCCGGAAAGAACCGACCGCCGTCCACCAGCAATTCGAACCTGTTATTTTCCCGCCATGGAAAGACGGCGCCCCGCATGCTTCCTACTCCGTGCCTGTGGCCATTGCATAAGAAGGCGCGGACGGGGGTTCGTTCAGTGGCAGGCGTGGTTTGGCTGGCCAGGGGAGCACCGCCGGCTCTGGCGCGGCGCCTGCTCGACGGCCTGCGCCGATGGACGGAGGGGCCTGCCCCTGGAGCAGGCCGTCAGCACGCCTAGAGCGTGGGCTCGGGGCGTCGGGCGGTCCAGTCCACCTGCTGGGGAAAGCGACCGGTCACCTCGGCGCTCAGCGGCCGGGAGACCAGGAAGCCCTGCATGATCTCGCAGCCGTGCTCGATCAGCCAGTCGCGCTGCTCCAGGGTCTCCACCCCTTCGGCGATGACCTCCAGATCCAGGTTGCGGCCCAGTTCGAGGATGGTGCTGACGATGGCGGCGTCGCGGGAGGAATCCAGCATGTTGGCGATGAACAGCTGATCGATCTTGAGGGTGTCGAGTTCGAAGTGGCGCAGATAGGCCAGCGAGGAATAGCCGGTGCCGAAGTCGTCCACCGCGATGCGCACGCCGAGGGCGCGCAGTTGCGACAGCTGGGCGCGGGTGTAGTCGATGTCGTGCATGAGCGCCGACTCGGTCACCTCGATTTCCAGCTGCTCGGGTCGCAGCCCGTGGGTCTCGATGATCTGGCGCAGGCTTTCCGCCAGCTGCGGCATGCCGAACTGCACCGGGCTGAGGTTGATGCTCAGCAGCAGCTCGTCGCCATAGATCTCCTGCAGGGACTGCAGCTTGGTCGCGCCTTCGCGGAAGATCCAGTCGCCGATGCGATTGATCAGCCGGGTTTCTTCCAACAGCGGGATGAAGACGCTCGGCGAGACCTTGCCGGCCACCGTGTGCTCCCAGCGCAGCAACGCCTCGAAGCCGCGGAGACGGCCGTCGCGCAGATAGACCTGCGGCTGGTAGGCGAGCACGAAGTCCTTGTTGTCGATGGCGTTGCGCACGCTTTCTTCGAGCATCAACCGGGAACGGGCGCGGCCGTTCATGTCCGGCGAGAAGAAGCGGTACTGCTGGCGCCCGCCGCGCTTGGCCTCGTACATGGCGATGTCGGCGGATCTCAGCAGGCCGTCCACGGTATGGCCGCAGTCGGGATAGCTGGCGATGCCGATGCTGGCGCCCAGGCTGACTTCCATGCCGTCGATGCGATGCACCGTGGCCAGCAGCTCCAGCAGCTTCTCGGCCACGCGGGCAGCGTCCTCCGGATGCTCCAGGGAATCGAGCAGCGCGGTGAATTCGTCACCGCCCATGCGCGCCAGGATGTCGTAGGGCCGCATGCAGCTCTTGAGCTGCTCGGCGACGATGCACAGCACCCGATCCCCGGCTTCGTGACCGAGGGAATCGTTGATGCGCTTGAAGCCGTCGAGATCGATGTAGAGCACCGCCATGCGCTTGCCGTTGCGGCCGCTGCGCGCCAGCGCCGCTTCCAGCGTCTGGTTGAAGCCGCGGCGATTGAGCAGACCGGTCAGGGCATCGGTGACGGCCTGGGATTCCAGCTGGTCCTGCAGCTCGCGCATGCGCGACATGTCCAGGGCGATGATGACCATGGCCCGCTGCATGCGCGGCAGCGGCGCGCAGGACAGCGCCACCGGCAGGCTGTCGCCACGATTGGTGCGCAGGCGGGCATCGTGCAGGCGATAGGTCTCGCGGCGGTCGTAGTGCTCCATGAAGGGCGAGGTCTGCCAGTCGTCGAGACCGCTGCCGCCTTCGAGGAAGTCGAGGAAATTGGCGTGCACCAGGTCGCTGACGCTGCATCTCAGCATGCGGGCGATGGCGGCGTTGGCGAAGGTCACCCGACCCTGTTCGTTGACGGTAAGGATGCCTTCGGCGGCATTGTCGAGCAGCGAATCGCTGAAGGACTTGGCCAGTTCCAGCTGCTGGGTGGCCTGCAGCAATTCGCGGCGATTACGCTCGTGATCGAGCAGCGAGCGCACCTTGTGCCTGAGGATATTGGGATCGACCGGCTTGAGCAGATAGTCGACCGCGCCGGTGGCATAGCCCCGCAGGACCGATTCGTAGGAGTGGGCTTCGGCGGAGACGAAGATGATCGGGGTGAAGCGGGTGCGCAGGTTGCTGCGCATGATGCGCGCCACCTCGAAGCCGTCCATGATCGGCATCTGGACGTCGAGCAGCACCAGATCCACGGTTTCGTCCAGCAGGTATTGCAGGGCACGCTCACCCGAAGCGGCCGTGATCACCCGCCAGTTTCCGACCTCCAGTACCGCCTGCATGGCGAGCAGGTTCTCCAGGCGGTCGTCGACCACCAGCAACACCGGACCTTGCTCTGTCTGCGGCAACGGGCACTCCATCAAGCCTCTTCTCCCCGCGGCCTCTGCCGCCGTGCAGCAGCCATGCGCGGCTGGCTACCTCTTCCCGTCGTGACCGTTATGCGACGCGTCGCTCTCAACCCTACTAGGGTAGCAGCCGGACAGGGGTCTGCCGCCTGCCGATTGGCAGGCGGGACCCTTCGCGACGTCTATCAGAGCGCAAAATGAAAAAGCAGTTTCCGCCAGGCTGCCCGAAGGCGCGGAAACTGCCGGTCGCCGGCGACGAGCGGTCGCTACTGGGCGGGGGTGCCGGTGGCTCCGGGCAGGGGGCGCAGATTGACTTCGACGCGGCGATTCTGCGCGCGGCCATCGGCGGTGGCGTTGCTGGCGATGGGGGCATCGGGACCGGCGCCCCGGGTGCTCAGGCGCGCCGCGGGTACGCCCTGGGCGGTCAGGTAGCCGGCAACGTTCTGCGCCCGGCGCTGGGACAGCTCGACGTTGTGGGCACGGCTGCCGGTGCTGTCGGTGTAGCCGACGATCTCGATGCTGTTCTGATCGAATTGCTTGAAGGAATTGGCCAGGTCGTTCAGCGGCTTGTAGAAGCTGTTGGCGATATCGGCGGAATCGGTGGCGAAGGTGATGTTGCCGGGCATGATCAGCTTGATGTCGTCGCCCTGGCGCTGCACCTCGACGCCGGTGTTTTCCATCTGCCGGCGCAACTCGGCTTCCTGGCGATCGGCGTAATAGCCGTAACCGGCGGCGGCCGCACCCACGGCGGCGGCGCCGATCAGCGCACCCTTGCCGCGGTGGTTGTGATCGATGGCGGCACCGGCAACGGCACCGGCCAGGGCACCCAGGCCACCGTACTTGGCGGTCTTGGAGGTACCACCGCTGGCCTGACCCTGGTTTTCGTAGGGATTGGGGGATGCGCATCCGGCCAGGGTGGCCAGGGCCAGGCTGGCGAGAAGGATACGGGTGGGCAGCGCCATGTCTTTGCTCCTTGGAAATCCATTGCGGCGAATGGGGCCGCACCCGGCAATTCTAGCCGCGTGATCTGAATCGCAACTGAACGAAGCGGCGCTCGCGGACACTTATCGCGATAGTGAGCCTCTAAGTCCGCGATAGGCAGAATCGAAGATAGATAGCTTGCATATCGATTTTTCGCGATCTAAGGTTCGTTACAACCCAATATGACGATGCGACCGTGATGGACGAGATCCTCAAAGCCCTGGCCAATCCCCTGCGCCGCCAGATCCTCGGCTGGCTGCGCGATCCCCGGCAGTATTTCCCGCACCAGGAACACGACCTGGGTACGGGCGTCTGTGCCGGACAGATCGAAGCCCGTGCCGGACTCTCGCAGTCCACGGTCTCGGCGCACCTGGCGGTGTTGACCCGGGCTGGCCTGGTCACCACGCGGCGCATCGGCCAATGGGTGTTCTACCAACGCGACGAGGCCGCCATCCAGGCCTTTCTGCAACGTCTCGCCCGCGAACTCTAGTCTGCAAGGAATCCTGATGCCCGCTTCTCTCATCGTGCTGGCGCTGAGCGCTTTCGCCATCGGCACCACCGAATTCGTCATCATGGGGCTGCTGCCCAACGTCGCCGCCGATCTCGGCGTATCCATTCCCAGCGCCGGCTGGCTGGTCACTGGCTATGCCCTGGGCGTGGCCGTCGGCGCGCCCTTCATGGCACTGGCCACCGCCCACTGGCCGCGCAAGCGTGCCCTGCTCGCGCTGATGGGTATCTTCATCGTCGGCAACCTGCTCTGCGCTATTGCCAGCGGCTACAACATGCTGATGCTGGCGCGGGTGGTCACCGCCCTCTGCCATGGCGCCTTCTTCGGTATCGGCGCGGTCGTGGCGGCGAGCCTGGTCCCGGAGAACCGCCGCGCCTCGGCGGTGGCCCTGATGTTCACCGGTCTGACCCTGGCCAATGTGCTGGGCGTGCCCCTGGGTACCGCCCTCGGCCAGGCCGCCGGCTGGCGCTCGACCTTCTGGGCGGTGGTGGCGATCGGCGTGGTCGCCCTGATCGGTCTCTGGCGGGTGCTGCCGGCCGACCGCAACCAGCCACGCGCCGACCTGCGCCGGGAATTGCTCGCCTTGCGCGGCTTGGGCTTCTGGCTGGCGCTGTCGATGACGGTGTTCTTCGCCGCCTCCATGTTCGCCCTCTTCACCTATGTGGCGCCGCTGCTGCAGGAGGTAACCGGCGTCTCGCCGCGTGGCGTCACCGGTACCCTGCTGCTGATCGGTCTGGGCCTGACCCTGGGCAACTTCATCGGCGGTCGACTGGCCGACTGGCGCCTGGCCACCAGCCTGGTGGGCATCTTTGTCGCCCTGGCCCTGACCTCCGCCGCCCTGCGCTGGACCGGCCATGCCTTCCTGCCCGCCGAGATCACCCTCTTCCTCTGGGCCGCGGCCGCCTTCGCCGCCGTGCCGGCCCTACAGATCAACGTGGTCACCTTCGGCAAGGACGCGCCGAATCTGGTCTCGACCCTCAACATAGGCGCCTTCAACGTGGGCAATGCCCTCGGCGCCTGGGTCGGTGGCCTGGTGATCGACCACGGCCTGGGTCTTACCGCGGTACCCCTCGCCGCCAGCGGGCTCGCCCTGCTGGCCCTTATCGCCACCCTGCTGACCGCCAGCCAGGCCCGCAAGAGCGGCCTGGCGACCGCCAGCTAATCAAGAGAGCTAGCCATGACTCAGCTGTTCGACCCGATCAAGATCGGCGCCCTGGAACTGCCCAACCGCGTCATCATGGCGCCCCTCACCCGCTGCCGCGCCGAACCGGGCCGGGTCCCGGGCGACCTGATGGTCGAGTACTACGTGCAACGCGCATCCGCCGGCCTGATCATCACCGAGGCCACCTCGGTGGACCCTATGGGCGTGGGCTATCCCGACACCCCCGGCATCTGGTCCGACGAGCAGGTGGCCGGCTGGCAGCGCGTCACCACCGCCGTGCACAAGGCTGGTGGCCGCATCGTGCTGCAACTCTGGCACGTGGGCCGCATCTCCGACCCCAGCTATCTCGACGGCGAACTGCCGGTGGCGCCGAGCGCCATCGCCGCCCAGGGCCACGTTAGCCTGCTGCGCCCCAAGCGTGACTATGTCACCCCGCGGGCGCTAGAAACCGCCGAGATCCCCGGCATCGTCGCTGCCTACCGGCATGGCGCCGAGAACGCCAAGCGCGCCGGCTTCGATGGCGTCGAGGTCCACGGGGCCAATGGCTATCTGCTCGACCAGTTCCTGCAGAGCGACACCAACCAGCGCACCGACAACTACGGCGGCTCCATCGAGAATCGCGCTCGGCTGCTGCTGGAAGTGACCGATGCCTGCATCGACGTCTGGGGCGCCGATCGCGTCGGCGTGCACCTGTCCACCCGTGGCGACATGCACACCATGGGCGACAACGACCCTGCCGCCACCTTTGGCCATGTCGCCCGCGAGCTCGGCCAGCGCCAGGTCGCTTTCATCTGCATCCGCGAAGCGGCCGGCAGCGACAGCCTCGGCCCGGACCTCAAGGCGGCCTTCGGTGGCGTCTACATCGCCAACGAGAAATTCGACAAGGCCAAGGCCAATGCCTGGCTGGACGAAGGCAAGGCCGATGCCGTGGCCTTTGGCGTGCCCTTCATCGCCAACCCGGACCTGCCGCAACGCCTGGAACAGGACGCCGCGCTGAACGAGCCGCACCCGGACACCTTCTACAGCAAGGGCCCGGTCGGCTACATCGACTATCCGCGGCTGTAGGTTTTTCCGTGGATAAAAAAGCCCGCCGGTTGGCGGGCTTTTTTTGTGCCGATATCGCGGCCATGGCGGTCCGCCGATGCGGCCGCTCCTACAGGTGTTCGGTGCCCCTGTAGGAGCGGTCGCTACGGCGCACCGGCATGGCCGCGATTGGATTACACCATTTGTCTCAAACGCCCCCAGGCCAGAACGCCCGGATCGCCGCCACGCCCTGGGCGCCGGCCTGCCAGGCGCTGTTGAGGTCGTCCTCGCCCAGCCCGCCCAGCAGATAGGCCGGCAGGTTGCAGTCGGCCAGCAGCTGCTGGGCCTTGACCCAGCCCAGGGTCGGGGAACCGGGATGGCTCGCGGTGGGCATCACTGGCGACAGGGTGACGAAGTCCACCCCCATCTGCTGGGCCAAGGCCAGTTCCTCGGCGTCATGGCAGGAAGCCGCCAGCAGCCGCTGCGCCGGAAAAGGCCGGCCATTGGGCGCATAGCGGCGCAACTGCTCGGCGGTCAGGTGCCAGCCCGCCGCGGGGAAATCGCCCAGCCACTCCAGCGGGCCCTTGAGCATCAACTGGGCGCGTCCGGTACAGAGGCCCTGGACATCGCCGGCCAGATCGCGGTACTGGGGATCGAAGTTGTCCGGCGTGCGCAGCTGGACCAGGCGGATGCCGCTGTCCAGCGCCCGGTGCAGGCCATTGAGCAATTCCGCGGTGGTCAGCTCGCCGGGGGTGATGAGGTAGCGCTCGGGCAGCCGCGCCGCCTGGACGATGGGCCGGTTGGCCGCCGGGAAGTCGTAGTCGGCCAGTTCGCGAGGCGCGACCCAGGCCAAGGGCTGGCCTTCGGCGCCATGGGCGTCACCGGTGAAGGCGTCCACCTGCCAGACATCCAGCAGGACCGCCTGGTCGGGATAGTCGTGGCGCACCTGCAGCAGCGGCCGCGCCCTTGTGACCTGGATGCCCAGCTCCTCGGCCAGTTCGCGGGCGAGGGCCGCGGCCGGGGCCTCACCGGCCTCGACCTTGCCTCCGGGGAATTCCCAGAGACCGCCCTGGTGCTTGTGCGCCGGGCGCTGGGCGATGAGGATCCGGCCCTGGGGGTCGCGGATCACCGCGGCGACGACATGCAGACGAGTCATGCGCTCTGCTCCTCGGTTTCGGCCTCCGCCAGCCAGCGCTGGAAGGCCGGCCAGGCGTAGATGGTTTCGACATAGGCGGCCGCCTCGGCCGACAGTTCCACCCCGTAGCTGCGGAAGCGACTGGCCACCGGGGCATAGAAGGCATCGGCGATGGTCGGCGTACCGAACAGATAGGGACCCTGCTGGCCGTAGCGTTCGCGGCATTCGCGCCACAGGCGCTGGATGCGCTGGATGTCTTCCACCGCCTCGGCGGTGGTCGACTTCAACCGCTGGCGGCGACGCAGATCCATGGGCAGTTCGCGGCGCAGGGCCAGGAAGCCGCTGTGCATCTCCGCGCACAGCGCCCGGGCATGGGCGCGGGCCAGGGTCTCGGCGGGCCACAGCCCGGCGTCGGGATAGGCCTCGGCGAGGTATTCGACGATGGCCAGGGAATCCCAGATGGTGCCCTCGGCCAGCTTGAGCACCGGCACCTTGCCGGTGGGCGACTGGGCCTTGAGCAAGGCGCGGCTGTTGGGCGCATAGAGCGGGATCGACACCTCTTCAAAGGCGGCGCCGCTGAGCTCCATGGCCAGCCAGGCCCGCAACGACCAGGAGGAGAAATTCTTGTTGCCGATCACGAGTTGCAGCTGGGACATGCGGGGATTCCTCGAAACGATGCGGCCCGCGAGGACCGCCGCAGGCGCCCGCCGGAGCGGACGCCAAGGCGTCGGGTAACCGTCAGGTACGGTACTCGGCGTTGATCTTCACATAGTCGTGGGAGAGGTCGGTGGTCCAGATGGTCTCGCTGTGGCTGCCGCGACCCAGCTCGATGCGGATCTCGATCTCGGCCTGGGCCATGACCCGCGCGCCCTGCTCTTCCGTATAGGTGGCCGCGCGACCGCCCTGCTGGCAGATCTGCACGCCACCCAGGAAGACGTCGATCAGGCTGACGTCCAGCTGGGGCACGCCGGCCCGGCCGACGGCGGCGAGGATACGGCCCCAGTTGGGATCGGAGGCGAACAGCGCGGTCTTGATCAGCGGCGAATGGGCCACGGCGTAGCCGACGTCCAGGCACTCCTGGGCATTGCCACCACCATTGACCTGCACGGTGACGAACTTGGTGGCACCCTCGCCGTCACGCACGATGGCCTGGGCCAGTTCGGCGAACACCGCGAACACCGCCTCGCGCAGCTGCTCGAAGGCCGCGCCGCTGGGCTGGGTGATCTCCGCCATGGCCGCCTGACCGGTGGCCACCAGCATGCAGCAGTCGTTGGTGGAGGTGTCGCCGTCGATGGTGATGCGGTTGAAGGAGCGATTGGCGGCGTCGGCCAGCAGATCCTGCAGCAGGCCCCGGGCGACCTTGGCGTCGGTGGCCACGTAGCCGAGCATGGTCGCCATGTTCGGCTTGATCATGCCGGCGCCCTTGCTGATGCCGGTCACGGTGACGGTGGTGCCGTCCACCTGGAACTGGCGGCTGGCGCCCTTGGGCAGGGTGTCGGTGGTCATGATGCCGGTGGCGGCAGCGGCCCAGTTGTCCTCGGCCAGATCGGCCAGGGCGGCCGGCAGCGCGGCTTCGATCTTTTCCACCGGCAGCGGTTCGCCGATCACGCCGGTGGAGAACGGCAGTACCGCCTCCTCGCCGACGCTGGCGAGGGTCGCCAGGGTCTTGGTGGTGCGTTCGGCCGCGGCCAGGCCGGGCTGTCCGGTACCGGCGTTGGCATTGCCGGTGTTGGTCAACAGGTAACGCACGGGGCCGGCGAAGCGCTGACGGGCAATGATCACCGGGGCCGCGCAGAAGGCGTTCAGGGTAAAGACCCCGGCCACGCTGGAGCCTTCGGCACAGCGCATCACCACCACATCCTTGCGCCCGGGGCGCTTGATGCCGGCAGAGGCGATACCGAGTTCGAAACCGGGAACCGGGTGCAGCGTGGAGAGCGGACCGAGACCGACAGCCATGGGAAAACTCCAGTGAAAGAAAAGGAAACGCCGCGAGCGGAAAACCGGTCGCGGCGTGGAAAGCAGCCTTCCAGCGCCCGCCTCGCCCAGCCGGGGCAAGGGGCGCAAACAGCCTAGCGAGTGGAGTTTACAACCTGTCGGCGGCTATGCCGACAGGTTGCCGTCGCCTCGACTGCCTGGGCAGGCCCTCAATCGAGCTTGCCGTGGCACTGCTTGTACTTCTTGCCGGAACCACAGGGGCACGGCTCGTTGCGACCGATCTTCTGGTCATTGCGCTGGGGCTGCAAGGGCACCACGGTGTCTTCGCCCTGCTCGTCCTCGAGCACCTCGGGGTCGACCAGCGAAGGCGCCTCGGCGTGCTGGAACTGCATGCGCTCGGCCATGGCCTCGGCCTCGCGGCGCATGCGCTCCTCTTCCTCGGCCGGATCTTCGCGACGCACCTGGACATGGGACAGGACGCGGATGGTGTCGCGCTTGATGCTGTCCAGCAGCTCCTGGAACAGGGTGAAGGACTCGCGCTTGTATTCCTGCTTGGGGTTCTTCTGGGCGTAGCCGCGCAGATGGATACCGTGGCGCAGGTGGTCCATGGTGGTGAGGTGGTCCTTCCAGAGGTCGTCGACCACCCGCAGCAGCATCTGCTTCTCGAAGTTGCGCAGGGCCTCGCGACCGGCGAGGTCTTCCTTTTCCATGTAGGCGGCTTCGAGCTGCTCGAGGATCTTCACCCGCAGGGTGTCCTCGTACAGCTTGTCGTCTTCGTCCAGCCACTGGCCGATGGGCAGTTGCAGACCGAAGACGCTGTACAGCTCGGCTTCCAGGCCGGGGATGTCCCACTGCTCGGGCAGCGATTGCGGCGGGATGTGCTCGTTGATCACCTGGGTCAGGGTTTCCTCGCGGAAGCCCTTGATGGTGTCGCCGACGTCTTCGTTGGCCAGCAGGGTGTCGCGCATGTGATAGATCACCTTGCGCTGTTCGTTGGCCACGTCATCGTATTCCAGCAACTGCTTGCGGATGTCGAAGTTGCGGCCTTCGACCTTGCGCTGCGCCTTTTCGATGGCGTTGGTGACCATGCGGTGCTCGATGGCCTCGCCGCCCTGCATGCCCAGGGCCTTCATGAAGTTCTTCACCCGGTCGGAGGCGAAGATGCGCATCAGGCTGTCTTCCAGCGACAGGTAGAAGCGGCTGGAACCCGGGTCGCCCTGGCGACCGGCACGGCCGCGCAGCTGGTTGTCGATCCGGCGGGATTCGTGGCGTTCGGAGGCGATCACGTGCAGGCCGCCGGCGTCGATGACCTGCTTGTGGCGCGCCTGCCAGGCGGCCTTGATCGCGGCAATCTGCTCCTCGGAAGGATTCTCCAGGGCCGCGACTTCCACTTCCCAGTTGCCGCCGAGCAGGATGTCGGTACCGCGACCGGCCATGTTGGTGGCGATGGTCACGGCGCCCGGACGCCCGGCCTGGGCGATGATCTCGGCTTCGCGTTCGTGGTACTTGGCGTTGAGCACCTTGTGCTCGATGCCGGCCTGGGTCAGCAGCTGGTCGACGTACTCGGAGCTCTCGATGGAGGCGGTACCCACCAGCACCGGGCGGCCTTCGGCCTGGCACTGCTTCACGTCCTCGATGATGGCCTGGTACTTCTCGGCCTGGGTCAGGTAGACCAGGTCGTTGAAGTCCTTACGGGCGATCTCGCGGTGGGTCGGGATGACCAGCACGTCGAGGTTGTAGATCTGGCGGAATTCGAAGGCCTCGGTGTCGGCGGTGCCGGTCATGCCACCGAGCTTGTTGTAGAGGCGGAAGTAGTTCTGAAAGGTGGTCGAGGCCAGGGTCTGGCTCTCGGGCTGGATCGGCAGTCCTTCCTTGGCCTCGATGGCCTGGTGCAGGCCTTCGGAAAGGCGGCGACCCGGCATGGTCCGGCCGGTGTGCTCGTCGATCAGCAGCACCTGGTCCTGCTGGACGATGTACTCGACGTTGCGATGGAACAGGGTGTGGGCGCGCAGACCGGCGAACACGTGGGTCAGCAGGCCCAGGTTGTGCGCCGAGTAGAGGCTCTCGCCCTCGGCCAGCAGCCCGGCCTCGGTGAGCATCTCCTCGATGTACTGGTGACCCAGCTCGGTGATCTCCACCTGGCGGGTCTTTTCATCGATGGTGTAGTGGCCGACCTGGGTCGGATTGCCTTCCTCTTCCTCGATGTGCTGCTGCAGACGCGGGATCAGCTGGTTGATCTTCTGATAGAGCTCGGAGCTGTCTTCGGCCTGACCGGAGATGATCAGCGGGGTCCGGGCTTCGTCGATGAGGATGGAGTCCACCTCGTCGACCACCGCGAAGTTCAGCTCGCGCTGGTACTTCTCGGCCATGCTGAAGGCCATGTTGTCGCGCAGGTAGTCGAAGCCGAATTCGTTGTTGGTGCCGTAGGTGATGTCCGAGGCGTAGGCGGCGCGTTTCTCTTCCGGCGGCTGGAACGGCAGGATGATGCCCACCGACAGGCCGAGGAATTCGTACAGTGGCCGCATCCAGTTGGCGTCGCGGCGGGCCAGGTAGTCGTTCACCGTGACCACGTGGACGCCCTTGCCGGACAGCGCATTGAGGTAGACCGGCAGGGTACCCACCAGGGTCTTGCCCTCACCGGTGCGCATCTCGGCGATCTTGCCTTCGTGCAGCGCCGCGCCACCGATCAGCTGGACGTCGAAGTGGCGCATGCCCATGACACGCTTGCCGGCCTCGCGGACCACGGCGAAGGCTTCCGGCATCAGGGCATCGAGGGACTCGCCCTTGGCCACGCGCTGCTTGAATTCCTCGGTCTTGGCGCGCAGTTGCTCGTCGCTCAAGGAGGCAATCTGGGATTCCAACGCATTGGTGGCCACCACGACCTTGCCTAGGCGTTTGACATCTCGTTCGTTCTTGCTTCCAAAGAATTTCTTCAACAAAGGCGCAAACATATCGACTGGAATTCTTCCGCTGGAATGAGGGGAGCGAAACGGGCGGCAAGGCCTCTGCAGAGCCTGGCCAGACGCCTGGGCGCGGGGGTTGAGACCCGCGGTGTCCCGCGATGGTAATCGGGCATTCTACTCGGAAATGCCGATGAGGAAAGAACGACGGGCCCCCAGCCGCCAGGACGCCAGAGCGATCTGTTACCATCGGCGTCTTCTCTTCGCCCATCGCGAGTCCTGCGCATGGCCTTTCGCCCTCTCTCCGCCGTCGCTCCCGCTGCCCTGCTGCGCCAGGCCAAACCGCTCAAGTCGCTGTTTCGCGAAGCCGAGCGACTGGGGCGCCTGCAACAGTTGCTGGAAGAACAGCTGCAACCGGCTGCCCGCCCCCACTGCCGGGTGGCCAGCTGGCGCGAGGGCACCCTGCTGCTGGTGGTCAACGACGCCCACTGGGCGACGCGACTGCGTTACCAGCAGCGCCGCCTGCTCAGACTGCTGCAGCAGGCGCCGGAATTCGCCGGCCTGATGCGCCTGCAATTCAAGATGCAGCCGAGTCCCGGCGTCGCCACCCGGGTCCGGCCGGTGCGCCAGGTCAGTCAGGTGGGCGCCGACAGCCTGCGCGACGTGGCCGCCGGCATCCGCGATCCCAAGCTCAAGGCGGCCCTGGAACGCCTGGCCAGTCGCGCCGCGCCCAAGGCGCCTGCCGCGGACGGCGACGCCTAGGGCCAGCCCACCAACAGCCGCCCGGCGATGCCGGCCAGACTGCCCATGACGACTAGGGCGACGCGCCGCGCCCAGCGGCGCGCGCGCGTCTCCCGGTGCGGCAACAGGTGATCGATCAGCAAGGCGCCCAGCAGGATCAGGCCACCGGTGGCCAGGGCTTGCCATAGCAGGAGCATGCAGAGCGTCCTCGGTGAGGGATATTTGGTTCGGTGGCGCTACGCCTCGTCCGGCGTCATCGACCGGGTTGCCGCCACCCCATTGGCGCGGACACCGCGCTCAGGCATGGCCGGACGCCCGGATCGCTGCAGCCCGTATCGAAGGCGCCCTGGGATTCTGCGCCCCGCGGCGCTATCCGTCCTGATTTTGTTGCTAACGATCCAGCCCGTCTCAGGTGCGTGCCACCGCCCGCTCGAAGGCGGCGCGGATGCGCTCTTCCGGCAGGTCCATGCCGATCAGCACCACGCGACTCTCGCGTTCCTCGTCGGCCAGCCAGTCACGCTCCCAGTCGGCGGCATAGATCTGCTGCACGCCCTGGAACAGCAGGCGGCGCTCCTCGCCGGCGATATTGAGCAGCCCCTTGTAGCGCAGCAGGTCGCAGCCGAGGGTGTCGAGCAGCATCTCCATGACCTTGCCGATCTTGTCCTGATCGTAGGGGCGCGACTCGCGGATGGCGATGGACTGGATGCGCTCGGTGAGGCTGACGGCTTCCGACACCGGGCGCAGCGGGCGAAACAGCGTGGGCGGCGCCAGGTCTTCGTCGTGCAGGTTGAAACCGCGGATGTCCAGCAATTCGGCCAGCTCGATGCGGCCATGATCGACATGGCGGATGGGCGCACGGCGATTGATGCGCTGCAGGCGATTCTCCAGCGCCTCGACGGCGGCCGGCTCGGCCAGGTCGAGCTTGGTCAGCAGCAGGCGATCGGCGAAACCGATCTGCGCCTGCAGCAGCGGATCGCTCAGTTGCTCGCTGGCGTGGACGGCGTCCACCAGGGTCAGTACCCCGTCGAGCAGATAGCGCTCGCGCAGCAGGTCGTCGGTAAAGAAGGTCTGGGCCACCGGACCGGGATCGGCGAGACCGGTGCATTCCACCACCAGGCGCTCGAAATCCAGTTCGCCGCTGTCCAGCCGCTCCAGCAGCACGGTCAGGGCATAGGCCAGGTCCTTGCTGCCGGTGCAGCAGACGCAGCCGTTGGCGACCTTCATCAGTTGTACGGCGCCAGCGTCTTCCAGCAATTCGCCGTCGACGTCGAGGGCGCTGAATTCGTTTTCGATCACGGCGATCCTGAGGCCGTGCTCGGCCTGCAGGATGTGCTTGAGCAAGGTGGTCTTGCCGGCGCCGAGAAAGCCGGTCAGGACGGTGACGGGGATGGGTTCGTGCATGGCAACTCCAGACAGAAAGAGGCCGGGCTCGAGGCCCGGCCTGGAGGAGACCCTGGGTCAGCAGCAACGTATGGCGCCGGACTTGCCGCCACCGTAGCGCGCTTCCTGGCGCTCGCGGAAGAAGGCTTCGTAGCTCATCACCGGCTGGTCCGGGTGCTTGCCGCGCATGTGCTCGACATAGGTGTCGTAGTCGGGCATGCCCACCAGCATCTTGGCGGCCTGCCCCAGGTACTTACCCATGCGACCCAGGTCATTGAACATAGGGATTCTCCTTTAAACGCCCGCGGCCGGCTGGAACGGGGTCTCGCGATCGCTGCGCTCGGGCTTGGCCAGGGCGGCGCGACCGACCTTGATGGAAAAGAACAGGATGCTCATCACCACCACCAGGAACAGCACCGAGAGGGTGGCGTTGGTGTAGGCGTTGAAGACGATGTGCTGCATCTGCTCCATGCTCTTGGCCGGGGCGATCACCTGGCCCTGGGCCATGGCGGTGCTGTACTTCTTGGCCAGGGCCAGGAAGCCGACCGCCGGATTCGAATCGAACAGCTTGATCAGGCTGGCGGTGGTGGTGCAGATCAGCAGCCACACCGCCGGCACCAGAGTCACCCAGACATAGCGCTGGCGCTTCATCTTGATCAGCACCACCGAGCCCAGCATCAGGGCGATACCGGCGAGCATCTGGTTGGAGATGCCAAACAATGGCCAGAGGGTGTTGATGCCGCCCAGCGGATCGACCACGCCCTGGTACAGCAGCCAGCCCCAGAGGGCGACGCAACCGGCGGTGCCGATGACGTTGGCGGTCCAGGAGTCGGTGCGCTTCAGCGCCGGTACGAAGCTGCCCAGCAGGTCCTGCAGCATGAAGCGTCCGGCGCGGGTGCCGGCGTCCACCGCAGTCAGGATGAACAGCGCCTCGAACAGGATGGCGAAGTGGTACCAGAAGGCCATGGTGTTCTCGCCCGGCAGCACGTTGTGCATGATCTGGGCGATGCCCACCGCCAGGGTCGGGGCGCCACCGGCACGGGCCAGGATGGTGTGCTCGCCGATCTCGGCGGCGGTGGCCTGCAGCATCTCGGGCGTCACCACGAAGCCCCAGGTGCTGATCTTGGCGGCCACCGACACCACGTCGGCGCCGACCACGGCGGCCGGGCTGTTCATGGCGAAGTAGACGCCCGGCTCGATCACCGAGGCGGCGACCATGGCCATGATGGCGACAAAGGACTCCATCAGCATGGCGCCGTAGCCGATGTAGCGGGCATGGGTTTCCTTGGCGATCAGCTTGGGGGTGGTGCCCGAGCTGATCAGGGCATGGAAGCCGGACACCGCGCCGCAGGCGATGGTGATGAACAGGAAGGGGAACAGGGTACCCTTCCACACCGGACCGGTGCCGTCGACGAACTGGGTCAGGGCCGGCATCTTCAGCATCGGCATGGTCACCAGGATGCCGATGGCCAGGGCGATGATGGTGCCGATCTTGAGGAAGGTGGACAGGTAGTCACGCGGGGCCAGCACCAGCCAGACCGGCAGCACGGCGGCGACGAAGCCGTAGCCGATCAGCATCCAGGTGATCTGCACGCCGGTGAAGGTGAAGGCCGGGCCCCAGACCGGATCGGCGGCGACCAGGCCACCCACCCAGATGGAGGCCAGCAGCAGCACCACGCCGATCAGCGAGATCTCGCCGATGCGCCCGGGGCGGATGTATCTCATGTAGACGCCCATGAACATGGCGATCGGCAGGGTGGCGATCACGGTGAACATGCCCCAGGGACTCTCGGCCAGGGCCTTGACCACGATCAGCGCCAGCACCGCGAGGATGATGATCATGATCAGGAAGCAGCCGAACAGGGCGATGGTGCCGGGGATGCGCCCCATCTCCTCGCGCACCATGTCGCCCAGGGAGCGGCCGTTGCGGCGGGTGGAGAGGAACAGGATCATGAAGTCCTGCACCGCACCGGCAAAGACCACCCCGGCGATCAGCCAGAGGGTGCCGGGCAGATAGCCCATCTGGGCGGCGAGCACCGGCCCCACCAGCGGACCGGCGCCGGCGATGGCGGCGAAGTGGTGGCCGAAGAGGATGTGCTTGTTGGTGGGGACGTAGTCCAGGCCGTCGTTGTTGAGCACGGCGGGCGTGGCTCTTTTGGCGTCCAGGCCCATCACCTTGGTGGCGATGAACAGGCTGTAGTAGCGGTAGGCAACGAGGTAGATCGCCACGGCGGCGACCACGATCCAGAGGGCGTTGATCGCTTCGCCTCGACTCAGCGCCACGGTACCCAGCGCGAAGGCGCCCAGTACGGCAACGGCGAACCAGGCAAGATGGCTGGCCATTCGGGTCATGCTTGTTCTCCTGCCGCGCACCGGTGGCCGCGGCGATACTTGTTATTGTGAGAGCCCACAGCGGAGCCATATTACTATCGGCGGCTCGACGCGACAGCGAAATTCGCAGAACTACCCAAGGCCCGCTACGTAGTTCTACGTAGCCGCCAGCCCGGACAGGTGCCGATGCAGCTCAAATACAAGATGGTCGCCCTCGGACTGCTGCCGCTGCTGCTGGCGGTGGCCGCGGTCTGCCTGGTGGTCCTGGAACAGAGCCAGCGCCTGGGCGAGCAGCAGGCACGGCTGCTCGAACACAGCATCCTCGGCAGCAAGAAGACCGAGTTGCGCAACTATGTGGAGATGGGCGTCGGTGCCATCCAGCCGCTGTACGGCAGCGGTCGCGACGACGAGGAGACCAAGGCCAGGGTACTGGCGCTGCTGGCCAGCCTGAATTTCGGCAGCGACGGCTACTTCTTCGTCTACGACCAGCATGGCCGCAACCTCATGCACCCGCGCCAGCCCGAGCTGGTCGGCCAGGATCTCTGGCAACTCACCGACGGCAACGGCCTGCTGGTGATCCAGGCGCTGCTGCGCAGTGCCGGCCAGGGCGACGGCTTCCAGCGCTATGGCTGGCAGAAGCCCTCCAGCGGCCAGATGGCGGAAAAGCTCGCCTACGTGACCCAGCTGCAGCGCTGGGGCTGGGTGCTGGGCACCGGCCTCTATCTGGACGACGTGGACGCCGCCCTCGCCCAGGTGCGCCACGACGTGGCCGCTGGCATCCGCACCACCCTGCTGGCCAGCGCCGGGGTGGCCCTGGTGGCGGTGCTGCTGGTGTTCGCCGGCGGCCTGACGCTCAACGTCAGCGAGCACCGCCTGGCCGATCGCAAGCTCAAGCAGCTGACCCAGAGACTCATCACCTCCCAGGAAGAGGAAAGATCGCGGCTGTCGCGCGAGTTGCACGACGGCATCAGCCAGCTGCTGGTGTCCATCAAGTTCCAGTTCGAACTGGCCAGCCGCGAACTGGGGACCGGCAAGCCCAGCGCCGGCGAGACCCTGCGCGAAGGCACCCAGCGCCTGGCCGCCGCCATCGGCGAGATCCGCCGCATTTCCCACGACCTGCACCCTTCGCTGCTGGATACCCTCGGCCTGCCCGCGGCGCTCGGCCAGCTGGTGGAGGAATTCCGCCAGCGCAGCGGCCTGGACGTGGACTATCGGCAGACCCTGGACGACAGCACCGCCGGCGGCGACATGGACGTCGCCCTGTTCCGCATCGTCCAGGAGGCCCTGACCAACATCGAGCGCCACGCAGCGGCGCGCAAGGTCGTCATCGACCTGCAGCGGCGCGGGCGCTGGATCTGCCTGACCGTGCACGACGACGGTCGGGGCTTCGATACCGGCCAGGTGGAACATCTCAGCGGCGGCATCGGCCTGCGCAACATCCGCGAGCGGGTGGAGCTGTTCGGCGGTCGCTGCGCCATCCAGTCCGGCCCCGGCGGCACGACCCTGGACGTGGTTCTGCTACGCTCGGACCTCCCGGCCGACGAGGAAAGCCCGACATGACGCCCATCCGCATCCTCCTGGTCGACGACCATGCCCTGGTCCGCGCCGGGGTGCGGGCGCTGCTGGGCACCATCGAGCGCTTCGTCGTGGTCGGCGAGGCCGGCAGTGGTGCGGAAGCCCTCGACCTGCTGGCCCGGCTCGATCCGGACATCCTGCTTGTGGATATCGGCCTCAAGGACATCAACGGCCTGGAGCTGACCGCCCTGATCGCCGAACGCGCCCCGCGCGCCCGGGTGCTGATCTTGAGCATGTACGACAATCGCGAATACGTGAGCACCTCGTTGCGGGTCGGCGCGGCCGGCTATGTGCTCAAGGATGCGCCGTCCGAGGAGATCATCGCCGCGGTGGAAGCCCTGGCGGTCGGCGGGCGCTTCTACAGCAGCGCCATCGCCGCCCGCCTGGGCGAAGGGGGCACCAGTGACGGCGACCTCACCCCGCGGGAGCGCCAGGTGCTGCTGCTCATGGCCCAGGGCCTCAACAACAAGACCATGGCCCAGCAGCTTGGGCTCAGCGTGCGCACGGTGGAAACCCACCGCCTGAGCATCCGCCGCAAGCTGGACATCCAGAAGCCGGCCGATCTGGTCCGCCATGCGCGCGAGTACGGCTGGCGCCCGGAGGGCACCTCCAACGTCTGACGAATTGGGCCGCTGCTCGCCCCCTGGCGACCAATGAGCCCTCTCGTCCTGGCCCCACCGGCCGCCGCCGGCTACCCTGCCAGGCGCAGTCGATACGGGACGGCCACGGTCGTCTACAGTGATCAGGAAACCTCAGGAAGCCCTTCCATGAACGACACCAACGAGCGTCGCCGCTTTACCCGCTTCACCTTCGATGCCCCTGCCCAGTTGCACCAGGGTGAGCGCCAGTGGGCAGCGCCCGTGGACGACATCTCGCTCAAGGGCGTGCTGCTGGCGCGGCCTGCCGAGTGGTCGGCCCAGCCGAGCGCGGCCTATCAGCTGCGCATCCTGCTGAACGACGAGACCCAGGTGAGCATGGACGTGGAGCTGGTTCGGGAAACCCCGGAGCAGCTGGCCTTCGCCTGCCGCCAGATCGATCTGGATTCCATCAGCCACCTGCGCCGCCTGGTGGAGCTGAACCTGGGCGACGAAACCCTGCTGGAGCGCGAACTGGCGGCGCTGGGTACGCCTTAGGTCTTGGGGTCGACGGTACTGGCTAGCGCTCTATCGTCTGTGCCGATTGCGGCTTATCGCGGTCACGGGGCGCTCCTACAGGTGTAGACAGACAGCTGATCGCGATCCTGAAGCCGATGGAGATGAACACCTGCACGGATAGCCCCCTCTCCCCTCGGGAGAGGGTTGGGGTAAGGGTGTCCCTCACCGCGAGGGCCCAGTGGAAAAGGCTGCGCCGTTTCCACGCTACTGTTCTGCCTAATCTCTATCGCGGCCATGTTGGTGCGACTTAGCGATCGCTCCTACAGGTACACGGAAAGCGCTGCAGGAGTGGCCCGTGGCCGCGATAGAACAGCCAGGTCACCTCTGCCTACCACCTGAGCGAGGGCGCCTGTCCGAAGCGAAGGGCGAAGTCTTCCGTAGGACCGGGCCTAGAACTCCAGGTGCAGACCCACCACCAGGCGGGCGTCGTGGGTGTCTTCGCCCTCTTCCCGCGCCATGGCGGCGGTGTTGCCGTGGGTGGCGTTCCAGGACACCCCGACATAGGGCGCGACCTCCGGGGTCACCTGGTATCTCAGGCGCAGCCCGGCTTCGCTTTCGGCGAAACCGGCGCCCTGGCCGCGGGACTCGTCGTTGCG
This sequence comes from Pseudomonas sp. MOIL14HWK12:I1, assembly GCF_000510705.1. Classification (NCBI taxonomy): domain Bacteria; kingdom Pseudomonadati; phylum Pseudomonadota; class Gammaproteobacteria; order Pseudomonadales; family Pseudomonadaceae; genus Pseudomonas; species Pseudomonas sp. MOIL14HWK12:I1. The sequence goes on along the minus strand of NZ_KI783309.1, from coordinate 265,415 downwards.
ACCGTAGAAATTGAGTTCGGTATGGGGCTGGAGAATCAGCCGCTGGGTAAGGGCCCAGTCGTATTCGGCTTCAAGGCGCAGGGCGGTCTGATTGTTTTCGCCGAAGAAGGCGGTGATCTCGATGTCGAGATCCTCGGGATCGTGTTCCTGGATGCCCAGGGCGGCCCAGGTCTGCGGCGAGCCGGGTTTGAAATCCTGGCGGATGCCGGCCACGCTGCCCCAGCCCTTGGCCAGGGCGTGCCCCCAGAGCGCCTGCACCTCGGCCTGCTCGGTGTGGCCGTTGGTGCGCTCGCCCTGGCTGCGGAAATCCAGGCGATTGGCGCCGCCGCCCAGGGCCCAGCCTTCCAGATCCCAGTTGAAGACGCTGCCTTCGTCGGCATGCTGCCACTCCAGCTGATCCACCTCCAGACTGGCCGGCGCGGAGCTGCTGGGATCGGCGGCCTGGACCAGGGCACTGGTAGCGAAGCCGGCAAGGAATACGGAAAGCGGGAGCAGACGAGACATGGCGGGTATCCAGGGTCATGGAAGCGCCTGATAGACCACCCTGCCCCGCCGAGAGTTTTAAAAAATATTACAAAAGCCGCCCAGGGCTATTCGAACAGGGCATCCAGCGCCTGCTCCAGACGCGTCACCGCGACCACCTGCAAGCCGGGTGGCGGGTCCTTGGGCGCATTGCCCTTGGGCACGATGGCCCGCTTGAAGCCGTGCTTGGCCGCCTCCTTGAGCCGTTCCTGGCCACTGGGCACCGGGCGGATCTCACCAGACAGGCCGATCTCGCCGAACACCAGCAGGTCGTGCGGCAGGGCGCGGTCCCTCAGGCTGGAGATCACCGCCGACATCAGCGCCAGGTCCACCGCCGTCTCCAGCACCTTGACCCCGCCGACCACGTTGATGAAGACGTCCTGGTCGTAGGTGGGAATGCTGCCATGGCGGTGCAGTACCGCCAGCAACATGGCCAGGCGATTTTGGTCCAGGCCCACGGTGACCCGCCGCGGATTGGCCAGGTGACTGGTGTCCACCAGTGCCTGCACCTCCACCAGCATCGGCCGCGAGCCTTCCCAGGTCGCCATGACCACGCTGCCGGCCACCGCCTCCTGCGCCCGGTTGAGAAAGATCGCCGAAGGGTTGGAGACCTCCTTGAGGCCCTTGTCGGTCATGCCGAACACGCCCAGTTCGTTGACCGCGCCAAAGCGGTTCTTGACCGCTCTCAGCATGCGCAGTCGGCCGTCGGATTCGCCCTCGAAATAGAGCACGGTGTCGACCATGTGCTCCAGCACCCGCGGTCCGGCCAGGGCGCCTTCCTTGGTGACGTGGCCCACCAGGAAGATGGCGGTGCCGGTCTGCTTGGCGAACCGCACCAGCAGCGCCGCGCTCTCGCGTACCTGGGCCACGCCGCCGGGCGCGGACTGCAGCTGCTCGGTGAAGATGGTCTGGATGGAGTCGATCACCATGACCCGCGGCTTTTCCTGGCGGGCGGTGGCGACGATGGACTCGATGCAGGTCTCGGTCATGACCTTGAGCCTGTCTTCCGGCAGGCCCAGGCGGCGGGCACGCATGGCCACCTGCTGCTGGGATTCCTCGCCGGTGACATAGAGCGCCGGCATGCGCGCGGCCAGGTGGCAGAGGGTCTGCAGCAGGATGGTGGACTTGCCGATGCCGGGATCGCCGCCGATCAGCACCACGGAGCCATCCACCAGGCCGCCACCCAGCACCCGGTCGAGTTCGGTGGAATCGGTGGTGAAGCGCGGGGTTTCCTCGACGCTGACCTCGGCCAGGGTCTTGATGGTCGCCTGGGCTCCGGCCCAGCCGGCGCGTCCGGAAGGGACGGCGGAGGTCTCGACGACGGTTTCCACCAGGGTGTTCCAGGCGCCGCACTCACCGCACTGGCCCGCCCACTTGGGAAAGGTGGCGCCGCATTCGGTGCAGCCGTAGAGACGCTTGGCCTTGGCCATGGCGGAATTCTCCAGTCGAGAAGGGAAGACCTCCAGCATAACACGACTGGATGCATAGACAGTAAAAAGGCGCACTCCCGCGGGGGAGCGCGCCTTTTCTCGAACGGCAGGCTTGGGCCTTAGTTGCCCTCGCCACCCGGCTGACGCAGCATGGTCAGGGCCTGGTTGGCCTGCGCGATGCAATTCTTCTCGTCACCGGCTTTCTGGGCAGCCATGGCGTTCTTGCGGAATTCGGCGATCTGCTGGGCCTGGGAACTGCCCGGGCCGATCATGTTGGTCTTCATCTTGCTGGCATCGTCCAGCTTCTGCAGCTGGACCGCGCACAGATCCTTGGCGAATACGGGGGCGGCGGCAAACATCATCAGGGCGATCAGGGCGGTACGCTTCATGGGGACATCCTCGTTGAGAGGGCCAGGTAGGCCGGATAAACCTCGCTCACCCCGCGCAAGTAGCCTGGGGTAACCCATTGACCGCCGGGCACCGCTGGTCGTTCATCGCGCTGTCATCAGGCTCTGCAGGGGGTTCGCCGATCAGCCGCTAGTGCTTGAGCGTCGACACCATTTCCGCCTCGCCACGCAACCAGACGGGCAACGCCTGTTGCCAGCGCTGCTGTTCGAGCAGTTGCAGGTCGGCCAGCAACCGGCTGTATTCGGCGAATTCGAGCTGCACGCGACGGCGCTGGGCTTCCACGGCCGCCTCGGTGATCCACAGGTGCCACTGCTGGTACATCGCCACTTCGTCGGTCATCGGCTCCTCTCCTGGGAGGCCATGATGGCAACGCCAGCGGCTCTTGCCAATCGCGCCAGGCAGGGCTCGACGCTGCCGGTCGAGCCCGGTACGGCTAGGACGGGTATTTCAGCTGCTGAGCGATCTTGTCCTTGAGCAGGACGCGCTCGCGGCGCAGGCGACCCAGTTCCTCGTCGCCACTGGATTCTTCCACTTCCTCCAGATCGAGGATCTGCTGGTCGAGCTTGGCGTAGTCTTCCAGCAGCTTGGCGAAGGCCGCATCGGTCTGCGGACGGCTGTCCAGCTGCTCGGCGTACTCGGGAAAGTCTTTGTGCAGGTCGTGTTTGGCAACCATCAGGGGCTCCTTGGGGACGAGAGGTGGAGGTCGCGAGGGTTGCTGCCCTCGGCGTACAAGGGTGGACCCGGCCCCTTCGACAAAGTGCGACAGCCGCGACCAGTTGCCGATCGCGCGGCGATTTGCCGCTTCCGGGGAACCTGGAGACCGTTAGCAGGGTTCCAAACCCGAGCGAAGCGAGCACAATCGTCTATCGTCTCTTCGAAACCATCCAAAGGAGTGCAGCATGAGCATCATTGCCGAGTTCAAGAAATTCGCCATGAGAGGCAACGTGGTCGACCTGGCGGTCGGCATCATCCTGGGCGCGGCTTTCGGCAAGATCGTGTCGTCCTTCGTGGCCGACATCATCACGCCGCCGCTGGGTCTGTTGCTGGGGGGTGTGGATTTCTCGCAACTGGCGATCACCCTGAGGGCCGCCGTGGGTGACCAGCCAGCCGTGGTCATGTCCTACGGCAAGTTCCTGCAGACCATCTTCGACTTCGTGATCATCGCCTTCGCCATCTTCATGGCGATCAAGGTGCTCAACCGCCTGCGCCTGCACCAGGATGCCGCCCCGGCCGGTCCGACCAAGGACCAGGTGCTGCTGACCGAGATCCGCGACCTGCTGAAGGAGCAGAACAGCAAGGCGACCGAGGTTCCCGTGGTGAAGCAGGAACCGCCGGTCAACCCGCTGTAAGCCTTTCAAAGGCGGCTGCGCGTCGGCCAACCTGCGTTGAAAATGGCTTCGGAATGCTCATTTACCACTTGTAAACTCCGCTTCCTCAGCCATTTTCGCCTTGTTTGACTCTAGCTCGCAGCCTTTGAACAGGCTTACAGAACGCCCGCCTCGCTAGGAGGCGGGCCGCTCCAGGCGGATCCAGCCGATCCGCCGATCCTTGACCGATTCCACGGTCAACTGCCAGCCCTGGTATTCCAGGCGATCACCGGCCACCGGCAGGCGTCCCAGCAGGTCCACCACCAGGCCGCCAAGGGTCTGGTAGTCCTCGTTTTCGGCGATCTGGAAACCGGTGCGCTGGGCCAGGGGATGCAGATTCAGGCCGCCGCTGGCGCGATAGCCGTTCTCCACCTTTTCCAGTTCCGGCAGGCTCTCCTCGCTGGCGTCCGGCAATTCGCCGGCGATGGCCTCGAGGATGTCGGTCAGGGTCAACAGGCCTTCGAAACCACCGAATTCATTGACCACGAAGGCCACGTGGGTCGAGGCGGCGCGCAGCTGTTCCAGAGCGCCCAGTACCGTGGCCTGGGCCGGCAGGTGGATGGGGGTGCGCACCCGGGCACGCAGATCCGGCGACTGGCCTTGCAGGATGTCAGCGAACAGCTCCTTCTTGTGCACATAGCCCAGGGGTTCGTCGATGTTGCCGTTGACCACCAGAGGCAGGCGCGAGTGGGCCGAGGCCAGCAATTGCTCGCGCAGCCGTTCCGGGGCGGCGTCGGCATCGAGGATGTCGACGTCGGCGCGGGCGGTCATCACCGTGCGCACCGGGCGCTCGCCCAGTTGCAGCACGCCGCTGATCATCAGGCGCTCGCGGCGATCGAAGACCGGTCCTTCGCCCTTCTCGCCTTCCATCAGCTCGGCGATGTCCTCGTCCACCTCGTCTTCGCGCAGGCGACCGCCCAGCAGCCGCAGCACGGCCTGGGAGGTCCGCTCGCGCATGCCGAGCCGCTCGTGCAACTGGCGCTTGCGCTTCCAGCGCACCACCTGGTTGGCCAGCTCGATGAGGATCGAGAAGCCGATGGCGGCATAGAGGTAGCCCTTGGGAATGTGGAAGCCCAGGCCTTCGGCGGTCAGGCTCAGACCGATCATCATCAGGAAGCCCAGACACAGCATGATCACCGTGGGGTGGGCGTTGACGAAGGCGGTCAGCGGCTTGCTCGCCACCAGCATCAGGCCGATGGAGATGATCACGGCGATCATCATCACGCTCAGGTGCTCGACCATGCCCACCGCGGTGATGACGGCGTCCAGCGAGAACACGGCGTCAAGCACCACGATCTGCGCGACCACCGGCCAGAAGGCCGCGTAGGCGCGATTGCCACCGGTCTTGTGGGTGTGGCCCTCGATGCGTTCGTGCAACTCGGTGGTGGCCTTGAACAGCAGGAAGATACCGCCGAACAGCATGATGAGGTCACGGCCGGAGAAGGCCTTGCCGAAGACCTCGAACAGCGGCTCGGTGAGGGTCACCATCCAGGAGATGCTGGCCAAGAGGCCCAGACGCATGATCAGCGCCAGCGACAGGCCGATTACCCGTGCCTTGTCACGCTGCGCGGGCGGCAGCTTGTCGGCGAGGATGGCGATGAACACCAGGTTGTCGATGCCCAGGACGATTTCCAGGACGATCAGGGTGAGGAGTCCCAACCAGGCGGTGGGATCGGCGATCCATTCCATTAGCGGGATGCCTCCGCGATAGAGGGCCGAACGGCCGCGGAGGAAGAAAGACGGTAGGGGGTGTCAGCCGCACCTGGCCTGGGGGCCGGGGGCGGCTCGGATCTGTCACTGCTCATCGGGACTCGGAAAGTAGCCTTGGAAATTCCGATCCTAGAGCAAGGTGGGGCCAAAGCTAAAGGCCCAACCTTTTCCAATTGTGAAGAAAACGTAAAGACGCCGGTGGTGGCCCCTGTTACCAGTAGTTTTCCACCGCCACCTGCCCGGGTCGGCGACTCAGGGCCAGCTGTAGATCGCGGGTCTTGAGCAGCTGGCGGGTGTCGTCGACCATCTCCGGATTGCCGCAGATGAGGATGCGCGAGTGCTCGGGCGAGAGTTCGACGCCGGCGGCACGTTCCAGCTCGCCGTTCTCGATCAGGGTGGTGATGCGGCCACGCAGGGCGCCGGGGTGATCCTCGCGGGTGACCACGGGGACATAGACCAGGCGGTCGGTGAGGCCTTCGAGGTGCTCCACCTCGCCGTAACCGCGGATGACCTCCTGGTAGGCCAGATCGCGGGCTTCGCGCACGCTGTAGACCAGCACGATGCGCTCGAAGCGCTCCCAGGTATCGGGTTCCTGCAGCATCGACAGGAAGGGCGCGAGGCCCGTGCCGGTGGCCAGCAGCCAGAGATCGCGACCGCCGCCGAAGCGCTCCAGGGTGAGATAGCCATAGGGCTGCTTTTCCACCAGCAGTTCGTCGCCCTCGCGCAGGCGGCTCAGTTCGCTGGTGAAGGCGCCACCCGGCACCACGATGGAAAAGAATTCGAGGAAGTCGTCGTGGGGCGCCGAGACCATGGAGTAGGCCCGCCAGACGATGTCGCCATCGGCCTTGCGCACGCCCAGCCGGGCGAACTGGCCGGCGCGAAAGCGATAGCGCGGATCGCGGGTGGTCCTCAGGCTGAAGAGGTTGTCGCTCCAGGGCCAGACGGCGGTGATCGTCTCGCGGGTGAACTTGTCTTCGGTGGCGGTCATACTGGCCTCTTTTTCCCGATTGCTTGGCGCCATTGTCCCGCAGTGAGCCGCCGATAAACACCGACAGAAACCATGCCTTCTCTCGTCTCGCCCTTCGCCACCCTCGAACTCGACCGTCAGCCCCCGCGCCGCGACGATCCCCTGCAGGCCTTCGACGCCGCCGACGAGTACCTGCTGCAGCAGGTCGCCGAGGACGGCCTGGCGCCATCCGCCCGGGTGCTGGTGCTCAACGACGGCTTCGGCGCCCTGGCCGCCAGTCTCGCCGCTCATGCCCAGGTGACCTCCAGTGGCGACTCGCACCTGGCGGCCCTGGCGCTGGCGGCCAACCTGGCGCGCAACGGCCTCGCCGCCGAGGCGGTGACCTTCGTCCCGGCCAGCGAGGCGATCAGCGGTCCCTTCGATCTGGTGCTGGTGCGGGTGCCCAAGACCCTGGCGTTGCTGGAAGAGCAGCTGATCCGCCTGCATGGCCAGCTGGCGCCGGGTGCCCGGGTGATCGCCGCCGGCATGCTCAAGCACCTGCCCCGCGCCGCCGGCGACCTGCTGGAGCGGCATATCGGCCCGGTGCAGGCTTCGCTGGCGGTAAAGAAGGCGCGGCTGCTCTTCGCCACGCACGAGGCGCGACCGGCGGTGGCCTCGCCCTACCCGAGTCGCTATCGCCTGGATGCGCCGCCACTGACCCTGGTCAACCATGCCAACGTCTTCTGCCGCGAGGGCCTGGACATCGGCACCCGTGCCTTCCTGCCACACCTGCCCCAGGGCCTGGGCCAGGCCCGGGTGGCCGATCTCGGTTGCGGCAACGGCGTGCTGGCGCTGGCCTGCGCCCTGGCCAATCCGGAGGCGCAATTCACCCTGGTGGACGAGTCCTACATGGCGGTGCAGTCGGCGCGCGAGAACTGGAGCGCGGCCTTCGGCGAGCGACCGGTGGCGATCCGCGCGGCCGATGGCCTGGCCGACCAGCCGCCGCGGTCGCTGGAGCTGATCCTGTGCAATCCGCCCTTTCACCAGCAGCAGGTGGTGGGCGACTTCCTCGCCTGGCGCATGTTCCAGCAGGCGCGGGCGGCGCTGACCGAGCAGGGCGAACTCTGGCTGGTGGGCAATCGCCACCTGGGTTATCACGTCAAGCTCAAGCGGCTGTTCAGGCGTGTCGAACAGATCGCGGCCACGCCGAAATTCGTGGTGCTCAGGGCGGTCCAACCCCTCTGACATCCACCCAGGAGCGAGAGCTGCCCGCGTGCCTTCCCTGCCCCTCGATCTCCACTACATCGCCCTGGTCCTCGAACTGATCGGCATCAGCGCGGCGATCCACGCCATCATTACGGTGCGTACCGCCCAGGGCGCCATGGCCTGGGCCATGGCGCTGGTGTTCATGCCCTTCCTCAGCCTGATTCCCTACCTGGTCTTTGGCCGGCGGCGCTTCGACAGCTACGTGAGGGCGCGGCGCCAGGCCGACGAGGAGATGGCGCGCCAGGCCGCCGAACTGGACTGGCGGCCCTGGATCGCCGAGGCCATGGCCGCCCAGCAGTGCAGCGCGGCCAATCGCAAGCTCAAGGCCATGACCGCCCTCACCGGCACGCCCTGCGTTGCCAACAACCAGGTGCGGCTGCTGATCAACGGCGAGGAGACTTTCGCCGCCATCCTCGCGGCCATCCGCGGGGCGCAGAAGGTGGTGCTGGTGCAGTTCTTCATCATCCACGACGACGCCCTCGGCCTGGCCCTGCAGAACACCCTGCTGGACCGCGCCCGCGCCGGAGTCCAGGTCTTTCTGCTGTACGACGCCATCGGCAGCCATGCCCTGCCGCGCGCCTATGTGGAAAAGCTGCGCGAAGCCGGTTGCGAGGTGAAGGGCTTCAGCAACCGTCGCGGGCTGATCAACAGGTTCCAGGTCAACTTCCGCAACCACCGCAAGATCGTCATCGTCGATGGCGAGGTGGGCTTTACCGGCGGGCTCAACGTCGGCGACGAATACATGGGCCTCAAGCCGCCCCTGGCGCCCTGGCGCGACACCCACCTGGAATTACGCGGTCCGGCCCTGGCCACCCTGCAGGAAACCTTTGCCCAGGACTGGTACTGGGTGACCAGAAAGCTGCCCACCCTGCTGCTGCCGGAACGCTACGAAGAGGGGGGCGTGCTCTGCCAGGTGGTGCCCAGCGGGCCGGCGGACGATCAGGAGACCTGCTCGCTGTTCTTTGTCGAGGCCATCCACTCGGCGCGCCACCGCGTCTGGATCACCACGCCCTACTTCATCCCTGACGAAGCCGTTTCGGCGGCCCTGCGCCTGGCCGCCCTGCGCGGGGTGGACGTGCGCATCCTGCTGCCCTCGCGACCCGACCACAAGGTGGTCTATGCCGCCTCCTACCTCTATGCCTTCGAAGCGGTGCATGCCGGGGTGCGGGTGTTCCGCTACGGCCCGGGCTTCCTGCACCAGAAGGTGGTGCTGATCGACGAGGACGTGGCCGCGGTGGGCAGCGCCAACCTGGACAACCGTTCCTTCCGCCTCAACTTCGAGGTCATGGTGATGGTGATGGACGTCCCCTTCGCCTGGGAGGTGCGCAAGATGCTGGAGCAGGACTTCAGTCGCTCCCGCGAACTCACCCCCGAGGACAATGCCGCCCTGCGCCGCTGGCGGCGGGTGGCCATGCGGGTAGCGCGGGTGTTTTCGCCGGTACTCTAGGGCCTGGAACCCGCTCGGCGGCGGCCTGGTCCGATGCCCCATGGCGCCTCACCCGGAGCGCCCCGCGCATCCCGGAGTCGCCATGTCGCGCCCCTCGTCCCTGCGTTGCGCCGGTCTGCTGGCGGGCTGTCTGGCCCTGGAGGCCACCGCCGCGCCGCGCAGCGTGCCGTCCATCGAAAGCGAAGACGCCGCCCTGGGCAGCGTGGAGGTCAGCGAAAACTCCGGGCGCTTCCATCCGCAACTGGGCATGGACGTGCGCAACGGCGACTTTTCCCGCGGCAACTACGATGACGACGCGGCCAGCCTCGACCGCGTCCCCTTGCACCTGCAGGCGGGCTTCGCCCTGGATCTGCACCAGGGAAGCGACGGCAGTGCCGATGCCTGGCTGGTGTTCAGCAGCAGCAACGGCTTGCACAGCCCCTCCAGCGAGGAACGGGTCAGCCCGCGGCGCTGGTACGAGAGCAACAACCTGCTGGGCGTGGTGGTGTCACCAGCCGAGGGCCTGAGGGTCGGCTTCGTCTACACGGTCAAGAGCAGCCCAAACGATGTCGCCGCCACCACGCAAGAGGCCAGCCTGACCCTGGCCTACCAGGCCGAGTCGGGCCTGGGTGCCTGGCGTCCGGGACTGGCGGTGACCACCCGCACCCAGGGTGACAGCGGTCTCTACACCCAGGGCAGCCTGGAACCCGGATTGGACCTCTCGGCCAGTGGCCTGCGCCTGAGTTTCCCCAGCGCCCTGGGGGTGGGGTGGAACGGCTTCTATGGACCGGATTCCGGCGATCGCCTCTATGCCCGCACCGGGCTGGCGCTGGAGCAGCCCTTTCGCTGGGGCGAGACGCACTGGAGCGCTCGCGCCGAAGCCCTGGCGCTCTATCGCGACGGCGCCCTGCGCGAGTTGAGCGGTCCGGAGGGCGAGACCGACGGCGTGGTGCCCCAGGTGACCCTCAGCCTGTCCATGGCCTACTAGCCGAGCGGCGCCACGCCCAGCCCTTCCACCAGGGTCTCTAGAGAACGCAGGCCGGCCACCGAGTTGCCGTAGCTGTCCAGCCGGGGCGACCAGACGCAGATGCTCATCTGTCCCGGCACGATGGCGACGATGCCGCCCCCTACCCCGCTCTTGCCCGGCAGGCCGACGCGCCAGGCGAAGTCGCCGGCCGCGTCATAGAGGCCGCAGGTCAGCAGCAGCGCATTGAGCTGGCGGGTCTGCTGGGGCGTCACCACGACCTGGCCATCCTGGGGATTGATGCCGCCGTTGGCGAGAAAGGCGAAGGCGCGAGCCACGTCGACGCAGCTCATGGCCAGGGCGCAGCCGTGGAAATAGACGTCGAGGACGTCATCGACCTCGCTGTGCAGATTGCCGTAGGCCTTCATCAGATAGGCCAGGGCGGCGTTGCGCGCCTTGTGGTCCATCTCCGAGCGGGCCACGCGGTCGTCGAAGTTGAGCGTCGGATTGCCGGCCAGACGGCGCGCCTGTTCGCGCATCATCCAGTGGATCGACATGATGCGCGACACCAGCAATTCGCAGACCTGCACGGCGCCGGCGTTGATGAAGGGATTGCGCGGCACGCCCTTCTCTTCTTCCAGCTGGGCCATGGAATTGAAGGCATGGCCGGAAGGCTCGCGGCCGACGCGGGTCCAGATATCCGCCTCGTCCAGGCGCTGCATGGCGATCACCAGGTTGAGCACCTTGGAGATGGACTGGATGGAAAAGGCCGTGTCGGCCGCCCCGGCGCGCCAGACCTGGCCCTTGACGTCGCAGACGGCAATGCCGAACTGATCCGGCGCCACCTCGGCCAGCGCCGGGATGTAGTCGGCCACCTCGCCTTCGCCGAAATGGCGCGGCGCGGCGGCGGCGATACGGTCGAGCAGGGGTTGCAGCGAGTGGCGGTCGAAGGGCTCTGCCATGACGATTCCGAAACGGGCGGGGGCGCCAAGTGTAGGGGCCACGGCGGCCTCAGGCGAGCCCCAGGCGCGGCGGCAATGGCAGGCGGATCTCGAATCGAGCGCCACCCTGGGCACCGGCGCTCAGGTCCAGCCGGCCACCCTGGTTTTCCACCGCGCGCCGGCTGATGGCCAGGCCCAGGCCGAAGCCGCCGGTGGCGCGGTCGCGACTGCGATCCAGGCGATAGAAGGGTTCGAAAACCCGCTCGCGCTCCGCCGCGGGAATCCCCTCGCCGTCATCCTCGACGGCGATCAGCAACGCGTCGCCGTCGCCACGGACCGCTACCCAGACCTCGCGCTGGCAATAACGCAGGGCGTTGCCGACGAGATTCTGCAGGGCGCGGGCGGTGAGGCGTGGCGCCAGTTCAACCTGTCTGGGCGCCTGCGTCAGGTCCAGGTGCATCACGACGCCGCGGCGCTCCTGCTCTTCGGCGAAGTCGGCCAGCACGCTGTCGAGAAAGGCTTCGAGTTCCAGGCTCAGGCGTTCGGGCGGCTGCTGGCTGCTCTGCAGGCGGGCAAAGGACAGCAATTCGTCGACCAGGGCATCCAGTTCGCGGACGTGGCGCACCAGTTGTTCCAGCTGGCGGTGGGTCTCGGCGGGCAGCGGATCGGCCTGCAACAGCGCCAGGCCGAATTCCAGGCGTGACAGCGGCGTGCGCAATTCATGGGAGACGGCGTTGAGCAGGTCGCGCTGCTGGACGATCAGCGCCTCCAGTTCCTGGGCCATGTCATCGAAGGCCCGCGCCACCTCGCCGATGTCCGAGCGCGGCGAGATGGCCGTGCGCTCGCCCAGATGGCCCTTGCCCAGCCGCGCCGCGGTACGCCGCAGCCGCTCCAGGTCGCGCCAGTGCGGTCGCAGCCAGACATAGAGGCAGACCAGCAGGGCCGCGCCGATCAAGGCGTTCATCGCCCAATAGGTCAGGGCGATGTCGGTGGGCGCCTCGGGGATGCCGACCCAGAGCACCTGAGCCGTCGGCAGCGGCACCAGGGCCGCGCTGGGTTCGCCATAGTCGCCCAGGCGTACCCGCCGCTGGCCAGCGGCCAGGTCGGCGCGCTCCTCCGGGGTGAGGGCCGGATCCTCAAGCGGGACCAGACGCAGGCTGATGGGCGCCAGCTCCGCGGCCAACTCCTTCTGCAGGGCTGGCCAGCGCGCCGGCGGCGCCTGGTTGAAGGTGCGCTGCACCAGGCTGAGCGGGCCGTGCAGTTGCTCGAGGGTGTAGCGACTGTAGCGCTCGTAGAACACCTGCAGCAGCGCCTCGGGCACCAGGTAGCTGGCGGCGCCATAGGTCACCAGCAGGATGAGGTAGAGGCGGACGAGGATCTTTAGCATCTATTCCCACTCGGCGCGGGAAAGGAGATAGCCCTTGCCCCAGACGGTCTTGATCCGCCGGGCGTCGCCGGGGTGCTCTTCGAAGCGCCGGCGCAGCTTGGAGATGGCCACGTCCACCGAGCGATCGACGCCGTTGAATTCGATGCCGCGCAATTGCTGGATCAGCTGGTCGCGGCTGAGCACCTCGCCGGCATGGCGCATGAGGATCGCCAGCAGGTTGAATTCGGTGGAGGACAGTTCCACCAGCTGGTCGCGCCACCAGACCTGGCGTTCACCCGGCAGCAGCCGCAGCTGGCCGATAGTGAGGCGGTCATCGGCGGGTGCCTCACCCAGCTGGCAGCGGCGCAGCAGGGTGCGGATGCGCGCCAGCAGCACCCGCGGTTCGCAGGGCTTGCTGACGTAGTCGTCGGCGCCGATCTCCAGGCCCAGCACCTGGTCGTGGCTGTCGTCCAGGGCCGTGAGCATCAGGATCGGCAGGCTCGGCTGGGCGGCGCGCAGCTGACGGCAGACCTGCAGGCCGTCCAGCCCCGGCAGCATGACGTCGAGCACCACCAGGTGCGGGCGCAGGCGCTGCACCGCGGCCAGGGCTTCGTCGCCGCGACCGATCACCGTCACGGCATAGCCCTGACGGCCCAGGTAGGTGGCGATGAGCTCGGCCAGGGCGGTGTCGTCTTCGACGATGAGCAAGGGGATCACGGCAGGCCTTCATGGCGGAAAGTGCCGAGCATAGCCGAGCCCCGGGCAGGCGGGCGCGGGGCTTAACACTCTTTCACAAGAGACCTACAGACGTTTACAGGGAGGCCCGAGCGGGACGCCTACCATGGCGCTCTCCTGGAGGAAGCCCCGATGTCCCTGCCCCGCCCTGCCCTCGGCAGCCTCGCGCTGCTCTGCCTGCTGCTCGCCGCCTGCGACCGTCCGGCCCCGGAGGCCGCCACCCCGCCCGCGCCCAGGGTGCAGGTGGAGACGCTGCACCCCTCGCCCCTGGCCATCGCCAGCGAACTCAGTGGCCGCCTGGTGGCGCCGCGGACCGCCGAGGTACGGGCGCGGGTCGCCGGCATCGTGCTGCAGCGGGTGTTTCACGAGGGCAGCGAGGTCAAGGCCGGCGCGGTGCTGTTCCGTATCGATCCGGCGCCGCTGCAGGCCGAGGTGGACAGCGCCGCCGCCGCCCTGCGCAAGGCCGAGGCCAGCGCCTTCCAGGCCCGCCGCCTGGCCGAGCGCTATGCGGCACTGGTGGAGAGCGAGGCGATCAGTCGTCAGGCGCAGGACGATGCCCAGGGTGCCAGTCTGCAGGCGCAGGCCGAGGTGGCGGCCGCCCAGGCAGCGCTCAAGCGGGCGCGGCTGAATCTGGGCTATGCCACGGTCACCGCGCCCATCGCCGGGCGCATCGGCAAGGCCCTGGTCAGCGAAGGCGCCCTGGTCGGCCAGGGCGATGCCACGCCGTTGGCGATCATCCAGCAGCTGGACCCCATCCATGCCGACGTCACCCAGTCGACCCGCCAGCTCAAGGCGCTGCGCGATGCCCTCAGCGACGGCCGACTGCAGCAGGTGGCGCCGGACCAGGCGCGGGTCACCCTGCTGCAGGAAGACGGCAGCCCCTACCCGGAGAGCGGCCGCCTGCTATTCGCCGATCTGGCGGTGGACGCCAGCACCGGCCAGATCACCCTGCGCAGCCAGTTTCCCAATCCACGGCGCGAACTCCTGCCGGGCAGCTTCGTGCGGGTGCGCCTGGAGCAGGCACGGCTCGACCAGGGCCTGAGCGTGGCGCAACGGGCGGTGCAGCGCAGCGCCGGCGGCCAGGCCCAGGTCTGGGTGGTGGATGCCGAAGACCGGCTCGCCCTGCGCGAGGTGCGCCTGGGACCGGTGGTGGACGGTCGCTGGGTGGTGGAATCCGGCCTGGCCGCTGGTGAGCGGGTACTGCTCTCGGGCCTGCAACAGGCGCAGCCGGGCCTGGTGGTAGAACCCCAGGCCGCCCCGGCGGAGGCGCGCTGATGGCCAATTTCTTCATCGACCGCCCGGTGTTCGCCTGGGTGGTGGCGCTGTTCATCCTGCTCGCCGGCCTGCTGGCCCTGCCGCAGTTGCCGGTGGCCCAGTATCCCAACGTGGCGCCGCCGCAGATCGAGTTGACCCTGAGCTATCCGGGCGCCTCGCCGCAGACCCTGGACGAGAGCGTGGTCAGCCTGGTCGAGCAGGAACTCAATGGCGTCAATCACCTGCTCTACTTCTCGTCCAGCAGCAGCCAGGGCAGCGCCACCCTGACCGTGACCTTCCAGCCCGGCACCGATCCGGAGCTGGCCAAGGTGGACATCCAGAATCGCCTCAAGGTGGTGGAGCCGCGCCTGCCGCGGGCGGTCACCCAGCAGGGCATCCAGATCGAGGAGACTTCCGCCGGCTACCTGCTGTTCGTCACCCTCACCGCCACCGACGCGCGCCTCGACACCACCGCCCTGAGCGACTACCTGGCGCGCAACGTGGTCAACGAACTGCGCCGGCTGGACGGGGTGGGCAAGGCCCAGCTGTTTGGCGCCGAGCACGCCCTGCGCGTCTGGCTCGATCCCAGTCGCCTGGTGGCGGTCGGCCTGACCCCGGCCGACGTGACCCGCGCCATCGCCGAGCAGAACGTCCAGGTGGCGGCCGGCAGTCTCGGCGAATTGCCCGCCCCCGTGGGTCAGGAGCTGACCGCGCCGGTGCTGATCAAGGGCCAGCTCAGCGACCCGGCCGAATTCGCCGGCATCCTGCTGCGCGCCGGGGCCGATGGCTCCAGCGTGACCCTGGGCGATGTCGCCCGGGTCGAGGTGGGCAGCCAGAGCTACAACTTCGGCACCCGGCTGGACGGCAAGCCCTCGGTGGCGGTCGGCGTGCAGCTGGCGCCCACCGCCAATGCCCTGGCCACCGCCAAGGCGGTGCGCGCCAAGCTGGCCGAATTGTCCCGGTACTTTCCGCCGGGGATGAAGTACGACATCCCCTACGACACGGCGCCCTTCGTCGAGATCTCCATCACCCAGGTCATCCACACCCTGCTGGAGGCCATGGCGCTGGTGTTCGCGGTGATGTACCTGTTCCTGCAGAATCTGCGCTACACCCTGATCCCGACCCTGGTGGTGCCGGTGGCGCTGCTGGGCACCTGCGCCGTGCTCCTGGCGCTGGGCTATTCGATCAATGTGCTGACCCTGTTCGGCATGGTGCTGGCCATCGGTATCCTGGTGGACGACGCCATCGTGGTGGTGGAGAACGTCGAGCGCCTCATGGCCACGGAAGGACTCGATCCGCGCGCCGCCACGCGCAAGGCCATGGGCGAGATCTCCGGCGCCATCGTCGGCATCACCCTGGTGCTGACCGCGGTCTTCGTGCCCATGGCCTTCATGAGCGGTTCGGTGGGCGTCATCTATCGCCAGTTCTCGGCGTCCATGGCGGTGGCCATCCTGCTTTCCGCCTTTCTCGCCCTGAGCCTGACCCCGGCGCTGTGCGCCACCCTGCTCAAGCCGATTCCCCAGGGCGCCCATGCCCGCGGCGGCTTCTTCGGCGCCTTCAACCGGGGCTTCGAACGCCTGACCGGCGGTTTCGAAGGCTGGGTGGCCCGCGCCATCCGCCGACTGCTGCCCAATCTCCTGCTGTTCGCCGTCCTGCTGGCGGCCCTGGTGGCGCTCTATGGCCGCCTGCCCGGCGCCTTTCTGCCCACCGAGGACCAGGGCTATCTGATCACCGACATCCAGCTGCCGCCGGGCGCTACCCAGGAGCGCACCCTCAAGGTGCTCGAGCGCCTGGAGCGCCATTACGCCGCGGAACCCGGGGTGGCCAATGATCTCGTGCTGCTCGGCTTCAGCTTTTCCGGCAGCGGCCAGAACGCCGCCCTGGCCTTCACCACCCTCAAGGACTGGTCCGCCCGCGGCCCGGCCGACTCCGCCGCGGCCATCGCCGAGCGGGCCAATACCGTCCTGGCGGGCGAGAGCGAGGCCCAGGGCTTCGCCGTGCTGCCGCCGCCGGTGGAAGGCCTGGGCACCTCCAGCGGCTTCGAGGTGCGCCTGCAGGACAGGTCCAATCGCGGCCAGGCGGCGCTCAAGGCCGCGCGGGACGAGTTGCAGGCCAGGCTGGTGGGCAATCCGATCATCGCCTACGTGCGGGAGACCGCCCTGGCCGACAGCGCCCAGGTGCAGCTGGTGGTGGATCGCCGCCAGGCCGCCGCGCTAGGAGTAAGTTTCAGCGCCCTCGGCGAGACCCTGGGCACGGCCCTGGGCTCCAGCTACGTCAACGACTTTCCCAATCGCGGCCGGATGCAGCAGGTGATCGTGCAGGCCGACCTGGGTACCCGCAGCCAGGTGGACGACCTGCTGCGCCTGGAGGTACGCAACGAGCGCGGAGGCATGGTGCCGCTGTCCGCCTTCGTCAGCGCCGACTGGACCCAGGGCCCGGCGCAGTTGTCGCGCTACAACGGCTACCCGGCCATCAGCCTGGCCGGCGAACCGCTGCCCGGTCATACTACCGGCGAGGCCATGGCCGAACTGGAGCGCCTGGCCGCCGAGTTGCCGCGCGGCTTCGCCCTGGAGTGGACGGCGCTGTCGCTGCAGGAACGCCTCTCCGCCGGCCAGGCGCCCCTGCTGCTGGGCCTGTCGCTGCTGGTGGTGTTCCTCTGCCTGGCGGCGCTCTACGAGAGTTGGTCGATTCCCACCGCGGTGCTGCTGGTGGTGCCCCTGGGGGTACTCGGCGCGGTGCTGGCGGTGACCCTGAGGGGGATGCCCAACGACGTCTTCTTCAAGGTCGGCCTGATCACGGTGATCGGCCTCACGGCGAAGAACGCCATCCTGCTGATCGAATTCGCCAAGCGTCTGCACGACGAAGGCATGGACCTGCACCAGGCCACCTGCCGCGCCGCCCGCCTGCGCCTGCGACCCATCGTCATGACCTCGCTGGCCTTCATCCTCGGCGTGGTGCCCCTGGCCCTGGCCACCGGGGCCAGCTCGGCGAGCCAGCAGGCGGTGGGCACCGGGGTGATCGGCGGCATGCTCAGCGCCACCCTGGCGCTGGTCTTCGTGCCGGTGTTCTTCGTACTGGTGCTGCGGCTGGTCCGGCGCTGGCGCGCGCCGGACCGTTAGCCTCAGGCGTTGTGGGGGCGCTTGTCGCCCAGCAGCGTGGCGTCCTCGACCGGCGCGGGCTCGGGCTTGCGGGCGCCGAGCTTGTCCGAGGTCCGCAGGCTCTGCGGCAGCGCCCAGAACATCAGGCCGGCGGCCAGCAGGCTGGTGCAGCCGATGAGATAGAGCGCCGGGGTGGTGCTGCCGGTCAGGTCCTTGATGTAGCCCACCATCACCGGACTGACGATGCCGCCGACCTGCCCCAGGGTGTTGATCAGGGCGATGCCCCCCGCGGCGCCTGCGCCGGCGCCGGCCAGCAGTTTCGGCGGCAGCGACCAGAAGGTCGGGATGGCGGCGATGATGCCAGCGCCCATCAAGGCCAGGGACAGGATCAGGAAGAGGGTGTGGTCGGCGAAGAGTCCTGCGCTGAAGAACCCCAGGGCGCCGGCGATCACCAGGCCGCAGACGAACTTGCGCCGCTCGCCGCTGGCGTCCGACAGCCGTCCCACCACCACCATGGTGATGGCGCCAAACACGTAGGGCACGGCGGTCAGCAGGCCGATGAGGGTGGGACTCTCGGTACCGGCGCTGCGGATCAGCTGCGGCGCCCAGAAGTTGAGGCCATAGGAGGCGACCTGGATCAGGAAGTAGATCACCGCGAGCAGCAGGAAGCCCGGCAGCCGGATCGCCGCCAGCAGCGAGCCGTGGCTGTTGTTTTCATGGCGGGCGATGCGGCTGGCCAGGAAGGTCTTCTCGTCGGCGTTGAGCCAGGGCGCATCGGCGATGCGGTCATGCAGCAGGCGCAGCACCAGCACGCCGAGCAGCACGCAGGGGATGCCACCGACCAGGAACAGCCAGTGCCAGCCGCGCATGCCGAGCAGGCCGTCCATCTGCCCGAGGATCACCCCCGAGACCGGGGCGCCGATCAGCCCGGCAAAGGCCGAGGCGAGAAACAGCGTCGAGGTGATGCGCCCGCGATAGCTCTGTGGAAACCACAGCGTCAGGTAGTAGAGGATGCCCGGCGCGAAGCCGGCCTCCATGGCGCCGATCAGGAAGCGCAGCACATAGAACTGCCATTCGGCGGTGACGAACATCATCAGCGCCGTAGCGATGCCCCAGGAGATCATGATGCGGGCGATCCAGCGCCGGGCGCCGACCTTGTACAGCATCATGTTGCTGGGCACCTCGAACAGCACATAGCCCACCACGAAGAGTCCCGCGCCCAGGCCATAGGCGGTGTTGCTCAGCGACAGGTCCGCCTGCAGCTGGAACTTGGCGAAGCTGATGTTGATGCGGTCGAAGAAGGCGAACAGGTAGCAGACCATGATCAGCGGCATGAGCCGCCAGGCGACCTTGCGGACGATGGCCTGTTCGGTGGCCGCCAGGGCGGCGGAGGTTGCGGATGAGGACATAGCGGTCTCCCGGGAGCGGCCAGGCTGGCGCTCCTTTGTTGTTGTAGTCAGGGCGAACGAATGAAAACGGGGGCGGCTCAGCCAGTGGCGGCGGGCGGCGGATGCAGATCGCAGTTGCGACCGGCCTTGGCCAGCTGACCGGGGGTGTCGTGGCCGAGCAGCGCCGGCAGGGTGCGCGACAGCGCGATCAGCCGCTCCAGGTCGATTCCGGTCTCCACTCCGGTTTCCACGCAGAGATTCACCAGGTCCTCGGTGCAGATGTTGCCGGACGCACCGGGCGCGAAGGGGCAGCCGCCGAGGCCGCCGAGGGCGGCGTCGAAGCGGCGCGCGCCGGCTTCATAAGCCGCCAGCACGTTGCACAGGCCGAGGCCGCGGGTGTTGTGGAAATGCAGGGTCAGGGCGGACGCCGGAATCAGTTCCAGCACCTGGCGGACGATCCGCGCGACCTGCCGCGGATTGGCCATGCCGGTGGTGTCGGCGAGGGTGATGCCGGTCATGCCCAGCGCCAGATAGCGCTGCACCAGCTCGAACACCCAGCCTTCGTCGATGCGCCCTTCGAAGGGGCAGCCGAAGGTGGTCGCCACCGTGCCGTTGAGCGAGACCGCCTGCCCCTTGGCCAGCTGCACCACCTCGGCGAAGCTGGCGAGGGACTGCTCGCAACTCATGCGCATGTTGGCGCGGTTGTGGGTCTGGCTGGCGGAGAGCACCAGGTTAAGCTCGTCGGCGCCGGCCGCCAGGGCACGCTGGGCGCCCTTGAGATTGGGCACCAGGGCGACGTAGGTCACCCCGGGCCGGCGGGCGATGCCCTGGAACACCGCCTCGCCGTCGCGCAGCATGGGTACCGCCTTGGGCGAGACGAAGGAACCGGCTTCGATCCGCGAGAAACCCAGCGCCGAAAGCTCGTCGATCAGAGCGATCTTGTCGGTGGTTTCCACCCAGCTCGGCTCGATCTGCAAGCCATCGCGGGGGGCGACTTCCTGGACGATCAGGCGTTCGGTACTCATTGCACCACCCCGCCCTGCCTGAGTCGCTGGATGTCCGCTTCGCTCAGCCCCAGTTCGGCCAGCAGGCCGTCGGTGTGCTGACCGAGGGTCGGACCCTGCCAGTTGACCTGGCCCGGAGTGGCCGACAGCTTGGGCACGATGCCCGGCATCTTCAGGGTGGCGCCGTCGGGCAGCGTGGTGTCCAGCAGCATCTCCCGCGCCTGGTAATGGGGATCGGCGACGATGTCGGCGGCCGAATAGATGCGACCGGCCGGGACCTCGGCGCCTTCGAGGATCTCCAGCACCTCGTCGATGCCGCGACTGCCGGTCCAGGCGGCGATGGCCTCGTCGATCAGCTCGCAGTGGCGGGCGCGCCCATCGTTCTGCGCAAGGTCCGGGCGCTCGGCCAGATCGGGACGGCCGATGGCCTGCATCAGCCGGACATAGATGGGATCGCTGTTGCCGGCGATCACCACGAAACCGCCATCGCCGGTGGGATAGGTGTTGGACGGCGCGATGCCCGGCAACGCCCCGCCGGTGCGCTCGCGCACATGACCGAGCATGGAGTATTCGGGCACCAGGCTTTCCATGACGTTGAACACGCTCTCGACCAGGGAGACATCGACCACCTGGCCGTCGCCCTGGCCGGTCTTGACCCGCAGCACCGACATCAGGGCGCCGATCACCGCGTGCATGGAGGCCAGGGAATCGCCGAGGCTGACCCCGACCCGCGCCGGCGGCACGCCCGGGGTACCGGTGGTGTAGCGGATGCCGCCCATGGCCTCGCCGATGGCACCGAAGCCGGGTCTATCACGATAGGGGCCGGTCTGGCCGTAGCCGGAGATGCGCACCAGGGTGAGCTTGGGATTGAGGGCGTGCAGGACGTCCCAGCCGAGGCCGAGCTTTTCCAGGGCGCCCGGGCGCAGGTTCTCGATGAGCACGTCGGCGCCCTCGACCAGCTGCTTGACCAGGGCCACGCCTTCGGCGGAGCGCAGATTCAGGGCGAGGGACTTCTTGTTGCGCGACTGCAGGTACCACCAGAGCGAGGTGCCCTCGTGCAGCTTGCGCCACTTGCGCAGGGGATCGCCCTTGTCCAGGGCTTCGATCTTGATCACCTCGGCGCCGAATTCGGCCATCAGCCGAGCGGCGAAGGGGGCGGCAATGAGCGTGCCGATCTCGATGACACGGAGTCCGGTGAGAGCCGTCATGGTGGCCTAGCCTCTCTTTGTTATTGGAATGAGGCCGATGCTAGGACAATAGTGCAGTCGGTGGTTAACGTCTTTCGGCAAGGGGTCTTCGCAGATCGCGAAGACCCGATTCACACGTCCAGCAGGTGGTCGTAGAGCAGCCGGCTGACCGGCGACAGCGACTCGACGTCGCGCACCACCAGCGCCAGGCTGCGCTGGGACCAGTCGTCATCCAGCGCCGCGGCGATCAGCCCGAGCGGTCGCCCGATGAGCTCGAAGGCCTGCAGCGGCAGCACGCCCAGGCCGAAGCCCGCCTGCACCATGCGGCACACGGCATCGAAGCCGGGCACATGGATGCGCAGGCGCAGGGCCTTGCCGTGACTGCGTGCGGCCGCCTTGGTGCGCAGGTTGATGAAGCTGTCGGCGTGCAGGCCGACGTGGTCGTCGTCCAGGGTCTCGGCGAAGGCCAGCCGCGGGCGTGCGGCCAGGCGATGATCCGGACGCATCACCACCACCAGGGTGTCCTGCCGGTAGGGCACGGCCAGCAGGCCGCGGGTATCGGTGTCCGAGGAGCAGATGCCCAGGTCGGCGGCGCCTTCCAGCACGCCCTTCACCACCCCCGCGCTGGGTCGTTCGTCCAGGCTGACCTTGACCTGGGGATGGCCGACGGTGAAGGCCTGCAGGTCTTCGGGGAGGAATTCGATGATGGCGGAGATGTTGGCCATCATCCGCACGTAGCCGCGCACGCCCTGCAGGTGCTCGCCGACATCGATGCTGATGCGCTCGACGTCGGCGAGGATGCGCTTGGCGTAATGCAGCAGCGTCTCGCCGACCGGGGTGAGGGTGGTGCCCTTGGCGTTGCGCTCGAAGAGTTCGATGTCGAGCGAGCGCTCCAGGTCGTGCAGTCGCTTGCTGGCGGCGGACAGGGCGATCATCTCGCGCTCGGCGGCGCGGGTCAGGGTGCCCTCCTCGTGCACCGCCAGCAGCAGCTGCAGCGAGACCAGGTCGAGGCGGCGGAGCAGGTTGCGGTAGTGCATCGTCTTGGGGTCCAGGCGGCCAGAGGTCCTTGTACAGGACCCGGCGCGCCCGGGGTAGCCACCTGCCTCAGGTTAGAGACCCAGGTCGCTCAGGCCGGGATGGTCATCCGGGCGCCGCCCCTGGGGCCAATGAAACAGACGCTCGGCTTCGGTGATCGGCAGGTCGTTGATGCTGGCGTGGCGCTCGGCCATCAGGCCCTGGTCGTCGAAGTGCCAGTTCTCGTTGCCGTAGGCGCGGTACCACTGACCATCTTCGTCCCGCCATTCGTAGGCGAAGCGCACGGCGATACGCGCGCCGTCATGGGCCCAGAGTTCCTTGATCAGCCGGTACTCGTGCTCGCGCTGCCACTTGCGGGTGAGAAAGGCCTCGATGGCGGCGCGGCCCTGGAGGAAATCGCTGCGATTGCGCCAGCGGCTGTCGGCGGTATAGGCCAGGGCCACCTTGGCCGGATCGCGGCTGTTCCAGCCGTCTTCGGCGGCACGGACCTTTTGCCGGGCGGATTCGAGGGTGAAGGGCGGGACGGGAGGACGGGCGGCGCTCATGGGACACTCCTGGGCAGATGAGGCTCCAGTGTCGGGCCGCAGCGAGGGTGTCACAAGGTCGATCAGCCCACGGATCCGGCCAAGTCGCTCAGACCTCGACCAGGCGATAGTGCAAGCCCCGCACCACCGCCTCGACCCGGTTGCGCGCGCCCAGTTTGCGGGCGGCGGAGTTGAGGTGCAGGTTGACCGTGGCGGTGGAGCGGTTGAGGGTCGCGGCGATGCGCTTGGCGGTGAGGCCCTTGGCCGAGTACTGCAGGCATTCGCGCTCGCGCGGCGTCAGGCGGACCTGACCGCAGCGGCGTTCGGCCGGCGCGAGCAGTTCGTCGGCCCGGGCCTGGAAGGCATGGGCCAGCACCAGGAAGGCGCCCAGGCAGGCTTCGCCGGCGGCCTCGGCGTCCCGCGCATCGGCATCGAGGATGCCGGTCAGGGTGGCGAAGGCACCGCCCGGCAGGTGCAGCGGCACCGTCACCCCGGTGGCCAGGCCGCTGTCACGCACATAGCAGGTGACCGGGCGGTGACTGTCACCCAGGTACTCGCGCAGGGCGCTGCGGGTTTCGCTGCGAAACGACCAGACGAAGGGCGCCGCGCGCCGACTGGCGCATTGCTGCACCGGGTCGATCTGGTAATAGCCGCGCTCGCACCAGAAGGCCTGCATGTCCGCCGGGGCGTTGCGCACCTTGAATACCGAGGGGGTGATGAGCACGCCCTCGTGACTGAGGGGCACCGGGGCATAGTCGTAGATCAGCGCCTTGCACCCCAGGTGGTCGGCGCTGGCCTGGACGGCATCCAGACAGGCGTCGAGCGTGGGCAGTCCGGCGAGGCGGCTGCTGACGGTAAGCAGATCGGCATGCATCTTGGAGCTCCTCCCCTGGATCGCGATGGGGAACGCGAAGCAAAGGTTCTGCCAGTCGCGACAGCACTGCTGCAAACCTAGCACTTTTGCGGATGGGGCCAGGCCCCACCCTGGCCTAGAGTCGAGCCTAACCCGCCCCTTCGAGGAAGCCCCCATGACTCAGCACGCTCCGTCCGGCGACGCCGCCGACCTCGCCCGCTTCGGCTACACCCAGGAACTCAGGCGCCAGCTCGGGTTGAAGGACCTGCTGATCTACGGCCTGGTGTTCATGGTGCCCATCGCGCCCTTTTCCATCTTTGGCGGGGTGTTCGATGCCAGCCACGGCATGGTGCCCCTCACCTACCTGATCGGCTTCGTCGCCATGCTGTTCACCGCGGTCAGCTACCAGCAGATGTCGCGCGCCTTCCCGGTGGCCGGTTCGGTCTACGCCTACGTCGGCCGCGGCCTGCACCCGGCCCTGGGCTTTCTCGCCGGCTGGGCCATCCTGCTCGACTACCTGCTGGTGCCCACCCTGCTCTATGTGATCGGCGCCAACGCCATGGCCAACGTCATCCCGGCGCTTCCCCAGCCGCTGTGGATCCTCTTCTTCGTCGGCCTCAACACCCTGGTCAACCTGCGCGGCATCGAGACCACCGCCCGTGCCAACCGGCTGTTCCTCTATGGCCAGCTGGCGGTGCTGCTGGTGTTCGTGGTGCTGGCGTCGCTGGCCATCAGCCGCGGCGTGAACGACGCCGAGTGGAGCCTGAAGCCGCTGTACAACCCCCAGGAATTCTCCCTGCCGCTGATCTTCAGCGCCCTGTCGGTGGCGGTGCTGTCCTTTCTCGGCTTCGACGCCATCTCCACCCTTTCCGAGGAAACCCGCGGCGGCAGCCGCGTGGTGGGCCGCGCCACCCTGCTGGCCCTGACCCTGGTGGCGGCGCTGTTCATGGTGCAGACCTGGCTGGCCGCGCTGCTGCAACCCAATCTGATCCAGTACCCTGACGCCGACGCCTCCAACAACGCCTTCTACGAGATCGGTCGGCTGATTGCCGGTCCCTGGCTGCAGGTGGTGATCGCCCTGGCGGTAGCCATCGGCGCCGCCATCGCCAACGCCCTGGTGGCCCAGGCCGCCACCTCGCGCCTGCTGTTCGCCATGGCCCGGGATCGCCAGCTGCCGCAGTTCCTGCGCCAGATCCATCCGGTCACGCGCGTGCCCCAACGCGCCATCCTGCTGGTGGCGGCCCTGAGCCTGGTACTGGGGCTGTTCTTTGTCGGCCAGATCAATCTGCTCGCCTCCATGTGCAACTTCGGTGCGCTGACCGCCTTCCTGCTCCTGCATGTGGCAGTGGCCTGGCACCACCGCGGCGCCGGTCGCCCGCTGCTCCATGCGCTGGTCCCGCTGATCGGCTTCATCATCCTCGCCTATGTGCTGTTCAACGCCGACGTCTACGCCAAGGTCGGTGGCAGCTGCTGGATGGTGCTGGGCCTGGCCGTGCTGGCCTTCCTCAGGCTCAGCGGCCGGACCACGGAATTCAAGGCCAACGACGCCGTCCATTAGGCACAGACCCGCCGCGGAGGCTTCAGATGATCAAGACCCTGCACAGCCAGCACTGCCATTGCGGCTGGGACCACAGCCTCCCCCCGGCGCTGGAGGTCGCGCCGGGCGAAACGGTCAGCTTTGCCTGCCGCGACGCGGCGGACGGCCACTTCCACGGCCACTCCAGCGCCGCCGACATCGCCACCCTGCCCTTCGAGCGGGTCAATCCGGTCTGCGGTCCGCTGTGGATCGAGGGTGCCGAGCCGGGCGACGTGCTCAAGGTGACGCTGGACAGCTTCACCCCCAGCGGCTTTGGCTGGACCGCCAACATCCCCGGCTTCGGCCTGCTCGCCGACCAGTTTCCGGACCCGGTGCTGCAACTCTGGCAGTACGACCGCAGTGGTCAGACGCCGGCCGCCTTCGGCGAGCTGGCGCGGGTCCCGCTCAAGCCCTTCGCCGGCACCCTGGGGGTGGCGCCCGCGGCGCCGGGTCTGCACTCGGTGGTGCCACCGCGACGGGTGGGCGGCAATCTGGATATCCGCGACCTGGCAGCCGGCACCAGCCTCTACCTGCCGGTGGAGGTCGCCGGGGCGCTGTTTTCCATTGGCGACACCCATGCCGCCCAGGGCGATGGCGAGGTCTGCGGCACCGCCATCGAGACCGCCATGGCGGTCACCGCCACCTTCGAGCTGATCAAGGGGCAACCCCTGGCCATGCCGCGCTTCAGCACCCCGGGGCCGGTCACCCGCCACCTGGACGGCGCCGGCTACGAGGTCTTCATCGGGGTTGGACCCGACCTGCTGGCGGCGGCGCGCATGGCCGTCAGCGGCGCCATCGGCTGGCTCGGGCAGAGCCGCAACCTGCCGGCGGAACAGGCCTATCTGCTCTGCTCGGTGTGTGGCGACCTGCGCATCAGCGAGATCGTCGACGTACCCAACTGGGTAGTCAGCTTCTACTTCCCGCGGATCGTGTTCGAATAGCTGGTTCCGAATAGTCCGGCGCCCGCCGCGGCAACGTCCCCCACAGCGAGGCGACGACGATCAGCAGGCCGCCCAGCCAGCCCCAGAGGCCCAGGCGTTCGTCCAGCCAGACGCTGGCGAACAGCGCACCGAACAGCGGCTCGGCGCCCATCAGCAGGGCGACGCGGGTGGCGCTGGTGCGGCCCAGGGCAAAGTTCTGGGCGAGAAAGGCGCCCAGGGTGCAGAACAGCACCAGGTAGCCGGTGGCCAGCCAGAAGCCTGGCTGTACGGGCAGCGGCGCCAGGCCCGGGCCGAGGGCGAACAGCAGCAGGCAGGCCAGGCCGACCACCCCGGTCTGTACCGCGGTCAGTGCCAGGGCCGGTACCGGGGCACTGGCCTGCTGCAGACGCCGGCGCACCACGCAGACATTGACCGCGCGCAATACGGCTGCCAGCAGGATCAGACCATCACCCAGGTTGAAGCTCAGGGTCACGCCACGGGTCAGCAACCCGGCGCCCGCCACAGCCAGGGCCGCGGCGGCCAGGGCGCGAGCCTCGGGGCGCTGACCGAGTAACCACCATTCGGCGAAGGGCGTCAGGGCCACGCACAGGCTGATGAGAAAGGCGGCGTTGCTGGCGCTGGTCAGGGCCACGCCATAGGTCTCGGCGAGAAAGATCGCCAATAGCAGCAGACCGGTCGGCACCCCGGGTCGCCAGGCCCGCCGGCCCTCGCCCCTCAGGGTGGGCAGCAGCAGCGCTGCGGTGAGACAGAAGCGCAGCGCCAGATAGCCGAGCACCGGATAGAGCACCACGGCGTCCTTGACCACGGCGTAGCTGGTTCCCCAGACCAGGGCGGTGGCGAGCAACAGGCCTTCGGCAAGGCCGAAGGTGGGGCGTGACGACATGACGGCTTCTCCCTGGATCAGGCCGCCAGTGTGCCCGTCTCGCGGTAGGCGCGATAAGCCTGTTCGCGTGCACAGCTCTTGTTCCGCCAGGGAAGCAATGCCAGTCTTTCCAGCCCCATTGCTTCCCACGGACTTGGCATGGATCTCGTGCGCGCCCTCCCTCTGCTGCCCTGCCTGGTCGCCTTCGCCAAGGTGGTGGAGACCGGCAGCTTCACCGCCGCCGCCCGCCTGCTGGACGCCACGCCTTCGGCGGTCAGTCGTCAGGTGGCGCGACTGGAGCGGGAGCTGGGCGTACGCCTGCTGCAACGCACCACCCGTCAGCTGCGCCTGAGCGAGGCCGGCCGCGAGGTGCTCGGCCACTGCCGCCAGCTGCTGGCCGCCGCCGGTGCGGCGCTGGACAGCGGTCTGCAGCATCGCGAGGAGCCCCGTGGTCAGGTGCGGCTGGCGGTGCCCAAGGCGGTCGGCTACCGGCTGATATCTCCGCTGTTGCCGGACTTCTTCCAGCGCTATCCCGAGGTGGATCTGCAACTGCGCCTGGACGACCGTCCGCTGGATCCCATCGCCGACGATCAGGATCTGCTGGTGCGCATCACCGAGCAGCCACCCGCCGGCTTCGTCGCCCGGCCATTGCGCGAGATGGACTTCGTGCTCTGCGCCAGCCCGGCCTATCTCGGACGCCGCGGCACGCCCCAGCAGCCCCAGGCGCTGGCCGAGCACGACTGCCTCTACCTGGGCGAAACCCCGGGCGACCAGCGCTGGCAACTGCGCCGCGGCGACCGGGTGGAAAGCGTGACGGTGCGCGGCCGCCTGGCCTGCAACCACAGCGGGGTGCGCCTGGAAGCCATTCTCGCCGACCTGGGCATCGCCTGCCTGCCGGCCTTCGCCGCCGAAGCCGGTCTGGCCGACGGCCGCCTGCGGCGGGTGCTATCCGACTGGCAATACCTCGGCCCCTACCAGGGCACCGCCTGGCTGCTCTATCCGCCGGATCGCCAGTTGCCGGCGGCGGTCAGGGCGCTGGTGGACTTTCTGCTGGAGCGGCTCGGGCCAACCCCAGGTTCAGGCTAGCACCGCCACCGACTTGAGCTGCGCCCACACTCGACTCCCCGGCTGCAACGCCAGCCGCTCCAGCGAATAGCGGGTGATCCGCGCCAGCAGCGCCGTGCCGCCCAGGTCCAGGCGCAAGAGCACCTGGGCCGGCGAACGGGTCGGGGCGATCTCGGCGACGATGGCCGGCAGCACATTGAGGATGCTGCTGTGCTGGCGTTCCAGGCTGAGGCTGACATCCCGTGCCAGCACCTTGATGCGCAGCGACTGCCCGGGCGGCAGCGGGGCATGGGCCAGCAGCACGCGCTGCTCGCCCGCCAGTCCCAGGCTGAGCAGCCCATAGTCCGGGTCATGGCCGAGCACCCGCCCTTCCAGCACCACCCCGGCGTCGTCGGCCAGGGCGATGGGCAGGTCGAGGCGCGCCAGTACCTCGGTGGTCGGCCCACTGGCCAGCACCCGCCCCCGCTCCAGCAGCACCAGGTGATCGGCCAGCCGCGCCACCTCATCGGGGGCATGGCTGACATAGAGGATCGGCAGCGCCAGCTCCCGGGTCAGGCGTTCCAGGTAGGGCAGGATCTCGGCCTTGCGCTCGGCGTCCAGCGCCGCCAGGGGTTCGTCCATCAGCAGCAGCCGCGGACTGGTCAGCAGCGCGCGGGCGATGCCGACCCGCTGGCGTTCGCCGCCGGACAGGCGCGCCGGCATCCGCGCGAGCAGTCCTTCGATGCCCAGCAACTCGACGACCTGCTCCAGTTCCAGCCGGCGCGCGGCGGGCGCCACCCGCCTCCAGCCGAACAGCAGGTTGCGGCGCACGTCCAGGTGCTCGAACAGATTGGCGTCCTGGAAGACGTAGCCCAGGGCGCGTCGGTGCGGCGGCAGGAACAGGCCGCGGTCGCTGTCCTGCCAGGTCTCTTCCGCCACCACCAGGCGGCCACGGGCGGCGGGCTCGAGTCCGGCCACGCACCTCAGGCAACTGGTCTTGCCCGAACCCGAGGGACCGAACAGCGCGGTGACGCCCCTGCCGGGCAGGGCGAGGTCCACGTCCAGCACGAAGTCGGCATGCCGCAATTCGAAGCGCGCAGCGAGACTCATGTCCAGGCCGACCGCCTACGGCGCCCATAGAGCAGCAGCAGGATCACGAAGGAGAAGGCCAGCATGCCCCCGGCCAGCAGGTGCGCCTGGGGATACTCCATGGCTTCCACATGATTGAAGATCTGGGTGGAGACCACCTGGGTGCGCCCGGGAATGTTGCCGCCGATCATCAGTACCACGCCGAATTCGCCCACGGTATGGGCAAAGCCGAGGATGGCGGCGGTGACGAAGCCCGGCCGCGCCAGCGGCAGCACCACGTGGAAGAAGGTATCCAGGGGACTGGCCCTGAGGGTGGCCGCCGCTTCCAGCGGGCGCGGACCGATGGCCTCGAAGGCGTTCTGCAGCGGCTGCACCACGAAGGGCAGCGAATAGCACAGCGAACCCACCACCAGCCCGGCGAAGGTGAAGGGCAACCGCCCCAGCCCCAGCGCCTCCGTCAATTGCCCTACCCAGCCCTCCGGCCCCATGGCCAGCAGCAGGTAGAAGCCGATCACCGTGGGCGGCAGCACCAGCGGCAGAGCCACCAGGGCGCCGACCGGCCCCTTGAGCCGGGAGCCGGTGCGCGCCAGCCACCAGGCGAGGGGCGTACCCAACACCAGGAGCAGCAGGGTGGTCACGCTGGCCAGTTCCAGGGTCAGGCGGATCGCCGCCCAGTCCGCCGCGCTCAGGCTCATGGCGTCACTGCCGGTAGCCGTAGGCCTTGAGCACCGCGGCCGCCTGGGGGCCCTTGAGATAGGCCAGCAGCGCCTTGGCCGCCGGCTGGTCCTGGCCCTTGTCCAGCAATACGGCGTCCTGGCGGATCGGCGCATAGAGCTCGGCCGGCACGATCCAGGCCGAGCCTTCCTTGATCTTGCCGTCCCCGTAAATCTGCGACAGGGCGACGAAGCCCAGCTCGGCATTGCCGGTGGCGACGAACTGGTAGGTCTGGGTGATGTTCTGGCCTTCGACCCGCTTGGCCGCGACCGCCTCGGTCAGGCCCAGTTTGGCCAACACCTGGCTGGCGGCCAGGCCATAGGGCGCGGTCTTGGGATTGGCCACGGCCAGGTGGGTGAAGGCGTTCTGCTTGAGCACCGCGCCGTCGCCGTCCACATAGCCGGGCTTGGGCGACCAGAGCGCCAGGGTGCCGATGGCATAGGTGAAGCGCGAGCCCTTGACCGCCGCGCCCTCGCTTTCCAGCTTGGCCGGGGTGCTGTCGTCAGCGGAGAGAAAGACCGCGAAGGGCGCGCCATTCCTGATCTGGCCATAGAGCTGGCCGGTGGCGCCGCTGGAAATCACCAGCTGATGGCCGGTGTCCTGGGCGAAGCGCTCGCCGATGGCCTTGAGCGGCGCGCTGAAATTGGCGGCCACGGCGACCTGGATCTCGTCGGCCAGGGCCGGGGTGGCCAGGGCCGCGGTGAGCAGGGAAAGCAACAGGCGGGAACGGCTGGACGGCATCGGGCTTTCTTCCTCGGGGCTGGCAATCCCTCCGCAGCCGCAGGACGCTGGCGGCTGCGGAGGGCACAAAAGAAAACGCCGGCAGGTGGCCCCGCCGGCGTTGATCCTGGCGCTTAGGCCAGCTTCTTGTACTTCACCCGCTTGGGCTGGGCCGCGGCCTCGCCCAGGCGCTTCTTGCGATCGGCTTCGTACTCGGTGTAGTTGCCTTCGAAGAACACAACGTTGGAGTCATCCTCGTAGGAGAGGATGTGGGTGGCGATGCGGTCGAGGAACCAGCGATCGTGGGAGATCACGATGGCCGCGCCGGGGAAGTCCAGCAGGGCGTCTTCCAGGGCGCGCAGGGTTTCCACGTCCAGGTCGTTGGAGGGTTCGTCCAGGAGCAGCACGTTGCCGCCCTGCTTGAGGGTCAGCGCCAGGTGCAGACGACCGCGCTCACCGCCGGAGAGGTCCTTGACGAACTTCTGCTGGTCGGCGCCCTTGAAGTTGAAGCGACCCACATAGCTGCGCGAGGGTACCTCGTAGTTGCCGATCTTGATCACGTCGGAGCCATCGGAGACCTGCTCCCAGACGGTCTTGGTGTCGGACAGGTTCTCGCGGCTCTGGTCGACGCTGGCCAGTTGCACGGTGTCGCCGATCTCGATGCTGCCCGAATCCGGCTGCTCCTTGCCCATGATCATGCGGAACAGGGTCGACTTGCCCGCGCCGTTGCCGCCGATGACACCGACGATGGCGCCCTTGGGCACCACGAAGCTCAGGTCGTCGATCAACAGGCGATCGCCGTAGCCCTTGCTGACGTTCTTGAACTCGATGACCTTGTCGCCCAGGCGCTGGCCGGCGGGGATGTAGATCTCGTTGGTCTCGCTGCGCTTCTGGAATTCCTGGGACTGCATTTCCTCGAAGCGCTGCAGGCGGGCCTTGGACTTGGACTGGCGGGCCTTGGCACCGGAGCGCACCCATTCCAGTTCGGCCTTCATGGCCTTGGCATGGGCGGCTTCCTGCTTGGCTTCCTGGGTCAGGCGCGCGGCCTTGGATTCCAGCCAGCCGGAGTAGTTGCCCTCGAAGGGGATGCCCTGGCCACGGTCCAGTTCCAGGATCCAGCCGGCGACGTTGTCGAGGAAGTAGCGGTCGTGGGTGATGGCCACCACGGTACCGGGGAAGTCGTGGAGGAAGTGCTCCAGCCAGGCCACCGAGTCGGCGTCCAGGTGGTTGGTGGGTTCGTCCAGCAGCAGCATGTCGGGAGCCGACAGCAGCAGGCGGCACAGGGCCACGCGGCGCTTCTCGCCACCGGAGAGCACCCCGACCTTGGCGTCCCAGGCCGGCAGGCGCAGGGCGTCGGCGGCGACTTCCAGCTGGCGGTCCAGGTTGTGGCCGTCGGCGGCCTGGAGGATGGCTTCCAGCTTGGCCTGCTCGGCGGCCAGGGCGTCGAAGTCGGCATCCGGCTCGGCGTAGGCGGCATAGACCTCGTCCAGGCGGGCCTGGGCCTGCTTGATCTGACCGACCGCTTCCTCGACCACCTCACGAACCGTCTGCTCGGGATCAAGTTTCGGTTCCTGCGGCAGATAACCCACATTGATACCGGGCATCGGACGCGCTTCACCTTCGATCTCGGTATCGACGCCGGCCATGATGCGCAGCAGCGTCGATTTACCCGCACCGTTCAGACCGAGCACGCCGATCTTGGCGCCGGGAAAGAACGACAGGGAGATGTTCTTGAGGATTTCACGCTTGGGCGGCACGACCTTGCCGACCCGATGCATGGTGTAGACGTATTGAGCCATGGTGGGACCTTGGGACCGGAATGAAAAACAGGGGACACAGTATGGCGTCAGCAGCGAACGCTGTCGAAACCCCGCGCGACGAAAGCGCCGGCGCTGATCACGCGGAAAAAACCGGCGGAGACACCGTCCGGTCCCTTATCATAGGCCATCCCTGCCCCGCGGAATCGGGCGCAGCCGAACGGCCATCGCCTCTGCAGGAACGCAGTCCGTCGTGAACAGCCCGCCCTCCTCGCTGCCGGAAGCGCCGCTCGCCCCCGCCTCGCGACGCCTCACCCGCGGCCTGCTCGTCCTTTCGCTGGTGGCCATGCTGGCCCTGATGTTCTGGCAGGCCTTCGCCAGCGTGGCCGAGCGCGAGGCCCTGCGGCGCGAACAGCTGGACAGCCTGACCCAGCAACTGGCCAACACCGTCGAATTCGGCCTGGCGCTCAAGGCCCAGGCGGTGCGCAGCACCCTGCGCTGGTCGCTGGACCCTACCCTGCCGCTGGCTCCCAACCTGCTGCTCGGCCTCCAGGACTTCTTTCCCGGGCTGCAACAGGTGCGCTGGCTGCCGGCCAACGCCACTCTGCGCGCCGCCCGCCTGGGCGATACGCCGGACGCCGCCTTCATCCAGCAACTGATCGCGCGCGCCGGCCAGGCCGACTTCCGCTACGGCTACAATGCCGAGGCCGCGGCGGCGCCCCTCTATGTGCTGCTGGCCGGCGATCGCGAGGAGCAGCGGGGCTGGTGGGTGCTGACCAGCGCCCCCCTGCTCGAACCCCTGTGGCGGCCGACCCGGGTCCCGTCCGGCCTCGACTGGCGCCTGGAAGATCGCGCCCAGGGCACCCTGCTGTTCCGCGGCGGGGCGACCCCGGCGGCGGACAGCCGCGATGAAGTACGCCAGGAGCTGGCCTACAGCAACTGGCAGGTGGTGGGCAGCCATCCCGCCGAAGACATGGGCACCACCCTGCTGGGAGCCTCCTTCGGCCGCCTGGCGCTGTTCAGCCTGTCCGGCCTGGTGGCGGTCATCCTGCTCTACCTGCTGCTGCGCGAAGAACGTGGCCTGCGCGCCCTGACCCTCGCCTCGCGACGCGGCCTGCGCCTGGCCGGCATCGCCCTCAACGGCATCGAGGAAGCCGTCTGCATGACCCAGGCCGACGGTCGCCTGGTCCATGTCAACGCCACCGCCGCCCGCCTGCTGGGCATCGCCGCCGATGACGCCCAGCAGTTCTTCCTCGCCAGTCTGTTGCCCGAGGTGGTGGCCCTGACGCCCGCCGAACGTGACGGCGGTGCCCTGGTCACCCTGGTGGTGGAAGGCCAGCCGCGGCGCTTCGCGGTCAGCTGCCATGCCCTGGCGGCCAGCCAGCCCAGCGCCCGCGTCCTGCGCGATCGCACCCAGACCCAGGACGGTTTCGTCTGGGTGCTGCGCGACGTCACCGAGCAGCAGCGCAACCTGGAGACCATCCAGACCACCCGGCAGCGCTACGAAAGCATCTTCAACGGGGTGCACACCGGCATCTGCGTGGTCGATCTGAGCGCCGTCCATCCCCACATGCACGCCCTGGGCCTGGAACGTCCCGAGCAACTGGCGGAGCTGTTCGCCCGCCAGCCCGAGGCCCTGGATGCCCTGGGCCGTCAGGTGCGCATCACCGAGATCAACCAGCGCGCCCTGGAAATGCTCGGCATCGGCCACCTGGACCAGGCCTGGGCGCGGCTGGTGGGTGACTCCCGCGTCCAGCTCGGCGGCAAGCGCTACCGCCTGCTGGCCGGTCTGCTCTCCGGCCAGCAGGTGCTGGAACTCGAGACCTGCATCGACACCGCCGAGGGCGAGCGCCATCTCTGGCTGACCATGCACCTGCCGGCCGATCCCCAGCACCTCGATGCCACCCTGCTCAGCCTCACCGACATCACCCAGCGCAAGCTCGGCGAATTGCGCCTGCTCGAGCGCGACAGCTTCTGGTCGAATCTGATCAGCGCCATCCCCGACACCCTCTACACCTACGACGTGGCCAGTGGCGAGCTGACCTACGAGAGTCATTCGCTGGCGCTCAAGCTCGGCTATCCGCCGGAGGCCTTCGCCAGCCTCGGTCGCGCGCGCCTGCACCCGGACGACGTCGAGCTGCACGAGCGGGTGGTCAGCATGCGGCCGACGCTGTCCGACCAACCCAGCAGCAGCCTCCTGCGCTGGCAGCACCGCAACGGCGGCTGGCGCTGGTTCGACGTGCGCGAGCAACGCCTCGCCAGTGCGGCGGACGGCAGCGCGGCGAGCGTGGTGGGGCTGGCCCTGGACGTCACCGACATGGTCCGCGCCAGCGAGCGCCTGCGCGAGAGCGAGAATCGCTACCGGCAGCTGGCGGAAAGCATCAGCGACGTCATCTTCACCACCGACGCCCAGCTGGTGCTCAACTACCTCAGCCCCTCGGTCGAGGAATTGCTCGGCTATCCCGTCGCCGAGCTGCAACAGCGCACCCTGGCCGAGCTGGTGGTGCATTCGCGCCAGCTGCAGGAATTCCGCCGCACCCTGCAGCGGCTGTTGCGCAGCCTCGACGATCCGCGCGCCCTGGCCGAGCTGCGCCGGGAACACTTCGCGCCCCTGCTGCTGGATTGCCTGCACGCCCAGGGTCACACCCTGCAGATCGAGCTGCGCCTCAAGCCGCTGTGGGACGACCACGAGCGCTTCGCCGGCCTGCTCGGCATCTGCCGCGACATCTCCGCCCAGCGCCGCACGGAAAAGGACATGCGCATGGCGGCCACGGTCTTCGACCACTCCGCCGGCGCCATCCTGGTCACCGACCCGGCCGGCTACATCGTGCGGGTCAACCGCACCTTCACCCGCATCACCGGCTTCAGCCCCGAAGAGGTGTTCGACCAGCAGCCGATGATGCTCTGCGCGGACAAGCAGGAAGCCAACCAGCTGCAGCACGTGATGCAGCAGCTGCGCACCCAGGAGAGCTGGGAAGGCGAACTCTGGCAGCGACGCCAGGACAACGAGCCCTACCCCTCCTGGGTCGGCATCACCGCCATCCGCGACGACGACGGCGACCTGATGAGCTATGTCTGCTTCTTTGTCGACATCAGCGAGCGCAAGGCCAGCGAAAGACGCATCCATCGCCTCGCCTACTACGACGCCCTGACCCTGCTGCCCAACCGCACCCTGTTCCAGGACCGCCTGCACAACGCCCTGCAGCAGAGTCGCCACAACGGCAGCTGGGTGGTGCTGATGTTCCTCGACCTCGACCGCTTCAAGCCGATCAACGACAGCCTCGGCCACGCCGCCGGTGACCGCCTGCTCAAGGAGGTGGCCATGCGCCTGACCGCCTGCGTGGGCACCGAGGACAGCGTGGCGCGCATGGGCGGCGACGAATTCACCCTGCTGCTGTCGGGCCTGGAAACCCGCGAGGTGGCCCTGGCCCAGGCGATCCGCGTCGGCGAGCAGATCCTCACCCAGCTGTCCGAGGCCTTCGTGCTCGAAGGCCGCGAATTCTTCGTCTCCGCCAGCATCGGCATCGCCCTCTCGCCGCAGGACGGCCATGAGCTCAGCCAGCTGATGAAGAACGCCGACACCGCCATGTACCACGCCAAGGAGATGGGCAAGAACAACTTCCAGTTCTACCAGGCCGAGATGAACGCCCGCGCCCTGGAACGCCTGGAACTGGAAGCCGATCTGCGGCACGCCCTGCTGCAGGGCGAATTCCGCCTGCACTACCAGCCGCAGTACCGCTGCGACAACCGGCGCCTGACCGGGGTCGAGGCCCTGCTGCGCTGGGAGCATCCGGTGCGCGGCCACGTCTCGCCGGCGGAATTCATCCCGGTGCTCGAAGAGATCGGCCTGGTGGTCCAGGTCGGGGACTGGGTGATTCGCGAGGCCTGCCGGCAGATGCGCGAATGGCACGCGGCCAGGGTGCGCATTCCCAAGGTCTCGGTGAATCTCTCCGCGCGGCAATTCAGCGACGGCCAGCTCGGCCAGCGCATCGCCGCGATCCTCGCCGAGACCGGCCTGGCGCCGGCCTGCCTGGAACTGGAACTGACCGAGAGCATCCTGATGCGCGACGTCGGCGAGGCCCTGCAACTGCTCGGCGAACTCAAGAGCCTGGGCCTGTGCATCGCGGTGGACGACTTCGGCACCGGCTATTCCTCGCTCAACTACCTCAAGCAGTTCCCCATCGACATCCTCAAGATCGACCGCAGCTTCGTCGACGGCCTGCCCCACGGCGAGCAGGATGCGCAGATCGCCCGGGCCATCATCGCCATGGCCCACAGCCTCAATCTCTCGGTGATCGCCGAGGGCGTCGAGGAACCGGCGCAACTGGAATTCCTGCGCCTGCATGGCTGCGACGAGGTGCAGGGCTTCCTCTTCGACCGTCCGCTGCCGCCGGATCTGCTGCGCGAACGGCTGGAGCACCAGGGGCTGTTTCCGGTCCTGACATGAGACCGATGGCGCCACCGCATGACCGGCGCTCATACCTCAGAGTTCCCGCGATGGGGTAGAATACTGCCCCTCACGAGCCCGATCGGGCTCGCTCTTCGCCATGCCTCAGGGGACCCTGCCGCCATGTTCAGCCGTGAAACCACCCTCGCCCGCTTCGACGCCGACCTGTATGCCGCCATGCAGCAGGAAGCCCAGCGTCAGGAAGATCACATCGAGCTGATCGCTTCGGAGAACTACACCAGCCCGGCGGTCATGGAAGCCCAGGGCAGCGTGCTGACCAACAAGTACGCCGAAGGCTATCCCCACAAGCGCTACTATGGCGGCTGCGAATACGTCGACGTGGTCGAGCAACTGGCCATCGACCGCGCCAAGCAGCTGTTCGGCGCCGACTACGCCAACGTCCAGCCGCACTCCGGCTCCCAGGCCAACTCGGCCGTCTACCTCGCGCTGATCGAAGCCGGTGACACCATCCTCGGCATGAGCCTGGCTCACGGCGGTCACCTGACCCACGGCGCCACCGTGTCCTCTTCCGGCAAGCTGTACAACGCCGTGCAGTACGGCATCGACGAGCAGGGCCTGATCGACTACGCCGAGGTCGAGCGCCTGGCCCAGGAGCACAAGCCCAAGGTCATCGTCGCCGGCTACTCCGCCTACTCCCAGGTGCTGGACTTCGCCCGCTTCCGTGCCATCGCCGATGCCGTGGGTGCCTACCTGTTCGTCGACATGGCACACTTCGCCGGCCTGGTCGCCGCCGGCGTCTACCCCAACCCGGTCCCCTTCGCCGACGTGGTCACCAGCACCACCCACAAGACCCTGCGCGGTCCGCGTGGCGGCCTGATCCTGGCCAAGGCCAACGAAGCCATCGAGAAGAAGCTCAACTCGGCGGTCTTCCCCGGTGCCCAGGGCGGCCCGCTGATGCACGTCATCGCCGGCAAGGCGGTGTGCTTCAAGGAAGCCCTGCAGCCCGAGTTCAAGACCTACCAGCAGCAGGTGATCAAGAACGCCCAGGCCATGGCCGGCGTGTTCATCGAGCGTGGCTTCGACGTCGTCTCCGGCGGCACCGACAACCACCTGTTCCTGCTCAGCCTGATCAAGCAGGAAATCACCGGCAAGGACGCGGACGCCGCCCTGGGTCGCGCCTTCATCACCGTGAACAAGAACTCGGTGCCGAACGATCCGCGCTCGCCCTTCGTCACCTCCGGTCTGCGCATCGGCACCCCGGCCGTCACCACCCGTGGCTTCCAGGAAGCCGAGTGCCGCGAACTGGCCGGCTGGATCTGCGACATCCTCGGCAACATGGGCGACGAATCGGTGATCGACGCCGTCCGTGAAAAGGTCAAGGCCGTCTGCGCTCGCCTGCCGGTCTACGGCAAGTAAGAGGCACGCCTTCCCCCTCTCCCCCTGGGAGAGGGCCGGGGTGAGGGAACCCCCAGAACAAAGAGCCCCGACCAAATGGCCGGGGCTCTTTGCATTTCCAGAAGGGTCGTCAAGGCAGCCAGGCCAGCTCTTGTCGCACGCCGGAAGCTTCCGAAAACGAAAAACCCTGGCCAGTGCCGGGGTTTTTCTTTGTCAGGCGTCGATCAGGCCTTAGAGGACCTGGAGATCGCCCAACCCATCCAGGTAGCGCTCGGCGTCCAGCGCCGCCATGCAGCCGGCACCGGCCGAGGTGATGGCCTGGCGGTAGGTGTGGTCGGCCACGTCGCCGGCGGCGAACACGCCCGGCACGTTGGTGGCGGTGGCATTGGCCTCGCGGCCGCCCTTCACCACCAGATAGCCGTCGTGGGTCTCCAGCTGGCCTTCGAACAACCCGGTGTTGGGGGTATGGCCGATGGCGACGAACAGACCGGCCACCTGCAGCTCTTCGCTGCTGCCATCGTTGTTCTTGATGCGCACGCCGGTGACGCCCATGTTGTCACCCAGCACCTCGTCGACGCTGGCGTTGAGTTTGAGCGCCATCTTGCCCTCGGCGACCCGGGCACGCAGCTTGTCCTGCAGGATCTTCTCGGCGCGGAAGGTCTCGCGGCGGTGGATCAGGGTCACCTTGCTGGCGATGTTGGCCAGGTACAGGGCTTCCTCGACCGCGGTGTTGCCGCCGCCGACCACCGCCACCTCGCGGTTGCGATAGAAGAAGCCGTCGCAGGTGGCGCAGGCGGACACGCCCTTGCCCATGAAGGCCTCCTCGCTGGCCAGGCCCAGGTAGCGGGCGCTGGCACCGGTGGCGATGATCAGGGCGTCGCAGGTGTAGGTGGCGCTGTCACCCTTGAGGGTGTAGGGCTTGCCGCCAAAGTCCACGGCGTTGATGTGATCGAAGACGATCTCGGTCTCGAAGCGCTCGGCGTGCTCGCGCATCCGCTCCATCAGCGCCGGACCGGTCAGGTCGTGGGGGTCACCCGGCCAGTTGTCGACCTCGGTGGTGGTGGTCAGCTGGCCGCCCATCTGCATGCCGGTGATCAGCAGCGGCTTGAGGTTGGCACGGGCGGCATAGACCGCGGCCGTGTAACCGGCCGGACCGGAACCGAGGATGATGAGACGCGAATGGCGCGAGTTGCTGACTTCAGACATGACATTCTCCCTGCCGGGGTCTCCGGCAGACCTAAGAGTAGAGTGGCCGGCGCGCCCTGGGGGCATGCCGGCCGGTGTGCGTGCGGAGCCGTTCCGCAAGCGCCGGTCGCTCCTGGCGACGGCGCGACCGGCGCCGATAGGCGGACACCGGGTCCAGGGATGGGGCTCAGCGTACCGGGTGCCGCCCCTCCACAGAAGCGACCATTCTAAATCCAGACCATAGGGCGCGCCTATGTCGACCGCTTCGGCCAGGGAGCCCTGAGGTAAGCTGTGCCTCCCGCCACCTGTCAGGAATCTTCATGGCTGTCGCTCCGCTGTCCGGCTCCGCCTACTTCGCCGAAGGGCTGCGCCTGGTGACCCGCCCCGGCATGCGCCGCTTCGTGGTCATCCCGCTGACCATCAACCTGCTGCTCTACGCCGCCATTCTCACCTTTGCCGTGCGCGGCTTCGAGGGTTGGCTGGAGCAGCTGATGCCGAGCCTGCCGGCCTGGGCGAGCTTCGTCGAATGGCTGCTCTGGCCGCTGTTCGTGCTCCTGCTGCTGGCGATCATCTTCTTTACCTTCACGATGCTGGCCAACCTGGTGGCGGCGCCCTTCAACGGCTTTCTGGCGGAAAAGGTCGAGGTCATGGTGCGCGGCCAGGACGACTTCCCGCCGTTCAACCTCACCGAACTGGTCACCATGGTGCCACGCACCCTGCAGCGCGAACTGCGCAAGCTGGGCTACTACCTGCCGCGCGCCCTGGGCCTGCTGGTGCTGACCTTCATCCCCGGCCTCAACCTGATCGCCGCGCCGCTGTGGATCCTGTTCGGCGTCTGGATGATGGCGGTGCAGTACATCGACTTTCCCGCCGACAACCACAAGCTGGACTTCCGTGCCATGCTCGCCTGGCTGCGCACCCGCCGCCTGCGCTGCCTGGGCTTTGGCGGGGTGACCTACCTGGCGCTGCTGGTCCCTGGCCTGAACGCCCTGTTCATGCCCGCCGCGGTGGCTGGGGCGACGCTGTTCTGGGTGCGTGAAGGGGGCGACAAGGCCCTGGTGGTGCGTCCCCAAGGCAGCCTGGCCCGGTAGGGTGGAAAACCGCGCAGCGTTTTCCACGCGGCCATCGTGCCTCCGTGGATGAGGCTGCGCCGTCATCCACCCTAGGCCGCATCATCCAACCAGCCCCCTCTCCCCCTGGGAGAGGGTTGGGGTGAGGGCCACCCCGCACGGACGCCACAAACGACAACGCCCGCGCCGGCAAGGCCGGACACGGGCGTCGCAGGAGCCTGAGGCCAGGCTTAGTGGTGGTGACCACCTTCGCCATGGATGTGGCCGTGGGCGATTTCTTCGTCGCTGGCCGCACGCACGTTGACCACCTTGACGTCGAAGTTCAGACGCTGGCCAGCCAGGGGGTGGTTGCCGTCGACGGTGACCTGGTCGCCGTCGATGTCACGCACGGTGACGATCTGCATGGCGCCGTCCGGGCCGGAGGCGTGGAACTGCATGCCCACTTCCAGCTCGTCCACGCCTTCGAACATTTCCTTGCCCAGGGTGGCAACCAGTTCGGGGGTGTATTCGCCGTAGGCGTCTTCCGGCTCGATGGCCACCTTCAGCTCGTCGCCGGCCTGCTTGCCGGACAGGGCGCGCTCGAGGCCGGGAATGATGTTGCCCGCGCCTTGCAGGTACACCAGCGGAGCACCACCAGCGGAGCTGTCGATGACTTCGCCGGCGTCGTTGGTCAGGGTGTAGTCGATGGATACTGCCGTGTTCGCCGCGATCTGCATGGCCAGAACCTTCATGCTGGGAAAAAATAGGATTGACGCATCAGTCTACGCGTCCAACCTAGCAATTGCGAATGCGTTCGGTCAGTCCCCTGGCGCCCGCAGGCATCTGGAGGGCGCCCCTGCAACGGTGCCCGACCGCTCGTCACGAGATCGCCATGGCCGCTTCACGGGGCTGTCATCCCGGCTACCTAGGGTTTGCTGCATACCCACTGCCGGAGCCCTGCCATGCCGATTCCAGTGTCCGCACCGCCCGCGCTGCGCGCCGAACGCCTGTCGACCGCCGCGGATATCCGCGCCGCCCAGCGCCTGCGGGCTGAGGTCTTCGGCAGTACCTACGGCGTGCATTTCGCCGACAACCTCGACCAGGACGCCTACGACGCCCACTGCCTGCACCTGGGGGTGCGCGACCTGCGCAGCGGCGAGCTGATCGCCACCACGCGACTGCTCGACGGACGCCGCCGCGAGCGCCTGGGCAGTCTCTACAGCGAAAGCGAATTCCAGCTGGAAGGCCTGGACGGCCTGCAGGGTCCGCTGCTGGAAATCGGCCGCACCTGCGTGGCGCCCGGGCATCGCACCGGCGCGGCCATCGCCCTGCTGTGGGCGGAACTGGCCGAGATCATGGCCTGTGGCGACTATCGCTACCTCATGGGCTGCGCCAGCGTGCCCATGGCCGATGGCGGCCTGCAGGCCGCCGCCCTGCTGCGCCAGGCCGCGCGGGACGAACGCATCCCGGCGATCCGCGCCACGCCGCGGCGCCCGCTGCCCTTCGTCGCCGTGCCCGACAACCTGGTGGTGCAGCTGCCGCCCCTGCTCAAGGCCTATCTGCGCCTGGGCGCCCAGGTCTGCGGCGCGCCCTGCTGGGATCCGGAATTCGGCGTGGCCGACGTCTTCATCCTGCTCAAGCGCGAAGACCTCTGCCCGCGCTATGCCCGCCACTTCAAGGCCGCGGTATGAGGCGACTGCGCCTCGCCCTGCGGCTGTTGCCGGTGCTGGCCGCGCTGCTGCTCGGGGCGCTGTTCGCCCTGACGGTGGCGCTGGCGGTAACGCTCGGTCGGCGGCCCTGTCTGGGGCTGCGGCAACGGCTGACGCGGCGCTTCTTCCAGCTGCTGGCCCGGGCGCTGCGCCTGCGCCTGGAGGTCTGGGGCGAGGTGCCGCGCGGCACCCATCTGTGGCTGGCCAATCATGTGTCCTGGCTGGACATCGTCGCCCTCGGCAGCCTGCGGCCGCTGGGTTTCCTGTCCAAGGCGGAGGTGGCGGACTGGCCCTTCGCCGGCTGGCTGACGCGCCAGGCCGGCACCCTGTTCATCCGCCGCGGTGCCGAACGCGGCGACGCCCTGGGCGAGGCCTTGACCACGCGCCTGACCCAGGGCCTGTCACTGGCGCTCTTTCCCGAGGGCACCACCACCGACGGCAGCGTGCTGCGCACCTTTCATGGTCGGCTGCTGAGTCCGGCCATCGCCACCGGCACCCCGCTGCAACCCGTGGCCCTGAGCTACTGGCGCCACGGCGAGCCGGATCGGGACGCGGCCTTCATCGGCGACGACGACCTGGTGAATCATCTACTGCGGCTGCTGGACAACGGCGGGACCACCCTGAGGATCGAGTTGCTGCCCGCGGTGCTGCCCCAAGGCCAGGCGCGCCAGGTACTGGCGGGTCGCTGCCAGGCGGCCATCGCCGGCCGCCTCGGGATTCAGCTGGAAACCCGCGCCGCCCGCTCGGCGGCGGCAAAGGCCTGCAACTGCGGATAGAAGTCGCGGAAATCTGCCAGCAGGCCATCGTAGGCGGCGTCCAGTTCGGCGAAGGCCCCGGCCAGCAGCTCCGGGCGTGACAGCCGCCGCGCCATGCCTTCCACCACCCGCTCCAGCACGGCGAAGTCTTGGTAGCTGCCCAGCCAGTCCTGACGCGCCATCAGGGGCGCGATGCGGGCCAGCCGCGGCGGCAGCTCCGGCTCCTCCAGCAGGGTCTGGTAGCAGTCCGCGACGAAATCCGGCAGCGGCTGCTCGGCATAGTCGTGCCAGAGGCGCGCCAGGCAGTGATCGAAGAAGACATCCACCAGCAGTCCGGCCACCCGCCGCCGCGCCGCGGGCAACCGGGTCTTGGCCCGGATCACCAGGGGATGGTCGTCGGTATAGACGTCGATGCGCCGGTGCAGCCGGATGCCGGCGGCGATCCCGGCCGGCCAGAGGTCCGCCGGGCCCTTGACGAAATCGCCGTAGAGACTGCCGAGGCGATCTTCGCGGCCGGGGCCGCCCAGGTGCAGGTGCGCGAGATAATTCATCCCCTCAGCATACTCCAGCCGCGACCGGGCGGTTTTCCTGGACGACCCGCGGCTGCTAGGCTCGGACCTCCCTTCCCTGTCCGCTGGAGTCGTCATGCCCGTTCGCGCCGTGTTCCTCGACTATGCCTCTCTCGACCTGGGCGATCTGGACCCGGCGCCCTTGCGCGCGGTGTTCGACGAACTGGAACTCCATCCGGCGAGCGCCCCGGAGGAGGTCGCGGCGCGCCTGGCCGGCGCCCAGGTCGCCCTCGTCAACAAGGTGGTGCTGGACGCCGCCATCCTGGCCGCCTGCCCCGAGTTGAAGCTGGTGCTGGTCAGCGCCACCGGCACCAACAACATTGACCTGGAGGCCGCGCGCGCCCAGGGCGTGCGCGTCTGCAACTGCCAGGGCTACGGCACCGCCTCGGTCGCCCAGCACACCCTGGCGCTGCTGCTGGCCCTGGCCACCCGGTTGCCGGACTACCAGGCGGACATCCGCGCCGGTCGCTGGCAGACCGCCAGCCAGTTCTGCCTGCTCGATCACCCCATCGTCGAGCTGGAAGGCAAGACCCTCGGCCTGCTCGGCCTCGGCGAACTGGGCAGCGCGGTCAAGCGGCTGGCCGAAGCCTTCGGCATGCAGACCCTGGTGGGCCAGTTGCCCGGTCGCCCCGCCCGCCCGGGCAGCCTGCCGCTGGCCGAGCTGCTGCCCCAGGTGGACGCCCTGACGATGCACTGCCCGCTGACCGAGCAGACCCGCGGCCTGATCGGTACGGCGGAACTGGCGGCGATGAAACCCACGGCCTTCCTGGTCAACACCGCCCGCGGCGGCATCGTCGACGAACAGGCCCTGGCCGACTGCCTGAGACGCGGCCACCTGGCCGGCGCCGCCACCGACGTGCTCAGCGTCGAGCCGCCGCGCGACGGCAATCCGCTGCTGGCCGGTGACATTCCACGACTGATCGTCACCCCGCACAACGCCTGGGGCAGTCGCGAGGCGCGCCAGCGGATCATCGGCCAGCTCGCCGCCAATGCCGAAGGTCATTTCGCCGGCACGCCGCAGCGGGTGGTCTGCTAAAGTTCGCGCTTTTTTCGCCAGGTAGCCCCATGGATCCGCGCAGCGAAGTCCTCCTCCGTCACCCCGAGCGCTTTGGCGGCGCCTTGCTGCTCGCCGGCTTGCCGGCCGATGAGCTGCTCGGCAGCCTGCCTGCGGCCAGCGGCTGG
This sequence comes from Pseudomonas sp. MOIL14HWK12:I1, assembly GCF_000510705.1. NCBI lineage: Bacteria > Pseudomonadati > Pseudomonadota > Gammaproteobacteria > Pseudomonadales > Pseudomonadaceae > Pseudomonas > Pseudomonas sp. MOIL14HWK12:I1. The sequence continues at coordinate 221,036 of NZ_KI783309.1, read as the reverse complement.
AGTTGGCATGCGGGCGAGGCCGAACAACTGATGCGGCGCTATCCGGGTCGCGTCAGCCTGGGGATCGAGCCCCCGGCGGGCGACTTCACCGCTGCCGTGCTGTTCCTGCCCAAGTCCCGCGAGGCCACCGACTTCCTGCTCACTGCCCTGAGCCAGCGCCTGCCGGCCGCGGGTAGTCTGTTTCTGGTCGGGGAAAAGAAGGCCGGGATCGAACGCGCGGCGCGCCAGCTGGGCGTCCTGGGCCAGGCCAGCAAGCTCGACAGCGCCCGCCATTGCCAACTGTGGGTGGTGCAGGACCCTAGCACCTCGGCCGATCCGCAGCCGGACGCCTGGCTGCAACGCCATCGGCTGGAGCGGGCGGGGATGAGTCTGGAGATTCTCAGCCTACCGGGTGTGTTCAGCCATGGCCGGCTGGACGTGGGCACGGCGCTGCTGCTGGAACACCTCGACGGCCTGCCCGAGGGGGCGGTACTGGACTTCGGTTGTGGCGCCGGCGTGGTCGGCGCCGCCCTGGCCCGCCGCTATCCCGCCAGCACCCTGCACCTGCTCGACGTGGACGCCTTCGCCGTGGCCAGCAGTCGCCAGACCCTGGCGGCCAATGGCCTGGCCGGAACCGTGATCGCCGGTGACGGCATCGCCGCGGCGCCCAGCGGTCTTGCCGCCATCGTCAGCAATCCGCCCTTCCACAGCGGCGTGAAGACCGACTACCGCACCACCGAGACCCTGCTGGCCGAGGCGGTGCGCCATCTGCGTCCCGGCGGAGAGTTGCGCCTGGTGGCCAACAGCTTCCTGCGCTATCCGCCACTGATCGAGGCCGCCTTCGGCAATTGCCGCACCCTGGCCGAACGCGACGGCTTCAAGGTCTACAGCGCCCGGCGGCGGTAGCGACGCCGAGCCCTGCCGGGCTTCACTGCACTCAACCCAGCCTACGGCGCCTACCCGCCCCCTCTCCCCCTGGGAGAGGGCTGGGGTGAGGGAAGTACCTTCCCCCAAACCCAAATCCTCAACCCTTCTTCGCCGCCTCGTACAGCGGCATCACCTTGGGAATCGCCGTCTGCAGGGCCTTGGTGCGGTTGGCGTCGGAGGGGTGGGTGCTGAGGAATTCCGCCGGCTGCTTGCCCTGGCTGGCCTGGGCCATCTTCTGCCAGAGGGTGATGGCGGCATTGGGGTTGTAGCCGGCGCGCGCCGAGAGCTCCAGACCGATGAGATCCGCCTCGTTCTCGTTGCCGCGGCTGAACGGCAGGGTCAGGGCCACCTGGGACACCTGGTCGGCCAGCTGCATGCCGCCCTGGCCGACGCCCAGCAGGGCGCCGCCGAGGTTCTCGCCCATCTGGATGGCATAGGCCCGCGACATCTGCTCGCGGCTGTGCTCGCGCAGGGCGTGGGCGATCTCGTGGCCCATCACCGCCGCCAGTTCGTCGTCGGTCAGCTTGAGCTGATCGATGAGGCCGCTGTAGACGAAGATCTTGCCGCCCGGGCCGCAGTTGGCGTTGAGTTCGTCGCTCTGCACCAGGTTGACCTGCCAATCCCAGTTCACCGCGTCCGGACGGAAGGCCGCGGTCTGCGGGATCAGCCGCTTGGCGATGGCGGCCACGCGCTTGCCGTCGGCCGTATCGTTGGCCAGCTTGCCGGCGGACTTGGCCTCGCTGACCGTCTTGGCATAGGACTGGGCGTACATCTGGTTGACCTGCTGCTCGGACAGCATGCTGAACATGTACTGCTTGCGCTGCACCCCGACCGCACCACCGGAGGTGGTATTGACGGTCTGGCAGGCGACCAGCAGCAGGCTCAGGGACAGGCCTGCGAGGGGAAGGATACGGCGCATGGGAATCTCCAGGTATCGAGGCGGATACAGTCTAGAGAGGGGCGTCAGACCCGGCAACGTCCGGTAATGCCCGGCAACGCTCTCCTGCCAGGCGACCGGAGGCCTCAATGGACAGACATCTGCGCCGATAGCTCCCGGTATCGAACGCCCCGGAGTCCCCCATGAATTCCCGCTCCATCCGCACCTCCATCACCCTGCTGGCCGGCGCCTGCATCCTGGCGGTGGTCGCTGCCCTGATCGCCTACACCCTGTTCGCCGGTCAGCGCACCCGCGCCCTGGTCGACAGCCATACCGAGGCCCTGGCCGCCACGGCCGCCGAAGCCCGGCTCACGGCCGAGGCCGAGGCCGTGGGCAACCAGCTGCAACGCCAGCTGGACGTCCCCCTGCAACTGGCCAGTCAGCTGGCGCAACTCAACGTGGCCATGGCCAGTCCGGGCGACCAGCAGGTCGAGCTGGATCGCCAGAGTCTGGTCCGCCTGCTGGGCCGGAGTCTGCAGCGCCAGTCCGGCCTGCTCAGTCTCTATACCGTCTGGGAGCCCAATGCCATCGACGGCCAGGACGACCGCCATCGCGGTGATGCCGCGGCCGGCTACGACGAGCATGGGCGCTTCACCCCCTGGTGGCACAAGACCCTCGACGGCGATGTGACGGTGGAACCGATCGGCCCGACCGTGGAAAGCCAGACCCGGCTGCCCTCGGGCGTGCGCGAAGGCGAGTACTACCTCTGCCCGCGGGAAAATCGCACCACCTGCGTGCTCGATCCCATGCCCGACACGGTCAACGAGCAGCAGGTGCTGATCGCCTCCTTCAACGTGCCGATCCTGGTCGGCGGCGCCTTCAAGGGCGTGGTCGGTGCCGACGTGCCGCTGGACTTCATCCAGCGCCAGCTGGTCAAGGCCAATGGCCGCCTCTATGGCGGCGTGGGCCGCATGGCCCTGGTGGCCGGGCGCGGCACCCTGGTCGCCTACACCGCCGATGCCAGCCAGCTGGGCAAACCGGCCGAACCGGTGCTGGGCGCGACCCTGACCGGCCTCAAGGACCTCGGCGAAGGCGTCACCCGTCGCTTCGACGCCCAGAGCGAGCGCTATCAGGTCTATCTGCCGCTGCGCTTCGCCGGCGACAACCGCCAGGTCTGGACGCTGATCATCGAACTCCCCCGCGAAGCCGTGCTGGCCGACCTCTACAGCCTCAAGGACACCCTGGGTAGCCAACGTCACCAGGACGTGATCGGCATGCTGCTGGTGGGCCTGGCGGTCGCCGGCGCCGGTCTGCTGGTGCTCTGGCTGATCAGCCTGCGCATCGCCCGGCCGCTGCGGCAGATGGTGACCATGCTCGACGCCATCGGCCAGGGCGACGGTGACCTCACCCAGCGCCTCGCCACCGAGCGCCGCGACGAGGTCGGCGCCATGGCCGGCGGCTTCAATCGCTTCCTGGCCTCGCTGCAGGGCCTCATCGGCCAGCTGATCCGCTCCGTGGGCGAGGTGGCCTCGGCCGCCGAGCACACCTCCCATATCGCCCAGCGCACCCGCGACGGCGTGCAGCGCCAGTTGCAGGAGATCGACCAGCTGGCCACCGCCATGCAGGAGATGACCGCCACCGCCCAGGACGTGGCCGGCAATGCCGGTCGCGCGGCGCGGGCCGCCACCGAGGCGGACGGCGCGGTCAACGAAGGCCAGCGGCTGGTGCAGCAGAACGTCGCCAGCAGCGCCGCCCTCGCCCGGGAGATCGAGCGCGCGGTGGAGCAGGTCCGCCGGGTCGCCGAGGACAGCGAGAACATCGGCTCCATCCTCACCACCATCAACGGCATCGCCGAGCAGACCAATCTGCTGGCGCTCAACGCCGCCATCGAGGCGGCGCGGGCCGGCGAGCAGGGCCGCGGCTTCGCCGTGGTGGCCGACGAGGTGCGCAACCTGGCGCAAAAGACCCAGGTCGCCACCAGCGAGATCCAGGAGATGATCCAGCGCCTGCAGCAGGGCACCCGCGAGGCGGTGACGGTGATGCAGGCCAGCGGCGCCCAGACCAGCACCCAGGTCGCCCAGACCGAGGCCACCCGGCATGCGCTGGACACCATCCTGGCGGCGGTGGGCGAGATCACCAGCATGAATCTGCAGATCGCCAGCGCCGCGGAAGAACAGAGCGCGGTGGCCGAGGACATCAATCGCAACGTGGTCAATATCGGCCAGAGCGCCCAGGCGGTCCACGGCGAAGCCGACAGCGCCTCCCGCGCCGGCCAGCAACTGCGCGAACTGGCCGAACAGCAACGCCAGCTGGCGGAACGGTTCCGGGTCTAGCCCCCTCCCCTCAAGTGCCAAGCCCCCCTCTCCCTCCTGGGAGAGGGCCGGGGTGAGGACCGCGTCTACAGCGGGGTCAGACACTCCGGCCCGTCCACCTCGGGCCGATTGACGATATCGGCCAGCACCCGCTCGCGCAGCGGCATGCCGCCCGCGGCCAACAGCGCCTGCAGGGCTTCGGGCGAGCTGTTCGGATCCTGCCAGAGGGAACGCCCCGCTTCATCCAGCAGGATTGGCCGCCGCAGCGGGCCGGCGGCCTGGGTGACCATGGCCACCGACAGCCAGAGCTGGTCCCCGGCCGGATAGGCCTCCCAGAGCGCGGCGAACCAGGCCAGGGGTTCGCCATTGAGCATCCAGTAGGGCCGCTTGCGATGATTGCCGCGCCATTCGTAGAAGCCGTTGGCGGGCAGCAGGCAACGTCGCAGGCGAAAGGGCTCGCGAAACATCGGCTGGGTGGCCAGGCTTTCGGCGCGGGCGTGGGTGGGGGTGCGGGAAAGATCGGTGAGCCAGGGCGGAGTCAGTCCCCAGCGACCGCTGTCGACCCGCTCGCCCTCGGCGGTCCGCCGCTGCAGCAGCACCTGCTGATGGGGGGAGATGTTCCAGCGCGGCGCATGCTTTTCGGGGAATCCCGCCAGGGCGGCGAATTCGGCGGGCCAGCGGAACAGGGCGTAGCGTCCGGACATGAAAACCTTTTTAGGTTCTTTACGAAAAGTCGCCGAGCGAAGGTCAGGCGAGGCGAAAAATGCTGAGGAAGCGGAGTTTACAAGTGGTAAATGAGCATTCCGAAGCGTTTTTCAACGAAGCATCACCGATGCGTAGGCACTTTTCGTCTAGAACCTAGCAGACGAGGATGCCCTGCTCGGGGGACGGATCCTCTCCCGGCAGGGGCGTGGCGGCATTGTACGCGGCGATCAGCGCCTGCGCGCGGAGGGCCTCCTCATCCTCGACCAGCAGGCCGAGCAGCCCTGCCGCCGGCAGGTCGCCGATGCCCCCGAGCAGATGGCGCCCGGCAAGAAAGCCGCTGATGCCTTCGCTGGCCAGCACCGCCAGGAGCAATTCACCCTCGTGCAGCGAACCCGGCTCGTAAATGCGACGCATCAGTCGTCCTCCCGACGAACCTCGAGATTCCAGTCCTCGCCATCGGTGTGCAGGCCGAAGCGGATCGGCCGGCAGCAGACTTCGCAGTCTTCGTAGTAGTCCTGATCACCGCCGCTGAGGTCGAGCACCACCTCGCCCGGTTCGCCGCAATAAGGGCAATCGTATTCCTGGCTTTCCAGCATCTGCCTGCACTCCTCGACCGCCAACCTGCCGCCCATCCGGCCCCTGGCGCTTGCATCTGGCGCCACGCCCACTACTATGGCCGCCGGAATTTCTACAAGAGAACACCATGGGCGAGTTCGAAGCCATTCGACCCTATAACGACGCGGAAGTCCCCGGGGTTCTGGCCCGCCTGATCGACGACGACCACTTCATCGCCATCCTCGCCGGCTACCGTTTCCCGCGCCTGTCCAAGGGCCTCGGCTGGGTGGTGCGGCCCCTGTTGCGCACCCGCCTGCGCCAGGAACTGGGCGGCATCCAGAGCGTCGCCGCGCTGCAGGACAAGCTCGAACCCTATGTGGATCGCGCCATCGAAAAGGCCTCGGACGGCGTTACCTACTCCGGTATTGACCAGCTGCGCAGTGGCCGGGCCTATCTGTTCCTGGCCAACCACCGCGACATCGTGATGGACCCGGCCTTCGTCAACTATGCCGTCTACCACGCCGGCCTGCCAACGCCGCGCATCGCCATCGGCGACAACCTCCTGCAGAAGCCCTTCGTCAGCGACCTGATGCGGCTGAACAAGAGCTTCATCGTGCACCGCTCCATCAGCGGCCGGCGCGAGAAGCTGGCGGCGTACCAGAATCTGTCCGCCTACATCAATCACTCGATCCGCCAGGACGGCCAGTCCATCTGGATCGCCCAGGCCGAGGGCCGGGCCAAGGATGGCGACGACCGTACCGATTCGGCCATCCTCAAGATGTTCCACATGAGCTGCAAGGACGCCCCCTTCGCCGAGCTGGTCAAGGCGCTGAACATCGTGCCGGTATCCATCAGCTACGAATTCGATCCCTGCGACCAGGCCAAGGCCCGCGAACTGCACATCCGCGCCACCACCGGCGGCTATACCAAGGCACCGGGCGAGGACGACGTCAGCATCGCCCTGGGCATCACCGGCTACAAGGGCCGGGTGCACGTGGCCTTTGGCGAGCCGGTCACGGGTGAGTTCGAGGATGCCAAGGCGCTGGCCCAGGAAATGGACCGGCAGATCCTCGGCAACTACCGGCTGTTCCCGGCCAGCTACCTGGCCTATGCCGCCTGGGAGGGTCGCGATCCGGAGCTGGCCGTGCCCGCGGTGGACGCCCTGTTTCCCGCCGAGGAGATCGCGGTCGCCCGCGGCGAGTGGGAAAAGCGCCTGGCCGAGTGCCCGGCGGAATACCGGGCGCAGCTGGTGCGCCAGTACGCCCAGCCGGTGCTCAACAAGTACCGCGTGCTGGCCGGCCTGGAATAGCGGTCGGCGACCCATGAAAAAGCCCGGCACTGGCCGGGCTTTTTCGTGGGCGTCGGGTTTTCAGCGACCGCTGAGCACCTGGACCACGGTCGGATCCTTGAATACCCGGGTCAGGGCATCGCTCAGCACATCGCTGACCAGCTTGGTGTTGGCCTCGGCGTTGGGCGCCATGCCGAAACGCTGGTTGAGGCTGGCGCCGTAGCGGCCGCGGTAGCCGCGCTGGCTGTTGCGCACGTCGACCTGGAAGGCCGCGGCGACGTCGGAGGCGGTGACGTACAGTTCCTTGGGCGACTGGTAGTTCAGCTCGGCCAGGGTCAGGGTCAGCTGGGGCGCGCCGGGGCCGGCATTGGGCGACGGGGTGAAGCCCATCTGGCGGACCGCCTTCTCGGCTTCGGCCTGCAGCTTGGGAATCACGTCCTGGGTCTGCACCACCACCACGCTGGTGTCGGGATAGAGACCGCCACGGGTGCCGAGGGTAAAGGAGGAGCGACCGTCGACCACCCGGACCGAGACCGGCTGGCCCTGGCCGACCGGGGCGATGGGCGCGGTGATCTGGGGTTGCGGACTCAATTGCTGGGGGCTGCTGGCGCAGCCGGCCAGGGTCAGACCAGTGGCGGCGAGCAGGCCGAGCAACAGGCGATAGCGCATGCAGAGACTCCAGAGAAAGGGACAGGGGGCAGTATACCCAGCCCCCCAGCGGCGTCGATAGACGGGCACCCCGGACAGAAGAACGCCGGCACGAGGCCGGCGTCTTGCTGGAGCAGGGTCAGGGCCTGGCCGCCAGCGGCGGTCGCGTCTGGCTACGCTCCAGCCAGCCACCGCCGAGGGCCTTGTACAGGGTGACCTCGCTGTTGAGCTGGTTGAGTCGATCGGTGATCAGCTGCTGCTGGGCGCTATACAGCGAGCGCTGGGCGTCGAGCACCGTGAGGTAGTTGTCGATGCCCTGGCGATAGCGCAGGTTGGCCAGGTCGTAGTACTCCTGGCTGGCCTGCACCAGGTCCTGCTGGGCCTGCAGCTGGTCGTCATAGGTGCCCTTCGCCGCCAGGGCATCGGCCACTTCGCGGAAGGCGGTCTGGATCGACTTCTCGTAGGTGGCGACGTTGATGTCCTTCTGGATCCTGGCCGCATCCAGGCTGGCCTTGAGGCTGCCGGCCGTGAAGATCGGGATGTTGATGCTCGGCGAGAAGGTCCAGTAGCCGGAGCCGGCGTCGAACAGGCCATTCAGATCGCGACTGGCCGTGCCACCCTGGGCGGTCAGGCTGATGCGCGGGAAGAAGGCCGCCCGCGCCGCGCCGATGTTGGCGTTGGCGGCGCGCAGCTGCAGCTCGGACTGGAGGATGTCCGGGCGCTTCTGCAGGAGATCCGACGGCAGGTTGGCCGGCAGGTCGGCGAGCAGGTCCTTGCCGTCCAGGCCCTTGCCCTGCGGCAGGTCGGCCGGGATCGAGGTGCCCAGCAGCAGCGTCAGGGCATTGCGATCCTGGGCCACCTGGCGGGTGTATTGCGCCAGATTCGCCCGCGCCCCTTCCAGGGCGGTACGCGACTGGCGCAGGTCCAGGCCGCTGGCCACGCCGTTCTCCACGGTCTGACGGGTCAGGTCGTAGGAGCGCTGATAGGCGTCCAGGGTCTCGCGGGTCAGTTGCAGCATGCGCTGGTCGGTGAGCCAGGCGTAGTAGGCGTTGGCCACTTCCGAGACCAGCGAGATCTGGGTGCTGCGGCGTCCTTCGCTGGTGGCGAAGTAGTTGAGCAGCGCCTGCTCGCTGAGGCTGCGCAGGCGACCGAAGAGGTCCAGCTCATAGGAGGTGAAGCCCAGGGTCACGCTGTACTGGCTGCTGATGCTGCCGCCGCCACCGCCACCCGCGCCGTTGGCGCTGTTGCCGGCGAGCAGTTCGCGGATGGCGGAGACCTGGCTCAGGTCTTCCGGCTGGCGGGTACGGGTCCCGGTGCCGCTGACACTGATGTCGGGAAACAGCTCGGCGCGCTGCACGCGGTACTGCGCCTGGTAGAGGCGCACGTTCAGCGCCGCCTGGCGCAGGTCGCGGTTGTTGTCCAGCGACAGCTGGATCAGTTGCTGCAGCGCCGGGTCGCGATAGAAATCGCGCCAGCCGATGTCGGCCGCCTGCTGGTCGCGGTTGACCGTCAGGGCATCGTAGGCCTGGCCATGGGGCCAGGCATTCTCCACCGGCGCGTTGGGTCGCTGGTAGTCGGGGATCAGGCTGCAGCCGGAGACGGCCAGCATGCCCACGACCACCGCCAAGAGAGACTTCTTCATATCAGTGTCCTTCCTTGCCATGGGCTTCCTGGTCCTTGGTGGCCTTGTCCTTGAACAGGCTGCTGACCACCACGTAGAACATGGGAATCCAGAAGATCGCCAGTATCGTGGCGGTGAGCATGCCGCCGATCACGCCGGTACCCACGGCGTGCTGACTGCCGGAGCTCGCGCCCGAGGAGATCGCCAGGGGCACCACGCCCAGGATGAAGGCCATGGAGGTCATGATGATGGGCCGCAGACGCATGCGCGAGGCTTCCACCGCCGCATCGACGATGTTCTTGCCGCCCTCGTGCAGCTCCTTGGCGAATTCCACGATCAGGATGGCGTTCTTCGCCGCCAGACCGATGGTCGTCAACAGACCGACCTGGAAGAAGACGTCGTTGGCCAGGCCACGGAAGTAGGTGGCCAGCAAGGCCCCCACCACCCCCAGCGGCACCACCAGGATGACCGCGATCGGGATCGACCAGCTCTCGTACAGCGCCGCGAGGCAGAGGAACACCACCAGCAGCGACAGGGCGTAGAGGGCCGGCGCCTGGGAGCCCGACAGCCGCTCCTCGTAGGACAGACCGGTCCAGGCGATACCCACGCCCTGCGGCAGGTCCTTGGCCATGCGCTCGATCTCGGCCATGGCGTCACCGGTGCTGTAGCCGGGCGCCGCGGAACCGAGGATCTCCAGCGAGGAGATGCCGTTGTAGCGCTCCAGCTTGGGCGAGCCGTAGATCCACTCGCCGCGGGCGAAGGCCGACACCGGCACCATCTCGCCCGCGCTGTTGCGCACGTACCACTTGTTGAAGTCCTCGGGATTCATCCGCGCGCTGGCTTCGCCCTGCAGATACACCTTCTTCACCCGACCGCGGTCGATGAAGTCGTTGACGTAGCTGGACGCCCAGCCGATGGACAGCGTCTGGTTGACGTCGCTCTGCGACAGCCCCAGGGCGCGCACCTTCTCGTCGTCGACGATGAGCTTGAATTGCGGCTCGTCGTTGAGGCCGTTGGGACGGGTCTGCATCAGCTTGGGATTCTGCGCGGCCATGCCGAGCAGCTGGTTGCGCGCGGCCATGAGCGCCTCGTGGCCGATGCCGCCCTGGTCCTGCAGATAGAAGTCGAAGCCGGTGGCGTTACCCAGCTCCAGCACCGCCGGCGGCACGATGGCGTAGACGATGGCGTCCTTGATGCCCGACAGGTAGCCCATGGCCCGACCGGCCACGGCACTGGCCCCGTCCTTGGCGTCCGGGCGCTCTTCCCAGGGCTTGAGCTGGATGAACGCCAGGCCCGAGCTCTGGCCGCGACCGGCGAAGTTGAAGCCGTTGACGGTGAACATCGAGCTGACCGCGCTCGAGTCGTTCTTCATCATCATCTCGCGCATGGTGTCGAGCACCTTCTGCGTCCGCTCGGCACTGGAGCCCGGCGGCGTGGTGACCTGGGCGAAGATCACGCCCTGGTCCTCTTCCGGCAGGAAGGACGACTGGATGCGGGTGAACAGGAACACCATGACGCCGACGATCAGCAGGTACAGCAGCAGGAAGGGCACCTTGTGGCGGATCACCGCGGCCACGCTGCGCTCGTAGCGGTGCTGACCGCTCTCGAACTTGCGGTTGAACCAGCCGAAGAAACCGCGCTTCTCGTGGTGCCCCTGCTTGACCGGCTTGAGCAGGGTGGCGCACAGCGCCGGGGTCAGGATCAGGGCCACCAGCACCGAGAGCACCATCGAGGAAACGATGGTGATGGAGAACTGGCGATAGATCACCCCGGTGGAGCCGCCAAAGAAGGCCATGGGCACGAACACCGCCGACAGCACCATGGCGATACCGACCAGGGCGCCCTGGATCTGGCCCATGGACTTGCGCGTCGCCTCCTTGGGCGAGAGCCCCTCCTCGGCCATCACCCGCTCGACGTTTTCCACCACCACGATGGCATCGTCCACCAGCAGGCCGATGGCGAGCACCATGCCGAACATGGTCAGGATGTTGATGGTGAAACCGGCGGCCAGCAGCACCGCGAAGGTGCCCAGCAGAACCACGGGTACGGCGATGGTGGGGATCAGGGTGGCCCGGAAGTTCTGCAGGAACAGGAACATCACCAGGAACACCAGCAGGATCGCCTCGCCCAGGGTCTTGACCACCTCGTGGATGGAGGCGGTCACCACCGGGGTGGTGTCATAGGGATAGACCACTTCCATGCCCGGCGGCATGAACGGCTTGAGCCGCTCGATGGTGGCGCGGACCGCCTTGGCGGTGTCCAGGGCGTTGGCCCCGGTGGCCAGACGCAGGGCCATGCCGGAGGCCGGCTTGCCGTCGAACTGGGCGTCGATGGAATAGTTCTCGCCCCCCAGCTCCACCCGTGCCACGTCGCGCAGGCGCACCTGGGCGCCGCTCTGATCGACCTTGAGGAAGATCTTGCCGAATTCCTCGACGCTGGTCAGGCGGGTCTTGCCGATGATGGTGGCGTTGAGCTGTTGTCCCGGCACCGCCGGCAGGCCGCCGAGCTGACCGGAGGCGATCTGCACGTTCTGGCTCTGGATGGCGCTGCTGACGTCGACCGGCGTCAGCTGGTACTTCACCAGCTTCTGCGGATCCAGCCAGATGCGCATGGCGTACTGGGCACCGAACACCTGGAAGTCACCCACACCGCTGGTCCGCGCGATGGGATCGCGCATGTTGGAAACGATGTAGTTGGACAGGTCTTCCTTGGTCAGGGAGCCGTCCATGGAGACCAGGCCCACCACCATCATGAAGTTGCGCTGGTACTTGGCCACGCGCATGCCCTGCTGCTGCACTTCCTGCGGCAGCAGCGGCGTCGCCAGCTGCAGCTTGTTCTGCACCTGAACCTGGGCGATGTCGGAGTTGGTGCCCTGGTTGAAGGTCACGATGATGGTCATGCTGCCATCGGAGTTGGACTCCGAGGAGATGTACCTGAGGTTGTCGATCCCGTTCATCTGCTGCTCGATGACCTGGACCACGGTATCCTGCACCGTCTGCGCCGAGGCGCCCGGGTAGCTCACCTGGATCGAGACCGCCGGGGCGGCGATGTTCGGGTACTGGTTGATCGGCAGATTGAGGATCGACAGGATACCGGCGAGCATGATCACCAGGGCGATCACCCAGGCGAAGATGGGCCGGTCGATGAAGAACTTGGACATCGGGCGCTCCCCTTACTGAGCCTGACCCGCCGGCTTCTGCTCGGCGGAGGCGATGTTGCTCGCCGGCTTGGTGGTGACGGTGGCGCCCGGCTTGATCTTCTGCAGGCCCTCGGTGATGACCTTGTCACCCGCCTTCAGGCCGTCGGTGACCAGCCAGTCGGAGCCCACGGTACGCTCGGTCTTGAGGATCCGCTGCTCGACCTTGCCTTCGCCGTTGACCACCATGGCGGTGGGCTGGCCCTTGATGTCGCGGGTCACGCCCTGTTGCGGCACCAGCAGGGCATTCTGGCGAACGCCGGACTGCAGCTGGGCACGCACGAACATGCCGGGCAGCAGCAGCTTGTCGGGGTTGGGGAATTCGGCACGGATGGTCACCGAGCCGGTGCCCTGATCCACCGAGACCTCGGCGAACTTGAGCTTGCCGGGACGGCTGTAGGCACTGCCGTCTTCCAGCATCAGCTTGACCTCGGCGGCGTTCTCGCCCTGCACGCGCTGCAGCTGACCGCTGTCCAGTTCACGGCGCAGGCGCAGCAGGTCGGTGGCGGACTGGGTCACGTCGACATAGATGGGATCGAGCTGGGTGATGCTGGTCAGGGCGGTGGTCTGGTCGGCGGTGACCAGGGCGCCTTCGGTCATCATCGAGCGCCCGATGCGGCCGGAAATCGGCGCGGCGACCTTGGTGTAGGCCAGGTTGATCTCGGCGTTGCGCAGGGCGGCTCTCGCCGATTCCACCTGGGCTTCGTTCTGCCGCTGCATGGACAGGGCGTCGTCGGCTTCCTGCTTGCTGATCGCCTGCTCCTTGACCAGGGCGCCATAGCGCTGGGCCTTGAGCCGGTTGGAGGCCAGGGTCGCCTGGGCCTGGGCCAGCGAGGCCTTGGCCGAGTTGACGTTGGCTTCGTAGGTGCGCGGATCGATTTGATAGAGCTGGGTGCCGGCCTTCACGTCGGCGCCCTCGGTGAAGTAGCGCTTGAGCAGGATGCCGCTGACCTGGGGACGGACCTCGGCGATGCGGAAGGCCGAGGTGCGCCCGGGCAGTTCGTCGGTGAGGGTCACGGTGCGGGGTTGCATCGTCACCACCCCGACCTCCGCGGGCTTCTGCTGCTGTTGCTGCTGCTGGTCCTTGTTGTCCTGCTTGCCGCAGGCGCCCAGGGCCAGGGCCACGGCCAGCAGGGCGGGGGCGAAAAAGGCATGCGCCGGCTTGATCTGCATATCAAAAGTCCTTGAAAGCGGGGAAATGAGCATGCGCAGCGCGCCTTGTGGATCCGCACCGGCTCGAGCATAGGAATTATTATCAGACAAATATACTTACGTTCACGACTGTTTGTAAATAACCCAAGCGCCATGCTCGGGTATCTCGCCGGCGGCTCCGGCGCCTCGTGAAAACGGTTATTCCTACGACATCAGGCCCAGACGACCGACCTCGGTAGCAGACCATCAGGCTGAAGGCGAGTTCTGCCGGGGGATTCCTCTGGCGCCCGCCTCGTCGCCAAAAACGACCAGGCATAAAAATGCCGGACGAATCCGGCATCTTTGGTTACAACCTGAGGGCGTCCCGTTACTGGCGCACGCCTTCGAAGGACAGCATGAATTCCACTTCCTGGGACTTCGGACCGAGGTCCTTCTGGATGTTGAAATCCTTGAGTTTGAGGGTGGTGGTGCCCTCGAAGCCGGCGCGGTAGCCGCCCCACGGATCCTTGCCCTCGCCCATGAAGTGGGCCTTGATGGTGACCGGCTTGGTCACGCCGTTCAGGGTCAGGTTGCCGGTGACGTCGGCGGTGCCGTCGCCGGTGGGGGTGACCTTGGTGGATTCGAAGCTGGCCTGGGGATGGGCGGCGACGTTGAGGAAGTCGGCACTGCGCAGGTGCTTGTCACGCTCGGCGTGGTTGGTGTCGACGCTGTCGGTGTTGATGGTCACCTTGATCTTGTCGGCGGACGGATCCTTGGCATCGAAGCTGAAGTTGCCGTCGAAGTCCTTGAAGGTGCCGTACAGCCAGCTGTAGCCCAGGTGCTGGATGCGGAACTGGATGAAGGCGTGCTGGCCCTGCTTGTCGATCTTGTAATCGGCGGCCATGGCCTGGCCGGCGCCCAGCAGAGCGGTACCCAGGGCCAGGGCGGCAACGGTTTTCTTCAGCATTGGATGGAGCTCCATGTGGTGGTGGGAAGCGAACATCAGGAAGGGGTATGGACCCGGCCGAGCATGCGCACCAGGGTGCCGTCGCGATCGACGAAATGGTGCTTGAGCGCGGCCAGCACGTGCAGGCCGGCCAGGACGATCAGCGTCCAGGCGAACCAGAGGTGGATCTTGCCGGCGGTATCGGCCTGGTCCGGCAAGCCGCTCAGGGTCGCCGGCACCTTGAACCAGCCGAAGACATCGATGGCCACACCATCGGCGGTGGAGATCAGATAGCCGGCTACCATGACGCTGAGCATCAAGGCATAGAGCAGGAAGTGCCCGGCCCCGGCGGCGCGGCGCACCAGGGGGCTGCCCTCCACCGGCGGCGGCGGACTGACCAGGCGCCAGAGCAGGCGCAGCACCAGGGCGATCAGCAGGAGGATGCCGGCGCTCTTATGCAGTTCGGGGGCGGTGTGGTACCAGGTGTCGTAGTAGTCCAGGGTGCGCATCCACAGGCCGGAGGCGAACATGGCGACGATCGCCAGGGCCATGACCCAATGCAGAACCAGACTTACCAGACCGTAGCGAAGGCCATCGTTGCGCCAGTGCATCGCTTTTCTCTCCTGAAAAAGCTTTGCCTAAGCCTAGCCGCAAACGTATCGATGGAAAGCGGAAAAAGTGTCGAATCAATATCGAAGGAATCGATGGATCGGACGGCGCATGGAGGCCCCGTCCGCTGCGGCCGGGAGGCTGCGCAGGGGCAGCCTCCCGGCGCGGGTCTGGATCAGAACGACCAGTGGAACAGCTTCCAGAAGAAGCCGTGCTCGCCACTGTCCTTGGCCGGCGCGGCGTCGGCGGCCTTGGGCGCGGCAGCCGGCTGAGCCGGGGCCTTGGCGCTGGCGACGACCGGCACCACGGCCTTGCCGGCCTTGAGGTCGCGGACCTGGCCGGCGGCGCGCTGACCGCTGGCCAGGGCCCCTTCCAGGGTGCCCGGATGCAGCGGATCGGTGTGCTCGCCAGCAAAGATCACCCGGCCGGTGGGCTTTTCCCACAGCCGCCAGTAGCGGGTGATCTGGCCCGGACCATAGGCCAGATAGGCACCGCCCACGCCCGGATCGCGGCTGTAGCGACGGACTTCGTAGCCGGAGAAGGCACCG
This sequence comes from Pseudomonas sp. MOIL14HWK12:I1, assembly GCF_000510705.1. Lineage (NCBI taxonomy): Bacteria > Pseudomonadati > Pseudomonadota > Gammaproteobacteria > Pseudomonadales > Pseudomonadaceae > Pseudomonas > Pseudomonas sp. MOIL14HWK12:I1. The sequence continues at coordinate 205,694 of NZ_KI783309.1, read as the reverse complement.
CGCGCCTTGGGATAGAGGGCATGGAAGCGAATCAGCACCTGATCGACCATCTGCTTGTCGCCGAAGGCCTGCACCAGGCGCGCGCTGTCGCCGGCCAGGTTGACCAGCACATTGGCGCCGCCCTTGACGTCCGGCTCCACCCACAGCATGCCCAGCCCCTGGTCGCTGTAGATCTCGCCGCTCATGCGCGACTTGCTGTCCCATACCGGGGTCTTGAACTTGAGCAGGATCTGGTCGCGCCAGCCGTAGGTGGTGCCCTTGATGGCGGCCTGCTGGGTGGCGTCCAGCGCCGGGGTCATCTGCACCTGACCAAGGGCGCGCAGCGGCACCGCCATCACCACGTAGTCGGCCTTGTAGCCATTGGCGCCGGCCTTGACCGTCACGCCGCTCGGATCCTGGACGATGCTCGACACCTTGCTGTCGGTCTTGATCGTCTTGATCTGCTTGACGAAGGCCTGGGCCAGGACGTCGCTGCCGCCGGGCAGGCGCGAGGCGCGCAGGTCCTTGTCCTCGACGCCGCGATAGACGCGGGTCTGCTGGGCCAGATAGAGCAGCGACAGCCGCGAGGGCTCGTCATAGCGCACGCGGATGCGCTGGTTGATCAGTTGGCGGGCCACCGGCGGCAGATTCTGCTTGTCCAGCCAGGTGGCGGCGTTGATCTGGTCGAGGGCGTGCAGGGTCGGGGTGGCGGTCGGCTGCAGCGGATCGCTGATGGCGGCGGCCAGGTCGTCCAGGGACTTGTCGACGCGCTTCAGGGCATCGGCCACGGCCGGCATCTTCTGCACCAGGTCGTCCTGGGAATAGTACTGGCCGTCGACCAGATAGCCCGGGGTGCGCACGAAGGACGGCGCGTCCACGGTCTTGAGCTTGAAGGTGTCCAGGTAGTGGTTGAGCACCGGCTGGGCCTTGGTGTCGCCGATCCATTCGCTGGAGGCGAGACCGGAGCGACCGCCGACGCGCGCGCCGGCTTCCAGCAGGGTCACGTTCCAGCCGGCCTGCTGCAGTTCATAGGCCGAGGCCAGACCGGCCATGCCGGCACCGACCACGATCACCGAGGGACCACTGGGCGCGACGGGCGCCGCGGCAGCCTTTTCCGGCGCCTTGTGCGACTCTTTATGGGCCTTCTCGGCAGCGCCTGCGCTCAGGCTGGTAGCGAATACGCCGGCTGCCAAGCAGACGGTAAAACCTGTCCAACGCGACGACATCTTTTCTAGACTCCTGGGACCGGGAAACGGCGGTGGCGCAGCATACGCCAGCGGCCCCGGGGCAACCAGACGGCGCCACGACCGGCAATCGGCCCGCGCCTTGCTCCCGTCGCGCGCCCTGGCTTAGGCTTGCGCCCCCTTTTTATCGCCGGGCCCGTCGCCAGGAGACCGCCAATGACCAATCACGACTGGATGCGCCGTGACCTGGAGGTGCTCTGGCACCCCTGCACCCAGATGAAGGATCACGAGCAGTTGCCGGTGATCCCGATCCGCCGCGGCGAAGGCGTCTGGCTGGAAGACTTCGACGGCAAGCGCTACCTGGACGCCGTCAGTTCCTGGTGGGTCAATGTCTTCGGCCACGCCAATCCGCGCATCAACGACCGCATCAAGGCCCAGGTCGACCAGCTGGAGCACGTCATCCTCGCCGGCTTCAGCCACCAGCCGGTGATCGAATTGTCCGAGCGCCTGGTCGCCCTGACCCCGGCCGGTCTCGACCGGGTGTTCTATGCCGACAACGGCTCCTCGTGCATCGAGGTGGCCCTGAAGATGAGCTACCACTACTGGCGCAACGTGGGCCAGCCGGAAAAGCGCCGCTTCGTCACCCTGACCAACAGCTACCACGGCGAGACGGTGGCGGCCATGTCGGTGGGCGACGTGGCGCTGTTCACCGAGACCTACCAGGGCCTGTTGCTGGACACCCTCAAGGTGCCGAGCCCCGATTGCTACCTGCGCCCCGAAGGCATGGGCTGGGAAGAGCATTCGCGGCAGATGTTCGCGCACATGGAGCGCACCCTGGCCGAGCACCACCAGAGCGTCGCCGCGGTCATCGTCGAGCCGCTGATCCAGGGCGCCACCGGCATGCGCATGTACCACCCGGTCTATCTGCGCCTCCTGCGCGAGGCCTGCGATCGCTATGGCGTGCACCTGATCCACGACGAGATCGCCGTGGGCTTCGGTCGCACCGGGACGATGTTCGCCTGCGAACAGGCCGGTATCCGTCCGGATTTCCTCTGCCTGTCCAAGGCCCTGACCGGCGGCTACCTGCCGCTGGCCGCCTGCCTGACCACCGATGCGGTCTACCAGGCCTTCTACGACGACTACCACACCCTGCGCGCCTTCCTGCATTCCCACAGCTACACCGGCAATCCGCTGGCCTGCGCCGCCGCCCTGGCGACCCTGGACATCTTTGCCCAGGACGACATCATCGAAGCCAACAAGCCCCTGGCCCGGCGCATGGCCGAGGCCACCGCGCACCTGGCCGAGCATCCCCAGGTCGGCGAGGTGCGCCAGACCGGCATGGCCCTGGCCATCGAGATGACCGCCGACAAGGCCCGCCGCACGCCCTACCCCTGGCAGGAGCGCCGCGGCCTGGCCGTCTACCAGCACGCCCTCTCCCGCGGCGCCCTGTTGCGGCCGCTGGGCAACGTGGTCTACTTCCTGCCGCCTTACGTCATCACTCCCGAGCAGATCGACTTCCTCGCCGAGGTGGCGAGCGAAGGCATCGACCTCGCCACCCGCACCTCGGTCAGCGTCGCCCTGAGCGACCTGCACCCCAACCACCGCGATCCCGGCTGATCTGGAGTCCGCCATGCGTCTCACCCGCTGCCACCTCGACCTGCCCCTGGCCCTCGGCCGTCTCGACCTGCCCGAGGCCCAGGCCCACTACCTGGGCCGCGTGCTGCGCCTGGCGCCGGGGGATGCCGTGCAACTGTTCGACGGCAGCGGCCGCGAATACCTCGGCCAGGTCGCCGAGGTGGGCAAGAAGACCCTCAGCGTCGAGCTCACCGAGGAACTGCCCGGCCAACCCGATTCGCCATTGCGGATCCACCTCGGCCAGGGCCTGTCCCGCGGCGAGCGCATGGACTGGGCGATCCAGAAGGCCACCGAGCTGGGGGTGGCCGAGATCACCCCGCTGGTCAGCGAGCGCTGCGAGGTGCGCCTCAAGGACGAACGCGCCGACAAGCGCCTGCAGCACTGGCGCCAGGTCGCCATCAGCGCCTGCGAACAGTGCGGTCGCTCCACGGTGCCGCTGATCCATCCACCGCAGTTGCTGGCCGACTGGCAGGCCGGGCTGGACGCCGATCTCAAGCTGGTCCTGCACCCGGTGGCCGAGCCCCTGGAAAGCCATGCCCGCCCCACCCGCCTGGCCCTGCTGATCGGGCCGGAAGGCGGCCTGAGCGAGACCGAAGTCACGGCCGCCCGCGCCGCCGGTTTCCAGCCGGCCCGCCTGGGGCCGCGGGTGCTGCGCACCGAGACCGCGCCGGTGGTGGCCCTGAGCGTGGCCCAGCAACTCTGGGGTGATTTCCAGACCCCCTGACCTGCCCCCGGACCGCTGCCCCGCGGCGGTCCGTCCCTTTCCCCACGGATAGTTTTGGAGCCCCGGATGACCCTGCCCTCTCGCCCCTACGCCGCCTTCCTGTTCGACATGGACGGTACCCTGCTCACCAGCGTGGCCTCCGCCGAACGCGCCTGGAGCACCTGGGCCCTCGGCCATGGCCTCGATCCGGCGGACGTCCTCGCCGTGATGCACGGGGTGCGGGCGGTGGAGACGGTCAAGCGCTTCGCCCCGGCGGGCGCGGACATCGACGCCGAGACCCGCGCCATCACCGAACTGGAGATCGCCGACGTCGCCGATATCCAGGAAATCCCCGGTGCCGCGGCCTTTCTCGCCAGCCTGCCGGCCGGCAGCTGGGCGCTGGTCACCTCGGCCTCGCGCCGGCTGGCCGAAGTGCGGCTCGCCGCGGCCGGCATGGCCCTGCCGCCGGTGATGATCTGCGCCGAAGACGTCACCCAGGGCAAGCCCGCGCCGGACTGTTTCCTGGCGGGTGCGCGCAAGCTGGGGGTGGCGATCGGCGACTGCCTGGTGTTCGAGGATGCCCACGCCGGCTTTGCCGCGGCCAAGGCCGCCGGCGCCGATGCGGTGGCCATCACCGCGACCCATCGCCAGCCGCTGGACCTGGGGCTGCCGACCCTGGCCGACTACCGCGGCGTCGGCATCAGCCGTGACGAAGACGGCGCCCTGCGCCTGATCCGCAAGGACTAGAAGACGCCCGCGACGGCGAGGCGCTCTTCCACCCCGATCAGATCGGGAATGCGCGCCGTGCCGCCTTCGTAGGCCACGGCGCCCAGTTCCAGGGCGGCCAGGGGTACCTCGGCGGCGACCAGCTCGGGGGTGATGCGCAACGAGCGCGGAATGCTGCGGATCAGCAGGGCCAGGAAGCGCACCCGCTCACGCCCGCCCAGGGCGTTGAGGATGGCCACCCGCGCATGGCGATCGCCATCGAATTGCGCGGCGCTGCCACTGGACAGCGCCTCGAAACTGATCAGCGGCAGACGCAGGTCGCGCCAGGCGACCTGGCCCAGGCACCAGTCGGGTTGCACCGGCAGTGGCCGGATCTCGCGACAGGGCACCAGCTCGGCCACCGCCGCGTTGGGCAGCAGCAGGGTGCGATCGGCCAGGGTCAGCAGCAGACCGGTCAGGTGTTCGGCGGGCGCGGCGGTCGACATGGGAGATTCCTTCAGCTTTGCTGCTCGGCCAGGCGCGCCACCAGGGCTTCGGCCAGGCCGCGGGGATCGGCGGTAAGGGTCGCGAGACCCGATTCGCGCAGGCTTTCCGGCATGCTCGGGGCGATGCAGGTGCTCGCCGACTGGGTCCAGAGCGTGCCACCGCGCCGCCGCACATAGGGCGCCGAGGCGGTGCCGTCGTTGCCCATGCCGCTGAACACGATGACCCCGCAGCGGGCGCCGAAGTGCTGCGCCAGGTTAAGCATCATCTGGCTGATCGACGGCGTATGGGGCTCGGGCCAGGCGCGCTCGACGATGTCCAGGGCGCCGTTGGCCCGGAAGGTAAGCTCCTGCTGGGTCGGCACCACCACCACCTCGCCACAGCGCACCGGCTCACCCGGGCGCACGCCCTGGATGTGCCACTGACTGTGCCGGCCGACCGCGCGCAGCAGGTTGGCGGCAAAGCCGTCACCGATGTGCTGCGCATAGAGGAAACCGACCGGCAGACCGCCCGGCAAGGCGTCGAGAAAGGCCTTCACCGCCGCCGGACCGCCCAGGGAGGCCGCCAGCAACCAGACCTCGGGAGCCGGATCGCCGGCGGGCAGCGGCAGATTGGCCAGGGGTTCCGGCAGGGTCAGGCGCGGCGGTCGCGGCTGGTCCTGCAGCAGGGTCTCCAGGGCCGGACCCACCGCCGCCACCGGATCGCCGATCAGCCGCTTGAGCTTGCCGATCAGGCGCTTCTCCCACTGGGTGAAAGGATCGGTGAAGCGCTCCGGCGCCTGGCCTTCGCCGAACAGGATGGGCACCTCGGCCCCCTCCAGCAGCGCGTCCACCAGCGGTGATTCCTCGGTCTGGCTCAGGTCGATCAGCCACAGGTCGGTCGCGACTGTGGGCCAGGCCGCTTCGTCGAAGCGCTCCGGATCGCTGTTGAGGACGACGTGATAGCCATTGTCGGCCAGCACCTGCTGCAGTACGTGACGCTGCAGCGGACTATCGGCCAGGATGGCGACGCGGGCGGTGTGCATCTCAGTCATGTTCCCTGACCAACCGATGGATGTGGGCCAGGAGTTCGCTCTCCTGGTAGGGCTTGCCCAGGTATTCGTTCACGCCCAGGCTCAGCGCCCGCTCGCGGTGTTTTTCCCCGGTACGGGAGGTGATCATCACGATCGGCAGGTCCTTGAGGCGCGCATCGTGGCGGACCAGGGTCGCCACCTCGAAGCCGTCCATGCGCGGCATCTCGATGTCCAGCAGCAGGATGTCCGGCTGCCGCTCCTGCAACTGGGCGATGGCGTCCACTCCATCCTTGGCGGTGAAGACCTCCATGCCGTGGCGTTCCAGCAGGCGGCTGGTGACCTTGCGCACCGTGACCGAATCGTCGACCACCATGACCAGCGCCGGTCGGGTGACCTCGGCCACAGTGGCCGGACCCTGCGCCAGCCGCGCCAGCTCTTCGCCACTGGCGCGCTGACTGCGGATCATCGCCAGCAGGTCGAGAATCACCACCACGCGCCCGTCCCCCAGCAGGGTGGCACCGGACAGACCCGGCACCCCGGCGAATTGCGGACCCAGGCTCTTCACCACGATCTCCCGCGAACCGGCCACCGCATCCACCTGTACCGCCACCGCGTATTCGGCGGCGCGCACCAGCACCACCGGCAGCGGCAGACTCTGGCCGCTCAGCTTGGGCTGCTGGCCATTGCCGAGCAGGTGCCCCAGGTAGCGCAGGTCATAGTGCTGGCCGCCGTATTCGAAGGTGCCCGCCCCCGGACGGTAATAGCGTTCGAGATCGGCCGCGGTCACCCGCACGATGCCTTCGATGGTGTTGAGCGGCACGGCATAGAGGTCGTCGCCGGCATGCACCATGAGCGCGCGGTTCACCGACACGGTGAACGGCAGGCGAATGGTGAAGCGCGTCCCCTCGCCCGCCACGCTGTGGATGTCCATGTTGCCGCCGAGCTGCTTCACCTCCTGGTGCACCACGTCCATGCCCACACCCCGCCCGGAGATCTGGGTGACGGTCGGCGCGGTGGAGAAGCCCGATTCGAGGATGAATTGCAGCAGCTCCTCATCGGCGAGCTGCGCGTCTTCCGCCATCAGGCCGCGCTCGATGGCCTTGCGGCGTACCGCGGCCAGGTCGATGCCACGGCCGTCGTCGGCCAGGGTCAGAATGATGTCGCCACCTTCGCGGCGCAGATCCAGGCTGATCACGCCTTCGGCCGGCTTACCGGCGCGCTGGCGTCCGGCGGCGTCCTCGACGCCGTGGTCGATGGCGTTGCGCAGCATGTGCTCCAGCGGCGGAATGATCCGCTCGAGCACCGTGCGGTCCAGCTCGCCTTCGGCGTTGCCGACCCTGAGCTCGATCGGCTTGTCCAGTTCGGCGCTGACCTGGCGTACCACCCGGTGCAGGCGCGGCACCATGCGCTCGAAAGGCACCATGCGCGTCTGCATGAGGCTTTCCTGCAGCTCGGTGTTGACCCGCGCCTGTTGCAGCAGCAGGGTCTCGGCATCGCGATTGCGCTGGCCCAGGGTGTTCTTCAGATCCAGGAGGTCGGACGCCGATTCGAACAGGGCGCGGGACAGCTGCTGCAGCTGGGAATAGCGATCCAGCTCCAGGGGGTCGAAATCCTCGTAGCCGGCGCGATCCACGTCTTCGTGGTGACGACTGATGATCTGCGCCTGGGTCTCGGTATCCAGCCGGCGCAGCTGATCGCGCACCCGCTCGATGGTGGCTTCCATCTCGCCGAGGGTGGTGCCGATGTCGCTGACCTGCTGTTCGACGCGACCGCGGAAGATCGAGGTCTCGCCGGCCAGGTTGACCAGCTGCTCCAGCAGCGCGGCCGGTACCCGCACCAGCTCCTGGGACGAACGCCGCTGCGCCGCCTGCTGACGGACCTGCTGCAGGCGTTGCACGAAGGGCAGTGGCGCCACTGGGGCCGCGGGTGTCTCGACCGCGACCATGACGGGGGCCGCCGCGCTGTCTTGCTCAGGCAGGGCAACAGGCAGGCCCTCGACGGCGGGCTCGACGTCCGGGTCGGCAGGCGCTTCCTCCTCGGCGACGTCCGCGACCGGTGGCTGCTCAGCCTCGCGCACGACGTCCGGTTCGGCCTCGGGCGTCTCGACCGGCTCGGCCGCCGCATTCGCCTGGGCGGCGGCCGGCAGCGACAGCTGGGCGACCGCCAGTTGCAGCCCGTCGACGCCCTGGGTCGCCAGGGCGCGTACCCGCTCGCGGTCGCCCTCGCTCAGCCCCACGGCGAGCGAGCGCAATTCCGCCAGTTGCTGTTCCAGTTCATGGGCCTGCTCGCCCAGGCCGTGCAGACCGGCCAGGCGCGCGCCACCCTTGAGGGTATGCAGGCAGCGCAGCAATTCGTCCACCGCCACATCGGGCGCGGCCGACCAGTCCGCCAGGGCCTCGTCCATGCTGACCAGCAGATCCTGGGCTTCCTCGATGAAGATCTCGAGGATTTCCGCATCGGTGTCGGCATCGAAGACCGGTGCCGCCACCACGGCCGCGGCAGTCACGCCGGTCGCCAGTGGCTCGCCGCGGTAGTCGCGCAAGGCCGCGATGAGATCGGCGGCCGGGACCGGGGTCTCGCCCCGGGCTAGGGCTTCGAGTTGCTCGTGCAGGCGGTCATGGCAGCGCTGCAGCAGGTCGCCCAGGTCCGCGCCGGGCTTGATCCGTCCGCGCGCCAGTCCTTCGTAGAAGGCCTCCAGGGCATGGGCGAGATCGCCGATGGCATCCACCTCGGCCAGCCGCGCACCGCCCTTGAGGGTGTGCAGGTCGCGCAGCAGGGATTCCAGTTCGAGACTGTTGTGCGGCTCGGCTTCCCAGGCGCGCAGCGAGGTCGCCATGCTGTCGAGCAGGTCGCGACTCTCTTCGATGTAGATGGCCAGCAACTCGGCGTCGGGACCTTCCGCCGCCGGCGCGGCCGCCATGGGCACCGGCTCCAGGAGCGCGGACTCGGCGTCCGCCGGGTGGTCCGCGAGCGATTCGCCGAGCGCGGGCTCGCCCGGGGCCGATCCGCTGTCGTCCAGCGCCGGCAGGTCATCGAGATGACCGCTACGGATCCGCTGCAGGCGCTCGACCTGGTCGGCATGCTCGCTGACCGGCTCCCCCGCCGCCAGCTCTTCGAGTTGCGCCGCCAGGCAGCCATGGGCATCGCGCAGGGGCTGGGCCAGTTCGGCACCGCCGGCGAGACGGCCGTCGAGCAGGCCTTCGTAGATGGCGTCCAGCTCCGTGGCCAGGTGCGCGACCGGCGCCACCCCGGCGAGGTGGGCGCCGCCCTTGAGGGTATGCAGATCGCGCTGCAGGGTGCCGAGGTGGAAGCGCTGCTGCGGCTCCACCAGCCAGCGTTTCAGCGCCCGGTCGGCGCTGTCCAGCAGATCCTGGGCCTCTTCAAGGAAGATCAGCTGCATTTCCGGATCGACGGGCTCGGCAGCCTCGGGCTCGACCGCCACCGGCTCGCTGTCTGCTACCAGCGGCTGCGGCTCTTGCGGCTCTTGCGGCTCTTGCGGCTCTTGCGGCTCTTCCGGCAGCTTGAGGTCAGGCTCGGCTTCGGCTTCGGCTTCGGCTTCGGCTTCGGCTTCGGCTTCGGCTTCGGCTTCGGCGGGTAGTTCGACGTCCAGCGCCAGCTCAGGTGCCACCGGCGTGGCCGTTGCCGGATCGAAGAGCTCTTCGGGTTCGGGCTCGGCCAGCAGGCTGGTGTCCGCCATGGGCAACCCGGCGAGAATGCCGGCCAGCAGGCCGCGCAGGCCCTGGATGCGTTCCTCGCTGGGCGTCGCCCGCATGCCACCGGCCAGCTGATTGAGCATGCTGATCAGGGCTTCCTGGGCCTCTTCCGCCTCGCGGAAGAAGGCCGCATCGGCGGGCAGCGAACCGCTCGCCGCGGCGGCATAGACCACCTGCAGGGCTTCGGCCAGTTGCTCGACATCGGCCAACCCGACCCGGGCGGCCCCGTCGGCAAAGGTGTTCAGGCGTTCGGCCAGCAGATCCGGGCAGGCAGCCAGATCACCATCGGTGCGCCAGGCATGCAGGCGCTCGTCGGCTTCCAGCAGCAGATCCATGGCCGGCATCAGGAAATCGGTCAGGCGCAGGACGTCACGCTGCTCCGGCAGCGGCGCCGCGGGGATCGGCAGCTGGGGATTCAGCTCCTCCAGCAGCCCTTCGCAGCGCGCGATAACTTCCGCCGCACCCGCCAGCGGGGTCGCCAGCGACCCTTCGTCGAGTTCGGCCAGTCGCTGCTCCAGCAACTCGGCGCCCTGGGCGAGCAGGCCGCACTCGGGTTCGGCGAAGGCGACATGGGCGAGCTTGTATTCCTTGGCCAGCCGCTCCAGCGCCGACGCCAGTTCGGCCATCGGCGAACTGCCCGCCATATGGGCACTGCCCTTGAGGGTGTGCAGGGCGCGCAGGAGATTGTCGGAGACCGGCTGGGCACTGCCGGCGTCGGCCGACTCGAGGAAACGGCGCACGGTTTCCAAGTGCGCCTGGGCTTCGGTGCGGAAGATATCCAGCAGCTGGGTATCGGCCTCGGCGGCGGCAGGTGCAGGAATCGCGGATTCGACGAGTTCTGCCACGGGCAACGCAGCTGCCGCGGACGGGGCCGCGCTACCGGCCGGCGCTCGCTCAGGCAGGGCTTCGTTGCGGGCCAGCGCATGGGCCGCGTGGGCCAGCCAGTCGACGTCGTCACGTTGCCGTTGACGATCCTCGGCGTATTCCGCGACCAGCTCCGGCAGCAGCGCGCAGGTCTGCTCGACCACCGTCTGCACGGCAGCGCTGTGCGCGACACTGTGATCCAGCCGGCGATTGAACAGATTCTCCAGCGCCCAGGCCAGTTCGCCGATGACCAGCGCCTGGACCATGCGGCCACTGCCCTTGAGGGTGTGGAAGTTGCGCCGCAATTCACTTAGCGCGGTGCGCTGCTCGGGCTCGGCCTGCCAGGTCGGCAGCCAGCGCTCCAGTTCGGCCTGGACCTCGCCGGCCTCTTCGATAAAGACCTCGCGCAGCTCCTCCTCGACCGGCTCGGCATCGGCCGCGGGCGGCAGCAGCGCCTGCGGCACCTGCGCCGCCGGAGGATTGATGGGGTTGACCGGCGTCGCCAGCACCTCGGCGATCGCCTCGGCATCGGGGGTCGGCGGCGGCAGGCTGTCCAGCTCGATGCCGGCCAGCAACTCCTCGGGCTCTGCACCCTCCGGCTCGGCCTCGGCCTGCGGCGCTTCATCGCTCACCGCGGCCGCGTCCTGCTCGTCGGCCTGGGTCGCGGAGGTTGGAGGCTCCTGCGCTGCGGCAGGCTCGAATTCGATCAGGAATTCTTCGTCGGCGTCCGCAGGCTCCTCGACCGGCAGGGCGGTAGGTTCCAGCGCCTCTTCGGCCACCGGCTCCGCCGGCGATGGCAATTCTTCGGGCAGCTCCTGAGCCGGCGGCTCGACCTCGCCGGAGGCCAGGGGCGCGGCCGCCGCCTCGCCTTCGCCGGCCGCCCTGGGCGGATAGCCGAGGGCGATGAGGCTTTCGTCGGCGATGTCGAGAATCATGTCGTGGGGCGTGGACGGGTCTTCCGCCAGGCGCTCCAGGTAGTACTCGACGCTGGTGATGGCGTCGGCCAGGGTGTCCAGACTCTGCCAGTCGGGCACGGCCTGCTTGCCCAGCAGCTGCTGGCAGATGTAGTCGTTGGCCGCCTGGACCTGGGCCGCGGCCCGTTCCAGCGGAATCATCGCCAGGCCGCCACGGACCTGGGTCAGCAGCAGGGGCACCGACTCCAGGTGGACATGGTTCCACTGGGAGGCGATGAACTCGATAATGGCGTCCTTGGATTGCTCCAGGCCGTTGCGCGCCTCGCGCACCACCACCCGATGCAGCTGATCGATATCGGTGGTGGGCAGCCGGCTCTCCTCGGCATCGCCGACCTCGTTGCCACTGACCATGCCGGCCAGGGTGGCTTCGACATAGAGCAGCGCCCCGGCGATATCCATGAGGGCGGCGTCGCTGGCCTCGCGCACGCCTTCGGCCAGTTCGGCCACGGCTTCGTGCTGTTCCAGCACCACCTTGCGCGGCTGCCCGAAGCCCAGCACCGCCAGGGTATCGGCGATCTGCTTGAGCGGCGCCAGGAGGCCGCGCAGGCTGGCAGGCTGCTGGCGATCGCTGCGCACGAAAAGGTCCAGGCTGTCCTTGATCTGTACCAGCTCTTCGCACAGCGCGGTCACCACCGAGCGCATGGCTTCGCGATCCGGACCGACGATGCGCGAACGCTCGAAGCCCACCAGCTCGGCATCCGGCAGGGCCTCGTCGAGACGATAGTGCGCCTTGAGCGCGGCGATGCGCGGACTCTGCACCGGCGCCTTGGCCAGGTAGAACAGCAGATTCTTCAGCAGATCGGCCGGCGCCGGCTGGTTGAGGGTGGTCACCCCATCGCTGATGAGTCGCTTGAGTTCACGATCCAGTTGCCGGAGCAGACCGCGGATCGAGCTGCTGTTGTCCAGCTCGCCGGCCTGCAACAGCTCGGTCAGACCCGCCGCCACCGGCCAGAGCGCGCCAAAGGGCGAGCCGGCGCAGAGCTGATCCAGCCGCTCGAAGACCCGCAGCAGATAGTCCAGGTGCAGCTGGACGTCGCGGTCGCGGAACAGTCCGACCTGGGCGCCCTGCAGCGCCTGGCGCAGCTTGCGCAGGCGTGGCAGCCAGTCCGGCGCCGCGCGGTCGGCCAGTTCGGCATCGCTCAGCGACAGCGGCGTGGCGGACAGATCCGGCGAGAACAAGCTGGTTTCCGAGAGCAGCTTTTCCCCGCGCGCCGAGCGCAGATCGTTGAGCAGCGGCAGGATGGCCAGGGGCAGATCGCGGCGGGCCTCGAGGACCCGGTCCAGATAGGGCGGCACCTGCAAGATGGCCTGCATCAGGACTTCCAGCGCCTCGTCCGAGCTGTTCACCCGCTCTTCGTGAAGGGCCTGCAGCAGCAGCTCCATCTCTTCGGCGAGCAGCGCGGCGCCATAGAACTCCACCATCTGCAGGGTGCCGTAGACTTGGTGCACATAGGTCCGGCAGAAACCCAGGCGGCTACGGTCGTGCGGGTTGTCGACGAACGCCTCGAGCGCCTTGCGGGCCTGCTGCAAGGTTTCGGCGATCTCTCCCTTGACCCACTCGAGGGCTACGTAGTCGTGTCGATCGATCATCTCGGCTCCTGTCATGCCGGGGGGCTTACCTGGCGGGTGAACGCCAGGACTTCGGGATGATCGACGGGTACCAGTTGCGGGTGGCTCCAATTGCTCACCTCACCGACACCCAGGACCAAGAGCCCACCCGGTGCAAGCCGCTGGACCAGCTGGTTGAGCAGGTCTCGACGCAGCCAGCGGCGGAAATAAATCAGCAAGTTCTGACAAAAAATGACATTGAGCCCCTGCAAGGGGGCCTGCCCCAGTTCCAGCACATTGAGTCGGGCGAAGCACAGTCGCTCCGCCAGGCCCGCGGTGACCTCGAAACTGCCGTCCGCATGGGTGCGGAAATAGCGCTCGCGCAGGCTGGCCGGCACCCCAGCCAGCCGCTGCAGGCTGTAGGTCCCCTGCCGCGCCTGGCGCAGGGCTTCGCTGCTGATGTCGGTACCGGTCAGGGCGAACGTCAGGGGGCGTGGCTGCCGGGCCAGAGCTTCGGCGGTACTGATGGCCATCGAAAACGCTTCCTCTCCACTGGCGCACCCTAGACTCCACAGGGTCAGACCGTTGCCCTCGGTGGTCCGGGCGAATTCACTCACATAGGCTTCCAGCAGCGCGAAGGACGGTGGATGGCGGAAGAAGCGGGTGGCCTGGATGGTCAGCCGATCGAGCAGCCGGACCCATTCGATGCGCCCGCCGATGCCCGCGCAGACGACCTGGTAGTAGCTGTCGTAATCCGCGATCTCCAGTTCGCGCATGCGCGCGGCCAGCTGGATCTGCAGAAAGCTGCGCTGGCGATCGTCCAGTACCATGCCGGCGCGCATCTCGAGCAGCTGTCGCCAACGCTCGAAGTCCGCATCCGGCAGCTCGGGAGCACGGCGCAACGCCCAACTCGACTCCCTCACCCCGTCTCCCCCTCGCCACACCGCGATGCGGCCGCTGCGGTCAGCCCAGCGGCTGCTCGTTCGGCAGATTGAAGCCCGAGACCGAACGCCGCATCTCGCTGGCCAGCTTGGCCAGCTCGCCGATGCTGCGCGCGGTGGCGGTGGTGCCGGCCGAGGTCTGCGAGGTGATCTCCTGAATCACGTTCATGGTGCTGGAGATGTGGCTGGCGGACGAAGACTGCTGGCGCGCGGCATTGGAGATGTTCTGGATCAGCCCGGCGAGGCTCTGCGATACCTTCTCGATCTCTTCCAGGGCCACACCGGCGTCCTGGGCCAGGGCGGCTCCGCGCACCACTTCCGAGGTGGTCTGCTCCATGGAGATGACCGCTTCGTTGGTGTCGGTCTGGATCGCCTTGACCAGGGCCTCGATCTGCTTGGTGGCGCCGGAGGAACGTTCGGCGAGGCGCTGGACCTCGTCGGCGACCACGGCGAAGCCGCGGCCGGCGTCACCGGCCATGGAGGCCTGGATGGCGGCGTTCAGGGCCAGGATGTTGGTCTGGTCGGCGATGTCGTTGATCAGGCCGACGATGTCGCCGATCTCCTGGGACGACTCGCCCAGGCGCTTGATCCGCTTGGCGGTGTCCTGGATCTGTTCGCGAATGCTGTCCATGCCGATGATGGTGTTGTGCACCACCTGGTTGCCCTTGTTGGCGATGGCCACGGAGCGCTCCGCCACCGCGGTGGATTCGGAGGCGTTGGTGGATACCTGGTCGATGGACACGGCCATCTCGTTGATCGCCGCGGAGGCCCCGGCGATTTCCTGGGCCTGGTGTTCCGAGGCCTCGGCCAGCACGGTGGCGGTGTCCTGGGACTCCTGGGCGGCGGCGGCCACCTGGACGGCGGTCTGGTTGATGGTTTCCACCAGTTCGCGCAGCTGGTCGATGGAGTAGTTGATGGAGTCGGCGATGGCGCCGGTGAAGTCTTCGGTCACCGTGGCCTGCACGGTCAGGTCACCGTCGGCGAGGTCGGCAATCTCGTCCAGCAGACGCAGAATGGCGGTCTGGTTGCGCTGGTTCTTCTCGTCGGTCTCGGCCAGGCGGCGGCGGGTGTCGCGCACCAGGATGTAGCCGATGCAGAGGATGGCGCCGAGGGCGATGAACACCAGCAGGTAGCTGCCCACGGTGTTGATCTTGCGGCTCTGGGCCAGCGACGCGTAGCCGGCGCTCAGGTCCGAGGCGGAACCGAGCAGCGCCTGGGAACCACGGTAGATCAGGCCCACGGCGGAACGGATCTGCAGCAGTTCGGGCGAGGTCGCGAGGATCTCGTCGACGTTGCCGGAGACGAATTCGAACAGCTTGTTGGCTTCGTTGAGGCGGCCGACCGCCTCGGGATCGGTGATCTTGGCGATGCCCATGGAGGCATTGCCTTCGCGCATGGCCTTGAGCACCCGGCCGAACAGGCTGGCGTCGCGACCAAAGCTGTCGGCCGCCTGCACGGCGGCTTCGTCGCCGGTGAGGATCTTGTTGATGGCGCCGAGGATCCGCTCGGCGAGCAGCGCCTGCCGCTGGGCCACCACCACCTGACTGGCGGGCGCGCCGCGCTCGATCAGGATGTCGACGATCTCTTCGTTCTCGACCTGCAGCTGGGGGATGGTGTCGGCCAGGGCGCCGGACAGCTGGTGCAGGGACAGTACGGTCTGCTCGCTGCCGAGCATGGTGTCGACCTGCTTGCGCTGGGCCTCCCACTGGGATTCCAGGGTGTCCAGCCGCGGACGGAGGATCGCCGGCGACGCCGGCAGACCGGTCTGCGGATCGCCGCTGCGCAGGATGTTCAGGCGGCGCTCGAATTCGGCACGGGCCTGGCGCAGGTCCTTGAAGGCGTCGGCCTTGCCGGTCGCGGCCTCACTGGCGCTCTTGGCCAGCTGCTGCGAGAGGATGCGCAGCTCGGTAGCCTGGCCCTGATACTGGTTATCGTAGTTGGTCTGGGTGCCCAGGTACGCGAAGTTGGCGAACAGCAGCACGATCGCGACGATCAGCACCACGAACATGCCCGCGACCCACGCGTTGAGTTTCCCGGTATTGAGTTTGTTCATCAGCGGCCCCCGCCTGGACCTTGGTTCCTTTAGTTCTATCCTTGTCGGACGCCGGACCGGTTTGCTTGAAGCCGGTGCTCGTCGCCCTACCCCCACCCGTCGGCGACGGCTCCTGCCATCCCGACCCCGATCCGCCTTGCAGCGTCCGGACCTCCGACCCGCTAGGCCGCGACGTCCATGAACTCGGGATGCTCGACCAAGGCGCGCGGGCTGCAGACCAGCCAGGGCACGTCGCGTTGGAAGACACCTTCCAGAAAGAAGTGCAGGCCCGCCGGCACGCTGTCGGCGTGCTCGCGATAGGCCTCGATGTCGAAATGCTGCATCCCCAGGACTTCGTCAACCGCCAACCCGACGAAGAGGTCGCCATGGTCGACGATCAGGATGCGCCGCTGTTTGCGCAGGGCCTGGATCTTCACGCCGAGGAATTGCCCCAGGTCGGCGATCGGCAGCAGGCGACCACGCACGTTGGCCACGCCCTTGAGCCACGGCTTGACGCCGGGCAGCGCGGTGAAGCGCGGCTCCGGCAGGATCTCGCTGACCTCGCCCATGGGAATCACGAAGCGCAATTCACCGAGGCGAAAGCCGATACCGCTCCAGCTGCGCTGGTTTTCCTGCTGCGCCGGCAGGCCGGCCGCCCGCTCGCGGCAGCGCAGATCGATCAGGCGCAAGAGTTCGTAGGGCGTGGTGGCGTCGCTCATAGGATTCCCTGCCCAGTGGGGCGCTGCCGCGAGAAACGGACGAAAGACCTCAGCCTTGCAGGACACCCGCCAGGGTGCGCAGCAGGGTGTCTTCGTCGATGGGCTTGGTGAGGTAGTCCTTGGCGCCCTGGCGCTTGCCCCAGACCTTGTCGGTTTCCTGGTCCTTGGTGGTGACGATGACCACCGGGATGTGGCTGGTCTCGGCATCCTTGGTCAGCTGCCGGGTGGCCTGGAAGCCATTGAGGCCGGGCATGACGATATCCATCAGCACCGCGTCCGGCTTCTCCTGGCGGGCCAGGGCGACGCCGTCGGCACCGTTCTCGGCCTTGAGCACCTGATGCCCATGCTTTTCCAGCATGGCGGTGAGCTTGTACATCTCGGTGGGAGAGTCGTCGACGATCAGAATTCGAGCCATGAAAATTTCCTACTAGATTGAATCGCCCGCCTCAGGACACTCAGGACGCTTGTTCGAGCGGAGTGAAACTGGGGACGTGGGTCTTGATCGCACCGATCAGCTCTTCTTTGCTGAAGGGTTTGGTGAGGTACTGGTCAGAGCCGACGATGCGGCCCTTGGCCTTGTCGAAGAGCCCGTCACGGGAGGACAGCATGATGACGGGCGTCGCGCGGAAGGCGCTGTTGTTCTTGATCAGCGCGCAGGTCTGATAGCCATCCAGTCGCGGCATCATGATGTCCACGAAGATGATGTGGGGGTGACTATCGGCGATCTTGGCGAGCGCATCGAATCCATCGATGGCGGTGATGACCTCGCAGCCAACTTTCTTGAGCAGGGTCTCGGCGGTCCGACGAATCGTCTTCGAGTCGTCGATCACCATGACCTTCAGCCCTTCCGAATACTGTTCCATGTTCAAGCTACCAGCTCATCGTCGATGAAACGTGAATGATGTCGATCCGGGCACTTTGGCGGCGCCTCTTTGTAGCACACAATACCGTGACGTACCACGCAGATCCCCTGGTGGCGGACCACCGGCCCGCCCACCACGACGATCGCGCAAGCATTGGCACTGGAGGGGATCGAAGGGCTATTCTGACGCCTTGCCCACGTACAACCGAGGTCTAGCGTCAATGAGTATCCGCCTGGGGATCGTCATGGATCCCATCGAACGCATCTCCTATAAGAAGGATAGCTCCATGGCCATGCTGTGGGCGGCCAAGGCGCGCGGCTGGACCCTGCACTATTTCGAGATGCAGGACCTGTACCAGGTCGATGGCGAGGCCCGCGGTCGCGGTCGGCAGCTGGACGTGTTCCAGGATCCGGAGCGCTGGTTCGCCTTTGGCGAGGACGTCGACCTGCCCCTGCGCGAGCTGGACGTGATCCTGATGCGCAAGGATCCGCCCTTCGACAACGAATTCGTCTATGCCACCTACCTGCTGGAGCAGGCCGAGCGTGGCGGCACCCTGGTGGTGAATCGCCCGGCCAGTCTGCGCGACTGCAACGAGAAGTTCTTTGCCACCCTGTTTCCCGAGCTGGCACCGCCGACCCTGGTCAGCCGCCGCGCCGACATCATCCGCGAATTCGCCCGCACCCATGGCGACGTCATCCTCAAGCCGCTGGACGGCATGGGCGGCAGCTCGGTGTTCCGCCACCGCGAAGGGGATCCCAACCTCTCGGTGATCCTCGAGACCCTGACCGCCCACGGCACCCAGCAGATCATCGCCCAGCGCTACCTGCCAGGCATCAAGGACGGCGACAAGCGCATCCTGATGATCGACGGTCAACCCGTGGACTATTGCCTGGCGCGCATTCCGGCCCAGGGCGAGACCCGCGGCAACCTGGCCGCTGGTGGCCGGGGCGTCGCCCAGCCGCTGTCGGCGCGGGATCGCGAAATCGCCGCCACGGTGGGCCCGGAACTGCGCAAGCGCGGCCTGCTCTTTGTCGGCCTGGACGTGATCGGCGAGCACCTCACCGAGATCAACGTCACCAGTCCGACCTGCATCCGCGAGATCGATGCGGCCTATGACACCCGCATCGCCGAGCGCCTCATGGATGTGATCGCGCAGCAACGCGCGGGCTGAGGCGAGGGTCCGTGCCGCCCGTGGCGGCATGGACAACCGCGGACACAATCCGCAGACTGGCGCCAGCCCTGCCGCGCGTCCTCTGCCCTTGCCGACCCAGTCAATGCCCAGCACCGCCTCCTCCCCCGCCAGCCAGGTTCGTCCCGCCGACCGCCTGGGCTTCACGCTGCTCATCGCGACCCTGCTGCACGTCGTGCTGATTCTCGGCGTCGGCTTTTCGCTGCCCGAGCCCACCCAGATCAGCCGTACCCTGGAGGTGACGCTGGCCAGCTTCAAGAGCGACGAGGCGCCCAAGCAGGCCGACTTCCTCGCCCAGGAGAACCAGCAAGGCAGCGGCACCCTGGACAAGGCGGCGGCCCCAAGCACCCCGGTGCAGGCGCCCTTCCACGACAGCGAGATCCGCCAGGCCGCGCCTCCGGCCCGCCCGCCGGCGGCGGATCGCGCCCAGGCGCCCAAGGCGGCGGTGACCACCCGCGCCGCGCGGCCGACCAAGGCCGAACCCAGTCGCGAGACACCCGAACGGGAGCAGCGCGATGCGCCGAGCCCCGAGTCCGACAGCCAGGCCGCCGAACTCGCCAGCCTGGAGGCCCAGCTCGCCGAAGAGCGCCAGCAATACGCCAAGCGGCCAAAGATCTGGCGGATCAACGCCGCCTCGACGCAAAAGGACAAGGGCGCCCGCTACAAGGAAGAATGGCGGCGCAAGATCGAGCGCATCGGCAATCTCAACTACCCCGAACAGGCCAAGCGCGACCGCCTCTACGGCAGCCTGCGCCTGCTGGTGTCCATCAACAAGGACGGCTCGCTCTACGAGGTCCAGGTGCTGGAGTCCTCGGGGCGCCAGGTACTCGATCAGGCGGCGCTGCGCATCGTCCGGCTGGCGGCGCCCTTCGCCCCCTTCAGCGGCGACCTGGCCGACATCGACCGCCTGGAGATCATCCGTACCTGGCGCTTCGAGCGTGGCGACCGCCTGTCCAGTCAATAGCCCGGGACGCCGTTGGACTTGAAGCCGGACCGCGCAACCGGGAAACTTGCCGGTCATGAAGCCGACCTCCAGCACCACCCTACAGCACCAGCTCCTGATCGCCATGCCGCAGATGGACGATCCCAATTTCGCCGAGACGGTGATCTACCTCGTCGACCATGGCCCGGACGGCGCCATGGGCCTGGTGATCAACCGGCCCAATGGCCTGCACCTGGACGACCTTCTCGAACAGCTGCGTCCGGACATACCGGCCACCCCGGAAGACACCCGGGTCGTGCTCTATGCCGGCGGTCCGGTGCAGACCGATCGCGGCTTCGTCCTGCATGACGCCGGCCCGGTGTTCCAGAACACCCTGGAACTCGAAGAACTGAGCCTGACCACCTCGCCGGACGTGCTCTTCGCCCTCTCCGACGGCACCGGTCCGAGCCGCCACCTGATCACCCTGGGCTACAGCGGCTGGGGGCCCGGCCAACTGGAAGAAGAACTCGCCGCCAATCTCTGGCTCACCACCCCGGCCACCAGCGCCCTGCTGTTCGAGACGCCGAGCGAGCAGCGCCTCGGCGCGGCCGCCGCCCTGCTGGGGGTCGACCTGCGCCTACTGTCGCGCCAGGCGGGCCACGCATGAGCGCGCCCAGCGGGCTCTACCTGGGCTTTGACTACGGCACCCGGCAGATCGGCGTCGCCGTCGGCCAGGCCGTGACCGGTCAGGCCCGCGAACTGCTCACCCTCAAGGCGCAGAACGGCGTACCCGACTGGCAGCAGATCCAGCGGCTGCTGGACGAGTGGCGGCCCACCGCCCTGGTGGTCGGCCTGCCGCTGAACATGGACGGCACCCCCAGCGAGATGAGCGAGCGCGCCGAACGCTTCGCCCGCCGCCTGCACGGCCGCTACGGCCTGCCCGTGCATACCCATGACGAGCGCCTCACCACCTATGCCGCCAAGGGCGAGCGCCTGCAGGGCGGTCAGCGCGACGGCTATCGCGAGCGCCCGGTGGATGCCCTTGCCGCCGCCCTTCTCCTGGAAGGCTGGCTGACCCAACAACTGGAACGGGCCGCGCGCCCGCAATCGGAGTAGCCATGCACCTGCCCTCTCCCGCCGAGCTCCTGCCGCGGCTGGCCGCCGACCTGCGCCTGTCGCTGGATCGTCGTGGCATCACCGACCCCGGCTTCGTCGGCATCCACACCGGCGGCCTCTGGGTCGCCGAGGCCCTGCTGGCCGAACTCGGCCTTGACACCCCGCTGGGCAGCCTGGACGTCTCCTTCTACCGCGACGACTTCACCCAGAAGGGCCTGCACCCCCAGGTGCGCCCCTCGGCCCTGCCGTTCGAGATCGACGGGCGCCACCTGGTGCTGGTGGACGACGTGCTGATGAGCGGCCGCACCGTGCGTGCGGCGCTCAACGAACTCTTCGACTATGGCCGTCCCGCCAGTGTGACCCTGGTCTGCCTGCTGGACGTCAATGCCCGCGAATTGCCGATCCAGCCTGACGTGGTGGGCGCCACCCTGACCCTGGCCCCCACCCAGCGCGTCAAGCTGACCGGCCCCTCGCCGCTCGCACTCGAATACCGCGACGTCCCCGCCGCCTGACCTGGATCTGCCGCCATGACCGACGCTACGCGTTCGCTGCAACTCAACGCCCAGGGCCAATTGCGCCACTTCCTGTCACTCGACGACCTGCCCGCCGAACTCCTCACCGAATTGCTCGACACCGCCGACTCCTTTCTCGAGGTCGGTGCCCGGGCGGTGAAAAAGGTGCCGTTGCTGCGCGGTAAGACCGTGTGCAACGTCTTCTTCGAAAATTCGACGCGCACCCGCACCACCTTCGAACTGGCGGCCAAGCGGCTGTCGGCGGACGTCATCACCCTCAACGTCTCCACCTCCTCCACCAGCAAGGGCGAGACGCTGTTCGACACCCTGCGCAACCTGGAAGCCATGGCTGCCGACATGTTCGTGGTGCGCCACGCCGACTCCGGCGCCGCCCACTTCATCGCCGAACACGTCTGTCCCGATGTGGCCATCATCAACGGCGGCGACGGCCGCCATGCGCACCCCACCCAGGGCATGCTCGACATGCTGACCATTCGCCGCCACAAGGGCGATTTCGCCAACCTGTCGGTGGCCATCGTCGGCGACATCCTGCATTCGCGGGTCGCCCGCTCCGACATGCTGGCGCTGCGCACCCTGGGTTGCCGCGACATCCGCGTGATCGCCCCGCGCACCCTGCTGCCGGTCGGCCTCGAAGAACTCTATGGCGTACGCACCTTCACCGACCTGGCCGAGGGCCTGGACGGCGTGGACGTGGTGATCATGCTGCGCCTGCAACGCGAGCGCATGCAGGGCGGCCTCTTGCCCAGCGAAGGCGAGTACTACCGGCTGTTCGGCCTGACCCGCCAGCGCCTGGCGCGCGCCAAGCCCGATGCCATCGTCATGCACCCCGGGCCGATCAACCGGGGCGTCGAAATCGAATCCGCGGTCGCCGATGGCGAGCAGTCGGTCATCCTCAACCAGGTCACCTACGGCATCGCGGTCCGCATGGCGGTCTTGTCGATGACCATGAGCGGGCAGACGGCCCAGCGTCAGCTACAGGAGAATGCGCAGTGAGCCTGAGCATCCGCAATGCCCGGGTGATCGACCCGGCCACCGGTCTCGACCAGATCAGCGACGTCCATGTCGACCAGGGTCGCATCCTCGCCCTCGGCGAGGCGCCCCAGGGCTTCCAGGCCGACGAGCAGCTGGACGCCAGCGGCCTGATCCTGGCGCCCGGCCTGGTCGACCTGGATGTCGCCCTGTGCGAACCGGGCCTGACCCGCAAGGGCAACGTCGACAGCGAGACCCGCGCCGCCGCGGCCGGTGGCGTCACCAGCCTCTGTTGCCCGCCCACCACGCGTCCGGTGCTGGACACCACGGCGGTGGCCGAACTCATCCTCGACCGGGCGCGCACCGCCGATCATGCCCGCGTCCATCCCATCGGCGCCCTGACCAAGGGCCTCGCCGGCGAGCAGCTGGCCGAACTGATGGCCCTGCGCGACGCCGGTTGCGTGGCCTTCACCAACGGCCTGCAGCCCTTCGAGAATCTGCGGGTGCAGCGGCGCGCGCTGGAATACGCCGCCACCTTCGACCTCACCGTGGTCTTTACCGCCCTGGACGCCGATCTGGCCCACGGCGGCCTGGCCCACGAAGGACCCACCGCCAGCTTCCTGGGGCTCACCGGCATCCCGGAGACCGCGGAGACCATCGCCCTGTCGCGTGACCTGCTGCTGGTGGAACAGAGTGGCGTGCGCGCCCACTTCGGGCAGCTGACCAGTGCCCGCGCGGTGGAGATGATCGCCGCCGCCCAGGCGCGCGGCCTGCCGGTGACCGCCGATGTGGCGCTCTACCAGTTGCTGCTCACCGACGAGGCCCTGCAGGGCTTTTCCAGTCTCTATCACGTCAAGCCGCCGCTGCGCACCGCGCGCGATCGCGACGCCCTGCGCGCCGGGGTACGGGACGGGGTGATCGGCGCCATCTCCAGCCATCACCAGCCCCACGAGGCGGACGCCAAGCTGGCGCCCTTCGCCGCCACCGAGCCGGGCATCAGCAGCGTCGAATTGCTGCTGCCCCTGGCCCTGACCCTGGTGGACGATGGCCTGCTGGATCTGCCGACCCTGCTGGCCCGCCTCACCAGCGGCCCGGCCCAGGCCCTGCGCCTGGCGGCGGGCCGCCTGGCCAAGGGCCTGCCGGCGGACCTGGTGCTGTTCGCCCAGCAGCCGACCGCCCAGGCCGCCACGCCCTGGCTGTCCCGTGGGCGCAACTGCCCCTTCCAGGGCCTCACCCTGGGGGGACGCATCGAACGCACCCTGGTGGGTGGCCGCACCACCTACCGCCGTGACGCCTGAATAGAAGAAGGGGCTCCATGGAGCCCCTTCTTCTTGCCATCCAGCCGACGCTAGCGCACCAGCCGCCGGCGATTCTCTTCGGAGATCTGCGAATTGAGCGTCCAGAAGTCGTAGAGCACGCCCAGCAGGAAGAAACCCGCCGTAAAGAAATAGAGGATGGCGGTGATCCACTTGCCCAGGTAGAGGCGGTGCACGCCGAAGATGCCGAGAAAGGTCAGCAGGATCCAGCCCAGGCTGTAGTTAAGCGAGCCGGACTGGAAGCGCAGGTCCGCCTCGCGATCCATGGCCGGGATCAGGAAGAGGTCGATCAGCCAGCCGATGCCCAGCAGGCCCAGGGTGCAGAACCAGATCGTGCCGGTGACCGGCTTGCCATAGTAGAAGCGGTGGGCGCCGAGAAAGCCGAAGATCCACAGCAGATAACCCATGACCTTGCTGTGGGTGTCCTGATACCGCATGCCTATTACCTCGCGACTGAAGGAAAAGACCCGCCTTACCTACACCCTTACCTTCACCGTGACTTTATGTCGAAAACTGGATGAATGCCCAGGGAGTCTCACTGGCTGGCGCTCAAGGGACCTCACTTTCCGCTAAAAATTACATAATTTCTTGATGAGAGGTGCACAAAATATCCACAGGGTTGGTATAGAATCCCTCGCTTCGATCTTCAGACACCCCTACGACAATGCGTCTATTTCTTCTGACATGGCTCTCCGCCTGTCTTGTACTGCCCGCGGCAGTGCAAGCGAAAGAGAACTCTGCAGCGCGCACTGCCGCTCCGGTCCACAAGGTCGCAGCCCGGCATGTCACCGCCGCCTCAGCTCCCAAGACCGCCCGGCACGCCGCCGCTGCTCCCGCGCCCAAGGCTGCCGCTCGCCACGTCGCCAGCGTCGACCGTGCCCAGGCAGCCTCCGCGGCCCGCGCCAAGCGCGCCGCCCGTGCGACCAGCGCCCTGCACCGCAAACAGGCCACTGCCCAGGCCGCCACCCGCAACGTCGGCGCCCAGGTGGCGACCCGCGCCATGGACCTGGTCGGCACGCCCTATCGCTTCGGCGGTACCAATCCGCAGAACGGTCTGGATTGCAGCGGCCTGGTCAACTACGTCTATCGCGACGTGCACAACGTCAAGCTGCCGCGTACGTCCCGGGAGCTGGCCCAGCTCAAGGGACCCAAGGTCGCCCGTGGCGATCTCAAAGCCGGCGACCTGGTGTTCTTCAAGACCGGTCAGCGCAGCGGTATCGATCACGTCGCCATCTACCTGGGCAACGATAGATTCGTCCATGCCCCGCGCAGTGGCGAGAGCGTGCGCGTCGATCACCTGAGCAAGCCCTACTGGACCAAGCGCTTCGCCTCGGCCAAGCGCGTGCTGCAGCAGCCCACCACCCTGGCGGCGGAAGCCGATCCCGTCGCGGACAAGCCGCGTACCAAGCGTACCCGCAAGTCCTGATCCCTCCCCCTCGCTCCGCCGGGCACTACCGCCCGGCGGAGTGTCGCTCCACTCGGCGCCGCCCGGCGCAAAGCCATTGAACGACGCTCCGCTTCCTGGATACTGTATGCAATCACAGTCCAGGAGATCTCGATGGAGCTCGCCGACAAGCTGATCATTCTCGCCGATGCCGCCAAGTACGACGTGTCCTGCGCCAGCAGCGGCGCGCCCAAACGCAGCTCGAAGGGCAAGGACGGCCTGGGCTCGACCGATGGCATGGGCATCTGCCACAGCTTCACCCCGGATGGGCGTTGCGTAGCGTTGCTCAAGGTGCTGCTGACCAACTTCTGCCAGTACGACTGCCAGTACTGCGTCAATCGCCGCAGCAGCAACGTGCCGCGGGCGCGCTTCACGCCCGAGGAAGTGGTGCAGCTGACCCTCGACTTCTACCGGCGCAACGTCATCAGCGGACTGTTCCTCAGCTCCGGCATCATCCGCTCTTCCAACTACACCATGGAGCAGATGACCCGGGTCGCCCAGCTGTTGCGCGAGCAGCACCAGTTCCGCGGCTACATCCACCTCAAGACCATTCCCGACGCCGATCCCGAGATCATCGCCCAGGCGGGTCTCTATGCCGATCGCCTGTCGGTCAACATCGAGCTGCCCACCGAGAGCAGTCTGATCAAGCTGGCGCCGGAAAAGAACGGCAGCAGCATCCGCAAGACCATGGGCAACATCCGTCTGGGCCTGGAAGAAGCCGAGGCCGAAGCCAAGGCGCCGCGCTTCGCCCCGGCGGGCCAGAGCACCCAGATGATCGTGGGCGCCGATGCCACCGACGACCGCACCATTCTCGACACCGCCCAGACGCTGTACGGCGCCTATCGCCTCAAGCGGGTCTACTATTCGGCCTTCAGCCCCATCCCGGAAAGCCCGGGCACGGTGCCGCTGCAACCGCCGCCGCTGCTGCGCGAGCATCGCCTGTACCAGGCCGACTTCCTCATGCGTGGCTATGGCTTCCAAGCGGATGAGTTGCCCACCGAGGACGGCCAGCTGCCGCTGGACGTGGATCCCAAGCTGGCCTGGGCGCTGCACAATCGCGCCATCTTCCCGCTGGATCTCAATCGCGCCGACCAGGCGCTGATCGCCCGGGTACCCGGCATCGGCGTGCTCTCGGCCAAGCGGCTGGTGGAGCTCAGACGCGAGCGGCGCATCCGCTACGCCGACCTGATCCGCCTGAAATGCAGCGTGGAAAAGGCGCGCCCCTTCATCGTCACCCAGGACTATCGCCCGCAACCGCGCCTGGCCGAGTCCCTGGACCTGCGCCGGCAGCTCGCCGAACCGCCCGCCCAGCTCGCCCTGCTCTAGATGCAGAGAGTCGATTTCGACGGCACCTTCGCCGGCTGGCGCAAGGAGGCGCGGCGGCTGTTGCAGGCTGGTATCCCGCCGGCCCAGGTGAGCTGGCAGGAGAGTCGCGGCCTGGGCGATCTGTTCGACGAACCGGCCGAAGTCGTGGCGCCCCCGCCCAGCGGCGCCATACGCATCCCGCCGCAACTGGCCGAAGCCCTGACCTACGCCGCCTGCTTTCGCAGCGACGATCGCTGGGCGCTGCTTTACCAGGTGCTCTGGCGCGTCGCCCGCGGCGAACGGGCAGCCATGCTGGCCGGTGACGAAGACGGCAGCGAATTGCAGCGCCGGGTCAAGGCGATCCGCCGCGAGATCCACCATGTGCATGCCTTCCTGCGCTTTCGGCCGCGCGCGGAAAGCGCCGGTCCGCCGGCCTGGGTGGCCTGGCACCAGCCAGCCCACGACGTCCTGGCCCTGGCGGCGCCGCACTTCTGCGACCGCATGGGCAACAGCAGCTGGCTGATCGCGACTCCCGAAGCCGCTGCGCTCTGGGACGGTCAGGCGCTGCAACTGGTGGAGCCCTGCCCCGCCGAACTGCAACGCCTGGCCCGGCAGACGCCGGAAGACGACGACCGCAACGCCGGTGACGAACTCTGGCGCGCCTACTACCGCAGCACCTTCAATCCGGCGCGGGCCAATCCGCGCACCCTGAGGGGCAACATGCCGGCGCGTTTCTGGAAGGATCTGCCGGAAGGGCCGCTGATCCCGGCGCTGCTCAGCGAGGCGCGGGCCGGCGCCCAGCGCCTGGCCCAGGCCGAGGCCGTAGGTCGCCAGAGCGGTCGCGAGGTGCTGATCGCGGCCGAGCGCGCCCAGCCCGAACGCCCGCTGCCCACCACCCTCGACGAGTGCCGTCGCTGCGAACTCTGGGAAAAGGCCACCCAGCCGGTGGCCGGCGAAGGCCCGCGCACCGCGCGCATCCTGCTGCTGGGCGAACAGCCCGGCGATCAGGAGGACCTGGCGGGCCGGCCCTTCGTCGGCCCGGCCGGGCAGGTGCTGATGGCGGCGCTGGCCGAAGCCGGCCTCGAGCGCAGCGAGGTGTTCCTCACCAATGCGGTCAAGCACTTCAAGTGGATTCCCCAGGGCAGAAGACGCAAGCACGTCACCCCGGGACCGGAGATCGCCCCCTGCCGCTACTGGCTGGAGCAGGAATTGCGCGACATCCAGCCGACGGTCGTGGTGGCCCTGGGCTCGACCGCCCTGGAAGCCCTGCTCAAGCGCAAGCCGAGGGGTCTGGCGCAATTCATGGGACGACCCCTGCGACTGGACGAGCGCTGGATCATCGCCACCTATCACCCCTCCTACATCCTGCGCACCCCGGATGCCGAACAGCAGGACCAGGCGCGCCAGGCCCTGGTCGCCGCCCTGCGCGAGGCCAGGGCCCTGGCAGCCGGCAGCACAGCCGAAGGCTAGCGGAAGCGCTTGGGCGGCTCGTCGCCCATGTCCACCGAGAGGTTGCGGGTGATCTGATTGAGGTGATCGGCATCCGTTTCCGAACCCAGCTTGATCATCAGGCGCAGGTCGTTGGCGGAATCGGCGTGGGCCAGGGCGGCCTCGTAGGTGATCTCGCCATCGCGATAGAGCCCGTAGAGCGACTGGTCGAAGGTCTGCATGCCCAGCTCGCCGGACTTCTTCATCAGCGCCTTGAGTTCGTGCACCTCGCCCTTGCGAATCAGGTCGGCGACCAGCGGGGTGTTGAGCAGCACCTCGATCACCGCGCGGCGGCCCTGGCCATCGATGGTGGGCACCAGTTGCTGGGCGACGATGCCCTTGAGGTTGAGCGAGAGGTCCATCCAGGTCTGGCTGTGCCGATCGGCCGGGAAGAAGTGGATGATGCGGTCCAGCGCCTGGTTGGCGTTGTTGGCGTGCAGGGTGGCCAGGCACAGGTGGCCGGTCTCGGCGAAGGCCAGGGCGTGCTCCATGGTGTCCCGGCTGCGGATCTCGCCGATCATGATGACGTCCGGCGCCTGGCGCAGGGTGTTCTTCAGCGCCACCTCGAAGGACTCGGTATCGATGCCCACCTCACGCTGGGTGACGATGCAGCCCTGGTGCTGGTGGATGTACTCGATGGGGTCCTCGATGGAGATGATGTGCCCCGCCGAATTCTTGTTGCGGTGGCCGATCATGGCCGCCAGCGAGGTGGACTTGCCGGTGCCGGTGGCGCCGACGAAGATCACCAGGCCGCGCTTGGTCATGGCCAGCTTCTTGATGATCTCCGGCAGGCGCAGCTGCTCGACGGTGGGGATGTTGACCTCGATGCGGCGCAGCACCATGCCCACCAGGTTGCGCTGGTAGAAGGCGCTGACCCGGAAGCGGCCGATGCCGCGGGCGCTGATGGCGAAGTTGCACTCGCGCTTCTGTTGGAATTCCTGGCGCTGCTCGTCGTTCATTACCCCCAGCACCAGGGCCCGGCACTGCTCGGGCGTGAGCGAGTCCTTGGTGACCGGCGTCATGCGCCCGTTGATCTTCATCGAAGGGGGCACGCCGGTGGTGATGAAGAGGTCGGACGCCCCCTTGTCCACCATCAGCTGCAGGAACCTGTCGAAATCCATCAGAAATTCTCCGGCGTCTTGGCCTTCTCGCGGGCCGCGTCGCGGCTGATCAGGCCCTTGGCCAGGAGCGCCTTGAGGCACATGTCCAGGGTCTGCATGCCCAGGCCGCCACCGGTCTGGATCGAGGAATACATCTGCGCCACCTTGTCCTCGCGGATCAGGTTACGGATGGCCGGCGTGCCGATCATGATCTCGTGGGCCGCTACCCGGCCGCCGCCGACCTTCTTGAGCAGGGTCTGGGAAACCACCGCCTGCAGGGATTCGGACAACATGGAACGCACCATCGACTTCTCTTCCGCCGGAAAGACGTCCACCACCCGATCGATGGTCTTGGCCGCCGAGGTGGTGTGCAGGGTGCCGAACACCAGGTGCCCGGTCTCGGCCGCGGTCAGCGCCAGGCGGATGGTCTCCAGGTCGCGCAGCTCGCCCACCAGGATGATGTCCGGGTCTTCGCGCAGCGCCGAGCGCAGGGCCTCGGAGAAGCCCAGGGTGTCGCGGTGCACCTCGCGCTGGTTGACCAGGCACTTCTTGGATTCGTGGACGAATTCGATGGGATCCTCGATGGTGAGGATGTGGTGGTACTTGGTGTTGTTGAGGTAGTCGAGCATGGCCGCCAGGGTGGTGGACTTGCCCGAGCCGGTCGGCCCGGTCACCAGCACCAGGCCGCGCGGGACGTCGGTGATCTTCTTGAACACCTCGCCCATGCCGAGCTCTTCCATGCTCAGCACCTTGGATGGAATGGTCCGGAACACCGCGCCGGCACCGCGATTCTGGTTGAAGGCGTTGACCCGGAAGCGCGCCACACCCGGCACCTCGAAGGAGAAGTCGGTCTCCAGGAATTCCTCGAAGTCCTTGCGCTGCTTGTCGTTCATGATGTCATAGATCAGCGCGTGCACCTGCTTGTGCTCGAAGGCCGGCAGGTTGATGCGGCGCACGTCGCCGTCGACGCGGATCATCGGCGGCAGGCCGGCGGACAGGTGCAGGTCGGAGGCGCCTTGCCGCGCGGAAAAGGCCAGCAATTCGGTGATATCCATGGGACTCCCAGATGTCGAGCAAGCAGGTAGAATGCCGCGCAGCACTGGCGGTCTGACCTGGTCACCGCCACTCACTCATCCGGTACGCCGAGGCCTGCCGGATGCGCCGACGCAAGCAGGGGCTGAATGTCCACGATAGCCGAGAATAGCGCAACCGTACTCGAACGCATCGCCACCGCCAGCCGGACGGCAGGCCGCGATCCCGCGACTGTCGGCCTCCTGGCGGTGAGCAAGACCAAGCCCGCCGCCGCCTTGCGCGAGGCCGCCGTCGCCGGGCTACGCGACTTTGGCGAGAACTATCTGCAGGAGGCGCTGGACAAGCAGCCGGCGCTGGCCGACCTGCCCCTGGTGTGGCATTTCATCGGCCCCATCCAGTCCAACAAGACCCGCGCCATCGCCAGCCATTTCGACTGGGTGCATTCGGTGGATCGCCTGAAGATCGCCCAGCGCCTGGCCGAGCAGCGCCCGCCCGAGCGCGGCCCGCTGAACATCTGCCTGCAGGTCAACGTCAGCGGCGAAGCCAGCAAGTCCGGCTGCCACCCCGACGAGCTACCGGCCCTGGCCGCCGCGGTCAGCCGGTTGCCCAACCTGCGCCTGCGTGGCCTGATGGCCATCCCCGAACCCACCGACGACCCGGCCAGCCAGCGCGCCGCCTTCGCCCGGCTGCGCACCCTGAGCGAAGCCCTGAACCTGGGCCTGGACACCCTGTCCATGGGCATGAGCCAGGATCTGGAAGCCGCCATCGCCGAGGGCGCCACCTGGGTCCGCGTCGGTACCGCCCTCTTTGGCGCCCGCGACTACGGCGCCGCCTCTTCAACCTAGGAAGTCTCGATGAACGACACCCGCATCGCCTTCATCGGCGCCGGCAACATGGCCGGCGCCATCATCGGCGGCCTGCTCGCCCAGGGCGTGCCGGCCCGGCAGCTGAGCGCCAGCAATCGCAATCCGGCCAAGCGCGAAGCCCTGGCCCGGGAGCACGGCATCCGCGTCGAGGCCAGCAACAGCGCCGTGCTCGCCGACGCCGACGTGGTGGTGCTGGGGGTGAAGCCCCAGGTCATGGGCGAGGTCTGCCAGGAACTGGCCCCCCATCTGCGTCCGGACCAGCTGATCGTCTCGGTCGCCGCCGGCATCACCTGCGCCAGCCTGACCCGTTGGCTGGGCCCGCGCGCGCTGGTGCGCTGCATGCCGAACGTGCCCTCGCAGCTGCGCCTGGGCGCCAGCGGCCTGTTCGCCAATGACCAGGTCAGCGCCGAGCAGCGCGCCCGTGCCCAGGAGATCCTCGCCGCGGTCGGCCTGGCCCTGTGGGTCGAGGAAGAACAGCAGCTGGACGCGGTCACCGCCGTCTCCGGCAGCGGCCCGGCCTATTTCTTCCTGCTGATGGAAGCCATGACCCAGGCCGGCACCAAGCTCGGCCTGCCGGCCGAGGTCGCCCAGCAACTGACCCTGCACACCGCCCGCGGCGCCGCCGCCATGGCCTGCCAGGGTGACCGCAGCCCCGAACAATTGCGTCGTTCGGTGATGTCCCCCAAGGGCACCACCGAGCGCGCCATCGAAACCTTCCAAGCCGGGGCCTTCGAGGACCTGGTGGAAGAAGCCCTCACCGCCGCGGCCGACCGGGCTGCGGAACTGGCCCAGTTGCCGGATCGATAAGGAGTATCCATGTCCGCTCTCGCGCAAGCTCTCGTCTATGTCATCCAGACCCTCGGCAGTCTCTATCTGCTGATCATCCTGCTGCGCTTCATCCTGCAGCTGGTCCGGGCCGACTTCTACAATCCGCTGTCGCAATTCACCGTGCGCGCCACCCAGCCGCTGCTCAAGCCGGTGCGACGCATCATTCCCGGCTTCGGCGGCGTCGATCTGGCGGCCCTGGTGCTGGCCGTGCTGGTCCAGCTGGCGCTGATGATGGTCGTGGTGGTGCTGCTCGGCGCCAGCATCGGCGGCCTGTTCCCCGCCCTGCTGATCTGGGCCCTGCTCGGCGTGGCCTCGCTGTTCCTCAAGGTGTTCTTCTTTGCCCTGATCGTCAGCGTCATCCTCTCCTGGGTCGCGCCCCAGACCCACAATCCGGCCGCCGAACTGGTCAACCAGATCTGCGAGCCGCTGCTGGCACCCTTCCGCCGCATCCTGCCGAGCCTGGGCGGGCTGGATCTGTCGCCGATCTTCGCCTTCATCGTGATCAACCTGCTGGACCGCTTCGTCATCGGCCAGCTGGCCGCGGCCACCGGCATGCCGCAGATTCTCGCGCCCTTCCTCTGACGCACCACTCGCGCACCCGCCACGACCGCCCGCCGCGTCGTGGCGGAGGCGCCATTGACGTCCTCTGGACGCTGGGGCACCGTCCAGCCTTTGCTGTTCAGGTCAAGGAAGTCCCCTATGGAACGCCTGTTCCGCCACGTCGATGCCTATGCCGCGTGGAAAGCCGAACTCGACACCCAATTGGGCCGCTACCGCGACTGGTTGCAGCGTAATCGTCTGGCCTCCCCGGCCCTGGACGCCGCCCTGGCGACCTGCCAGAGCGAATTGCAGGCCGACGGCATCACCCTGGCCTTCGCCGGCGAGTTCTCCCGCGGCAAGACCGAACTGATCAACGCCCTCTTCTTCGCCGACTACGGCCAGCGCATGCTGCCGTCCCAGGCCGGGCGCACCACCATGTGCCCCACCGAGATCTTCTTCGACGCCGGGGCCGACGGCCCCTATCTGCAGCTGCTGCCCATCGACAGCCGCCTGGACGAACGCAGCCTGACCGCCTGGCGCAAGGCGCCCGAGGCCTGGCAGCGCTTCGCCCTGGACGACAGCCACGCGGACGCCATGGCCGCCCTGCTGGCCAAGGTCACCGAGACCCGCGAGGTGGAAACCGCCGTCGCCGTGCAACTGGGCTTCGATCCCGAGCAACTGGAACAACTCGACAGCGACGGCCTGGTCAGCATCCCGGCCTGGCGCCATGCGCTGATCAGCATCGATCATCCGCTGCTGCGCCAGGGCCTGCGCATCCTCGACACCCCCGGCCTCAACGCCCTGGGCGCCGAACCCGAGCTGACCCTGTCGCTGCTGCCCCACGCCCAGGCCGTGCTCTTTCTCATTGGTGCCGACACCGGCGTGACCGCCTCGGACCTCGCGCTCTGGGAGCAATGCGTCAAGCCGTCCCTGGGCGATGCCCCGGAGCGACTGTTCGCGGTGATGAACAAGATCGACAGCCTCTGGGACGACCTCGGCGGCGTCGCCCATGTCGCCCAGTCGCTGGAAAACGTCCGCCAGGCCAGCGCCCGGCAACTGGCGCTGCCGGCCGAGCACATCCTGCCGCTGTCGGCCAAGCAGGCCTTGCTGGGCAAGGTCCGCGGCGATCTGGAACTGCTCGCGCGCAGCCAGCTGGACAGCCTCGAACAGTTGCTCGCCGAACGCATCGTCGGCGCCCGCGAGCGCCTGCTGCAGCAGCGCATCGTGCAGCAGGCCAGTGGTCTGCTGGGTGCTAGCCGGACCCTGATCGAGCAGCGCCTGGAAGCCATTCGCGCCCAGTACGCGCAACTGGCCGACGAGGAATTGCCCGGTGCCGGCCTGGAATTGCAGACCGCGCGCACCCGCCAGGAATACGACCTCTATCACCGCCGCCTGCTGGATCTGCGCACCACCCAGAACATGCTGGCCGGGCAGCGCAAGCTGCTGACCGACCTGGTCGCGCCGGAACGCCTGGACGCCCATCTGGACACCGCGCGCCGGGAATTCCGCACCAGCCTGACCACCGTCGGCATCAACCAGTCCATCGCCCGCTTCTTCCGTGTGGTCGAGCATGACCTGCTGGCCCTGGACAACGAGGCCGACCGGGCCAACAAGGTGCTCGGCGCGGTCTACCAGCGGCACAATGTGGAGAATCCGCTGCACCCCCTGGAAGCGCCGCGGCTGCGCATCCGCCCCTATGTCCGCGAGCTGCGCCAGCTGCAACTCAAGACCGAGGAGGTCCAGCGACAGGTCAAGACCCTGCTCACCGAGCAGAGCGCCCTGGCCCGCCGCTTCTTCGCCACCGTGGCCCAGGAGGTCCAGGCCCTGCAGGAGGGCGCCCATGCCCAGGTGCTGCGCTGGAACGACGGCGCCCTGACCCCGCTGGTGCAGCACACTCGCGAGCAGAAGCAGCTGCTGGAAACCAGCATGCTGGCGCTCAAGCAGCTCACCCAGCAGAACCTCAACAGCCAGGAGCAGGTGCGCCGCCTGCAGGTGCACGAGGACGTCCTGCATCGGCAGCTCAGCGAGGTCAGCGACATGCTCAAGCAGATCAGCCGGCCGGCCCCTTCCCAGCGCCACGACAACGTGGTCGCCCTGCCGCTGGCACGGGTCGGCTAGCCCCACCCGCCACCCGAGGCGCGGCCCCTGGCCGCCGCGCCACGGCTGCCCTTGCCGCTCCTGGCGACGCTCTTTAGACTGGCGAGCCCCGCCCCGGACGAGCCGTCAATGCCCAGCGTCATTCCCGAAGATTCCGTCGGCCTGGTCACCCCCGAGCTGCTGCACTTCAACGAGCCCCTGGCCCTGGCCTGTGGCCGCACCCTGCCGGCCTACGACCTGATGGTCGAGACCTATGGCGAACTCAACGCCAGCCGCAGCAACGCCGTGCTGATCTGCCACGCGCTCTCCGGCCATCACCACGCGGCCGGCTACCACAGCCTGGACGACCGCAAGCCGGGCTGGTGGGACAGCTGCATCGGTCCGGGCAAGCCCATCGACACCCGCAAGTTCTTCGTCGTCGCCCTCAACAACCTTGGCGGCTGCAACGGCTCCACCGGTCCCAGCAGTCCCAATCCCGACACCGGCCGCGCCTATGGCGCGGACTTTCCGGTGCTGACCGTGGAAGACTGGGTCAACAGCCAGGCGCGGCTGGCCGATCGTCTGGGAATCGCGCAGTGGGCGGCGGTGATCGGCGGCAGCCTGGGTGGCATGCAGGCGCTGCAGTGGACCATCAGCTATCCCGAGCGCATCCGCCACTGCCTGGCCATCGCCTCGGCACCCAAGCTGTCGGCGGAAAACATCGCCTTCAACGAGGTGGCGCGCCAGGCCATCCTCTCGGACCCGGACTTCCACGCCGGGCACTTCCAGGAAAAGGGCGTGATCCCCAAGCGCGGCCTGATGCTGGCGCGCATGGTCGGCCACATCACCTACCTGTCCGACGAGGCCATGGGCGAGAAATTCGGTCGCGAACTCAAGACCGACCAGCTCAACTACGACTTCCACAGCGTCGAATTCCAGGTGGAGAGCTACCTGCGCTACCAGGGTGAGGAATTCTCCGGCCGCTTCGACGCCAACACCTACCTGCTGATGACCAAGGCGCTGGACTACTTCGATCCGGCCCACGCCCATGGCGGCGACCTGGCCAAGACCCTGGCCGGGGTGCAGGCGCGCTTCCTGATCGTCTCCTTCACCACCGACTGGCGCTTCTCGCCGGCGCGCTCCAAGGAGATCGTCAACGCTCTGATGGCCGCGCGCAAGGACGTCAGCTACCTGGAGGTCGACGCCCCCCAGGGTCACGACGCCTTCCTCATCCCCATCCCGCGCTATCTGCAGGCCTTCTCCCACTACATGACCCGCATCGAGGTATAGCTGCCGTGCGCGCCGATCTGGACATCATTCAGGAATGGATCCCCGCCGGCAGCCGGGTCCTCGACCTCGGTTGCGGCACCGGCGAGTTGCTCGCCTGGCTGCGCGATCACAAGCAGGTCACCGGCTACGGCCTGGAGATCGACCCGGACAAGATCGCCGAATGCCTGCTCAAGGACGTCAACGTCATCGAGCAGGATCTCGACGGCGGCCTGGCCAACTTCGCCAGCGACAGCTTCGACGTGGTGGTCATGACCCAGTCGCTGCAGGCCATGCAGTACCCCGATCGCATCCTCCAGGAGATGCTCAGGGTCGGTCGCCAGTGCATCATCACCTTTCCCAACTTCGGTCACTGGCGCTGCCGGCTGTACCTGGGCGGCCGGGGGCGGATGCCGGTCTCCGACTTCCTGCCCTACACCTGGTACAACACGCCGAACATCCACTTCTGCACCTTCGAGGACTTCGAGCGCCTCTGCCGCGAACAGCGCGCCCAGGTGCTGGATCGCCTCGCTGTGGATCGCCTGCATCGTCATGGCTGGGCCAGCAAGCTGTGGCCCAACCTGCTCGGCGAGATCGGCATCTACCGGGTCAGCGCGCCGCGCCTGCAGGAGCATCGCGTCGCGATATGACGTAAGGCACGGGGGGCGCATCCAGCCCGGGCACGGCTTCGCGTACAATACGCCGCCCTTCTCAACGCGACGCGGAGTCTCCCATGTCCGACCTTACCGAACTGGTGCTCGCCAGCCACAACGCCGGCAAGCTCAAGGAACTCCAGGCCATGCTCGGCGACCGGGTGCGGGTGCGCTCGGTAGGTGAATTCAGCCAGGTGGAGCCCGAGGAAACCGGGCTGTCCTTTGTCGAGAACGCCATCCTCAAGGCACGCAACGCGGCGCGGCTGTCCGGTCTGCCGGCCCTGGCCGACGATTCGGGCCTGGCGGTGGACGCCCTCGGCGGCGCCCCCGGCATCTATTCCGCGCGCTACGCCGACGGCCAGGGCGATGCGGCCAACAACGCCAAGCTGCTCGAGGCCTTGAAAGAGGTGCCCGACGCCGAGCGCACCGGCCAATTCGTCTGCGTGCTGGCGCTGGTGCGTCACGCCGACGATCCGCTACCGGTCCTCTGCGAAGGCCGCTGGCCCGGGCGCATCTTGCATGCCGCCCAGGGCGAGCATGGCTTCGGCTACGATCCGCTGTTCCAGCCCGATGGCGAAGCGGTCTCCGCAGCCGAACTGGCGCCGGCGGAAAAGAACCAGCGCAGCCATCGCGCCCGCGCCATGGCCCAGCTCAAGCAACGGCTCGGCCTGTGACCCAGGTGTTCGCCCTGCCGCCACTGGCGCTCTACGTCCACATCCCCTGGTGCGTGCGCAAGTGCCCCTATTGCGACTTCAACTCCCACGCGGCCGGTCCGAGCCTGCCGGAAGCGGATTACGTCGACGCCTTGCTGGCGGATCTGGACAGGGACCTGGTGCACGTCCATGGCCGCCCGCTGACCTCGATCTTCTTTGGCGGCGGCACGCCCAGTCTGTTTTCCGCCGAGGCCCTGGGGCGCCTGCTGGACGGCGTGGCCCGGCGCCTGAGCTTCGCGCCGGACATCGAGATCACCCTGGAAGCCAACCCCGGCACCTTCGAGCAGGCCAAGTTCGTCGCCTATCGCGGCCTGGGCATCAATCGGCTGTCGATCGGCATCCAGAGTTTCCAGGACGCCAAGCTCAAGGCCCTGGGGCGTATCCACGGGCGCGAGGAAGCCATCCGCGCCGCCGACCGGGCGCGCGCCGCCGGTTTCGACAACTTCAACCTGGACCTCATGCACGGCCTGCCCGAGCAAAGCGTGGCCGATGCCCTCGGTGATCTGGAGCAGGCCATCGCCCTGGCGCCCACGCACCTGTCCTGGTACCAGCTGACCATGGAGCCCAACACGGTGTTCTGGAGCCAGCCGCCGGAGCTGCCCGAAGACGACACCCTCTGGGACATCCAGGAAGCCGGCCAGGCGCGGCTGGCGGCCGCCGGCTACGGGCAATACGAGACCTCCGCCTATGCCCAGCCCGGGCGCCAGGCGCGGCACAATCTCAACTACTGGGGCTTCGGCGACTTCCTCGGCATCGGTGCCGGCGCCCACGCCAAGCTCAGCGCGCCGGACGGTACCCTGCTGCGCACCTGGAAGACCCGCCTGCCCAAGGACTACCTGGATCCGGCCAAGGCCTTCCAGGCCGGCGCGAAAGCTCTGGAGCCGGCCGATCTGCCCTTCGATTTCATGATGAACGCCCTGCGCCTGATCGACGGGGTGCCCGCCGCCTGGTATCCGCAGCGGACCGGTCAGTCGCTGGACAGCCTGGCGCCGGCGCTGGCCGCGGCGCGCCGCGCCGGCCTGCTGGCCGAGGACGAAGAGCGCCTGCGCCCCACCGCCCGCGGCCAGCTGTTCCTGAACGACCTCTTGCAATCCTTTCTGCCTGACTGACGAGGAGCTCTGCCTTGGACTTCGTACTCGACCATATCGCCGACCTCTCCCGCTGGAGTCGCAGCCACCTGGACGAGGTGGCCCTGGCGGTCACCGCCACCCTGCTGGTGCTGTTCGGCAGCCAGGTCAACGCCTTCATCCAGGCGCGCCTGGGGAGCCTGCCGACCGCCGTCCGGGTCCCGGCCTTCGCCCTGGCCTGCCTGGCCATCTATGGCGCCGCCATGACCTTCCTGACCCCCTGGGTGGTCAAGGGCCTGGCGCAGTTCAACAACTACGCCCTGGCCCCGGTGCTGCTGATCGGCGTCTGCCTGCTGGGCGTGCTGGCCGAGCGGCGCGGCTAGCGGTCGG
The DNA here is from genome assembly GCF_000510705.1 of Pseudomonas sp. MOIL14HWK12:I1. Lineage (NCBI taxonomy): Bacteria > Pseudomonadati > Pseudomonadota > Gammaproteobacteria > Pseudomonadales > Pseudomonadaceae > Pseudomonas > Pseudomonas sp. MOIL14HWK12:I1. The sequence goes on along the minus strand of NZ_KI783309.1, from coordinate 167,505 downwards.
CGGCGCGGATAGCGTCCAGCAGGCACTCCAGGGATTGCGGGCGCCCCAGCAGGAAGCCCTGGAAGGTGTCCACGCCCAGGTCCTTGAGCAATTCGAACTGGGCCTGGGTTTCCACCCCTTCGGCGACGATCTGCATGTCCAGTGCGCGGCACAGGCTGACGATGCCGGCCAGCAACTGCCGGGATCTGTCGTCGGCGTCCACCGCCAGCAGAAAGCTGCGGTCGATCTTGATGGTGTCGAAGGGCAAGCGGTGCAGATAGCCCAGCGACGAATAGCCGGTGCCGAAGTCATCCATCGCCACCCGAAAGCCCTGCTCGCGCAACAGGGCCAGGCGCCGCTCCGGGGTGCCCTTCTGCAGGAACACCGACTCGGTCACCTCCAGCTCCAGGGCCCTGGGCGCGATAGCGAATTCGGCGCAGGCCGCCGCCAGGACTTCGACCAGTTCATCATCGGCCACCTGCAGCGGCGAGATGTTGACCGCCACCGGGATCTGCAGGCCGGCGTCCTGCAGGGCCCGGGCGCAACCGGCCGCGCGGCGGATGGCCAGGCGCCCGAGGGCCGAGGCCATGCCGTTCTGCTCGGCCAGGGCGACGAAGACATTGGGCGGCACGGCGCCGACGCCCGGACAATTCCAGCGCGCCAGCAACTCGGCGCTGATCATGCGCTGACGGGCATCGAACTTGGGCTGCAGCACGAAGGTGATCAGCTCGGCCTCGATGGCGCCATGCAGATGGGCCAGCAGGGTCACCTTGCTGCGCGCCTCGCTGGTCAGCTGCGGATCGTAGCAGCGCACCCGGCTCTTGCCGGCCGCCTTGGCCGCGTACATGGCGGCATCGGCGTTGCGCAGCAGGGTCTCCACATCCAGCCCCTCTTCGGGCGCCAGACTCAGGCCGATGCTGGCCGATACGCGGATATCGTGGCCGGCGATGCATTGCTGGCGCCCCACCGCCTGCACCAGTTGCTCGGCCACCTGGCGGGCCTGGTCACGATCGCTCACGTCCAGCAGCGCAACGAATTCATCGCCACCCCAGCGCGCCAGCACCTCGCCGGCGCCCAGCACCTGGCGCAACTCCCGCACCAGGGCGCAGAGCAACTCGTCACCGGCCGCATGGCCCAGGGAGTCGTTGACCTCCTTGAAGCCATCGACATCGATGAACAGCACCGCCAGGTTGCCGGTCTCCTCCAGCTTCTGCAGGCGCGTCTCGAAAGCCTGGTAGAAGGAGGTCCGGTTGGGCAGCTGGGTCAGGGCATCGCTCAGGGCCATGCGTTCCAGGGCCTGCTCGGCGCGCTTGCGCTCGGTGATGTCCCTCAGGCTGGCGACCACATAGCCTTCGCGATCCGCCTCGCCGGCAAAGCGACTCAGGCTGATCTCCACCGGCGTGACGCGCTTGGCGGAGACGTGGAACTGGGCTTCGCACAGGGCATAGCCGTCGCGCTCGAAGGTGCGGATAGCCGCCTCGGGCAACTTGATGTAGTGCGACAGGTACTGGCCGCTGACACTGCGCTCCGCGCTGAGCATCAGGGCGCGCAGGGCGTCATTGGCTTCGATGATCTGACCGCTTTCGGTCAGCACGGCCATGGCGTCGCGGCAGAGGGCGAAGGCCGAGGCGATGAGGTGGAGCGAGCGTTCGGTGCGCTGCCGGGCGCTGCGTTCGACTTCGAGCCAACGCCGTACGGCGTGCAATTCGGCCGCCGGCGAGTCGGGGCGTACCAGGTCCGTCATCGGATCCGGCCTGCACGAAGGGCGGCGCGGAGCCGGTTGGCTTTCTCGGGAAGGGCTGACATCCAGATGTCTCTGTGAATTCGACTGCAACCGCCATCACAGCAGGGCAATTGGCCATCATGCCAATTGCCCTTCGGCAGCTCAAGTTCGATTCGTCAGAGATACACGGTCAGCTCTGGCGTTCGAACTTGAGATCCCAGACCCCATGCCCCAGGCGTTCGCCACGGCGCTCGAACTTGGTGATGGGTCTTTCCTCGGGGCGCGGCACATAGCCCGAGGCGTCGCCGAGATTACGGTAACCCGGGGCGGCGTTCATGATCTCGAGCATGTGTTCGGCATAGGCCTGCCAGTCGGTGGCCATGTGCAGCACCCCGCCGACCTTGAGCTTCTGCCTGACCAGCTCGGCGAAGGCCGGCTGAACGATACGGCGCTTGTGGTGGCGGCTCTTGTGCCAGGGATCGGGAAAGAACAGCAGCACCCGGTCCAGGCTGGCATCGGCCACGCACTGGCGCAGCACCTCCAGGGCATCGCAGCTGTAGACCCGCAGATTGGTCAGTCCCTGGGTCATGGCACCGTTGAGCAGCGCGCCCACGCCCGGGCGATGCACCTCGACGCCGATGAAATCCTGCTCCGGCGCGGCGGCGGCCATTTCCAGCGTGGAATGGCCCATGCCGAAGCCGATCTCGAAGGTGCGCGACGCCTGGCGCCCGAACACCTGGTCGAAATCCCGCAGGCCGTCGGTCAGCTCCAGACCGAAGCGCGGCCAACCCTGGTCGAGACCGCGTTGCTGGCCTTCGGTCATGCGGCCGGCGCGCATCACGAAGCTCTTGATGGTGCGCCGGGGGCGGTCGGAGGTCTGGTCGTCTTGATGATCGGTCATGGCGTTATCGATAGTGGGAAAAAGAGACGCCCGGCAGAGGCCGGGCGCGTGACGGAGGGCGCCAGGTCCTAGTTGACCAGGCCATCCAGCGGCGAAGACGCCGTGGCATAGAGCTTGCGCGGCATGCGCCCGGCCAGATAGGCCAGGCGACCGGCGACGATGGCGTGCTTCATGGCTTCGGCCATCAGCACCGGCTCGCGGGCATGGGCGATGGCGCTGTTCATCAGCACCGCTTCGCAGCCCAGCTCCATGGCGATAGTGGCGTCGGAGGCGGTACCCACCCCGGCATCCACCAGCACCGGCACCTTGGCCTCTTCGAGGATGATGCGCAGGTTGTAGGGATTGCAGATGCCCAGACCCGAGCCGATCAGACCGGCCAGCGGCATGACGGCGATGCAGCCGATGGCTTCCAGCTGGCGGGCGACGATGGGGTCGTCGCTGGTGTAGACCATGACGTCGAAGCCGTCGGCGACCAGGGTTTCGGCGGCCTTGAGGGTCTCGATGACATTGGGGAACAGGGTCTTCTGGTCGGCCAGGACTTCCAGCTTGACCAGGTTGTGGCCATCGAGCAGCTCGCGCGCCAGGCGGCAGGTGCGCACCGCTTCCACCGCGTCATAGCAGCCGGCGGTGTTGGGCAGGATGGTGTAGCGCTCGGGCGGGATCACGTCGAGCAGATTGGGCTCGCCGGGCGTCTGGCCGATGTTGGTGCGGCGCACCGCCACGGTGACGATCTCGGCGCCGGAGGCCTCGATGGCCACGCGGGTCTCTTCGAGGTCACGATACTTGCCGGTACCGACCAGCAGGCGCGAGGCATAGGTACGCCCGGCCAGGGTGAAGGGAGTGTCTTTCATCTGGATTCCTCTTTCGCGGCTAGCCGCCGCCGATGGCGTGGACCACTTCCAGCCGGTCGCCGTCCGCCAGGGCGGTGGTGGCGTGCTGGCTGCGCGGCACGATGTCGAGGTTGCGTTCCACCGCCACTCGCCGTCCGGTCAGGTCGAGACGCACGAGCAGGTCGGCGACGGTGGCACCGTCCGGCAATTCAAGGGATTCGCCGTTCAACAGGATCTGCATGGCAAAGGCATCGTCACGGGGTGAGCCGGCATTCTACGCCGGTCGGGCGTTCATTGCAGCGGCGCCGGGCCGGGAACGACGGCCAGCGCGCGCTCAGAGGCTGCTCAGACGCCAGGCGAGGATGGCCAGGCAGGCCCAGCCGGCTAGAAAGCACAGGCCGCCGAAGGGAGTGATGATGCCCAGCCGCGAGAAGCCGGTCAGCGTCAGCAGATAGAGGCTGCCGGAAAACAGCAGGATGCCGGCGATGAAGAAGCTACCGGCCCAGGCCACCAGGCGCCCCTGGAAGTGCAGCGACAGCAGGGCGACGCCAAACAGCGCCAGGGCATGGATGAGCTGATAGAGCACGCCGGTCTGGAACACCGCGAGGTAGTCGGCGGTGAGCCGGCCCTTGAGTCCGTGGGCGGCGAAGGCGCCGAGTCCGACACCGGTTAAGCCGGCCAGGGCCGCGAACAGCAGGAAGAAACGCAACATGGGTTTTACCGGGCGATGGGAGAGAAGCGCTGGTTATAATGGCCCGCTAACCGCCAAAGACCAAGCCGATGCTGCTCACCCTCCTCCGCCGTCTCCTGCGTATCGCCCTCTGGTTCGCCGCCCTCAGCGCCGCCCTGGTGCTGATCCTGCGCTGGGTCCCGCCGCCGGGCAGCATGCTGATGGTGGAGCGCAAGGTCGAATCCTGGATCGACGGCAAGCTCATCGATCTGCAGCGCGACTGGCGGCCCTGGAAGGAACTGCCGGAAGATCTCAAGATGGCGGTGATCGCCGGTGAAGACCAGCACTTCGCCGAGCACTGGGGCTTCGACATGGCGGCGATCCGCCAGGCCTTCAGCCACAATGAAGCCGGCGGCTCCCTGCGCGGCGCCAGCACCATCAGCCAGCAGACCGCCAAGAATCTCTTTCTCTGGAGCGGCCGCAGCTATCTGCGCAAGGCCTTCGAAGCCTGGTTCACCGTGCTGCTGGAAACCTTCTGGTCCAAGCAGCGCATTCTCGAGGTCTATCTCAACAGCGTGGAATGGGACGACGGCGTGTTCGGCGCCGAGGCCGCGGCCCGCCACCATTTCGGCATAGGCGCGCCCTATCTCTCTGACCGCCAGGCCAGCCTGCTGGCCGCGGTGCTGCCCAATCCTCGCGAATGGAGCCCGAGCCGCCCCAGCGCCTACGTCGCCGAACGCGCCGCCTGGATCCGCCAGCAGGAACGCCAGCTGGGCGGCAGCGACTACCTGCGGCGAATGACCGGGCAATGAACCAGGGGCAAATTCAGCAGGGATCGCCGGCGGATTTCGACCGCCTGCTAGAGGTCTGGGAAGAGGCGGTCCGGGCAACTCATGATTTTCTCGATGAAGCGGACATCGATCCGTTGCGCCGCCTGGTTCGCGACTACGCGCTGCCGGCAGTGGACTTGCGGGTCTACCGCGATGGCCAGGGCGTCATCCAAGGCTTCGCCGGTACCGACGGCGACCGCCTGGAGATGTTGTTCGTGTCCAACGCGGTCCGGGGCACCGGTATAGGGCGGCAATTGGTGGAGCAGGTCATCATTGAGCGGGGCATCCGCCACGTCGACGTCAACGAGCAAAATCCCCAGGCCCTGGGATTCTATCGGCACCTTGGTTTCGAGCAGGTGGGCCGCTCTCCACTGGACGGCCAGGGCCGGCCCTTTCCGCTGTTGCACCTGCGCCTGACTGAGGCCTAGCAAAGCAAGCGCTGAATCCCCTCCTCGACCCGGGCTCCCGGAGCTGGAGCGTTCGCGGCTCGAGAAGGCTGTGAAATTTGCTGCCCTGGCAGACACTTGGGCAGCATTCTTGGGATCACGACCATAAAAAAACCGCGCCCTGGCTGGGGCGCGGCTTTTCGATCCCAAACCGGATCAGGCGGCGATGTTGCCCTTGAGCTTGTTCATCGCGTTCTTCTCCAGCTGACGGATACGTTCCGCGGAGACGTTGTACTTGGCCGCCAGCTCATGCAGCGTCGCCTTTTCCTCGGCCAGCCAGCGCTGGTAGAGGATGTCGCGGCTGCGGTCGTCCAGGCGTTCCAGGGCCTCGTGCAGATTGGCCGTGGAGCTGTCGGTCCAGTCGGCTTCCTCCAGCTGACGCGCCGGATCGTAACGGCTGTCTTCCAGGTACTGGGCCGGCGACTGATAGGCCGCGTCGTCATCGGCATCGCTGGCCGGGTCGAAGGCCATGTCATGGCCGGTCAGACGGCTTTCCATCTCGCGCACTTCCCGGGGCTCGACGCCCAGGGTTTCGGCCACACGATGGACCTCGTCGTTGTTCAGCCAGGCCAGCCGCTTCTTCTGGCTGCGCAGGTTGAAGAACAGCTTGCGCTGCGCCTTGGTGGTGGCGACCTTGACGATCCGCCAGTTGCGCAGGATGAATTCGTGGATTTCGGCCTTGATCCAGTGCACGGCAAAGGACACCAGGCGTACGCCCATTTCGGGATTGAAGCGCTTCACGGCCTTCATCAGGCCGACGTTGCCTTCCTGGATCAGGTCGGCCTGGGCCAGACCATAGCCGGAATAGCTCTTGGCGATATGCACCACGAAACGCAGATGCGCGAGCACCAACTGCCGGGCGGCCTCGACGTCTTCCTTGTAGAAGAGGCGCTCGGCCAGTTCACGCTCCCGCTCCGGAGTGAGCAGCGGAATGCTGTTCACCGAATGCACATAGGCTTCCAGGCTGGCGCCGGGAACCAATGTAGGAACAGGTTGCAACGAAGTGGTCATGCGAATCCTCCGATTCACTAAGCACTGGGCAGTCTAACACTGATTTTTTGGACAGCGCCAGACTAGCCGAGGTTCCCTTAACCCCAGCTGAAAACTACCGTGAAAGCCGTGTGCCATCAGGGGTTTAGACCGTTTCCGGAGGTTTCGGAAACGGCCGTTCGTCAGCGCGGGGCGAGTTCGCGCAAATGACGGGCAACCGCCAGCCAGGCGCCGATGTAGCCGAGCAGCACCGCACCGATCAGCAGTTGCAGCCCGTCCTCGAGGGCGACGCTGCCCAGGGCGAAATCGCTGCCGTAGAGGCCGGCCAGATCCAGCACCGCGGCGTTCAGCCAGTTCAGGCCGAACACCAGCAGGGCCCAGGCGGCGATGCCGGCGCCCAGGCCGAACAGCGCGCCCATGTAGAGGAAGGGCCGGCGCACGTAGCCGTCGGTACCGCCCACCAGCTTGACCACCTCGATCTCGGTGCGGCGATTCTCGATGGCCAGGCGGATGGTATTGCCGATCACCAGCAGCAGGGCAATCACCAGCACCACGGTCAGGCCGAAGACGAAGCGCTCGCCGAGCTTGAGGATGGCGGTGAGGCGCTCGACCCACTGCATGTCCAGCTGCACCTGCTGCACGCCGTTCATCTCGGCCAGCTGGCTGCGCAGCATGTCGAGGCGACTCTTGTCGATTTCCTTGGGGGTCACGGCGATGACGCCGGGCAGCGGATTCTGCGGCAATTCGCGCAGCGCCTCACCGAGGCCGGCATCCTGTTGCAATTCCTTCAGGGCGTCGTCCGGGCTGATCCAGCGTGCCTCGGCCACATCGGGCAGGACCTTGATCTGGCTCATCAGCACCTCGGCCTGGTCCTGACCGGTGCGCAGGTCGAGGAACACCGAGATCTGCGCCGCGCGCTGCCAGGAGCCGCCCAGGCGCTCGACGTTCTTCAGCAGCAGCGACACGCCCATGGGCAGCGCCAGGGCAATGCCCATCACCAGGCAGGTGAGGAAGGTGCCTATGGGTTGCTGCACCATGCGCCTGAGGCTATCCCTCAGACCGGTGCGGTGGGCTTCGAGGTAGGCATGCAGCGGGCTGCGCCAGTCGCTCTTGGGTTTCTTCGGGGCCTGGCGCTGCGGACGCTGGGGCTTGCCGCCCTGTTCCTGGCCACGGGGCAGTTCGGTGGCGCTCATGGCTGGCTCTCCTCTTCGTCGCCGATCAGGCGGCCGCGCTGCAGGGTCAGCATGCGATGGTGCAGCCGGGCGATGAGGGCATGGTCGTGACTGGCGATCAGCACCGTGGTGCCGAGGCTGTTGATGTCCTCGAAGACGCCCATGATCTCCGAGGCCAGGCGCGGATCGAGGTTGCCGGTGGGTTCGTCGGCGAGCAGCAGGGCCGGCCGATGCACCACGGCGCGGGCGATGCCAACCCGCTGCTGCTGGCCGGTGGAGAGCTCGGCCGGATAGTCGTCGAGCTTGTCCTTGAGGCTGACCCGCTCCAGGGCCGCGGCCACGCGCTTGGCGATCTCGGGCTTGGACAGGCCGAGGATCTGCAGCGGCAGGGCGACGTTGTCGAACACGGTGCGGTCATAGAGCAGCTGGTGGTTCTGGAAGACCACGCCGATCTGCCGGCGCAGGAAGGGAATCTGCGCATTGGTGATGCGCGAGATGTCCTGGCCGGCCAGGGTCAGCTTGCCGCCGGTGGGCCTTTCCATGGCCAGGATCAGCCGCATCAGGGTGCTCTTGCCGGCGCCGGAATGCCCGGTGACGAAGAGGATCTCGCCGCGTTCGGCACGGAAGCTCAGTTCCTGCAGGCCGACGTGACCATTGGGATAGCGCTTGGAGACGCGGTCGAACTGGATCATGAGACGCCCCGCTCCGCGAACAGGGCCTGGACGAAGGGCCGCGCCTCGAAGGGCCGCAGGTCATCGATACTCTCGCCGACGCCGACATAGCGGATCGGCAGGGCGCTCTGCTTGGCCAGGGCGAAGATCACCCCGCCCTTGGCGGTGCCGTCGAGCTTGGTCAGCGCCAGGCCGGTCAGGGGCACGGCGTTGTGGAATTGCTTGGCCTGGTTGAGGGCGTTCTGGCCGGTACCGGCGTCCAGCACCAGCAGGGTCTCGTGGGGCGCCGCCTCGTCCAGCTTGCCGATCACCCGGCGCACCTTACGCAGCTCTTCCATGAGGTTGTCCTTGGTGTGCAGCCGGCCGGCAGTGTCAGCGATCAGCACATCGATGCCGCGGGCCTTGGCCGCCTGGACGGCGTCGAAGATCACCGAGGCGGAATCGGCGCCGGTGTGCTGGGCGATCACCGGGATGCGGTTGCGCTCGCCCCAGACCTGCAGCTGCTCGACCGCTGCGGCACGGAAGGTGTCGCCGGCCGCCAGCATGACCTTCTTGCCTTCGTTCTGCAGCCGCTTGGCCAGCTTGCCGATGGTGGTGGTCTTGCCGGCGCCGTTAACGCCGACAACCAGGATGACATAGGGCTTGTGCGAGGTATCGATCACCAGGGGCTGTTCCACCGGCAGCAGCATCTCGGTGAGCTCCTGCTGCAGCGCCTGATAGAGCGCCTCGCTGTCGGCCAGCTGCTTGCGCGCCACCTTCTGGGTCAGGTTGCGCATGATGACGCCGGTGGCCTCGACGCCGACGTCGGCGGTCAGCAGGCGGGTCTCCAGCTCTTCGAGCAGGTCGTCGTCGATGGCCTTCTTGCCGAGGAACAGACTGGCCATACCTTCGCCGAGACTGGCGCTGGTCTTGGACAGGCCCTGGCGCAGGCGGGCGAAGAAGCCCAGCTTGGCCGGTTCGGCCGGGGTGGCGGCGACAGCGGGTGGAGCGGGTTCGGGTTCGGGCGCAACCACCTCGGGCTCAGGACGGACCGGGGCGACGGGCGCAACGGGTACGACCGGGGCGGGAGCAGGCTCAGGCACCGGCATAACCGGAGGCAGCGGCGCGACCGGCACAGCCACTGGTTCGGGCTCGGGCTCCGGCTCGGGCGCCCTAGCCGGCTCGACCTCGACCGGAGGCACGATGGGATCGGCCACCAGCGGCTCGACCAGCGCCGTGAGCGCCACCGGCGACGGCGCCTCCTCTTCGGCGACCGGCACCGGGGTCAGCGAGGGAATCGCCTCCGGCGGTTCGGGCACCGGCTCCGGGTGCTGCACCGGCTCGCTGGCCAGCGGCTCGGGCAGGCGCTCCTCGGCTTCAGGCGCGGGGGCTTCGGCAGGCGTCTCTACGGGTTCGGCAGTCTTCTTGCGGAACCAGCCGAACAGGCCTTTCTTCTCCGTGGCGGGAGACTTCTTGTCGTCGGATCCAAACATGCGGGGCTCTGTATCGAACGGACGAACCGGCTGCGGGAGCTCCGCCAGGCGGGGCTCGACCGTCAGGCATGGCCGTCGGGAAAAGGGATGCGTATCCTAGCAGCCTGCCGGGCGGAAGACCTCCCCGTCGGCGAAAAACGCGCGACCGTCCCCAGGACGCAGCCGCTTCGTCCCCTACCGCGCTACAAGGCCTGCTCTCGCGATGCCCGCCTCCCGCTCCCGTCGGACCGCCCTGGTCGTCCTGCTCAGCCTGCTTCCCGCCTTCGCCCTGGCCACGGCCACGGCCAGCCGGCAGAACACCGAGGAATTCACCCTCGACAACGGCCTCAAGCTGGTGGTCCGCGAAGATCACCGGGCGCCGGTCGCCGTGGTGCAACTCTGGTACCGCGTGGGTTCGAGCCTTGAGGCGCCCGGGGCGACCGGCCTGTCCCATGCCCTGGAACACCTGATGTTCAAGGGCAGCCGCAAGCTCGGTGCCGGCGAGGCCTCGCACCTGCTGCGCGACCTGGGCGCCGAGGAAAACGCCTTCACCACCGACGACTACACCGTCTATTACCAGCTGCTCGCCCGCGATCGCCTGCCCGTGGCCCTGGAGCTGGAAGCCGATCGCATGCAGCACCTGCGCCTGGAACCGGACGAAGTCAGCCGCGAGCTGGAAGTCATCAAGGAAGAACGCCGGCTGCGCACCGATGACCGGCCCGAGGCGCTGTCCTTCGAGCGCTTCAAGGCCGCCGCCTACCCGGCCAGCGGCTACCGCAACCCCACTATCGGCTGGCCCCAGGACCTGCAGCGCCTCGGCGTGGACGACCTGCGTCGCTGGTACCAGACCTGGTATGCGCCCAACAACGCCACCCTGGTGGTGGTCGGCGATGTCGAACCCCAGGCAATCCGCGCCGAGGTGCAGCGCTGGTTCGGCGGCATTCCCCGCAGCGACCTGCCCGCGCCGCGGCGGCCGCTGGAACTGCCGGCGCCGGGCGAGCGGCGCCTGGCCCTGCAGGCCCGCGAACTGCCCAGCCTGCTGATGGGCTTCAACGTGCCCAGCCTGGCCACCGCTGCCCAGCCGCGCGATGCCTATGCGCTGCAATTGCTGGCCGCCCTGCTCAGCGGCGGTTCGGGGGCGCGCCTGCCCAGCCGTCTCGAACGCGGCGCGGAAGTGGCCAGCAGCGTGCGCGCCGCCTATGGCGCCTACACCCGTGGTGACAGCCTCTTCCTGCTCAGCGGCACCCCCAACACCCCGCGCGGCAAGACCCTCGATCAGCTGGAAGCGGCCTTCTGGGCGCAACTGGAGCTGCTCAAGCGCGAGCCGCCCAGCACCGAGGAGCTGGCCCGGGTCCGCGCCCTGCTGGTGGCCGGGCTGGTCTATGGCCGCGACTCCATCACCGCCCAGGCCAGCAGCATCGGCCAGCTGGAAAGCGTCGGCCTCGGCTGGCGCCAGGGGGATCGGCTGCTCGACGAACTGGGCCGGGTCACCCCCGACGACCTGCGCCGGGTGGCCCGCACCTACTTCACCCGCGAGCGCCTGACCCTGGCCCAGCTCGAGCCCGCAGCCACCGCGGAGAATCGTCCATGAAGCCGCTGCTCTGGCTGTCGCTGTGCCTGCTCGCGGGCTGCCAGTCCCCTACCCCGGTCGGCGATCTGGCGCGCGCCTATCCGGCCGTAGACAGTCTCAAGACGCTCAAGGACGCGCCGCCCCTGGGGCGCCAGTTGGACATCCAGCGCTGGCGCACCGCCGAGGGCGCCCAGGTGCTGTTCGTGCCGGCGCCGGAATTGCCGATGTTCGACGTGCGCCTGATCTTTGCCGCCGGCAGCAGCCAGGATGGCGCCACCCCGGGCCTGGCCATGCTGACCAACGGCCTGCTCAACGAAGGCACCCCGGGACGCGATGCCGGCGCCATCGCCGATGGCTTCGAGCGCCTGGGCGCCGACTTCAGCAACGGCGCCTATCGTGACCAGGCGGTGGCCGGCCTGCGCACCCTCGCCGATCCGGCCCACAGCGAACCGGCCCTGGCGCTGCTGGCCGACGTGGTAGGTCGCCCGACCTTTCCCGCCGAGGCCATCCAGCGCATCCGCGACCAGCTGCTGACGCTGATCGCCGCCAGCCGTCGCGAACCGGCGAACCTGGCGGGTGAGGCGCTGCAGGAACGCCTCTACGGCGACCATCCCTATGCCCATTCGCCACGGGGCACGGCCGCTGGCCTGGCCCGCCTGGACGCGGCCAGCCTCCGGGCCTTCCATGCCCGCGCCTATGCCGCCGGCAATGCCGTGATCGCCCTTACCGGCGATCTGGATCGGACCCGCGCCGAGCAGATCGCCGCCCAGCTGTCGCGCGCCCTGCCCCGCGGTCCGGCCCTGCCGCCGCTGCCCGTGCCGGCTCCCGCCGCGCCGGCGCGGGTGCAACTGGAGGTCCCGGCCCAGCAGACCCGCCTGCTACTCGGTCAGCTCGGCATCACCCGCCGCGATCCCGACTATGCCGCCCTCTTCGTCGGCAACCAGATCCTCGGCGGTGGCGGTTTCGGCAGTCGACTGATGACCGAATTGCGCGAACGCCGCGGTCTCACCTACGGCGTCAGCTCGGGCTTCACCCCCATGCGTCAGCCGGGTCCCTTCACCATCGGCCTGCAGACCCGCGCCGAACTGGGCGATGCCACCCTGGCGCTGGTCCGCGACCTGCTGCGCGACTACCTGGCCCAGGGTCCCACCCAGGCCGAACTGGACCGCGCCAAGCGACAGATCGAAGGCAGCTTCCCGCTGGCCAACGCCAGCAACGGCGCCATCGTCGCCCAGCTGGGCAACATCGGTTTCTACGACCTGCCCAGCAGCTACCTGGACGACTTCCTCCAGCAGGTCCGCCGCCTGACGGTGGAACAGGTGCATGCGGCCCTGCAGCGCCACCTCGATCCCGAGCGCTTCGTCGTGGTCAGCGCCGGCCCGCGGGTCGCCCAGCAGCCGCTGCCGCCCCCCCGCCCTCTTCCCAACTTGCCGCCCAGCGGCGTTCCGGAGCACTAGCATGGCCCAGAAGACCGCCAACCAACTGCGCATCATCGGTGGCGACTGGCGCAGCCGGCGCTTCGTCTTTCCCGATGCCCTGGGCCTGAGGCCCACCCCGGACCGGGTCCGCGAGACCCTATTCAACTGGCTGGCCGCCGTCACCCCAGGCGCGCGGGTGCTGGACCCCTTCGCCGGCAGCGGCGCGCTGCTGCTGGAAGCCCTCTCCCGCGGCGCCGGCCAGGCGCTGGCCTTCGACCTCAATGCCCAGGCCGCCACTGCCCTGCGCGGCCATCTGCAGACCCTGGGCTGTGCCCAGGCCGAGGTGCGCCAGACCGACGCCCTGCAGGCCCTGGTTAAGCCGGCGGAAGCGCCCTTCGACCTGGTGTTTCTCGATCCGCCCTTTGGCAAAAACCTGCTGGAACCGGCCTGCGCGGCCCTGGAAGCCCAGGGCTGGCTGGCTGCGGACGCCTGGATCTACACCGAGAGCGAGACCCAGCCCTCGCGCCTGACGCTGCCTGCGACCTGGCAGCTGCACCGCGAGAAGAAGACCGGCAACGTCCACTACGCCCTCTGGCACCGCCAGGCGTGACCAGCACGCCCTTCAAGCCGGCGCGCTGGCTGCCCGGCCCGCACCTGCAGACCCTCTGGGGCTCACTGTGGCGCCGCCTGCCGCCCATCACCCGGCCGCGGGAACGACTGTGGCTGGAGGACGGCGACTTCCTCGATCTGGACTGGTACAACGCCGAGGATCCGCGGGCACCACTGGTGCTGATCGCCCACGGCCTGACCGGCAGCTCCGGCTCCCACTATGTGCTCGGCCTGCAATTCGCCCTGGCCGCCCGCGGCTGGGCCAGCGTCGGCCTCAACTGGCGCGGCTGCTCCGGCGAACCCAACCGCCTGCCACGTGGCTATCACTCCGGCGTCAGCGAAGACCTGGCCGCGGTGGTGCGCCACCTGCAAACCAGTCGTCCGGACGCGCCACTGTATGGCGTGGGCTTTTCCTTGGGCGGTAACGTGCTGCTCAAGTACCTGGGCGAGCGGGGCGAGCACAGCGGCCTGCAGGCGGCCGCTGCGGTCTCGGTACCCTTTCGCCTGGACCTCTGCGCCGATCGCATCGGCATCGGCTTCTCGCGCATCTATCAGCGGCACTTCATCCGCGAACTGGCGCGCTATGTGCGCGACAAGCAGGCGCTGTTCGACCGCGACCTTCACCCCGAACAGCACGAGATCCTCGCGCGCCTGGGGCCGCCCGAGGGACTCAAGACCTTCTGGGACTTCGACGATCGCTACACCGCGCCCCTGCACGGCTTTCGCGATGCCCGGGACTACTACCGCCAGGCCTCCAGCCGCTACTACCTGGGGGGTATCCGCATCCCCACGCTGCTGATCCAGGCCGAGGACGACCCCTTCATCGGCACCGACGCCCTGCCCGCCCGCGCCGAACTGGCGCCCGACACCCTGTTCGAGCGCCTGCCCCATGGCGGCCATGTCGGCTTCGTCGGCGGCCCCTTCCACGATCCGGACTACTACCTGGAAAGACGCATCCCCGACTGGCTGGTCAGCCAGCGGGCAGCGCCATCCGGCCGATAAACGCCCACGGGTCGGCGATCCCGGCGGCTGTCGCCTTGGCCTCACTCCGCCCCTGAGCTACCATCCAAGCCCCAACAGCTTCGCCCCCAGGACAGCGTCATGAACCGAGTGCTATACCCCGGCACCTTCGACCCCATCACCAAGGGCCATGGCGACCTGGTGGAGCGCGCCTCGCGGCTGTTCGACGAAGTCGTGGTGGCGGTGGCGGCCAGCCCCAAGAAGAATCCGCTGTTTCCACTGGAGCGCCGGGTCGAGCTGGCCAAGGCGGTGACCGCGCACCTGCCCAATGTCGAGGTGATCGGCTTCAGCTGCCTGCTGGCCACCCTGGTGGAGCAGCAGAAGGCGACCATCATCCTGCGCGGCCTGCGCGCGGTGTCGGATTTCGAATTCGAATTCCAGCTGGCCAACATGAACCGGGTGCTGGCGCCCCAGGCGGAAAGCATGTTCCTGACCCCGTCGGAACACTACTCCTACCTGTCTTCCACCCTGGTGCGGGAGATCGCGGCGCTCGGCGGCGACGTGACCAAGTTCGTCCATCCCACCGTGCATCAGGCGCTGCTGGAGCGTTTTGCCCCGGCCAGCTGATTAACCCCAAGGACTGTCGGGTGCAGCCGGCGCGCGGATGGGGCAAAATGCGCGCCTGACTTTTGGATCGCTGCGCGTTCGCGCAGCGTGGAGCCGACGATGTCCCTCATCATTACCGACGATTGCATCAACTGCGACGTGTGCGAGCCCGAGTGCCCGAACGGCGCCATCTCCCAGGGTGCGGAGATCTACGTGATCGATCCGAACCTGTGCACCGAGTGCGTGGGCCACTACGACGAACCCCAGTGCCAGCAGGTCTGCCCGGTGGACTGCATCCCCCTCGACGAGAACCATGTCGAGACCAAGGAGCAGCTGCACGACAAGTATCTGAAGATCAGCGGCCAGGCCTGAGCGGCTAGGCCCGGCGCCAGGGCCTATTCGGTACGCCCGTACCCGCTCTGGGTACAGCCCAGGCAGCGCACGAAGGCCGCCTTGCCCGGCTCGACCACCAGCGCCTTGCCGGCCTTGCCGATGTTACCGCCGGCGGCGGTGAACGGCAGACTGACCACGAAAGCCCCCGCACCGATCACGGTCGCGGCGATCAGCAGCGGCCGCGCGATCAGCAGGTCGCCGATCATGGAAAAGGCAGCGGGTGCCTGGGCTTCACCGAACGCCTGGTCGGCGGTCTGATATTCGGTGACTTCACCCTGAGCCTGCTGCGCCTGCGCCGGCAAGACCTGCATCGTCAGGGCCAGCGCCAGCACGGCAGCCAGGCTACGGAACGGATTCATACGGCTGATCCCTTGCGCGGTTGTGATGGTGGTCCCTGAACTATAACAGCCCGCCCGCACTTGTCATGCGGGCGGGCCTCAGACGTCATTCGGCTCGGACGACCGGCTGCGGCGCGCGGCGATGGGCATAGACCATCAGCGCGATGCCGCCGAGCACCATGGGCACGCAGAGCACCTGCCCCATGGTCAGCCAGCCCCAGGCCAGATAGCCGAGCTGGGCGTCGGGCACCCGCACGAATTCGACGATGAAGCGGAAGATGCCGTAGCAGAGCACGAACAGGCCGGACACGGCCATGGTCGGCCGCGGCTTGCGCGAGTAGAGCCAGAGGATCACGAACAGCGCCACCCCTTCCAGGGCGAACTGATAGAGCTGCGAGGGATGGCGCGGCAGCTGGGCCGGATCGCTGTAGGGCGGAAAGATCATCGCCCAGGGCACGTCGGTGGGCTTGCCCCAGAGTTCGGCGTTGATGAAGTTGCCGATGCGGCCGGCACCGAGACCGATGGGGACCAGCGGCGCAATGAAGTCCATCAGTTCGAAGAAGCCCTTGTTGTGGCGCTTGCCGAACCACCAGACCGCCAGGATCACCCCGAGCAGGCCGCCGTGGAAGGACATGCCGCCCTTCCAGACCTCGAAGATCAGCGTTGGATTGGCGATGTATTCCGCCAGGTTGTAGAACAGCACGTAGCCGAGTCGCCCGCCGGCAATGACCCCCAGCGCCACCCAGAACACCAGATCGGACAGGGTCTCGCTGGTCCAGCGCGGATCGAAGCGATTGAGTCGCCGCTTGGCCAGCCACCAGGCGCCACCGATCCCCACCAGGTACATGAGGCCGTACCAGTGGATCTTCAGCGGCCCCAGCGACAGGGCCACCGGGTCTATTTGCGGATACGGCAGCATGGTGCCTCCTTGAAAGGGATCAGAGTAAGAAGTTGAGACCGACGCCAAACAGCAACAGGGCAAACAGGCGCTTGAGCAGCCGGGGCGACAGGCGATGGGCCAGCCGCGCACCGAAACGGGCCGAGAACATGCTGGTCAGGGCGATACCCAGCAAGGCCGGCAGATAGACATAGCCCAGACTCCAGGCGGGCAGGCCCGGCTCCTGCCAGCCGACCAGGATGAAGGACAGCGCCCCGGACAGGGCGATGGGCAGGCCGCAGGCCGCCGAGGTGGCCACCGCCTGCTGCATGCTCAGGCTGCGCCAGATCAGGAAGGGTACGGTGAGCGAGCCGCCGCCGATGCCGAAGATGGCCGAGGCCCAGCCGATCACCACCCCGGCCACCGTCAGCGCCGGTTTGCCGGGTTCGCTGGCCTGGGCCTTGGGGCGCAGGTCCAGCGCCAGCTGGATGGCGATGAGGATGGCGAAGGTGCCGATGATCTTCTGCAGCAGCGGGCCGTGGATGGCGGCGGCGGTCAGGGCGCCCAGGGCGCTGCCGAAAACGATGCCCAGGGCCATCCAGGCGAACAGCCGCCAGCGCACGGCGCCGAGTCGGTGGTGGGCCCAGACGGAGTTGAGCGAAGTGAAGACGATGGTGGCCAGCGAGGTACCCACCGCCAGGTGGGTGAGGATGTCCGGATCGAGGCCCTGGGCGGTAAAGCTGTAGACCAGCACCGGCACGATGATCAGGCCGCCGCCGACCCCGAACAGACCGGCCAGCAGCCCGGCGCAGACGCCGAGCACCAGGAAGAGCAAGAGATCCATCATCACCTCGGGCGCAGGAGGCGGCATGGTACGCCGCTGCCTGCCCGGCGGGAAGCGGCCTTCCCGCCGGGCACGCTCAGCTCTGGACGCTGGCCGCCGGGTTGATCACCCGACCCAGTCCGAGATTGCGCAAGGCCAGATGCAGGGCGCTGTGGATGACCTGGGGGTTGTCGATCTGGCGCATCTGCTGCACCAGCTCGCGGGCCTTTTCCAGGGTGACCTGGCGCAGCAGCCACTTCACCTTGGGCAGGTTGGTGGCGTTCATCGACAGGGTGTCGAAGCCCATGCCCATGAGCAGTACCGCCGCCGCCGGATCCCCGGCCATCTCGCCGCAGATGCTCACCGGCACCCCTTCGGCGTGGGCGCCATCGACCACCTGTTGCAGCGCCTGCAGCACCGCCGGGTGGAAGTAGTCGTAGAGATCGGCCACCCGCGGGTTGTTGCGATCCACCGCCAGCAGGTACTGGGTCAGGTCGTTGGAGCCCACCGAGATGAAGTCCACCTGGCGCGCCAGGTCGCGGGCTTGGTAGACCGCCGAGGGTACCTCGACCATGACACCCACCGGCGGCATGGGAATGTCGACGCCTTCGTCCCGCACCTCGCACCAGGCGCGGTGCAGGAGATGCTGGGACTCCTCCACCTCGTGCACGCCGGAAATCATCGGCAGCATGATGCGCAGGTTGTTCAGGCCTTCGCTGGCCTTGAGCATGGCGCGGGTCTGCACCAGGAAGATTTCCGGATGATCCAGGGTGACGCGGATGCCGCGCCAGCCCAGGAAGGGGTTGTCTTCCTTGATCGGGAAATAGGACAGCGCCTTGTCGCCACCGACGTCCAGGGTGCGCATGGTCACCGGTGCCGGATGGAAGGCGGCCAGCTGCTCGCGATAGATGGAGAGCTGTTCCTTCTCGCTGGGAAAGCGCTCATTGACCATGAAGGGCACTTCGGTGCGATACAGCCCGACCCCTTCGGCGCCGCGCTGCTGGGCGCGGGCCACATCGGCCATCAGGCCGGTGTTGACCCACAGCGGCATGCGGTGACCGTCGAGGGTCTCGCAGGGCAGGCTGCGCAGGGCGTCTAGGCCCTGGGTCAGCTGGCGCTCCTCTTCCACCACGTCGCCATACTGCTTGATCAGCGTCGGCGACGGATTGGTGAAGATCTCGCCGTGGTAGCCGTCGACGATGAGGTCGATGCCGTCCACCTTGGAATACGGCAGGTCCACCGCGCCCATCACGGTCGGCACGCCCATGGCGCGGGCCAGGATGGCGACGTGGGAGTTGCCCGAGCCGAGTACCGAGATCAGGCCGACCAGGCGCCCTTCGGGCACCTCGCCGAGCATGGCCGGCGAGAGCTCCTCGCTGACCAGAATCGTGTTTTCCGGGTAGATCAGGCAGGCCTGGTGGGCCTGCTGCAGATAGGCCAGCAAGCGGCGCCCGAGGTCACGCACGTCGGCGGCGCGCTCGCGCAGATAGGCGTCGTCCATGAGTTCGAAGCGCTGGACGTGCTCCATCACCACCTGGCGCAGGGCGCCCTGGGCCCACTGGCCGCTCTTGATGATGGTGGTCACCTCGTTGCCCAGGGCGGCGTCGTCGAGCATCATCAGGTAGACGTCGAACAGCGCCTGCTCTTCCTTGCGCAACTGGGTGGACAGCCGCTTGGACAGCGCCTTCATGTCCGCCCGTACGCCTTCGAGCGCCGAGCGGAACAGTTGCAGCTCGGCGTCGATGTCGGTCACGGTCTTGTCCGGGACCACTTCCAGATCGGCGGGCGGCAGGACCACCACCGCCTTGCCGACGCCGACCCCGGGCGAACCGGGGATGCCGACGAAACGGGCCTCCTGGATGCCGCGGCCCTGCCGGTCCAGACCACGGATGGTCCCGGTGGCCTCGGCATGGGCGATCACCCCGGCGAGCTGGGCGCTCATGGTGACCAGGAAGGCTTCCTCGCCTTCGTCGAACTGACGGCGTTCCTTCTGCTGCACCACCAGCACGCCCATGACCCGGCGGTGGTGGATGATGGGTGCACCGAGGAAAGACGCATAGCGCTCCTCACCGGTCTCGGCAAAATAGCGAAAGCGCGGGTGGCTGGCGGCGTCTTCGAGATTGAGCGGCTCTTCGCGGGTGCCGACCAGGCCGACCAGGCCCTCGTTGGGGGCCATGCTGACCCGGCCGATGGACCTCTTGTTGAGGCCTTCGGTGGCCATGAGCACGAAACGGTTGGTGTCGGGATCCAGCAGATAGACGGAGCAGACCTGCGACTGCATGGCCGCGCGGACACGCTGCACGATGATGGACAGTGCCGACCCCAGATCCTTGGCGGCATTGACCTCCTGGACGATCTTGCGCAGAACTGCAAGCATCTAGCGCCTCCGCAGCCGACGCCCGGCGGAGCCGCCGGCGTGCATCACGTGTCGTTCATCCTGCATGACCACAGCTTCTCCTCACCTCTTTCGCACCGGCCGAACCGGTAATCAGGCCAGCAAGCGGGGTGCCAACTCCTTGAGCGCCCGCCGATAGACCTCTCGCTTGAAGGTCACCACCTGGCCCAGCGGATACCAGTAGCTTACCCAGCGCCAGCCATCGAATTCCGGCTTGCCGGTCACATCCATCCGCACCCGCTGCTCTTCCGCGGTCAGCCGCAGCAGAAACCACTTCTGCTTCTGGCCGATGCACAGCGGACGGCTGTGGGTGCGCACCATGCGCTGCGGCAGACGGTAGCGCAACCAGCCCCGGGTACAGGCCAGGATACGGACGTCATCGGGGCTCAGCCCCACTTCTTCGTTCAGCTCCCGGTACAGCGCCTCTTCGGGCGTTTCCCGGTCGTCTATCCCACCCTGGGGGAATTGCCAGGCATCCTGATTGATGCGGCGGGCCCACAGTACCTGGCCGGCATCGTTGGCGAGAATGATGCCGACGTTGGGGCGAAAACCATCAGCGTCGATCACGGCTGCCACCCTTGAAAAATGTCGTTGCCCGCATTGTTCCACAAAGCCCGACAGCCCAGCAATGCAAGCTCCGGACCGACTGGGGCGCGGCCGACCGGCGCAGGCGTCCGGCACCTGCCGCCGCCTGCAAAAGCCCGCATTATGGTGGTCGCTAGCTGAACGTCGGCTTAAGGGCCGGCAAACGTCGCGCCCTAGCGAAAATGCCGTTGCACGGCCATGTAGAGGGCCAGTGCCAGACCGATCCAGCCGACCAGCCAGAAATAGTCGAGATAGCCCAGCACCTGGCTCTGGCGGGTGACCAGACTGGAGATCTGCGCCAGGGCGCTGTCGGCACCGGTGGCCTGCCGATAACGCTCGCCATAGGCCTGGTAGGTCTGGGCATAGGGATTGACCGCGGCGCTGAGCACCGAGGCATGGAAGGCGTCGCGCCACTGCAGGAAGACGTTGGACAGCACGATGCCCATGGGCATGACCAGTTGCTGGGTCATGTTCTTGATCTGGTAGGCCTGGCTGAAATAGGCCGGCTCGACGCGCATGAAGGTGTACATGATGATCACCGCGAAGGTGCCGATCAGGTAGGTGCCATGCATCATCAGCCCAGGCACCAGCTGCTGGTAGAGGGGCACGTCGGCATGCTGGCGCACCATCCAGAAGCCGTAGCCGGCCAGCAGCAGGTAACCCGCCACCAGGTACTTGCGAAAGCCGCCCCAGGGAAAGCGCTCGCGCAGCCGCACCGAGGTGATCATCAGCAGCGGCGCCAGGCCGCACAGCCAGCCCAGCGCCATGACGCCCCCGGCGGTATAGACCGGCAGTTGCAGGCCGTTGACCACGTACTGGGGGATGATGAAGTTGTAGGCGCCGAGCAGGAAGTAGTTGAGCATCATGAACAACATGCCGGCGAGAAAGCCCGGGGTGATGGCGTGCTTGAAGTCCAGGGTCGGTCGCGCCAGGCCGCGCTCGTAGTAGACATAGAGTCCGAGGATGGCCGCTCCCACCAGCAGCTCCACGGCCAGCCACAGGCCATCGCTGAAGAAGTCGAAGGCCAGGCGCTGGGTGGTGGTGGTCAGCAGCAGACTGCCCACCGTCAGCAGCACCATGGACAGCAGCGACGGCGCCCCGGAATTCTGCAGCGGATGGGAGCGCCGCGGCAGCGACAGCCAGACGCAGACGGCCACCAGCGCGCAGGCCAGCGCCGGCACCATGAAGATGGCGCGCCACTGGTGACCTTCCAGCAGCTCCGCGGTGGTGAAGGAGGCCAGCGCACCACCCAGGGGCACGCCCGAGGCGAAGGCGCGAATCCCGGTCGGCAGCTGGGGGCCGGAAAAATACATCTGCACCAGTACCCGCGCCCCGGCAAAGAAGGTGGCGGCACCGGCCCCCATCAGCGCCCGCCCGACGATGAAGGTCGGCAGATCGGTAGCCACCAGGCAGCACACCTGGCCGACCAGGTGGATGCCGACGGCGGCGAAGATCAGGTTGCGATAGCCCAGGCGCTGGGCGAACCACTGGTGCGGGGCGCTGGTGACGATGACCGCGGCGCTGTAGCAGGCGGTGGCCAGGGTGTAGCTGCGCTGGTCGATACCCAGGCCGCCATAGACATAGCGGTTGGCCAGGGCGATCGACAAATTGTCGAGAAAGTACACCAGCACCATCAGGGTGATGCTCAGCAGCAACAGGCCGCGATGATGGGGGCGATCGGTGTCGTCGGCGTACATGAAGACCCAAGGCTGGCACTAAGGGGGCCAGTCGTGGACCCTGCGTCCGGGGCGGGGTTCAGAGACTGCGTTAGCGCAGCCTCTTCGAAGGGATGCGGATCGCGTCCTGGCTCAGCCGGGCAGCAGCGCCCGGACGTCGGCCAGGAGTTCGTCGGGCACCTCCAACCAGCCACGGGTGGTATTGCGTTCTCGTGCCTGGTAACGACGCTGCGACGGCAGGCGGGCGCCCTGGGCTTCGATGCCGGCGAACAGCTGCTCGGCGCGCTGCTGGTAGTCGGCTACCGCGGCGCCGAGAAAGCGCTGGGGATCGAAGGCCAGGATGAGTTCGCCGTGATAGGGCAGCCCGCCGGCACCAGCGTCGACCGCGGAAGACTCCGGACTGGTGAGATCGCCGATCAGCGGACCGGCGAGCAATTCGATCATGGCCGACAGCGCCGAGCCCTTGTGACCGCCAAAGGTGAGCATGGCGCCCTCTTCCAGCACGGTGCGGGCATCGTTGCTGGGCGCGCCCTCGGCATCCACTCCCCAGCCCTCGGGCAGGGCCTTGCCTGCGCGACGATGCAATTCGATTTCGCCGCGGGCCACGGCGCTGGTGGCGAAATCGAAGACGAAGGGCGGACCCTCGGGCCGCGGCCAGCCGAAGGCCAGGGGATTGGTACCGAACAGCGGGCGACGACCACCGGCCGGGGCGACATAGGCCTGGGTCGGATTGCAGGCCAGGGCCACCAGGCCCCTGGCGGTAAGGGCTTCCATCTCCACCCAGAGCGCCGAGAAGTGCACGCAGTTGTTGATGGCCAGGGCTGCCAGGCCACAGTTGCGCGCCTTGGCGTCGAGCAGGGGCAGCCCCGTCTCGAAGGCCAGCGGGGAGAAGCCGCCACCCGCATCGACCCGGACGATGGCCGGAGCCACGTCCTCTACCGTCGGCTCGGCATCGGGCACCACCTTGCCGGCCTTGAGCGTCTTGACGATACCCAGCAGCCGATAGATGCCGTGGGAGGCGCAGTCGTCACGCTGGCCGGCGACCATCATGGCGGCGATGGCCGCGCCCTGCGGCTGACTGAAACCTTGGGCCGCGAGCACCTCTTCGGCCAGGTGCTGCAGGTCTTCCGGGGTCATCTGGGCCATGGCGGCGCTCCGTTGGGAAAACCCCGACTATGCCGCAACCGGCCACGACCCGCTCGCTCGACTTGGGATCGGTCGTGCCGATCCCGGCACAGTCAGCCCTGGTGATAGCGCCCCGACAACTCGTGCACGGCTTCGATGAAGGCACCGGCATGGGCCGGATCCACCTCGGGGGTGATGCCGTGGCCGAGGTTGAAGACGTGGCCGCTGCCCTGGCCATAGCTTTCCAGGATGCGCCCCACCTCGGCGCGGATGGCCGCCGGCTTGGCGTAGAGCACGCTGGGGTCCATGTTGCCCTGCAGGGCGACCTTGCTGCCGACCCGCCGACGGGCTTCACCCATGTCGCAGGTCCAGTCCAGACCCAGGGCCTCGGCGCCGCTGTCGGCCAGGCTTTCCAGCCAGAGACCGCCATTCTTGGTGAAGAGGATCACCGGCACCCGGCGTCCTTCATGCTCGCGGATCAGCCCGGCGACGATCTTGCGCATGTAGGCCAGGGAAAATTCCTGGTAGGCCGCGGCGGACAGGTTGCCTCCCCAGGTATCGAAGATCTGCACCGCCTGGGCACCGGCGCGGATCTGGCCGTTGAGGTAGGCGGTGACCGCCTGGGCCAGCTTGTCCAGCAGCAGGTGCAGGGCCTCGGGGGTGTCGTAGAGCATGGCCTTGGCCTTGCGGAAATCCTTGCTGGAGCCGCCTTCGATCATGTAGGTGGCCAGGGTCCAGGGGCTGCCGGAAAAGCCGATCAGGGGTACCCGCCCGTCCAGCGCCGTGCGGATGGTGCGCACGGCGTCCATGACGTAGCCCAGGTCGGATTCGGCATCGGGTATCGGCAGCGCCTCGATGTCGGCCGGGGTGTCGATCACCTTGCGAAAGCGCGGACCCTCGCCGGTCTCGAAGTAGAGGCCCTGCCCCATGGCGTCGGGGATGGTGAGGATGTCGGAAAAGAGGATGGCGGCATCCAGCGGATAGCGCTCCAGCGGCTGCAGGGTCACCTCGCAGGCGAATTGCGGGTTCTTGCACAGACTCATGAAGTCCCCGGCACGCGCCCGGCTGGCGCGGTACTCGGGCAGATAGCGTCCGGCCTGGCGCATCATCCACACCGGGGTGACATCCACCGGCTGCTTGAGCAGGGCACGCAGGAAACGGTCGTTCTTCAGGGCAGTCATGGCGACATCCGGCAGCAAAAGTGCCGGCATTGTCGCAAAGCGGCTGGCAAAAGGCACGGCACCGGGGCGTGCCTTTTGTCTATCGCACCGATCGGCTTACCAGCTCTTGTAGGGCAGGAACTTGCCGTTGAGCACGATCTGCACCCGGTCGCCCTTGGGATCGGCCACCCGCGAGATGTCCATGCTGAAGTCGATGGCACTCATGATGCCGTCGCCGAACTCTTCATGGATCAGGGTTTTGATGGTATCGCCGTAGACATTGATCATCTCGTAGAAACGATAGATCAGCGGATCGGTGGGCACGGCCTTGTCCCACTGCTTGTGCGGACAGGCTTGCAGCGCCAGGGACACCTCGCTCGGCAATTCCAGCACCTGGCACAGGCGTTCCGCCACCGCCGGCGCCATGCTGTTCATGCCCAGGCAGGCAGAGGTGGTCCAGACCGGCGACATTTCCAGGCTGGCGGCGATCGCCGCCCAGCTCAGGCCCAGGCGCTGCTTGGCGGCGAGAATGGCGGCGGTCATTTCGGGCTTGTTCATGGCAGTACCTCGCAGGAGAGAACCGGGATCTTTGCAGACCCTGTGCCAGACGCAGAAAGCGCTCTGGCAAGGTCTCCGCAGCGCCCTGCCCGCCTCCCGCTGCACCAGAAAGCAGCCCTGTCACCGCATGGCGCCCAAGAAAAAAGCCGACCGGCTTGGCGCCGGTCGGCTCTTGTCCACCCGCAGTGGCTTAGACGCCCAGGTAGTCGAGGATGCCCTCGGCGGCGTTGCGACCTTCGAAGATGGCGGTCACCACCAGGTCGGAGCCGCGCACCATGTCGCCACCAGCAAAGATCTTCGGGTTGCTGGTCTGGTGCTTGAACTCGTGCAGCCCCGGCGCGACCACGCGGCCCTGGCTGTCGAGGTCGATGCCGAATTGCTCGAACCAGGGCGCCGGGCTCGGCCGGAAACCGAAGGCGATGACCACCGCATCGGCCGGCAGGATCTCCTCGGAACCGGGGATCGGCTCGGGACTGCGACGACCGCGGGCATCGGGCTCGCCCAGGCGGGTCTCCACCACCTTGACGCCTTCCACCCGGTCTTCGCCGATGATGGCGATGGGCTGGCGGTTGAAGAGGAACTTCACGCCCTCTTCCTTGGCGTTCTTCACTTCCTTGCGCGAGCCCGGCATGTTGGCGGCGTCGCGGCGGTAGGCGCAGGTCACGCTCTTGGCGCCCTGGCGAATGGAGGTGCGGTTGCAGTCCATGGCGGTGTCACCACCCCCCAGGACCACCACGCGCTTGCCCTTCATGTCGACGAAGTCGGCCGCATCCTTTTCGAAGCCCAGGTTGCGATTGACGTTGGCCACCAGGAAATCCAGGGCATCGTGCACGCCGGGCAGGTCTTCGCCGGGGAAGCCGCCCTTCATGTAGGTGTAGGTACCCATGCCCAGGAAGACCGCATCGAATTCCTCGAGCAGCTGGTCCATGGTCACGTCCTTGCCCACCTCGGTGTTGAGGCGGAATTCCACGCCCATCCCGCCGAAGACCTCGCGACGACGGCTGAGCACGGTCTTTTCCAGCTTGAACTCGGGAATGCCGAAGGTCAGCAGGCCGCCGATCTCGGGGTGCTTGTCGAACACCACCGGGGTCACGCCGTTGCGCACCAGGATGTCGGCACAACCCAGGCCGGCCGGACCGGCACCGATGACGGCGACGCGCTTGCCGGTCGGCTTGACCTTGGACATGTCCGGGCGCCAGCCCATGGCGAAGGCGGTGTCGGTGATGTACTTCTCCACCGAACCGATGGTCACCGCGCCGAAACCGTCGTTGAGGGTACAGGCACCCTCGCAGAGGCGATCCTGCGGGCAGACCCGGCCACAGACCTCGGGCAGGGTGTTGGTCTGGTGCGACAGCTCCGCCGCCGCCAGGATGTTGCCTTCGGATACCAGCTTGAGCCAGTTGGGAATGAAGTTGTGCACCGGGCACTTCCATTCGCAATAGGGGTTGCCGCAACCCAGGCAGCGGTGCGCCTGCTCGGCAGCCTGCTGCGGCTTGAAGGGATCGTGGATCTCGACGAATTCCTTCTTGCGCTGGCGCAGCAGCTTCTTTTTCGGATCCTTGCGACCGACCTCGATGAACTGGAAGTCGTTGTTCAGACGTTCAGCCATTTCCAAACCTCTTGAAGCGACGCCCTTTTCTGCCGGGCGCCACGAGCTATCACGGTGAAACCGGCGCCCTGGGGAGCCGGCATCGAAGTCGTTATTCCGGACGGGCGCGGGTGCTGACCAGCAGCGACGCAAGGCTTGCGGCCTTGGGCTTCACCAGCCAGAACTTGCGCAGGTAGTCGTCCAGGTTTTCATGGAGATGGCTGCCCCAGGCACTGCCGGTCTCGCGCACGTATTCGGCCAGCACCCCTTCCAGGTGGCTGCGATAGGCTTCCATGGCTTCGCTGTTGATGCGCTGGATTTCCACCAGCTCGTGGTTGACCCGGTCATAGAAGCCGTTGTCCAGGTCCAGCACATAGGCGAAGCCGCCGGTCATGCCCGAGCCGAAGTTGTAGCCGGTCTTGCCCAGGACGCAGACGAAGCCGCCGGTCATGTATTCGCAGCAGTGGTCGCCGGTGCCTTCCACCACGGTGTGGGCCCCGGAGTTGCGCACCCCGAAGCGCTCACCGGCGGTGCCGGCGGCGAACAGCTTGCCACCGGTGGCGCCATAGAGGCAGGTGTTGCCGATGATGGCCGATTCCTGGCTCTTGAAGCCCGCGCCCTGCGGCGGGGTGATGACCAGCTTGCCGCCGGTCATGCCCTTGCCCACGTAGTCGTTGGCGTCGCCTTCCAGATACAGATGCAGGCCGCCGGCGTTCCAGACGCCGAAGCTCTGGCCGGCGGTGCCCTTGAAGCGGAAGGTCAGCGGCGCCTTGACCATGCCCTGGTTGCCGTGGCGTCGGGCGATCTCGCCGGAGACCCGGGCGCCGATGGAGCGGTCGCAGTTGCCGATGCTCAGGCTGAACTCACCGCCTTCGAGCTTTTCGATCCCTGGCAGCGACAGGCGCACCATTTCCTCGGCCAGCAGGCCCTGGTCGAACGGCGGGTTCTTTTCCACCTGGCAGTATTGCGGCTTCTCGGCCGGAATGTGATCGCTCCCCAGCAGCGGGGTGAGATCCAGGTGCTGCTGCTTGGCGGTCTCGCCCGGCAGGATTTCCAGCAGGTCGGTACGGCCGATCAGCTCGCCCAGGCTGCGCACGCCCAGCCTGGCCAGCCACTCGCGGGTTTCCTCGGCGATGAAGGTGAAGAAATTCATCACCATCTCCACCGTGCCGATGAAGTGTTCCTTGCGCAGCCGGTCGTTTTGGGTGGCGACGCCAGTAGCGCAGTTGTTCAGGTGGCAGATACGCAGGTACTTGCAGCCCAGGGCGATCATCGGCGCGGTGCCGAAGCCGAAGCTCTCGGCGCCGAGGATGGCCGCCTTGATCACGTCCAGACCGGTCTTCAGGCCGCCGTCGGTCTGCACCCGCACCTTGCCGCGCAGATCGTTGCCGCGCAACGTCTGGTGCGCCTCGGCCAGGCCCAGCTCCCAGGGCGAGCCGGCGTACTTGATGGAGGTCACCGGCGAAGCGCCGGTACCGCCGTCGTAGCCGGAGATGGTGATGAGGTCGGCATAGGCCTTGGCCACACCGGCGGCCACCGTACCCACCCCGGGCTCGGAGACCAGCTTGACCGACACCAGCGCCTTGGGATTGACCTGCTTGAGGTCGAAGATCAGCTGCGACAGGTCTTCGATGGAATAGATGTCGTGGTGCGGCGGCGGCGAGATCAGGGTCACGCCGGGCACCGCATAGCGCAGCTTGGCGATCAGGCCGTTGACCTTGCCGCCCGGCAGCTGGCCGCCCTCGCCCGGCTTGGCGCCCTGCGCCACCTTGATCTGCAAGACCTCGGCGTTGACCAGGTACTCGGGGGTGACGCCGAAGCGGCCGGTGGCCACCTGCTTGATCTTGGAGCTCTTGATGGTGCCGTAGCGCGCCGGATCCTCGCCACCCTCGCCGGAGTTGGAGCGCCCGCCCAGGCGGTTCATGGCCTCGGCCAGGGCCTCGTGGGCCTCCGGCGACAGAGCGCCCAAGGAGATGCCGGCGGCGTCGAAGCGAGTGAAGATGTTGGCCAGCGGCTCGACCTCTTCCAGGGCCAGGGGCTGGTCGCTGGTCTTGACCTTGAGCAGGTCGCGGATCATGGCCACCGGACGCTGGTCCACCAGCGCGGTGTATTCGCGGAACTTGGCGTAGTCGCCCTGTTGCACGGCGGCCTGCAGCAGATTGACCACGTCCGGGTTGTACGCGTGGTACTCGCCGCCATAGACGAACTTGAGCAGGCCACCCGGCTGGATCGGCTTGCGGTTGTTCCAGGCTTCGCCGGCCAGCAGCTTCTGCTCGGCTTCCAGGTCGACGAAGCGCGCACCCTTGATGCGGCTGGTGACGCCGGGGAAGCAGAGGTCGGTGACCTCGTCCGCCAGCCCCACGGCCTCGAACAGCTGGGCGCCGCGATAGGAGGCGACGGTGGAGATGCCCATCTTGGAGATCACCTTGAGCAGGCCCTTGGTGATGCCCTTGCGGTAGTACTTGAACACCTCGTAGAGATCGCCCAGCACCTCGCCGGTGCGGATCAGGTCGCCCAGCACCTCGTAGGCCAGGAACGGATAGACCGCGGTGGCGCCAAAGCCCAGCAGCACGGCGAAGTGGTGCGGATCGCGGGCGGTAGCGGTCTCCACCAGGATGTTGCTGCTGGTGCGCAGGCCCAGGTTGACCAGGTGGTGGTGCACCGCGCCGGTGGCCAGCACCGCATGCACCGGCAGCTTGCCCGGCTCGATATGGCGGTCGGTCAGCACCAGCAGCACCTTGCCGGCGCGCACGGCCTCCTCGGCCTGCTCGACGATGTTGCGCAGCGCCGCCTCGAGGCCCATGGACTCGGGGTAGTTGAGGTCGATCTTGACATGCTCGAAGCCGGGCTTGGGCATGTTGAGAATGGTCCGCCACTTGGCCGGCGAGACCACCGGGCTGCTCAGGATGGCGCGATCGGCGTGCTCGGCGGTTTCCTCGAAGACGTTGCGCTCGGCGCCCAGGCAGGTCTCAAGGGACATGACGATGGACTCGCGCAGCGGGTCGATCGGCGGGTTGGTGACCTGGGCGAATTGCTGGCGGAAATAGTCGTAGGGCGAACGGATGCGCCGCGACAGCACCGCCATGGGCGTGTCGTCGCCCATCGAGCCCACGGCTTCCTGGCCCTGCTCGCCCAGCGGGCGCAAGACCTGGTCACGCTCCTCGAAGGTGACCTGGAACATCTTCATGTACTGGCGCAGCTGATCCTGGTCGTAGAAGGCCGAACCGTGATCGTTGTCGTCCAGGGTCGCCTGGATACGCATGGCGTTCTTGCGCAGCCACTGCTTGTAGGGATGGCGCGCCTTGAGGCGATTGTCGATGTCGTCGGTCTGCAGCACCTCGCCGGTCTCGGTGTCCACGGCAAGGATCTGGCCCGGGCCGACCCGGCCCTTGGCGATGACGTCGTCGGGCTGGTAGTTCCAGACGCCGACTTCAGAAGCCAGGGTGATGTAGCCGTTCTTGGTGGTCACCCAGCGCGCCGGGCGCAGGCCGTTGCGGTCGAGCAGGCAGACCGCGTAGCGGCCTTCGGTCAGCACCACGCCGGCCGGACCGTCCCAAGGCTCCATGTGCATGGAGTTGAATTCATAGAATGCACGCAGATCGGCGTCCATGGTCTCGACGTTCTGCCAGGCCGGCGGAATGATCATGCGCACGGCGCGGAACAGGTCCATGCCGCCGGTCACCAGCAGCTCCAGCATGTTGTCCATGCTGGAGGAATCGGAGCCGACGCGGTTGACCAGCGGACCGAGCTGGTCGAGGTCGGGGATCAGTTCGTTGACGAACTTGGTCCGCCGCGCCTGGGCCCAGTTGCGGTTGCCGGTGATGGTATTGATCTCGCCGTTGTGGGCGAGGTAGCGGAAGGGCTGCGCCAGCGGCCACTTCGGCAGGGTGTTGGTGGAAAAGCGCTGGTGGAACACACAGATGGCGGTCGCCAGGCGCGGATCGCCGAGGTCCGGATAGAAGGCGGCGAGATCCGCCGGCATCATCAGGCCCTTGTAGACGATGACCCGCGACGACAGGCTGCAGATGTAGTGCTCGGCGTCCTCGGCATTGCGCACCGAGGAACGGCGGCGCGCGGAGAACAGCTTGACCCCGAACTGCTGGTCGTCGA
This sequence comes from Pseudomonas sp. MOIL14HWK12:I1, assembly GCF_000510705.1. Taxonomy (NCBI): domain Bacteria; kingdom Pseudomonadati; phylum Pseudomonadota; class Gammaproteobacteria; order Pseudomonadales; family Pseudomonadaceae; genus Pseudomonas; species Pseudomonas sp. MOIL14HWK12:I1. Next base: position 137,051 of record NZ_KI783309.1, on the reverse strand, counting down.
GACCGGGACCGGCGACGAATACCTGCTCGATGCGCGGCAGGCGGGCCAGGGCCAGTTCGCCCAGCACCGAGGTGTCGATGGGCACCTTGCGCCAGCCGACCAGGGTCAGGCCGGCGGCCTCGATCTCCAGGTTCATGTTGGCGCGGGCCTGTTCGGCGCGGGCCTCGTCCTGGTTGAAGAACACCACGCCCGCGGCGTACTGCTCGGGCAACTCGGCGCCGAATTGCTCCTGGGCGATGGCGCGCAGGAAGGCGTCCGGCTTCTGCATGAGCAGACCGCAACCGTCACCGGTCTTGCCGTCCGCGTTGATACCGCCCCGGTGGGTCATGCAGGTCAGGGCTTCGATGGCCGTTTCCAGCAGGTCGTGGCTGGGCTCGCCCTGCATATGGGCGATCAGGCCGAAGCCGCAGTTGTCCTTGAAGCTATCGGGATTGAACAGGCCTGCTTTCATAGCGCTCTCACCGGCAATCAGGTTATTGCGAAGGCATCACAAAACGGTCCGCTTATTTGAACTTTTTTCGGACAGTCAAAGGCTGACCAGTGTAGCGAAAAAATCGCTTACGACAAACACTGATGACACCTGATGAAAATTCGATGACGCAAAACAGAAAGCCCCGGCGTCACTCTCGTGATAGCACCGGGGCTTTCTTTTCGTGCCAGGCAAGAATCAGCGACTGGTGGCGATGTCCTGCTGGATGCTGGCGAAGGTCCGCGGCCAGGGCTTGCTGGCCTGTACCTTGGCCGGCAGCTGCTTGACCGCCGCCTCGGCCGCCGCCCGATTGGCGAAGTTGCCGTAGGTCACCACATAGAGCGCCTTGCCCTGGTAGCTCTTCTTGAAATAGCGGAAGTTGCCACTGTCGGCCTGGGCGGCGATGAAGTCCTGCGCCGCCTTTTCGGTGCTGGTGCCCACCACCTGCAAGGCGTACTTGCTGCCCGCCTGACTGCCGTACCAGCCCGCCGCAGTGCCACCGGCGTGCGCAGGGGCAGCAGCCGGGGCCGGCTTGGCCGGTGCCGGCGCGGGGGTCGGCGCAGGTGCGGTATGCCGGGGCGCCGGAGCGGCCACTGCCGGCGCGCTGGGCGCCGGCGTGCGTGCCGGCGTCCGGCTGGGCAGTTCGTCCTCGTCACTGATGGGCGGGGCGTCGGTGGTCACGGTGGGCGGTACGCCACCCGCACCCATGTCGTTGCCGGCAGCGGTACCAGCCTGACGCCCACCAGCCGCTTCCGCCAGGGGTTCGCGGATGACCGGCTGCGACTCGCCCACCAGCGGCAGGGGTAGCGGCTTGGAAGAGCCATCGAACTGGATGGGCGCCCCCTGGGCGTCCTTGCCGGCGGACGCGGTGTTCTGGCCGCCCATGGGCAGGTCCTGCCCGGCCGTGCCGGTCGCCTGGGTTTCGCTCTTGCCGCCCTTGAGCGACAGCGCCGCAGCGCCGACTGCCAGCACCACCACCCCGAGAATGACCAGATGCTTGCGCGGCAGCGCCGCCAGCAGATTGCGCGAGCCCTTCGCCGGAGCGGCGGCCTTCTTGCGCCGGGCAGTCATGCCGGCCACCAGGACATCCCGGGCTTCTTCGTTGAGCCGACGGGGCCAGCCACCGGAGCGCTGGTGAATGGTCGCGAGTTGCTCGTCGGTAAAGATCTCCAGCCCCTGACCGGCACCTTCCAGGCGCTGGGCGAGATACTCCTCGGCCTCGCTTTCGCTGTAGGGCAGCAATTCGATGGCGTGATAGCGCTCTTCGCCCTGGGCGATGTCCTCCAGGCGCATCACCACTTCCGCCTCGCCGAACAGGAAGACGTGCAGACGCTCCTTTTCGCCGCCACCGGCCAGTTCCAGCAGGGCTTCCAGGGCGGGGGTGGCCAGCGCCTCGGCGTCATCCACCAGGATGTAGACCTCCTGCCCCGCCAGGCGCACTTCCGCCGCCTGCGCGAGAATGGCCGCCGGCGTCTGGCTGTCGGCGCCCACGCCCTTGGCGACCTGGGCCAGCACGGTACGGGCGTCGCCGCCGTTCTGCGCGGAAATCACCACGCAGTGCACGGCTTCCTTCTTGGTGCTGGCCGCCAGCGCCTGGCGCAGCAGCGTCTTGCCGCTGCCCTCGGGACCGCTGACCACCAGCAACAACTGGCTGTAGCGGGCCAGGTGATGCAACTGACCCAGCACCGGCTTGCGCTGCGCCGGAAAGAATTTGAAACCGGGAACGCGGGCGGCGAACGGGTCGTGAGTGAACTGATAGTGACCGAGGAAGGCTTCGTCGGCGTGCAGATTGGACATGGGACTCTCTTGTTCTCCTTACTGGGCGGTCAGCGCTTGGTAATCGGTACGCAGCGTCTGCTCGAGAATGTCGCGGGCGAAGTCGGCGGTCACCACGGCCTGGCCCAGGTCACTGAGCAGTACCAGCCGGAGTTGTCCATCCAGGACCTTCTTGTCCACCGCCATGAGGCGTTCGAAATCGGCCGGCTGCATGTCGGCCGGCGGTACCACGGGAAGCCCGGCCCGGACCAGCAGGCGCAGGGCGCGGTCGCGCTGGGCGGCCGTGAGCCAACCCAGCAGCAGGGACATCTGCAGCGCCATGACCATGCCGGCGGAAACCGCTTCGCCGTGCAGCCAGACGCCATAGCCCTGGTGGGTCTCGATGGCGTGGCCGAAGGTATGCCCCAGGTTGAGGATCGCCCGCAGGCCCGACTCGCGCTCGTCGCTGCCGACCACCTGGGCCTTGGCCGCGCAGGAACGCTCGATGGCTTCGGTGAGGGCCTGCTGGTCCAGCGCCAAGAGCGCCTCGACATGCTCCTCGAGCCAGCCGAGGAAGGGCTCATCGCAGATCAGGCCGTACTTGATGACCTCGGCCAGACCCGCCGACAGTTCGCGCGCCGGCAGGGTCGCCAGGCTGGCGGTGTCGATGACCACGGCCTTGGGCTGGTAGAAGGCGCCGATCATGTTCTTGCCCAGCGGGTGGTTGATGCCGGTCTTGCCGCCCACCGAGGAATCGACCTGGGACAGCAGCGTGGTCGGCACCTGGATGAAGTCCACCCCGCGCTGATAGCAGGCCGCGGCGAACCCGCCCATGTCGCCGACCACCCCGCCACCGAGGGCGATGAGGGTGGTCTTGCGATCATGACGATCCTGCAGCAGACCGTCGAAGATCAGCTGCAGGGTTTCCCAGTTCTTGTGCGCCTCGCCATCGGGCAGCACGATCGAGCTGACCTGGCGATCGCCCAGGGTGCGCAGCAGGCGCTCCAGATAGAGCGGCGCGATGGTTTCGTTGGTGACGATCGCCACCTTGCGCCCGGCGAGATGGGGCAGGAAGCATTCCGGCTGATCCAGAAGGCCCTGGCCGATGTAGATCGGGTAGCTGCGCTCACCGAGCTCGACGTGAAGAGTCCGCATGCCGTCACCTTGATTCAAAGGGCGCCTAGCATAGCGCAGAACGCCTGCGGCTTTAATGCGGTGCCAGGGCTTTCAGACGGTCGAGTATCTGCAGCACGACCAGCCGTGGCGGCCGCTCGTCGGTCTCGATGATGATGTCGGCGATTTCGCGGTACAGCGGATCGCGCATGGCCATGAGAGTGCGCAGCACCGCCGCGGGATCGGCGGTCTGCAGGAGCGGGCGATTGCGATCGCGGGAGGTGCGCTCGATCTGCTGCTCGATGGAGGCATGCAGATAGATGACCCGCCCACCGCGCTTGAGCGCCTGGCGATTGTCCTCGCGCAGCACGGCGCCACCGCCGGTGGCCATCACCAGGCCGTTTTCCGCACACAGCTCGGCGATCGCGGCGCGTTCGCGCTCGCGAAAGCCCTGCTCGCCTTCCACATCGAAGATCCAGGGGATGTCGGCACCGGTACGTTCTTCGATTACCTTGTCGGAATCCTTGAACGGCAGCCGCAATTCCTTCGCCAGGAGCCGGCCGATGGTGCTCTTGCCCGAGCCCATCGGTCCTACGAGAAACAGATTACGCACTTATGTCATCGACCAACCGCTATCGCCTGGTTGTTCATGATACGCGGCGTGAGGAAGATCAGCAGCTCGACTTTGCTGTCGGTGACCGAATCCCGGCGGAACAGTCGGCCGACATAGGGAATGTCGCCCAGCATCGGCACCTTGGTGGTGGACTTGGTCTGGGTGTTGGAGAACACCCCGCCCAGTACGATGGTCTCGCCATCGCTCACCAGTACCTTGGCATTGACCTCGTTCTTGCTGATCGGCGGCACGCCGTTGAGGGCGTTCTGGTAGTCAGGGGCATCCTTGTTGACCTTGACCTCCATGATGATGCGGTTGTCCGGGGTGATCTGCGGCGTGACCTCCAGCGACAGGGCGGCCTGCTTGAAGCTGGTGCTGGTGGCACCGCTGGAACTGGCCTCCTGGTAGGGGATCTCGGTACCGCGCAGGATCTTGGCGGTCTCCTTGTCCGAGGTCACCACCTTGGGCTGGGAGATGATCTCGCCATTGCCGCTGGACTGCAGGGCGGACAGCTGCAGGTCGAGCATCTGGCCACCGGCCATGAAGCCGATGCCGATACCCGAGGTGCTGCCGGAAACGCCCATGTCAACGAAGGGCGTGGGCGCCACGCCACTGGCGGAGGTGAAGTTGCCGACCGTGCTGCTCCCCGGCAGGTAGACCTGACCGGTGGTGCTGTCCACGGTCGTCGCGCCGTCCTTGCCATAGACCGAGAAATTGCCGTGGCTGCTATTACCGCCCCAGCGCACGCCCAGCTGCTTGCTGTAGTCGACGTTGGCCTCCACCAGCCGCGCCTCGATCATCACCTGGCGCACCGGGATGTCCAGCTGGGAGACGATGCGGCGGAGTTCGTCCAGGCGATTCTGGGTCTGGTAGGCGATGATGCTGTTGGTGCGCTCGTCCACCGAGATGGAGCCGCGCTCGTCGGCGGTCTTGTCGGCACTGGTCACCGACTGGAACAGCTTGGCGATGTCGGCGGCCTTGGCGTAGTTGACCTGGATCAGGTCGCGACGCAAGGGGGCCAGTTGCTGGATCTGCTTCTGGGACTCCAGCTCCTGACGTTCGCGGGCGGCGATCTCGTCGGCCGGGGCCACCAGCAGCACGTTGCCGATCTGGCGCTTGTCCAGCCCCTTGGTCTTGAGGATCAGATCCAGCGCCTGGTCCCAGGGCACGTTCTGCAGGCGCAGGGTAATGTTGCCCTGCACGGTGTCGCTCGCCACCAGGTTGAGATTGGTGAAGTCGGCGATCAGCTGCAGCACCGAGCGGACATCGATGTCCTGGAAGTTCAGCGACAGCTTCTCGCCGGTATAGGTGAAGCGATCGGCTGCGCGCTTTTCCTTTTCCTCGGTGGTGAGCGGCTTGACGCTCAGGGTCAGACGGTTGTTGGTCTGGTAGGCCAGGTAGTCGTAGGTACCGGTCGGCTCGATGACGATGGACGCCCCGCCGCTGTCAGCGGAGGCGTTGACGAACTGCACGGGGGTAGCGAAGTCCTTGACGTCCAGCCGTACCCGCAGCTCTTCGGGCAGCTGGGTACCGGCAAAGGTCAGGCGAATCTTGCCGCCCTGCTCCTGGATGTCCGGATTGATGCCGGTCTCGCTCAGGTCGATGACCACGTTGCCCTCGCCCTGGGGCCCACGCTGGAAATCGATATGGCGGATCGCCTTGCCGCGCAATTGCGGCCGCGGCGCGGTCATGGCCGCCACGGTAGAGGTGGCCTGGGTCGGCGGCAGCGGCGTGCGGGCGATCGCGCCGGGCAAGGGAGCGGACGACGGCGCGGTCACGGTGGTCGGCGCAGCGGCGCGCGGCAGGTTGGGCGTCAGGTTGGCCTGGGCGCTGGCCGTCTGGCGACCGGCGGTGCCCCCGATGGTGACGAACAGGTTGCGACCGTCGGCCCGGGTGTCGTAGCTGGCCAGATTGGTGAGGTTGATGATCAGGCGGGTGCGGTTGCCCGCCTCGACCACCGTCACGCTGCGGGCATTGCCATTGCCCAGCTCACGGCTCTTGGTACCGAGCTTGTTGGCGACGCCGGGCAGGTCCAGGGCGATGCGCGCCGGCTGCTCGATGGTGTAGCCCTTGGGCACCGGCACCGGCTGATCGAAGGTCAGCTTGAGTTCGATGCGATCCCCGGGCAGGGAGGCGACGTTCAAGGCCTGCAGATCGGCTGCCAGAGCCTGGCAGGCCAGGCTGCTCAGCAGCAGGGCCAGGCCCAGCCCCAGTCGTCCCGCGATAGTAGTGTTCACAGTGCTCGCCCCGCCCATTTAAGTCTTTTCCTTCAAGGTGATGGTGCGCGGCCGTTCCAGCCAGCCACCCTCGCCATCCGGGACGATTTCGATCACGTCGATCTCGCCATCGGTAATCTTGGTGATGCGCCCGTCATTGCGTCCCAGGTAGTCGCCCACCTTGACGCGATGCACGCCCCCGGCGCCGTTGACCAGCGCATAGCGGCCACTGGCATTGGCCAGGATGCCGACCATGCTGAAGGTCTCGATGTTGAAGCCTTCGAGAAACTGCTTGGGCCGATTCACGTCCGGCTTGATGTTGCCGGTTCCGCGCTGGCGCACCGTGGGATCGATGCGTACCGGTGCCTGGAAGGGGCTGCGCAGGGCCGAAGCCGCATAGGTGAAGGGTTCGTAGGCGCGAAACTGCGGCAGCGGCTCGATGGAACCACGCGGCTTGGCGCGGGTTTCGTCCATGAAGGCCTGCAGATCGCTGGTATCGCTGGAACCGCAGCCGACCAGCACGCCGGTCAGCAGGCATAACAACAGGGGCGTCCTCATTTGCCGAGCCCCTTGTCGTTGTAGCGATAGGTCTTGGCCAGGACATTCATGCGCAACTTGCCGCCGCCTCCAGAGACCGTGCCGCCGCCATTGGCGTTTCTGTCGTCCACCGGCTTGAGGTCGAAGTCGTGCAGGGTGACGATGCGCGGCAGGCTGGACACGCTGCTGACGAAAGTCGCCAAGTCATGATAGCTGCCCACCACGGTGATCTGGATCGGCAACTCGACATAGAACTGCTGGGTGACCTCGGGCAGCAGCTTGATCTGCTCGAACTCCAGGCCACTGCCAAGACCGGTGCGGGTGATGTCTTCCAGCAGCGCCGGCACCTCGGTATCGCCGGGCAGTTGCCGCAGCAGGGCACCGAAGGACTCCTCCATCTCCACCATCTGCTGCTTGTAGGCATCCAGATTGGCCGCCTGGAAGGCCTTGCTGGCGTATTGCTGCTTGAGGGTCTCTTCCTGGTTGCGCTGGCTGTCCAGCTGGGCCTGCATGTCGCTGAGGTGGAATTGATAACCGAGCAGCAGCACCACCAGCACGATCAGCAGGCAGGCGATGACCTTGACCGGCTTGGGCCAGGAACCGAGGTTCTCCAGGCTGAGCTCGTTGATGTCGACCTTGCGCAGGCTGGCCAGGGAATCGGCGAGACTCATGGTTTGCCTCCCTGGGCGAGCGGGGCCGGTGTCGCAGGGGCGCCGGGCTGGGTCTGCTTGACGGTGAGCTGGAAGGTATTGGCCTGGTCCACCGCACCCGCGGTGGTGGCCTTCACCTCGATCAGCGTAGGCGAGGCGAACCAGTCCGAGGCATCCAGGTTACGCATCAGGTTGGAGACCCGGTTGTTGGATTCCGCCTCGCCGCTGATCGACAGGGTGTCACCCTGCATCTTCAGCTCGCGGAAGTAGACGCCGTCCGGCAGCGTCCGCACCAGTTGATCGAAGACATGGCCGATGACCGGGCGGTTGCCCTGCAGGTCTTGGATGATCTTCATCCGCGCCAGCAGTTGCTGACGACGGGTCTTGAGTTCGCTGATCTCCTTGATGCGCACATCCAGCTGGGCAATGTTCTGCTGGATGAAGGCATTGCGCGCCTCCTGGCGGGCGATCTCGCCGGACAGGTACTGGTCGCCGAGAAACACGGCGCCACAGGAGAGCACGAAGATGCCACCCAGGATCACCAGGAACTGCTTGCGCCTTTCTTCGCGCAGCTGCTCCCGCCAGGGCAAGAGGTTGATGCGGGCCATCTAGTCGAAACTCCTCATGGCCAGGCCGCAGGCGATCATCAGCGCCGGGGCGTCACCCGCCAGGGCCGCCGCGTTGACCTTGTTGCTGACGGTCATGTCGGCGAAGGGATTGGCCAGGACCGTGGGGGTGCCGATTTTCTGCTGGATCAAACGGTCGAGTCCGGAAATTGACGCGGTTCCTCCAGCAAGCAAGATGTAGTCCACATCATTGTATTGCCCGGCGGCGAAAAAGAACTGCAGCGAACGCGCCACCTGTTGCACCACCGCCTCGCGGAAGGGCGTCAGCACCTCACTCTGGTAGTCGTCCGGCAGCCCGCCCTGCTTCTTGGCCAGACCGGCCTCTTCCACCGACAGGCCATAGCGACGCTGGATCTCTTCGGTGAGCTGGCGACCGCCAAACAGCTGTTCGCGGGTGTAGATGGTCTTGCCGTTGTGCAGCACGCTCAGGGTGGTCATGGTGGCGCCGATGTCGACCACCGCCACGGTCAGGTCGTCGACGTGGCCACCGAGCTGATTGGCCAGCAACTGGTAGGCGCGCTCCAGGGCATAGGCCTCGACGTCGACCACCTTGGCCGAGACGCCGGCCAGCGCCAGGGCCGCTTCGCGGACCTCGACGTTTTCCTTCCGGCAGGCGGCCAGCAGCACCTCGACGCGCTCGGCGTTGCGCGGCGACGGCCCCTGCACCTCGAAATCGATGGCGACCTCGTCCAGCGGATAGGGAATGTACTGGTCGGCTTCCAGCTTGATCTGGTTTTCCAGCTCGTCGTCGGTCAGACCGGCGTCCATCTCGATGGTCTTGGCGATCACCGCCGAGCCGGAGACGGCCACGGCAGCGCTGCGCGCGGAGGTGCGCGCCTTGACCAGCACCCGGCCGATGGCCAGGCCCACGCCTTCGAGTTCGGCGATGTTCTTCTCGACCACGGCATTGGCCGGCAGGGGTTCGACCGCATAGGCCTCCACCCGATAGCGCCCGCCTGCACGGCTCAACTCGATGAGTTTCACGGATGTCGAACTGACGTCGATACCCAGCAGCGTATTCGCCTTCTTTCTGAATAGCCCTAGCACATCAGTTCCCTATGAGCGACGGTGGTCTTCCGCGGACGGGCATTAGATAACAGACTTGACACCCGAGCAAATAGCGGCCAACCGCCAAACGCGCCTATAATGGCGACGCCGTGTAGGCTGACCCTCACCTGTCGCCCTTTCCTTCTTTCCATTCGAAAAGTCTCTTGATGCGTGTTCTGAAATTTTTCTGGTGGTCGTTGGTCGCCCTGGTCTGCAGCCTTTTGCTGGGTCTCAGCGGTGCCTTCCTCTACCTCAGCCCCAGCCTGCCCTCCATCGACGCCCTGCGAAACGTGCAACTGCAGATACCTCTGCGGGTGTACAGCGCGGACGGCAAACTCATCGCCGAATTCGGTGAAATGCGCCGCTCGCCGCTGCGGTTCAACGAGATACCGCCCGATTTCATCCATGCCCTGCTCTCCGCCGAGGATGACAACTTCGCCAATCACTATGGCGTGGATGTGAAAAGCCTGGCGCGAGCGGTGAGCCAGCTGGTCAAGACCGGACACATCCAGACCGGCGGCAGCACCATCACCATGCAGGTCGCCAAGAACTACTTCCTGACCAGCGAACGCAGCTTCTCGCGCAAATTCACCGAGATCCTCCTGGCGCTGCAAATCGAGCGCCAACTGACCAAGGACGAGATCCTCGAGCTCTACGTCAACAAGATCTACCTGGGCAACCGCGCCTACGGTATCGAGGCCGCCGCCCAGGTCTACTATGGCAAGTCCATCAAGGACCTGACCGTTGCCCAGATGGCGATGATCGCTGGTCTGCCCAAGGCGCCGTCGCGTTACAACCCGGTCGCTAATCCTGAGCGTAGCCTGGAAAGACGCAATTGGATTCTCGAACGCATGTTCAAGCTCGGTTATATCGATCAGGCGGCCTACCAGGCCGGCATCGCCGAGCCGCTCGAGGCCTATCACCATGTCGCCATTCCCGAGCTCAACGCCCCCTACATCGCCGAGATGGCGCGGGCGGAAATGGTCGGCCGCTATGGCGGTGACGCCTATACCGATGGCTACCAGGTCTATACCACCATCGACAGCCGGCTGCAGACAGACGCCTTCGAGGCCGTGCGCGACGGCCTGACCGACTACGACCGCCGCCATGGCTACCGCGGACCCGAGGCCCAGTGGCCCAACCGCAGCCGGGCCGAGTGGACCGCACTGATCCAGAAGCAGCGCATCGTCGGCGGCCAGGATCCGGCCATCGTCACCCAGGTGGAAAAGAGCGGCATCCTGGTCCTGACCCGCGAGGGCAAGGAAGAGGCAGTCTCCTGGGATTCGATGAAGTGGGCCCGCCCCTACCTCAGCGCCAACAGCCTGGGGCCGCGGCCGAACGGTCCGGCCGACGTGGTCAAGGTCGGCGACCTGATCCGGGTGCAGCGCCAGGACGATGGCAGCCTGAAGTTCTCGCAGATCCCCAAGGCGCAGAGCGCCCTGGTCTCCCTCGACCCCCAGGATGGCGCCATCCGCGCCCTGATCGGCGGTTTCTCCTTCGAGCAGAGCAACTACAACCGCGCGACCCAGGCCCGCCGCCAGCCCGGCTCCAGCTTCAAGCCGTTCATCTATAGCGCGGCCCTGGAAAAGGGCTTCACCGCCGCCAGCCTGGTCAACGATGCGCCCATCGTCTTCATGGACGAGAATCCCGACGAAGCCTGGCGACCAAAGAACGACAACAACACCTTCCTCGGCCCCATCCGCCTGCGCGAGGCGCTGTATCGCTCGCGCAACCTGGTGTCCATCCGGGTGCTGCAGGCCATCGGCATCGACTATGCGCTGGACTACGTCAGTCGCTTCGGCTTCGAGCGCGACCAGTTGCCGCGCAACCTGTCCCTCGCTCTCGGCACCCCGGGCCTGACGCCGCTGGAAGTCGCCACCGGCTGGTCGGTGTTCGCCAACGAGGGTTACAAGGTGACCCCCTACGTGGTCGATCACGTGACCGATCGCGACGGCAAGGTGGTCTATCGCACTGCCGCGCCGCGGGTGCCCCAGCAGGCGCAGGCCAAGGCTGCCCCGGGCGTCGAGGTCACGCCGGCGGCCGACACCGCCGCGGCCGATCCGGCCAATCCGCCGCCGGTGTTCGCGCCCCAGGTCATCGACCCGCGCAACGCCTTCATCATGAACAGCATGCTGCAGGACGTGATCAAGCGCGGCACTGGGCGCAAGGCGCTGGAACTGGGTCGCAACGACCTGGCCGGCAAGACCGGTACCACCAACGAATCCAAGGACACCTGGTTCTCCGGCTACAACGGCGACTACGTGACCACGGTCTGGGCCGGCTTCGATCAACCCGAGACCCTGGGTCGCCAGGAATTCGGCGGCACCGTGGCCCTGCCGATCTGGATGAGCTACATGGGCGCGGCGCTCAAGGATAAGCCGCCGCATCAGCTCAAGGAACCGGAAGGCATCGTTTCCATCCGCGTCGATCCGACCACCGGTCGCGCCGCGCCGCCCGGCACGCCCAACGCCTACTTCGAGCTGTTCAAGAGCGAGGACACCCCGCCGAGTCTGGACGAGCTGCCGCCTGGCGTGGCGCCCGGCACGCCGCTGCCCTCCAGCGAGACCGTGCCCATGGACATCTTCTGATCTCCAGCCAATAAAAAACCCCGCCGCGGCGGGGTTTTTTTATTCCTTCAGGCCTTACTTGGCGAAGACGTCATCCACCGACTTCAGCGGATAGTTCGCCGGATAGGGCAGCGTGGCCACGCCGGTCTCGATGGCGGCCTTGGCCACGGCATCGGATACCAGGGTGATCAGGCGCGCATCCATCGGCTTGGGAATGATGTACTCGCGGCCGAAGCTCAGGCTGTCGACCTTGTAGGCTTCGCAGACTTCCTTGGGCACCGGCAGCTTGGCCAGGTCACGCAGGGCCAGGGCGGCGGCGATCTTCATCTCTTCGTTGATGACCCGGGCGCGGACGTCCAGGGCACCGCGGAAGATGAAGGGGAAGCCGAGGACGTTGTTGACCTGGTTCGGGTAGTCGGAACGACCGGTGGCCATGATCACGTCGTCGCGGGTGGCGTGGGCCAGCTCGGGGGTGATTTCCGGATCCGGGTTGGAGCAGGCGAAGACGATGGGGTTGGCCGCCATGCGCTTGAGGCCTTCGGCCGACAGCAGATTCGGGCCGGACAGACCGACGAAGACGTCGGCACCCTCGAGGGCATCGTCCAGGGTGCGCTTGCTGGTCTCGGTGGCGAAGGCCGCCTTGTACTGGTTCAGGTCGTTGCGGCCGCTGTGGACCACGCCCTGACGGTCGATCATGTAGATGTTCTCGACCTTGGCGCCCATGCTGGCCAGGAGGCGCATGCAGGAGATGGCGGCGGCACCGGCACCCAGGCAGACGATCTTGGCGTCTTCCAGGCGCTTGCCGGCGATTTCCAGGGCGTTGAGCATGCCGGCGGCGGTGACGATGGCGGTGCCGTGCTGGTCATCGTGGAACACCGGGATGTCGCACTGCTCGATCAGGGCGCGCTCGATCTCGAAGCACTCGGGCGCCTTGATGTCTTCCAGGTTGATGCCACCGAAGGTGATGGAGATGCGCTTGACGGTGTCGATGAAGGCCTGGGGGCTCTCGGCGTCCACCTCGATGTCGAAGACGTCCACACCGGCGAAGCGCTTGAACAGCACACCCTTGCCTTCCATCACCGGCTTGGAGGCCAGCGGGCCGAGGTTGCCCAGGCCGAGGATGGCGGTACCGTCGGAGATCACGGCGACCAGGTTGCCCTTGCCGGTGTAACGGTAGGCCAGTTCGGGATCGCGACCGATCTCGCGGACCGGTTCGGCGACGCCGGGGCTGTAGGCCAGGGACAGGTCGCGGGCGGTCGCAGTGGGCTTGGTCAGCTCGACGCTGAGTTTGCCGGGGCGCGGCTGGGCGTGGTACTCGAGGGCAGCGGTTTTGAGATCAGACATTATTGGTATATCCGCGTGGTGTGGGTCTTGGGTCGGGCGAGAATACGCAAAGACTCAAGGTGCCACAAGCAATCGGCCATATGCCTGAAATCAATCGCAATACGACTTTCGGCTAAAACGATTCAACCTGCAAACCCAGCATGTGCGGATCGCTCAAGGTCATCTGCCAGCGGGCGCGCCCCGCTTCCTGGCGCCGGCTGCGATCGGAAATCCAGCCCCGCGCCTCGAGCTGGCGGCCGACCCATTGATGCAGCGGCACGCCGTCGAAGGCCTCGACGAAGCGCTCGGGGACATGGACCACCAGATCGCCTTCGAACTGCAGCCAGAGGCCGCCGCGATTGCGTTCGACGTCCAGCAGACGCCCCTGCACCACGGCGAAACCGCCTTCCGCGATCCGGGTGGCGGGAGTCGGCGCCTGCTTCCAGACCCCGAGACGCGCCCGGCGCGCCTGGCTTTGCGCGGCGGCCTGACAATCGGCCAGCCGGATATTGGGCGCGATGGCGACGGCATAGCCGAGACCCTCGGCGATCAACCGGGCTTCCAGATTGTCGCCCTCGCGATCATAGAGATGCGCCAGGGTGCGGCCGTAATGGTCGGTCGCCTCGCTACCCGGCACCAGCCGCAGGCGCTCGTCGCTAGCCGCGACCAGTTCCTGCAGGCGCCGGCGCGCCGCCTCGGCATAGGGCTGGGCGGTACCGCCGGACTTGCCCAGCTCGGGCGCATTGACGCCGATCAGCCGGACCGAGCGGCCGTCGACCAGGCGCAGGGTATCGCCATCCACCACCTGCCGGACCATCACCTCCTGGCCACCAGGCAGCAGCGGGCACGCCGCCAGGGCCGCGGGCGCGCCGGTCACGCCACAAACGAAAAAGGCGCCCCAGAGGGACGCCTTCTTCAGTGTCGAACCATGCGGAGATGGTCGACGGCAGCGCATTACTTGCTGCTGCCGAACACGCCGAAGCGCTGCTTGAAGCGGTCGATACGGCCGCCAGCGTCCAGGACCTTCTGCTTGCCGGTGTAGAACGGGTGGCATTCGGAGCAGACGTCCAGGTGAATGTTCTTGCTCAGGGTCGAGCGGGTCTTGATGACATTGCCGCAGCTGCAGGTGGCTTCGATGGCATCGTACTGCGGATGGATATCAGCTTTCATGGGGCTATCCTCGGGGTCTAGCTGTGCCGCCACCCGGCGCCATTGCCGGATACCGCACAGATTTGGGCTGCAAATCATACCAGAGCAGCTAAGAGGTGCAAGCAGCCCCCAAACCGCCCGTCTGCTACCATCGGGCTTTCCTCCTGCGAGCCCTGCCGTGCCCCTGATCCTGCGCCTGGCGCTGCCCTCCCCGCTGCGCCGCCTGTTCGACTATCTGCCGCCCAAGGGAGCGGTCGAGGAGCAGTTGCGCCCGGGCGTGCGGCTGCGGGTGCCCTTTGGCCGCCGCGAGGTGATCGGGGTCCTGATCGAGGTCGCCCAGGAGACCGAGGTGCCGCCGGACAAGCTGCGCAAGGCGCTGCAACTGCTCGACGAGCGCCCGCCGCTGCCAAGTGCGCTGTTCGAACTCTGCCAGTGGTCCGCCCAGTACTATCAGCACAGCCTAGGTGACACCCTGAGCTGGGCACTTCCTGCCCTTTTGCGTCAGGGAGAACCGGCGGAGCGACGGCTGCAGCGCTTCTGGATCGCCCAACCCGAAGCCCGCCCGGAAGATCCACGCCTGGCCCGGGCGCCGCGCCAGCGCGAGGCGCTCAAGACCCTGCGCCAGCATCCCCATGGCGTACTGCACGAATTGCTCGGCCAGCTCGGCCTGGTCAAGGACAGCCTCGATCTCCTGCAGGCCAAGGGCCTGGTCAAGGTGGAGACCCGCTATCACCAGCCGCATCGGCACCAGGGCGCCTGGCTCGCCCAGGCCGAGCTGCCGCTCAACGGCGAGCAGCGCCTGGCCTACGAAGCGGTCCGCGCCGGCAGCGGCTTCCACTGTTATCTGCTGGAAGGGGTGACCGGCAGCGGCAAGACCGAGGTCTATCTGCAGCTGATCCGCGCCACCCTGGAAGCGGGACGTCAGGCCCTGCTGCTGATCCCCGAGATCAACCTGGGGCCCCAGACCCTGGGTCGGTTCGAACAGCGCTTCAATGCGCGCATCGCCCTGCTGCATTCGGCGCTGACCGATCGCGAGCGCATGGACATCTGGCTGGCCGCCCGCGATGGCGAACTGGACATCGTGGTGGGCACCCGCTCGGCGCTGTTCACCCCGCTCAAGCACCCCGGGCTGATCATCGTCGACGAAGAACACGACGCCTCCTATAAACAGCAGGAAGGCCTGAGGTACCACGCCCGCGACCTGGCGGTGGTCCGCGCGCGCTTCGAGAATCTGCCGGTGGTGCTGGGTTCGGCCACGCCCTCGCTGGAAAGCCTGCACAACGCCGAGCAGGGCCGTTACGCCCATCTGCCTCTGTCGCTCCGCGCAGGTGGCGCCCAGCCGCCGCGCTTCGAGCGCCTGGACGTGCGCAGTCGCCCCCTGGACAGCGGCCTGTCCCAACCGCTGCTCAAGGCCATGGGCGCGACCCTGGAACGCGGCCAGCAGGTGCTGGTGTTCCTCAATCGCCGCGGCTTCGCCCCTACCCTGCTCTGCCACGATTGCGGCTGGCTGGCCCAGTGCCCGCGCTGCGATGCCCGCATGACCTATCACCGCGGCTCCGGCGAGTTGCGCTGCCACCATTGCGATCAGCGCCAGACGCCCCCGCGCCACTGCCCCTCCTGCGGCAAGCTCGACCTGCGTCCGGTGGGTGCCGGCACCGAACGCGCCGAGGAACGCCTGCAGCTGCTGTTCCCGGACGTCCCGGTGCTGCGCATCGACCGCGACACCACGGCGCGCAAGGACGCCCTGGGCAAGCTGCTGAGAACCATCCACAGCGGCGCGCCCTGCATCCTGGTCGGCACCCAGATGCTCGCCAAGGGCCACCACTTTCCCAAGGTGACCCTGGTCGCCGTGCTGGACGCCGACAGCGGGCTGTTTTCCGCCGACTTCCGCGCCAGCGAGCGCATGGCCCAGCAGATCGTCCAGGTGGCCGGCCGCGCCGGGCGCGCCGAGGAACCGGGCCAGGTGCTGATCCAGACCCATCTGGCCGATCATCCGCTCATGGTGCAGCTGGCCGAGGAAGGCTATCCGGCCTTTGCCCGCCAGGCCCTGCAGGAGCGCCGCGCCGCCGGCCTGCCGCCCTTCGCCTATCTGGCGCTGCTGCGTGCCGATGCCCATCGCCAGGATCAGGTGGAGAATTTTCTCGAGGCGGCCTATCACGTCGCCGAGGGCCTGGCGGTCAATCTCGCCCTGCCCCAGGTGGAGTTGCTTGGTCCGGTACCGGCGCCAATGGAAAGACGCGCCGGTCGCCATCGGGCCCAGTTGCTGCTGCAGAGCAGCAGTCGCGCGCCCCTGCACCGGCTGCTGGGCATCTGGGTCGTCCAGCTGGAAAGCCTGCCCGAAGCCCGCCAGGTGCGCTGGTCGCTGGATGTGGATCCCATCGATCTCTTCTAGTGGCATAGGCTTACCATTGGCAAGGCCGGGCTCGCCACGGATAATGCCGGGTTTTCATCGCAGTGCGCGCTCGGCGCACGCCGAAGGCCAAAGACCATGAAAGACAGCATCCGCCAGCTCATCCAGCACGCCCTCGACCGCCTGATCGCCGACGGCACCCTGCCGGCCGACGTGGCCCCGGCCATCCAGGTCGAGAACACCAAGGACAAGAGCCACGGCGATTTCGCCAGCAACGTCGCCCTGCTGCTGTCCAAACCGGCTCGGGCCAAGCCCCGTGACCTGGCCGAGAAGCTGCTGGCCGCCCTGCCCGCCGATCCGGCGGTGAGCAAGGTGGAGATCGCCGGCCCCGGCTTTCTCAACTTCTTCCAGAATCATGCGCAACTGGCCGCGCGGCTGGATGCGGCCTTCGCCGATCCGCACCTGGGCGTGCCCAGCCACGAGCCGCGTCAGCGCGTGGTGGTGGACCTCTCCTCGCCGAACCTGGCCAAGGAGATGCACGTCGGTCACCTGAGATCCACCATCATTGGTGATGCCGTGGCGCGGGTGCTGGAATTCCTCGGCGACGAGGTGATCCGCCAGAACCACGTGGGTGACTGGGGTACCCAGTTCGGCATGCTGCTGGCCTACATGGAAGAGCAGCCCCAGGCCGCCGAAGGCGAGCTGGCCGATCTCGAGGTGTTCTATCGCGCCGCCAAGGGCCGCTTCGACGCCTCGCCGGAATTCGCCGCTCGCGCCCGCGAACTGGTGGTGGCGCTGCAGGCGGGCGATGCCCACTGCCTGCGGCTCTGGGAGCGATTCAATGCCGTCTCCCTGTCCCACTGCCAGGAGGTCTACGATCGCCTCAACGTCAAGCTGACCCCGGCCGACGTCAAGGGCGAGAGCGCCTACAACGACGATCTGGCGCAAGTGGTGGCCGATCTGGACGCCGCCGGTCTGCTCACCGAGAGCGACGGCGCCCGTTGCGTCTTCCTCGACGAATTCAAGAACGCCGAGGGCAATCCGCTGCCGGTGATCGTACAGAAGGCCGGCGGTGGCTATCTCTATTCCACCACCGACCTGGCCGCCATGCGCTATCGCAGCCGCCAGCTGCACGCCGATCGCGCGCTCTACTTCGTCGATCAGCGCCAGGCCCTGCACTTCCAGATGGCCTTTGAGGTGGCGCGCCGCGCCGGTTTCGTCGATGCGGCCATGGACCTCGAGCACATGGGCTTCGGCACCATGAACGGCGCCGACGGCCGTCCGTTCAAGACCCGCGACGGTGGCACCGTCAAGCTGGTCGACCTGCTCGACGAAGCCGAGGAACGTGCCTACCAGCTGGTCAAGGAGCGCAATGCCGGTCGCGCCGAGCGTGGCGAGGCGCCCTTCAGCGAGGACGAATTGCGCCACATCGGCCGCGTGGTGGGCATCGCCTCGGTCAAGTACGCCGACCTGTCCAAGCACCGTACCAGCGACTACAGCTTCAACTTCGAACAGATGCTCAGCTTCGAGGGCAACACCGCGCCCTATCTGCTGTATGCCTACACCCGCGTCGCCAGCGTGCTGCGCAAGGCCGAGCAGAACGACCCCGCCGGCAGCATCCGCCTGGACGCGCCCCAGGAGCAGGACCTCGGCGGACGTCTGGCGCAATTCGGCGAGATCCTCGCCAGCGTTGCCGACAAGGGCACCCCGCACCTGCTGTGCAGCTACCTCTATGACCTGGCCGGCCTGTTCTCCAGCTTCTACGAGAATTGCCCGATCCTGACCGCCGAGGACGCCGCCCTGCGCCAGAGCCGCCTGCGGCTGGCCGCCCTGACCGGGCGCACCCTCAAGCAGGGTCTGGAACTGCTTGGTCTGCACACCCTGGAACGCATGTAAGAGACGGATCACCGCCTGATGGCCACCAAGAAAGCCCCACCCAAGCGCGGCGCCAGTCGCAACACCTCGGCTCCCAAGAAACAGCCCCTGCCCGGCTGGGTCTGGCTCGCGTCGGGTCTGGCCATCGGGGCCTTCGTGGTGTTCCTGATGAAGCTCGAACCGGGCAACAAGGCGGTGCAGCGCGCCAAGCCGGAAGAGGGTCGCCCGGCCGCCGCGGCGGGCAACGGCAAGCCAGCCGCGACCGCCGCCGGCAAGACCGAGGGCACGCCGCCCACGCCGATCAAGCCCAAGTACGATTTCTATACCCTGCTGCCGGAATCCGAGGTGATCGTGCCGCCGGATGCCGTGCCGCGCAATCCGGCCGCCAAGCCGGCCACCCCGGCCAAGCCGGATGCCGCCGCGACCCCGGCGCAACCCGGCCAGGCGGCCACGGCGACACCGGCCACGCCCGCGACCACACCGGGCCAGCCGGCCGCCACGCCGCCCAAGGAAGCCACCACCAAGGCCCAGCCGCCGGTGACGCTGTTCTTCCTCCAGGCCGGGTCCTTCCGCACCCAGGCCGATGCCGACCGGGTCCGCGCCCAGATCATCATGCTTGGCCAGGACGTGCGGGTAGAGTCGGGCAAGGTCAAGGACGACACCTGGTACCGGGTACTGGTCGGTCCCTACAGCGATCGCGACCAGCTGACCCAGGCGCAGAAACAGCTCGCCGGCAGCGGCTTCAAGAATCTGTTGCTGCAACAGCGACGCGGTCACTGATCGGAGCAATCCCTCGCCGCGGCGCTTGAAGGGCGTCGCGGCCATCCCCATATCTCCGCGTAACCGGGGCTGACTGCCCCAAGCAACGCGGAGAGATTCCCTTGACCACCATCGTTTCTGTACGCCGCAACGGCAAGGTCGTGATCGGCGGCGACGGCCAGGTTTCCCTGGGCAATACCGTCATGAAAGGCAACGCCAAGAAAGTCCGGCGGCTGTACCGGGGCGAGGTGCTGGCCGGTTTCGCCGGCGGTACCGCCGACGCCTTTACCCTCTTCGAGCGCTTCGAGGCGCAACTCGAGAAGCACCAGGGCCACCTGGTCCGGGCCGCCGTCGAGCTGGCCAAGGACTGGCGCACCGACCGCGCCCTGCGCCGCCTGGAAGCCATGCTGGCGGTCGCCAACAAGGACGCTTCCCTGATCATCACCGGCAATGGCGACGTGGTGGAGCCCGAAGAAGGCCTGATCGCCATGGGTTCCGGTGGCGCCTATGCCCAGGCCGCTGCCCGCGCCCTGCTCATGCACACCGACCTGGGTGCGCGCGAGATCGCCGAGACCGCCCTGAATATCGCCGGTGACATCTGCGTGTTCACCAACCGCAACCTGACCATCGAGGAGCTGGACGCGCCCCAGGCGTGATCCGGTTTAGAGACTGCCCATGTCCATGACCCCCCGCGAGATCGTCCACGAACTCAATCGCCACATCATCGGCCAGGACGACGCCAAGCGCGCCGTGGCCATCGCCCTGCGCAACCGCTGGCGGCGCATGCAGCTGCCGGTCGAGCTGCGCCCCGAGGTCACGCCCAAGAACATCCTGATGATCGGCCCAACGGGTGTGGGCAAGACCGAAATCGCCCGCCGCCTGGCCAAGCTGGCCAATGCGCCCTTCCTCAAGGTGGAAGCCACCAAGTTCACCGAGGTCGGCTATGTCGGCCGCGACGTCGAGTCCATCATCCGTGACCTCGCCGATGCCGCGGTGAAGATGCTGCGCGAGCAGGAGATGGTGCGTAACCGCCATCGCGCCGAAGACGCCGCCGAAGAGCGCATCCTCGATGCCCTGCTGCCGCCGGCGCGTCCCTCGGTAGGCTTCAGCAACGAACCCCAGCCGGCGGCGACCGATAGCAACACCCGCCAGCTGTTCCGCAAGCGCCTGCGCGAAGGCCAGCTGGACGACAAGGAAATCGACATCGAGGTGGCCGATGCCCCTGCCGGCGTCGAGATCATGACCCCGCCCGGCATGGAGGAGATGACCAGCCAGCTGCAGAATCTCTTCGCCGGCATGCACAAGGGCAAGACCAAGCAGCGCAAGCTCAAGGTCAAGGAAGCGCTCAAGCTGGTGCGTGACGAGGAAGCCGCCCGCCTGGTCAACGAAGAAGAACTCAAGGGCCGCGCCCTGGAAGCCGTCGAGCAGCACGGCATCGTCTTCATCGACGAGATCGACAAGGTCGCCAAGCGCGGCAACACCAGCGGCGCCGACGTCTCCCGCGAAGGCGTGCAGCGCGACCTGCTGCCGCTGATCGAGGGCTGCACCGTCAACACCAAGCTGGGCATGGTCAAGACCGATCACATCCTGTTCATCGCCTCGGGTGCCTTCCACCTGTCCAAGCCCAGCGACCTGGTGCCGGAACTGCAGGGCCGCCTGCCGATCCGCGTCGAACTCAAGGCGCTGACCCCGCAGGACTTCGAGCGCATCCTCACCGAGCCGCACGCCTCGCTCACCGAGCAGTATCGCGAGCTGCTCAAGACCGAGGGGCTGCACGTGGACTTCGCCGCCGACGGCATCACCCGCATCGCCGAGATCGCCTGGCAGGTCAACGAGAAGACCGAGAACATCGGTGCCCGGCGCCTGCACACCCTGCTGGAGCGCCTGCTGGAAGAGGTGTCCTTCAGCGCCGCCGACCTCGCCGGCCAGCAGAATGGCGAGCCCATCGTCATCGACGCGGCCTATGTGAACGGCCACCTGGGCGAACTGGCCCAGGACGAAGACCTGTCGCGCTATATACTGTAACGGTAGGTTTGGTGCATTCGTGATCGCGGCCATCGGCCGCTCCTACAGGAGACATCGAACCCTGTAGGAGCGGCCGCATCGGCGGACCGCCATGGCCGCGATGGCCTCAGGCAAAGACTGCAAAACCGCTCAGAGAACCTCACCATGCGTACTCCCACCGCCATCCAGCTCCACAAGGCTTCGAAGACCCTCAGCGTCAGCTATGGCGCGGAAACCTTCGAGCTGCCCGCCGAATTCCTGCGCGTGCATTCGCCCTCGGCCGAGGTTCAGGGACACGGCAATCCGGTATTGCAGTGGGGCAAGCAGCAGGTCGGCATCAGCGCCGTCGAACCGGCCGGGCGCTACGCCATCAAGCTGACCTTCGACGACGGCCACGACAGCGGCCTGTTCAGCTGGGACTATCTCTATGAACTGGGCAGTCGCCGCGACGCGCTCTGGGCCGACTACCTGGAACAACTGGCCCGCGCCGGCAAGACGCGGGACCCGCATGTCAGCGCGGTCAAGCTGATGCTCTGAGCGGACTCAGGCCGCCAGGGCCTTGTCCAGCTTGCGCTCGATTTCCTTTTCGATCTGGCCACTGAGCATCGAGAACATCATGCCCAGGGTCGCCAGCACCCGCACCCGGTCCTCACCGACCTCGATCCGCCCATCCACGCCGCTGCGCGTGAACTTCAGGGTATCGCCTTCCCAGGCGCAGGCCACCCCATAGTCGCGCGTGAGTTTTTCCGCCAGCTGGTCGGTCTTTTGGCGAACGCTTTCCAGGCCGAGCGAATGGCTGCGTTCGATGGTGATCTGGGACATCGGGGAACTCCGGATAAGGGGCCCTGACTATAGCGAGGGCCCGGCACCTCGCCAATCGCGAGAACCGAGCGGTCAGCCAGGTTTTAGCCAGGCAAGCCGGGCGATCCCCCTGCTAGAATGCCCTCTTGTCCCTGTCCCAGGTGTAGCCCCATGAGCGATCCGCGCAAAGGCCCCGAGGCCGAATCCCAGACCCACTTCGGCTACCAGAGCGTTCCGGAGAGCCAGAAGGCTTACAAGGTCGCGGAAGTCTTCCATTCGGTCGCGGCCAAGTACGATGTGATGAACGACCTGATGTCGGCGGGCATCCACCGGCTGTGGAAGAGATTCACCATCGAACTCTCCGGCGTGCGCCGCGGCAACCGGGTGCTGGACATCGCCGGCGGTACCGGCGACCTGACCAAGCAGTTCGCCCGCCTGGTCGGCCCCACCGGCGAGGTGGTCCTGGCCGACATCAACGATTCCATGCTCAGGGTCGGACGCGACCGCCTGCTCGACGAAGGCGTCGCCAGCAACGTGCGCTTCGTCCAGGCCGATGCCGAGAAGCTGCCCTTCCCCGACAACCACTTCGACTGCATCACCATCGCCTTCGGTCTGCGCAACGTCACCCACAAGGACCAGGCGCTGGCCTCCATGCTGCGCGTGCTCAAGCCCGGCGGCCGGCTGCTGGTGCTGGAATTCTCCAAGCCCACCAATCCGCTGGTGTCCAAGGCCTATGACGCCTACTCCTTCGGCTTCCTGCCGCTGATGGGCAAGCTGGTGGCCGGTGACGCCGACAGCTATCGCTACCTGGCCGAATCCATCCGCATGCACCCCGACCAGCAGACCCTCAAGGCCATGATGGAAGAAACCGGCTTCGCCCGGGTGACCTTCCACAACATGACCGGCGGCGTGGTCGCCCTGCACCGCGGCATCAAGCCCTGATGGCCCTCGTCACCCAGGCGTTGCTGGCCGCGCTGGAGCGTGGCCTGAATCCGCTGTTGGCGCTGGATCCAGTGGCGCTGCCGCGACTGGCCGGCCTGACCGGCCGGGTGATCGCGGTCCAGACCCGGCAACCGGCGTTGCGCCTCTACATCCTGCCCGCGGGTGACGGCCTGCACTTCGCCGCCCATCACGAGGGCGACATCGACTGCACCCTGAGCGCCCCGGCGACGCGCCTGGCCGAGCTGGCCCTGGCCCGCGACAAGCAGCGGGTGCTGCACCAGCCGGACGTCCGCCTGGAAGGCGACAGCACCCTGCTGATCGAGCTGTCCGATATCCTGCAGAAGCTGGAGCTGGACTGGCAGCACGAGGTCAGTCGCTGGCTCGGCCCGCTGCCCGCGGCGCTGCTCGGCGATCTGGCCCGGCGTGGCCAGGCCCTTGGCGAACAGAGTCGTGACAGTCTGCAGCTGACGCTGTCCAACTGGCTGAACGAAGAGAGTCGTCAGCTGGTCGGCCGCCTGGAAGGCGAGGCCCGCTTCGCCGAGATCGATGCCCTGCGCCTGGACGTGGATCGTCTCGACGCCCGTCTCGCCCGCCTGGGCGCCGCCCGCAACGCCAGGGATAACCCCGACGAATGAAGCTGTTCGCTGCCCTCAACCGCCTGTTGCGGATCTTCTTCGTGGTGATCCGCTATCGGCTGGACGACATCGTCTACGCCCTGCCGCTGCCCTGGTACCTGCGCGCCACCCGCTATGTGCTGCCCTGGCGCTGGCTGCCGCGGCCGAGCAAGACCCTGCCGCGCGGCGCCCGCCTGCGCCTGGCGCTGGAAGGCCTGGGCCCGGTGTTCGTCAAGTTCGGCCAGATCCTCTCCACCCGTCGCGACCTCATGCCCGAGGATATCGCCGACGAACTGATGTTCCTGCAGGACAAGGTCCCGCCCTTTCCACCGGAAAAGGCCGTGGCGCTCATCGAGTCGCAACTCGGCGTCCCCATCAAGCAGGCCTTCGCCCGTTTCGACCACCAGCCGCTGGCCTCGGCCTCGGTGGCCCAGGTGCATGCCGCCCAGCTGCGTACCGGCGAAGAGGTGGTGGTCAAGGTGGTACGGCCCGGCCTGAAGGGCATCATCAGCCAGGACATCGCCTGGCTGTTCCTGCTGGCGCGCATGGCCGAGCGGCTGTCCGCCGAAGCCCGCCGCCTGCACCCGATGGACGTGGTCAGCGACTACGAGAAGACCATCTACGACGAACTGGACCTCCTGCGCGAAGCCGCCAACTCCAGCCAACTCAGACGCAATTTCGACGGCTCCGAGCGCCTCTATGTGCCCCAGGTGTATTGGGACTGGTGCCGCGAGCGGGTGCTGGTCATGGAGCGCATCTACGGCATCCCGGTGACCGACCTGGCCGCGCTGCGCGACCAGGGCACCGACTTCAAGCTGCTGGCCGAGCGCGGCGTGGAGATCTTCTTCACCCAGGTGTTCCGCGACAGCTTCTTCCATGCCGACATGCACCCGGGCAACATCTTCGTCAGCACCGCTAAGCCGTGGGATCCGCTCTACATCGCCGTGGACTGCGGCATCATCGGCAGCCTGACCCCCGAGGACCAGGACTACCTGGCGCGCAACCTCTGGGCCTTCTTCCAGCGCGACTACCGCAAGGTCGCCCAGCTGCACATCGACTCCGGCTGGGTGCCGGCCAACACCCAGGTCAACGAACTGGAAGCGGCCATCCGCACCGTCTGCGAACCCATCTTCGAGAAGCCGCTCAAGGACATCTCCTTCGGCCAGCTGCTGCTGCGGCTGTTCCAGGTGGCACGCCGCTTCAACATGGAAATCCAGCCGCAGCTGGTGCTGCTGCAGAAGACCCTGCTCAACATCGAAGGCCTGGGCCGCCAGCTCTATCCGGACCTGGACCTCTGGTCCACCGCCAAGCCCTATTTGGAAAAGTGGATGCGCAAGCGGCTGAGTCCGCCCCAGGTCGCCCGCAACATCCAGCAGCAACTGGAGCAGATCCCGCATCTGGCGCAGATGGCCCGCGACACCCTGGAACGCATCACTCAGCCCCACCGCAAGGACCCGCCCAATCCCTGGGGGGATCGCCGCGACGACTGGATCGTGCGCGTCATAGGCGCGGTGCTGCTGGTGGGCGCCGCCCAGCTGGGTCTCGAACCCCAGCCCCATGCCTGGCCGGCCTGGGCCATGCTGGTCGGCGGCCTGGTTCTGGTGATCAGGCGCTGAACTCCTTAAGCTGTAACCGTCCTGTCATTTTTATCGGGCGAAATACACGCCCTCAGCCACTGGTGCCCTGCCGCTGTATTCGAGCCGCGTCTTGTGCGAGGCTGGTACCCTAAATTCGTAGTACTGAACAGACCGATGAGCGACTGGTTAGACGAGATCCACTGGAACAGCGATGGCCTGGTACCGGCCATCGCCCAGGACCCCACCTCGGGGCGCATCCTGATGATGGCCTGGATGAACCGCGAATCCCTGGCCCTGACCGCCACCGAAGGCCGCGCCGTCTACTGGTCGCGTTCGCGCAACCGGCTGTGGCGCAAGGGCGAGGAATCCGGGCACGTGCAGCGCGTCCTCGAGCTGCGCCTGGATTGCGATGCCGACGTGGTGGTGCTGCAGGTGGAACAGCTCGGTGGCATCGCCTGCCATACCGGCCGGGAAAGCTGCTTCTATCGCGTGTTGCGCGAAGGCCAGTGGGAGACCGTCGATCCGGTGGTCAAGGACCCCAGTGCCATCTATGCCGGAGGGCACGGCCATGACTGACACCCTCGCGCGCCTGGCGCAGGTGCTGGAAGAACGCAAGCAGGCCGCCCCGGACTCCTCCTATGTGGCCAGCCTCTACCACAAGGGTCTGAACAAGATCCTGGAAAAGGTCGGCGAAGAAAGCGTCGAGACCATTCTCGCCGCCAAGGACGCCGCCATCAGCCAGCAATACGACGACGTCATCTACGAGACCGCCGACCTCTGGTTCCACAGCCTGATCATGCTCTCGGCCCTGGGCCAGCATCCCCAGGCCGTGCTGGACGAGCTGGATCGTCGTTTCGGCCTCTCCGGGCACGCCGAAAAGGCCGCCCGCACTCAATCCTGACCCCAAGCTTCGCAACGAGGAAAGACCATGGGTATCTTCGACTGGAAACACTGGATCGTCATCCTGCTCGTCGTGGTGATCGTCTTTGGCACCAAACGCCTGAAGCATCTGGGCTCCGACGTGGGCGAGGCCATCAAGGGCTTCCGCAAGGCCATGCACACCGACGAGGACGACAAGGCCGAACAGCCGGCGCCCACCGCCAGCACGGCCAACCCGAATGCGCCCCTGAATCGTCCCCAGACCTTCGATGCCGAGCACCGCAAGGTCGAAGAGCCGGTGGTGCGCAAGGACTAAGGCCCCGCCATGTTCGGAATCAGCTTTCCCGAAATGATGCTGGTGGGGTTCGTCGCCCTGCTGGTGCTGGGCCCGGAACGCCTGCCCGGTGCCGCGCGCACCGCGGGTCTGTGGATCGGTCGCCTGAGGCGCAGCTTCAACAGCATCCGCCAGGAAGTGGAGCGCGAGATCGGCGCTGACGAAATTCGCCAGCAGCTGCGCAACGAGCATATCCTGTCCATGGAACAGCGCGACAACCGGCCCAAGCCTGCCGCTTCCACCCCGGAAGCTCAGACCCCACCGGCCGCCGTTGCTCCGCCCATGCCCCAGGACGTGGTTGCCGAACGCCCGCAGGATCCGCCCCAGACGCCGCCAAGAGCACCATGAGCGACAAGCCTTCCGAACACGATGACCAGGAAATGCCCCTGGTCTCGCACCTCACCGAATTGCGCACCCGCATCCTCCGATGCGTGCTGGCGACCTTTCTGATCTTTCTCGGGCTGTTCTACTTCGCCCAGAAGATCTATGCCTTCGCCTCTGAGCCGATCCGCCGCGTCCTTCCCGAGGGCGCGACCATGATCTCCACGGACGTCACCTCGCCGTTCCTCGCGCCCTTCAAGCTGACGCTGGTGGTGTCGCTGTTCATCGCCATGCCGGTGATCCTGCACCAGGTCTGGGGGTTCGTCGCGCCCGGGCTCTATCGTCACGAGAAGAAGGTCGCCATCCCGCTGCTGATCTCCAGCATCGTGCTGTTCTACGCCGGCATGGCCTTCGCCTACTTCCTGGTGTTCCCGATCATCTTCCACTTCTTCAGCAGCATCACGCCGGAAGGCGCCATGATGATGCCGGATCTGAACGCCTACCTGGATTTCATCCTGACGCTGTTCTTCGCCTTTGGCGTCGCCTTCGAGATTCCGGTGGCCACCGTGCTGCTGATCTGGATCGGCGTGGTCGACGTGGCCTACCTGAAGAAGATCCGCCCCTACGTCATCATCGGCTGTTTCGTGGTCGGCATGATCCTGACCCCGCCGGACGTCTTCTCCCAGACCATGCTGGCCGTGCCCATGTGGCTGCTGTTCGAGATCGGCCTGCTATTTGGCCGCTTCGTGCAGAAGCGCGAGCGCCCGCTGGGCGACGAAGACGCCGCCCCCGAAGCCCAACCGCCCGCCGAACGTCCGTGAATCTGATCCTGCTCGAAGCGGCCGACTTCATGGCCGCTGACCGGGTCGTGCTGCGCGATCCACGCCGTCTCGCCCATCTGCGCGAGGTTCACCAGGCGGCTGCCGGCGACCGGATGCGCGTCGGCCTCCTGGATGGCCTGATGGGTACCGGCCAGATCGAGTCCCTCGACGCCGGCCAGGCCTGCCTGACCGTCACCCTCGACCAGCCACCGCCGGCCAAGCTGCCGCTCACTCTGCTGCTGGCCCTGCCCCGTCCCAAGATGCTGCGCCGGGTACTGCAGACGGTGTCCGCCATGGGCGTCGCGCGCCTGGTGCTGCTGAACAGCTACCGGGTGGAAAAGAGCTTCTGGCAGACCCCGTTCCTGGAGCCCGCGGCTATCGAGGAGCAATTGCGCCTGGGGCTGGAGCAGGCCCGGGACACGGTGCTGCCGGAGGTGCTGATCGAAAAGCGATTCAAGCCCTTCGTCGAGGATCGCCTGCCCGCGCTCGTCGCCGGCACCCGCGGCCTGGTCGGTCATCCGGGCAACTACCCAGCCTGTCCTCGCGCCCTCAGCGAGCCCGTGACGCTGGCGATCGGTCCCGAGGGTGGCTGGATACCCTATGAGGTCGAAAAGCTGCAGGAAGCGGGTCTGGCGCCCGTACAGCTCGGTGAGCGCATCCTGCGCGTCGAGAACGCCGTACCCGCCCTCCTCGCCCGCCTGTTCTAGCCCGCCTGTCTTAGTCCGATCACGGACAAGAAAAAGCCCCGGCGTCTCGCGACACCGGGGCTTTTTCAATGCGCGGAGCGCCGCCTCAGGAGGCGGGCCGCGGGGTCAGGCTGGCCGGACTGGCTGCGGCATCCGCGGCCGAGTCGCTGTGGGAGCGCGGCCGCAGGGTGGCGTAGGCTTCCCGCCAGTTGCGGTGCTCTTCGGCCTTCCAGACCTGCAGGTGCAGTTGCGCCATGCCGTCCGGATCGCTTAGCAGACGCCACTGGTCGTCGCCCTTGGTCTTCTCGGGACCGGCGGCCAGGACCCGGGCCACCCGCTCCTCGCGCAGCCGGCGTGCCGGCTCCACCACCTTGCCGTGGCGACCGCGGGCCATGCCGATGGCCAGGGCATTGAGCACCGGATCGACGGTGGCGCGCAGGAAGCCCCTGGTCAGGGCGTTGCGGTTGTTCAGGTGCAGGTACTCGTCGGTCGCCACCAGCTCGCGCGGCGGTGCGTACTCTTCCGGGATCAGGAACAGGTGATGGCGGCGACTGCCCAGACCCAGGTTGGTCCGGCTGGAAATCACCGACACCGGTGCCGACAGGATCAGCGACACCACGATGGGCGACAGCCACCAGAGGAAGCGCGGATCCAGCCAGGCCACGCCGGCGGTCCAGATCAGACCGAGCAGCATCTGCGAACCATGGCGGCGGAAGGCTTCGCTCCAGGGCGTGTCGTTGTCGTCCCGCTGGGGCGAATTCCACTGCACCGACCAGCCCAGGAAGGCGGCGGTCACGAACACCGTGTGAAACAGCATCCTCACCGGTGCCAGCAGCACCGAGAAGAGCATCTCCAGCATCATGGAAAGGAACAGCCGCAGGCCGCCACCGAATTCCTTGGCGCCCTTGGCGATGATCAGCACCACGCTGAGCAGCTTGGGCAGGAACAGCAGGATCAGGGTGGTGGAGAACAGCGCGATGGCCTGCTCCGGATGCCACTGGGGCCAGACCGGGAACAGCTGGCGGGGCTGGAAGAAGTACTGGGGCTCCAGCAGCTTGTGGATCGCCAAGAGCGCCGTGGACAGCACCAGGAAGAGGAACCACAGCGGCGCCGACAGGTAGGACATCACCCCGGTGAGGAACACCGCGCGGTGTACCGGGTGCATGCCCTTGACCAGGAACAGCCGGAAGTTCATCAGGTTGCCATGGCACCAGCGACGGTCACGCTTGAGTTCGTCCAGCAGGTTGGGCGGCAGTTCTTCGTAGCTGCCCGGCAGGTCGTAGGCGATCCACACGCCCCAGCCGGAACGCCGCATCAGCGCCGCTTCGACGAAGTCGTGAGAGAGAATCGCACCGGCGAACGAACCCGTGCCCGGCAGCGGTGCCAGGGCGCAGTGGTCGATGAACGGCTTGACCCGGATGATGGCGTTGTGGCCCCAGTAGTGGGATTCACCCAGCTGCCAGAAGTGCAGGCCGGCGGTGAACAGCGGTCCGTACACGCGGGTGGCGAACTGCTGCAGGCGCGCGTACAGGGTGTCCATGCCGGACGCCTTGGGCGCGGTCTGGATGATGCCGGCACGCGGATTGGCTTCCATCAGCCGGACCAGGCTGGCCAGGCATTCGCCGCTCATGACGCTGTCGGCGTCGAGCACCACCATGTACTTGTACTGGCTGCCCCAGCGACGGCAGAAGTCGTCGATGTTGCCGCTCTTGCGCTTCACCCGACGACGACGACGGCGATAGAAGATGTGGCCGAAGCCACCGACCTCGCGGCACAGCTCCAGCCAGGCCTTTTCTTCGGCTACGCATTTGTCCGGATCGTTGCTGTCGCTAAGGATGAAGAAGTCGAAGTGCTCCAGCTCGCCGCTGGCGCGGACCGACTCGTAGGTGGCGCGCAGACCGGCGAAGACCCGTGGCACGTCTTCGTTGGCGATGGGCATCACCAGGGCGGTACGCGACTGGGGATCGATCGGCTCGGTGCCGGTGGAACTGGCCGAGATGCTGTACTTGTCGCGGCCGCTGAGCAGTTGCCAGAAGCCCATCAGGGCGGTCCAGAAACCGGCGGACACCCAGCAGAACAGCAGGGCGAAGAGCAGCAGGATGCTGGTCTGCACCACATAGGGCAGTACCTGGCGGATGGACTCGCCCCAGCCCTGACGGTAGACCTCGCCGAGATCGACCAGCGCCCAGCCCTGATAGGGCAGCACGGCCTTCATGTACCAGGTGGCGATGCCGGTCTGCACCAGCATCAGGATCAGCAGGATGAAGCGCCGGAAGGAACCGACCTTGCGCCAGTGCGCATGGGCATCGGCTTCGGGATCGGGTTGCCAGCGGCTGTGATCCTTGCGGCCGAGCAGCCGCTTCCAGCTCCGCGCCACGGGATTGGTGCGCCAGGGATCGGGCACCATCATGGAGCGGGTCATGGGCGGGGTGGCCTTGATGAAGACGCGACCCTGGGCATCGCTGCCCAGCAGCTCGCCATCCTCCAGGGTATCGTCCCAACCGGCGGCCAGACGCGCTTCGGTGGAGGCGATCACCGCCTCGGCACCCTGGGCGCCTTCGCCGCGGGCACCGGCCAGTTGCCGGTGCAGCGACTCGACGTCCGCCGTCTGGTCCAGCACCTGCCGTTGCCCGGCGGGCAACGGCAGGTGTTCGAGGTAGTCGCCAGCAGCGGCGACCGAGGTATCGCGGGTGGTGTTATTCATTGGCAGGTAGCTGGTAAGTCCAGGTTTCGCTGAGCGGTTTGTCACCCTGGGCGAGGTTGGCGCGCATTTCCACCGGCTTGGTCTGATCCTTGACCTTGAGTCTCAAGGTCAGGCGATAGCCCTTGGTAACCGGGTTGTAGCGCACAGAGTTCTCGACCAGTTCACCGTTGGCATCCAGGCTGACCTGGGAGCCGACCTGCGAATCCTCGGGCAGGTCATCGAGGTTCGGACCTTCGAAGTCGATGATGTAGGCCAGGCTGCCATCGGTCTGGCGCACCAGGTTGGACTGGCGCACGTCACCGGTGGACAGACGGGTCTGGGAGACCCAGGCCAAGTCCTTGGTGTGCAGGTTGGGTTCGTCGGTGGTGAAGTGCAGGCGATAGCTGACATCGATCGGCTGGCCCTTCTCCGGCAGGGTGTCCGGCGTCCAGAAGGCTACGATGTTGTCGTTGGTCTCGTCCGGGGTGGGGATTTCCACCAGCTCGACGTGACCCTTGCCCCAGTCGCCCTTGGGCTCTACCCAGCCGCTGGGACGCTTGTCGTAGCGCTCGTCCAGGTCCTGGTACTTGTAGAACTCGTGGCCACGCTGCAGCAGACCGAAACCGCGCGGATTCTCGATGGTGTAGGTGCTGACCGACAGGCGGCGCGGGTTGTTCAGCGGACGCCACAGCCACTCGCCGTTGCCGGCATGGATGGCCAGACCGTTGGAGTCGTGCAGTGCCGGACGATAGTTGACCTGGGCGCTCGGCTGGTTGGGGCCGAACAGGTACATGCTGGTCAACGGCGCGATACCCAGCTTGTTGACGTTGTCGCGCAGGAACACCTTGGCTTCGACGTCGACGGTGCTGTCCTTGCCGGGAGTCAGCACGAAGCGATAGGCACCGGTGGCGCGCGGCGAATCGAGCAGCGCATAGATCACCAGGTTGCGGCGATCCGACTGGGGCTGTTCGACCCAGAATTCGGTGAAGCGCGGGAATTCCTCGCCGGACGGCAGCGCGGTGTCGATGGCCAGGCCACGGGCGGACAGGCCATAGACCTGGTTCTTGCCGATCACGCGGAAATAGCTGGCGCCAAGCATGGTCATCAGCTCGTCATGCTTGTCCGCCTTGTTCAGCGGATAGAGCACCTTGAATCCGGCGAAGCCGAGATCCTTGAGCTGGGCCTGGTCGACCTGCAAGTTGCCGAAGTTGAACATCGAGGGATCGTATTTGATCTCTTCGACATTGTTGGCGGTGACCTCGTTGATCTTCACCGGCACGCTGTAGTGCATGCCCTCGTGATAGAAATTCAGGCGGAAGGGCGTCTTGGCATCCTTCCAGTAGGCCTTGTCCTGATTGAAGGTGATCTGCTGATAGTCGGCATACTTCATGCCGCTGAAGGATGCGGGCAGGTTGCTCTTGGGCGCGACGAATTTCTGGCCGGAGAGTTCTTTGGCCTTGGCGGCCACGTCGTCCAGGCTGAAGGCCAGGACCTGGGCACTGAACAGACCCAGAGCGACGGAGAGCCCGATCAGGGCGAAGCCCTGCTTGCCCGGCTTAACTTTGGAATGAGATAACACGCAGCCTCCTAAATCAGCGTACGAATACGTTTGGCGACGGGTGGTCGCGAAACGGATAGGCAGAGGTCCGACTCCCGCAGGGGTCAATGATTCCCCAGTTGGACGACCGTTCAAACTCGAACTGCGCAATCATAGACACTTGGCAGGGCGCTGTAAGGGGCGCCCTCACTAAATCGACAATAAAAATGTCACTGGTCCGTCGTTGACCAGGGAAACCTGCATGTCGGCGCCGAAACGACCGGTCTGAACCTCGGGATGAAGGTCGCGGGCGAGGCCTACCAGATGGTTGAACAACCGCTCGCCCTGGGCCGGTGGCGCGGCGCTGGAAAAGCTCGGCCGGCGGCCGCTGCGGGTATCGGCGGCCAGGGTGAACTGGGAGACCAGCAGCAAGCCGCCGCCGACGTCCTGCAGGGACAGATTCATGCGCTGCTCGCCGTCGGCGAACACCCGGTACTCCAGCAGTCGCTTGAGCATGCGGCTGCAGGCGGCCTCGTCATCCGCCGGTTCGATACCGACCAGGACCAGCAGGCCCGCGCCTATGGCGCCGACCGTATGGCCCTCAACCTCGACGCTGGCGCGGCTGACCCTTTGCAGCAGCGCCTTCACTCGGCCTCCTGGGGCAGATCGAGCAGCTGGCGGGCGATCTGGTCGGTCGCCCGCACCAGGGCGTCGCAGATACCGGGCTCGCTGGCCGCATGACCGGCGTCGCGGATGATCTGCAATTCGCTGCCCGGCCAGGCGTGGTGCAGGGCCCAGGCATTGTCCAGCGGGCAGACCATGTCGTAGCGGCCGTGCACGATCACCGCCGGGATATGGGCGATCCGGGGCATGTCGCGCAGGAGCTGGTCGGGCTCGAGGAAGGCATTGTTGATGAAGTAGTGGCACTCGATGCGGGCGATGGCCAGGGCGTGCTCGCTGAATTTCTCCAGCACGTCGGGATTGGGCCTCAGGGTCACCGTACGCCCCTCCCAGCAGGACCAGGCGCGCGCGGCGGACATCTGTGCCAGTTCGTCCGGACCGGTCAGGCGGCGATAGTAGGCCTGGATGAGGTTGCCGCGCTCTTCCTCGGCGATGGGGTGCAGATAGTCCTGCCAGAAATCGGGAAACAGCCGGCTCGCGCCTTCCTGGTAGAACCACTGCAGATCCACCGGGCGGCAGAGAAAGATGCCGCGCAGGACCATGGCCTTGACCCGCTCGGGATGGCGCTGGGCATAGGCCAGCGCCAGGGTCGACCCCCAGGAGCCACCGAACAGCACCCATTGCTCGATGCCCAGGTGTTCGCGCAGGCGCTCGATGTCCTCGACCAGGTGCCAGGTGGTGTTGTTCTCCAGGCTGGCGTAGGGCGTGGAGCGACCGCAGCCGCGCTGATCGAAGGTGACGATGCGGTAGAGATTGGGATCGAAGAAGCGCCGGCTCAGGCGATCGCATCCGGAGCCGGGTCCGCCATGGATGAACAGCACCGGCAGACCATCCGGCGAGCCGCTCTCATCGACATAGAGCACATGGGGCGCTTCGACGGCCAGCTCGTGGCGGGCGTAAGGCTTGATTTCCGGATACAGATTCAGCATGTCGCGCTCCGCGGGGCAGGGTCGGCCCCTTCATCATAGACCTGCACCTTACCGGGTTTCCACGCTACCCGGGCTTGCTTCGCGTCCAGTGGCACCCGCACCATCGACGGCCAGTCGCCAGAGGAGATCGCCATGTCCCATGCCAAGCTGCAGTTGCTGCTGATCGATCCGCAAAACGATTTCTGCGACCTGCCGGGTGCGGCCCTGCCGGTGCCCGGTGCGGTGGCCGGGCTGCGGCGCGTCGCGGCCCTGATTGAGCGCCTGGGTGCCCGCCTCCGCGGGGTGCAGGTGACCCTGGACTCCCATCAGCCGCTGCACATCGCCCATCCGCACAGCTGGCAGGATGCCCAGGGCCAGCCACCGGCGCCCTTTACCCAGATCGGTGCGGACGAGGTGGCCAGCGGTCGTTGGCAGACCCGTGATCCAGCCGAACGTGCCCGGGCGCTGGCCTATGTGCAGGCGCTGGAAGCCGGGGGTCGCTATCGCCTGGTGATCTGGCCGGAGCACTGCCTGGTGGGCGGCTGGGGCCATGGGGTGCAGCAGGATGTCCATCAGGCGCTCAATGCCTGGGGCCGGCAGCAGGGACGCCTGGTGGATTTCATCGCCAAGGGCAGCAATCCCCATACCGAACATTATTCGGCGCTGCGCGCCGAGGTCCCGGATCCGGCGGACCCGGGCACCGCGGTGGACGCTGGCCTGATCGCCCGCCTCCAGGCGACCGATACCCTGTTGATCGCCGGCGAGGCGCTTTCGCACTGCGTGGCCAGCACCGTTCGCGATCTGCTGGAATTCTGGCCGCGGGAGAGGCGCCAGGACCTGGTGCTGCTGACCGACTGCAGTCATTCGGTACCGGGCTTCGAAGCCCAGGGCGACGCCTTCCTCGCCGAGATGCGCGCCGCCGGCATCCGCCTGGCGACCTCGACGGACGTGCTCTAGCCCGTCCGTCCGCGGCCCTACTTGATCTCGTAGAGACCGGTGTAGGTCGCCGAAGCCAGCTGGTTGAGGTGGATCATGAAGCGACCGACCGCATTGGTCGCGTCCGCCGGCACCGGCAGCTGATCGACCTTGAGCGCATGCAGCTGGAAGATGTAGCGGTGCGGCTTGTCACCCTTGGGCGGCGCCGCGCCGCCGAAGCCGCGGGTGCCATAGTCGTTGATCAGCTGCAGGGCGCCCGCCGGCAGACCCGAGCCATCGGCGCGGCCGGCGTCTTCCGCCAGGCCCTGGGTACCGACCGGGATGTTGACCACCACCCAGTGCCAGAACCCGCTGCCGGTGGGGGCGTCCGGATCGTAGACGGTCAGCGCCAGGCTCTTGGTATCGGCCGGCAGATCGGACCACTGCAGCGCGGGCGAGATGTTGTCGCCGTGGGCACCGAAGTCGGCCACGTCGAATTCGTGGCGCTTGGGCATGAAGGCGTTGTCGGAAAAGGCATCGGTCCAGAGTTTCACGGGGAGCTCCTGTGGCCTAGGGCATGTGGGCGTCGGTCTCGCGCCAGACCAGACGATTGAGGTTGTAGCCCTTCTCGCGGGCGATGCGCAGCAGCTTTTCGCTCTGCGCCGCGGAAATGTCGGGCTTGCGCGCCAGCAACCAGAGGTACTTGCGATCCGGACTGCCGACCAGGGCGGTCTTGTAGTCGTCGTCGACATAGAGGATCCAGTAGGGTCCCTTGGCGACATTGGGCAGGACACCGCTGAACCAGGTATCGAAGCGCACTTCCAGGCGATCGGTCACGCCCGGCTTGATGGGGGTGGCGGTGCCGGTGGCTTCCTCCACCTTGCCGTCCAGGGTACGGCAGCGGTTGAACACGGCGACCGAGCCGTCGGCCATGACGTGATAGTTGGCTTCGGACTGGGCGCACTTGCGCTGGAAGAACATCGGCAGCCGCGCCACCTCGTACCAGTGTCCCTGGTAGCGCTGCAGGTCGACATTGCCCGCGGTGAGCGGCGGGACTTCGCGCGGGCCGCTGGCGCAGGCCGCGAGCAGTCCGGCGGCACCCGCCAGCAGTAGCAGTTTGGTAGAGGTTTTCATCGCAGACCCTGCCCGGCGAACATCGCCACCTTATCGTTGAGATACTGCACGCTGATGAAGGAGCCGCGATCGCCCCAGGTACAGGTGGTGACGCCCAGGGCACCCGCGCATTCCGTGGGTGCACCCAGGATCTGCTCCACCTCGGCCTTGGTCTGGCCGGCCTTGAGCCGGGAATAGTTTTCCTGATTGACCTTGCCGCAGCCAGCCAGCATCAGACTGCCCACCAGCAACAGCGCCAAGCGCCCTTTCATACCTCTGCTCCTCCATCCTGACGGCAAGGCTATAGAGCCCGCCCGGCCGCCAGGGTTCGCTTCGTCAGCCGGCGAGATAGGAGGAACGGGTCAGGCCCAGGCGCATGGCGTCGAGGAACTGGGTGCGCTCGCGCGCGGTGAGGCGCGCACTGGCGACCTTGTCGCGGTAGTAGGTCATCAGCTCCTCGGGCGAGAGGTGCACGTACCTGAGCATGTCCTCGATGGTGTCGTGGGTCTCGATGCCCCCGTGGCGCACACTGCCGTCGGCGTCCTGGTAGACGTTCACCGAATCGGTGTCGCCGAACAGGTTGTGCATGTCGCCGAGGATCTCCTGGTAGGCGCCCACCAGGAACACCGCCAGCAGATAGTCTTCGCCCTCGCGCACCTCGTGCACCGGCAGGCTGGTCTCGATGCTCTGCTCGTCGACGTACTGCTTGATCTTGCCGTCGGAGTCGCAGGTCAGGTCCTGCAGCACGGCGCGGCGCACCGGCTCCTCGTCCAGGCGGGTCAGGGGCACGATGGGCAGGATCTGGTCGATGGCCCAGGTGTCGGGCAGGCTCTGGAACACCGAGAAGTTGCAGATGTACTTGTCGGCCAGCTTGTCGTTGAGTTCGTCGAGCACCTGGCGGTGGGAACGCTGGCGCGCCTTGAGCTGGTTGTAGAGGCGACGGCAGATGGCGAAGTAGCACTGCTCGGCCAGGGCCTTGTCGCTCAGGCTCAGGGTGCCGGCGGCGTACTGGGCGGCGGCTTCGCTGACGTACTGGGTGGCGCGCCAGTAGGTCTCGGTGACCATCTCCGGATCGGTGTCGCCGAGCAGCTCGGCCAGCCACTGCACCACCTCGGCCTTGCCTTCGAAGCGCTCGCTGGCCGGCACGCTGTCGTTGTGGCGTTCGACGTCGGTGACCTGCATCACCAGCATGGCGTGGTGGGCGGTCATGGCGCGACCGCTTTCCGAGAAGATGTTCGGATGCGGCAACTCCTGCTGGTCGCAGAATTCCTTGAGCATGCCGACCACGGTACCGGCGTAGTCGTCCATGTCGTAGTTGATCGAGCTGGCGTTGCGCGAGTGGGTGCCGTCGTAGTCGACGCCCAGACCGCCGCCGACATCGATGTGGTCCAGCGGCAGGCCCAGGGCGCGCAGCTCGGCGTAGTAGCGGATGGCTTCGCGGAAGCCCTGGCGGTAGTCGGCCAGGTTGGCGATCTGCGAGCCCATGTGGAAGTGCAGCAGGCGCACGCCCTGCTCCAGGCCGGCGGCGCGGAAGCGCTCGATCACCGACAGCAGCTGGGCGGCGGAGAGACCGAACTTGGACTTCTCGCCACCGGTGTCGGCCCATTTGCTCGACGCCAGGGACGATAGCCGCACCCGCAGGCCGACCTGGGGCGTGACCTTGAGCTCGGCCGCCTCCTCGATCACCAGCGGGACCTCGGATTCCTTCTCGATGACGATGAAGACGCTGTGGCCCAGCTTCTGGCCCATCAGCGCCAGGCGGATGAATTCGCGGTCCTTGTAGCCGTTGCAGACGATGGTGCCACCCTTGGGCGCCAGCGCCAGCACCGCCATCAGCTCCGGCTTGGAACCGGCTTCCAGGCCGATGGAGACGTCACGGGTGGCGATGATGTTTTCCACCACCGCTTCCTGCTGGTTGACCTTGATCGGATAGAGGGCGGTGTAGCGGCCCTGATAGTCGAGGCGCTCGATGTTGCGATCGAAGGCACCGGTCAGGTGGCGCACCTGGCCCTGGAGGATGTCGGGGAAACGCACCAGCAGCGGCAGCGACAGCCCCGCTTCGCGCAGCTGGCCGACCAGCACATGGAGGTCGATCGGCTGGCCGTCCGGGCCGTGGGGGCGGACTTCGACGTTGCCGGCGTCGCTGATGGCGAAGTAGCCGGCACCCCAGTGGCGAATACCATAGACGCTGCGGCTGTCCGCCACGGTCCACTGGCTGCCGTCATCTTTGCGCGTGCGTCGTGGGGACATTCGCGGGAATCTCCTGTAGGGAATCTTGCTTTGGATGGACCGCCGCCAGGGGCGGTAAGTTGTACGCGGAGGCTGGAAGGCCTGGCCTAGCCGCCCGATCTCTTGGTCTTGAAGCCGCGTTTTTCGAGTTCGCCGAGCAACAGGTCGACATGGTCGCCCTGGATCTCGATGACGCCATCCTTGAGCGCCCCGCCGGTGCCGCAGCGGCGCTTGAGCGCGCTGGCCAGGTCCTTGAGCTCCTCCTCGCCCAAGGGCACGCCGCTGACCGTGGTCACCGTCTTGCCGCCACGGCCCTTGGTCTCGCGGCGCACCCGGGCAATGCCGTCGCCCGCCGGAGCCGCGGCCTGGGGTTCTTCCGGGCGAATGCGGCCGACGTCGGTGGAGTACACCAGCCGGCTGAGATCCGACAGCGACGAGGTTTTCTTGCTCAAGGGACGGTCCTCCCAGTCGGGTTCAGGCGCCGGGCGCCTGGAGGAAGCCTTGGACGCAGCGCCGGCCGGCACGGGCCGCGCTGGTCCGGGGCCGCGCAATGTAGCAGCATCGTCCGCGGATGCTAAGGCGCGAATGCGAGAAATTAAGGCAGGGATGCGACATCCGCGCGGCTGAGCGCCAACTGCAGGGCTTCCAGCGAATCCGGGCAATAAGGTCGCTGACGCGCGTCGTCGAGGATGGCCGCCGGGGCCAGGAAGCGCGCCTCCAGTACCTCTTCCGGTTGCAGCCGCAACGGACCGTTCCAGCGCGCGCTGAACACGCCGCCCCAGAGGCGATTGCCCGGCTCCTCGAAATAGAAGGTGCCATGGGCGCGCAGGGGCACGCCGCTGACGCCCAGTTCCTCGGCCAGCTCGCGAGCGGCCGACTCCGCATAGCTCTCGCCCGGTGCCACCATGCCGCCGGCGGCGACGTCCCAGTAGCCTGGGTAGAGCGCCTTGCTCAGGGTGCGCCGGTGCACGCAGAGTTCGCCGGCGTCATTGAACAGGAGGATGAAGGTGCAGCGACCGATCAGGCCGCGGGCACGCAGTTCCGCCCGCGGCAATTCACCCTGGATGCGGTCGTCGCGATCGACCCAGACCACCCCTTCCCGGTCGGAGGCGGCGCGATGCGCCGCTTCGCGAGCGTCCGGCGTCATCAGCCCTGTTCCAGCAACTGGCGCAGGTCGATGATGGCGGCGTTGGCGCGGGAGATGTAGTTGGCAATCACCAGCGAATGGTTGGCCAGGATGCCGAAGCCGCTGCCGTTGAGGATCATCGGACTCCAGACCGGCTGCTGCGCCGCTTCCAGTTCGCGGATGATCTCGCGCACGTTCACCGTGGCGTTCTTCTTCGCCAGGGTGTCGGCGAAGTCGACCTCGATGGCGCGCAGGATGTGCGAAAGCGCCCAGGCCTGACCGCGGGCCTCGTAGAAGACGTTGTCGATCTGCAGCCAGGGCGTCTCGACGCGCTGCTCGTGCACCTCCGGCACCTGGCCGGCGGGGATGTCCTGGTTCGGCCGCACCTCGGCGTCAAGGCGAACCCGACCGACGCTGGCGGACAGCCGCTGGGACAGCGAACCCAGGCGGGTCTCGACGTCACCCAGCCAGTTGCGCAGGTTGTCCGAACGCGAATAGAAGTAGGCGGTGGGCTGGCCCTGGGCATTCTGGCCACCCAGGCGCGCCAGGTAGCGGTCCAGGGAGGCGATGCCGGCGCGGTATTCCGATTCCGACGAGGGCATGGCCCAGCTGTGGTTGTCGAAGTTGAAGCGCGGCTCGGCCTGGGCCAGGTCGACGTCCTCGGTGGACTGCGACTGGGAACGGGCGAAGTCCTTGCGCAGGGCGCGTGCCAGGTCGCGGGTCTGCACCAGCACGCCGTATTCCCAGGACGGCATGTCGTCGAGCCAGAGGCCCGGCGGGAAGATGTCGTTGGAGAGATAGCCACCCGGTTTGTCCAGCAGGGTACCGGCCACCTGCTTGAGGGTCTCGACCGTGGTGTAGCCAAGCACCAGCTTGCGCCCGCTGGCCGCGGCCGCCTCCTGGGCATGCTGCTGCACCGGGAAGAAATCCGGTTCGCGACTCCAATACCAGCCTATCGCCAGGGTGACCAGCAGGTAGAGCGCGACCAGCACTGCCACCAGCCGGAGCCATCCCGACCTCAAGTTCCACTCCCGCATGGGCAATTCCTTGCAATTTTTTCAAAGGTGTTGGCGCTTGGACCCCTGCCTGCGGCGCCGGTTGCGCAGCCTTGGCGGCCGGCGCGGGCGCCAGGCACCCGGTCAGCCACTTCCGAGACTAGGGTAACAGGCGACGGACGCTACTCCAGAAGCGACCGACAGTGTCCATGCGAGCGGCATAGCCGCCGCTAACCAGGGTACCGCCTCTCCCCTGCTCGCCAGCAATTGGTAGCATAGGGCCACCACCTCAAGAATGACGGAACAATTCGTGAGCGAACCAGATGATCCGAGCCGGGACCGCCTCAAGCTGCACTTCGCGCAACGGGTCATCCACCAGTCGCGCCAGGTGCTGGAGATCTGGCAACGGCTGCAACGAGACGAGTGGACGGCTGGCAGCCTGGTCGAGCTGACCGACGCCAACGCACGCCTGCTGCAATACGCCAAGCGCTTCGAGCAGCAGGGCCATGCCGAGCTCGCCGAGGCCATCGGCGCCTCCCTGGCCCAGGTCGCCGCCAATCGCGGCCGTCTCAACAGCCAGGCCATCACCGAACTCAGCCTGGCCATGCAGAGCCTGTCGCGCACCGGACTGCGCCAGGGCGACCAGCTGGAAACCACCAGCCTGCCGCCGCTGCGCAAGCCGATCTACATCGCCCTGCTCGACACCGAGCGTGCCGAGCGCCTGGCGCAGCAGATGGAATACTTCGGCGTCACCATCCAGATCATCCACGGCGCCGACGACTTCCGCGCGATGATGGACAGCCGTCACCCGGCGGTCAT
Source organism: Pseudomonas sp. MOIL14HWK12:I1 (assembly GCF_000510705.1). NCBI lineage: Bacteria > Pseudomonadati > Pseudomonadota > Gammaproteobacteria > Pseudomonadales > Pseudomonadaceae > Pseudomonas > Pseudomonas sp. MOIL14HWK12:I1. The sequence goes on along the minus strand of NZ_KI783309.1, from coordinate 96,017 downwards.
CGTCATGGACGTGGACTTCGGCGGCGCGGGTGCCGGCATCCAGCTGGCGCTGGAGGCCCAGACCGGTCTGGAGCGCAAGCTGCCGGTGCTGTTCTACAGCCACCAGGAAGCCGACACCCCCTTTCGCCTGGCCGCGGTACGCGCCGGCGGCCAGGAGTTCTACACCGGCACCCTGGATTCGGCGCGGCTGCTGGAAAAGATCGAGACCCTCACCCGCACCGTCTACTACGATCCGATCCGCGCCCTGGTGGTGGACGACTCCCGCGCCCAGGCCATGGCCACGGAGATGGCGCTCAACAGCGCCGGCATCGTCACCCGCACCCTGATGCAACCCGGCGCGGTGATGGCGCACCTGGCCGAATTCGTGCCCGACCTGATCATCCTCGACATGTACATGCCCGAGTGCACCGGCACCGAGCTGGCCAAGGTCATCCGCCAGCACGAGCGCTATGTCAGCGTGCCCATCATCTACCTGTCGGCCGAGGACGACCTCGACAAGCAGCTGGACGCCATGAGCGAGGGCGGCGACGACTTCCTCACCAAGCCGATCAAGCCGCGCCACCTGATCGCCACGGTGCGTACCCGCGCGGCCCGGGCGCGCAGCCTGCAGGCGCGCATCGTCCAGGACAGCCTCACCGGCCTGTACAACCACACCCACACCCTGCAACTGCTGGAAGACGCCTGCTTCCGCGCCCGGCGCAGCCAGCGGCCGATCACCTTCGCCATGCTGGACATCGACCACTTCAAGCAGGTCAACGACCACTACGGCCATCCCATGGGCGATCGGGTGATCAAGAGCCTGGCGCTGTTCCTCAAGCAGCGCCTGCGCAAGTCCGACCACATCGGCCGTTATGGCGGTGAGGAATTCGCCATCGTGCTGCCCGACACCGACCTGGCCACCGCCACCCGCCTGATCGACGAGATCCGCCAGCGCTTCGCCGAGATCCACTATCCGGCGCCGCCCAAGGAACTCAGCTGCACCTTCAGCGCCGGCGTGGCGCAGCTGCAGCCCGGCCAGGAGATGCCCGCGCTGGCCAAACAGGCGGACGAAGCCCTCTATGCCGCCAAGCATGCGGGACGCAATTGCGTACGCCAGTACGGCCAGGACTGACCAGCCAGATGCCTCTGCTATGATCGGCCGCTGCCGATCGCCGAGAAGCCCATGCGTGTCCTGCTGTTCCTGCTCACCCTGCTGCTGACCCTGCCCGCCGCCGCTGGCCTGTTCGATGCGCCACGCCCGAGCGCCGCGCTGGGCCTGGACGGTCAGCGCTCCAGTCAGCCATTCCTGCCGGTGGATCAGGCCTTTCGCCTGGAGCAGCGCCGCGACGCCGACGGCCGCCCCCAGCTGCGCTTCACTATCGCCGAGGGCTATTACCTCTATCGGCAACGCTTCGCCTTCGACGCCGACCCCGGCCTGCTCACCGCGCCGGTAGCCCTGCCGCCCGGCGAGCCCAAGCACGATGAATGGTTCGGCGACGTCCAGGTCTATCACGCCGGCGTCGACATCCCCCTGCCCCTGGCGCCCGACCGTGGCGGCCAGATCAAGGTGACCTACCAGGGCTGCGCCGATCGCGGCCTCTGCTATCCGCCGGAAACCCGCACCCTGGACATCGCCGGCCCTGCGCTTGCGACCCCGGCCGCCACCGCGCCCGTCCCCGCTCAGCTCGACTGGCACAGGATTCTGCTGGCCTTTCTCGCCGGACTCGGGCTGACCTTCACGCCCTGCGTCCTGCCGATGCTGCCCATCGTCTCGGCGGTGGTCCTGGCCGGCAAGGCGCGCCCCGGACGTGGCCTGCTGCTGGCGCTGGCCTATGTGGTGCCCATGGCCCTGAGCTTCGCCGCCCTGGGCGCGCTCATGGGCGTCTTTGGCGCCAGTCTCAATCTGCAGGCGCAATTGCAGTCGGCCTGGGTGCTGATTCCCTTCGCCGCGCTGTTCGCGCTGTTCGCCCTGGCCATGTTCGGTCTCTTCGAACTGCGCCTGCCGGCGGTCCTGCGCGAGCGCCTGGAGCAGCTGGCCAGCGGCACCCGCGGCGGTTCCCTGGGCGGCGCGGCCACCCTGGGCGTGCTCTCCAGCCTGATCGTCTCGCCCTGCGTCTCGGCGCCCCTGGCGGGCCTGCTGCTCTATATCAGCAGCACCGCCGACTGGCTCGGCGGCGGACTGGCGCTGTTCGCCCTGGGCCTGGGCATGGGTACCCCACTGATCCTCATCGCCGCCGGTGGCGGCGCCCTGCTGCCACGCAGCGGCGCCTGGCTGGTGGGCATGCGCAATGCCTTCGGCGTCCTGTTGCTGGCGGTAGCCCTGTGGCTGCTCGAACGGCTGCTGCCGGGGCCGCTGGCGCTGGCCGCCTGGGGCCTGCTGGCGGCCGGCGTCGGGCTGTTTCTCGGCGCCCTGGAATTCGTACCCAAGCCACCCCGTCAGCGGCTGCTGCAACTCGCCGGCCTGACCCTGGTGGTTTACGGCGCGACCGCCGGTATCGGCGCCCTGCGTGGGGCCAGCGATCCCCTGCGACCGCTGGGCGACGCCGCGGCGCCCGCCGTGGCCGGCCGCGCGGACGTCATGCACAGCCTCAGCGATCCGGCGGCCCTGGCCAGCCGTCTCGGCCAGGGGCGACCGGTGCTGGTGGACGTCTATGCCGACTGGTGCATCAGTTGCAAGCTGATCGAGCGCGAGGTGTTCGGCAATCCCGAGGTCCAGGCGCATTTGCGCGACTTCACGCTGATCCGCTTCGATATGACGCAAAGCACCCGGGAACAGCGGCAGTGGCTGGAACGGCAGGGACTGTTCGGTCCGCCAGCGATCCTGTTCTATGCCGGCAGTGGCCAGGAGCAGACCCAGGCGCGCATCGTCGGCGAAATCGACGCCGCGGGTTTTCTCGCCCGACTCGGTGAAGCAAAAAGGCTTATCGCCAGCGATTAAAAGAATTTCGCCCAACGTGCGGGCATTTCCGGCAAACGTCTAGCGACTGGACAGTCACCTCCGGTTGCGGCATAGTCCGCGGCCAATCTGGTTGCGAAATCGCGAGGCAAGTGGCTATGGCGCATCTGCTGGTACTGCACGGGCCCAACCTGAATCTCCTGGGCACCCGCGAGCCGGGCGTCTACGGGGCCACCACCCTGGCCCAGATCAACGCCGATCTCGAAGCCCGCGCCACTGCGGCGGGGCATCGCCTGCAATACCTGCAAAGCAACGCCGAGCACCTGCTGATCGAACGCATCCATGCCGCGCGTGACGAAGGGGTGGATTTCATCCTCATCAATCCGGCTGCCTTCACCCATACCAGTGTCGCCCTACGTGACGCCTTGCTCGCGGTGAGCATCCCATTCATCGAAGTGCACCTGTCGAACGTGCACAAGCGCGAGGCCTTCCGCCACCATTCCTATTTTTCCGACGTGGCGGTCGGTGTCATCTGCGGGCTCGGTGCCAGTGGCTATCGCCTGGCCCTGGAAGCCGCCTGCGAACAGCTCGCCGCCCGCGGCTGAGCGCGACTCAATATCCAGAACATCACCAGAACCCGAGGGGAGAGCCAACGCCAATGGACATCCGTAAAGTCAAGAAACTGATCGAGCTGCTGGAAGAGTCCGGTATCGACGAGCTGGAAATCCGCGAAGGCGAAGAATCCGTCCGCATCAGCCGCAACACCGGCCGCGGCCAGGGCATGCAGACCGTCTACGCCGCTGCCCCCGCTCCGGTCGCCGCCCCGGCCCCGGCTGCCGCGCCGGCCGCTGCCGCTGCACCCGCCAGCGAAGCCGCCGCGCCGCAACTGACCGGTAACGTGGCTCGTTCGCCCATGGTCGGCACCTTCTACCGCGCCTCCTCGCCCACCACCCCGGCCTTCGTCGAAGTCGGCCAGCAGGTGAAGAAAGGCGACATTCTGTGCATCGTCGAAGCCATGAAGATGATGAACCACATCGAAGCCGAAGCCAGCGGCACCATCGGCCAGGTGCTGGTCGAGAACGGTCAGCCCGTCGAATTCGACCAGCCGCTGTTCACCATTGTCTAAGCCCGTGGAGCCCACGATGCTGGAAAAAGTCCTGATCGCCAACCGCGGGGAAATCGCCCTGCGCGTGGTGCGTGCCTGCAAGGAGCTGGGCATCAAGACGGTGGCGGTTCATTCCACCGCCGACCGCGAGCTGATGCATCTGTCCCTCGCCGACGAATCGGTGTGCATCGGCCCGGCCCCCTCGCCCCAGTCCTACCTGAACATCCCGGCCATCATCAGTGCCGCGGAAGTCACCGGCGCCACCGCCATCCACCCCGGCTACGGCTTTCTCGCCGAGAACGCCGACTTCGCCGAGCAGGTGGAGCAGTCCGGATTCGCCTTCGTCGGCCCCACCGCCGACGTGATTCGCCTGATGGGCGACAAGGTGTCCGCCAAGAACGCCATGAAGCAGGCCGGTGTCCCCACCGTGCCGGGCTCCGACGGCGCCCTGCCGGATGACGAGGCCGAGTGCCTGCGCATCGGCCGCGAAGTCGGCTATCCGGTGATCATCAAGGCCGCCGGTGGCGGTGGTGGTCGCGGCATGCGCGTGGTCGAGGACGAGGCCGAGCTGATCAAGTCGATCAAGCTGACCCAGACCGAAGCCGGCGCCGCCTTTGGCAACTCCATGGTCTACATGGAGAAATTCCTCGGCAATCCGCGTCACGTGGAAGTCCAGGTGCTCTCCGATGGCCAGGGCAACGCCGTGCACCTCTATGACCGCGACTGCTCGCTGCAGCGCCGTCACCAGAAGGTCATCGAGGAGGCGCCTGCGCCCCAGATCGACGAGAAGGCCCGCGAAGAAGTCCTGGCACGCTGCGTCAAGGCCTGCATCGACATCGGCTACCGCGGCGCCGGCACCTTCGAGTTCCTCTACGAAGACGGTCGCTTCTACTTCATCGAGATGAACACTCGCGTGCAGGTGGAGCATCCGGTGACCGAGATGATCACTGGCGTCGACATCGTCAAGGAGATGCTCAGCATCGCCGCGGGCAACCCGCTGTCGATCAAGCAGGAAGACATCAAGATCACCGGTCACGCCATCGAGTGCCGGATCAACGCCGAAGATCCCAAGACCTTCATGCCCTCTCCGGGCCTGGTCAAGCACTACCATGCACCGGGCGGCAACGGCGTGCGGGTGGATTCGCACCTGTACAGCGGCTACAAGGTTCCGCCGAACTACGATTCGCTGATCGCCAAGCTGATCACCTGGGGCAAGACCCGCGACGAGGCCATGGCCCGGATGCGCAACGCTCTGGACGAGCTGATCGTCGACGGCATCAAGACCAATGCCGATCTGCACCGGATGCTGACCCGCGACCAGGCCTTCGGCCAGGGCGGCGTGAACATCCACTACCTGGAGAAGAAGCTCGGCCTGCGCCACTGAGGACGTGACGAGCTCTGATTCAGCGAACGGGCTGCCCTCGGGCAGCCCGTTTTCATTTACCCTCCCCGCTTTGACCCGATTCAGGTAGCCCACCATGTCCTGGCTGCAAGTCCGCCTCGCCCTCACCCCCGCCCAGGCGGAAACCTACGAAGACCTCATGCTCGAACTGGGCGCCGTCTCGGTGACCTTCATGGACGCCGAGGACCAGCCGATCTTCGAGCCGGATCTCGGCACCACCCCGCTGTGGTCCCAGACCCACCTGCTGGCGCTGTTCGAAGGCGATACCGACGCCGCCGCCCTGGAGCAGCGCGTGCAGCTCCTGGCCAACGGCCTCGTCTACGAGGTGGAGCGCCTGGAAGATCAGGAATGGGAACGCAGCTGGATGGACAACTTCCAGCCCATGCGTTTCGGCCAGCGACTGTGGATCGTGCCCAGCTGGCACGAGGCCCCGGAACCCGAGGCGGTCAATCTGCTGCTGGATCCAGGCCTGGCCTTTGGCACCGGCACTCATCCCACCACCTCGCTTTGCCTGCAGTGGCTGGACGGCGAACCGGTCCAGGGCCTGCAGGTGCTGGATTTCGGCTGCGGCTCGGGCATCCTCGCCATCGCCGCCCTGCTGCTGGGCGCCGAGCACGCCGTGGGCACCGACATCGACGTCCAGGCCCTGGAAGCCTCGCGGGAGAATGCCAATCGCAACGGCATCGACCCGGCACGCTTTCCGCTGTACCTGCCCGCTGATCTGCCAGGCGAGCCGGCCGACGTGGTGGTGGCCAACATCCTCGCCGGTCCGCTGGTCGGCCTGGCCGAGCAGATCACCCGCCTGACCCGCATCGGCGGTCGCCTGGCCCTTTCCGGCATCCTCGCCGAGCAGGCCGAGGACGTGCGCGCCGCCTATGCCGGCTGCTTCGACCTGGAACCCACCGCCACCCTGGACGGCTGGGTACGCATCAGCGGCACCCGTCGTCGCTGACCTGCGTACCGCCACCGGTCCGCTCACCCGGCGGCCCGGTGGAGGCCCTTCTTTCGCCAGGGCCTTCGGGTACACTAGCGCGCTTCACTCCCTGGCTGTCGCCTCGCCATGACCGAATCCCTCGTCGCCCAGTGTCCGCATTGCCATACCCGCTTCCGCGTCACCCAGGAACACCTGGCTGCCGCGGACGGCGACGTACGCTGTGGCGTCTGCCTGGAAGTGTTCAACGCCAGCAACCAGGCCGCGCCCCTGACGGCGCCGCAGCCCATGCCCGTGCCACCCGCGCCCGTGGCCGAACCGGCGCCGCCCCCCAGCGAAGCGGCCTGGCCCCATGACGAACTGGACCTGAGCCACCTGGAGCTGGACGCCGAGGTCGCCCGCCTGGGCGCCCTGGAAGAACAGCGCCGCGCGCCGATCGCGCCGGCAGCCCCGCCCGCGGAGGCAACGCCTCCTGCCGTGGCCGCACCGCGGGAAGAACCGGCACCGGCCCAGGGCCTGGCAGCCCATCGCCCCCAGGACGACGAAGACCCCTTCGAACTGCCGTCGCTCGGCGCCGCCTCCGCCGAGCGCGAACCCGAGCCGGAATCCCTGCGCCTGCCGGCCGAACCCGAGGTCGAGTTCGAGCCGCAGCCCGCCCCCTTGCCGCTTCCCGCCGCCGAGCCGGAACCGGAGCCCGAGCCCGAGCCTGAGTCCGCCGTGGAGGCCCGGCCGGAGCCGGCCATCGCTCCCGTGCCGACGGCCGCACCGGTGGCACCGCTCGCGGCCACCCGCGCCCCGCTCAAGCCCGCCCCGGCCACGCCGCCCGCGCCCCTCACCACCGCGCCCCCGCGTGAACGCCAGGAGCCGGCACTCGGGCGGGTCGAAGCCGACGACGACGAACGCGCCGAACCCGGCCTGGGTCGGCTCGACGACTGGCAGGAGCCCGTTGCCGAACCCCTCAGCGCCGCGCGCGACGGCGACGAGCCGCTGCCGGCCAAGGCCACGACCGCCCTGCGCAGCGAACCGGAATGGCAGGACGATCCCCTGCTGGACCTGCACGACGATCCGCTGCAGCTGGACAGCCAGCCACGGCGCCCGCACTGGGGTCGCCGCCTGCTGTGGATCCTGCTCTGCCTGCTGGCGCTGCTCGGCCTGGCCGGCCAGTACGTCTATTACCACTTCGACGAACTGGCGCGGCAGGACAGCTATCGCCCGCTGTTCGTCCAGGCCTGCGCCAGCCTGGGCTGCAAGGTGCCGTCCAAGGTCGATGTCCAGCAGATCCGCAGCAGCAACCTGGTGGTGCGCAGCCATCCGCAATTTTCCGGGGCCCTGCGCGTCGATGCCATCCTCTACAACCGGGCGCCCTTCTCGCAGCCTTTTCCGCTGCTGGAATTGCGCTTCGCCGACCTCAACGGCCAGTTGCTCGCCAGCCGCCGTTTCAAGCCCGGCGAGTACCTGAACGGCGAGCTCAAGGGCCAGGACGAGATGCCGCCGCAGACGCCGATCCACATCGCCCTGGACATTCTCGACCCCGGTCCGCGCGCGGTGAACTACAGCCTGAGCTTCTTCTCGCCGGAGTAGCGCCAGGGCGAATTGCTCATAAACTAGCCAACTCGCGCTTTATCCGGAGGCGGCGAGCGGGTATCATTCCCAACCCTTTTCAAGCACAGCAGCCCCTGTCCGCGGCCGGTTTCCGGCGCAGGCGGAACAGGCGCCTATTCGCCAGGGAAAAAGATATGTCGATGGTACGCATCGGCCCTTATACCTTGCCCAATCCGCTGATTCTCGCGCCCATGGCCGGGGTCACCGACCTGCCCTTCCGGCGCCTGTGCCTGGCACTCGGCGCCGGCATGGCCGTGTCGGAAATGGTGACCAGTGACGTGCGGCTCTATGACAGCCGCAAGTCGCGGCTGCGCCTGATCCACGCCAGCGAGCAGGAACCGCGCTCGGTGCAGATCGCCGGCGGCGATCCGGCAATGCTGGCCGAAGCGGCCCAGCGCAATGTCGAACTGGGTGCCCAGATCATCGACATCAACATGGGCTGCCCGGCGAAAAAGGTCTGCAACAAGGCCGCCGGCTCCGCGCTGATGAAGGACGAGGCCCTGGTGGCCGAGATCCTCGCCGCCGTGGTGGCCGCGGTGGACGTGCCGGTGACCCTGAAGATCCGCACCGGCTGGAATCCCGAGAATCGCAACGGCCTGCGCATCGCGCAGCTGGCCGAAGCCGCCGGCATCCAGGCACTGGCCGTGCACGGCCGCACCCGTGACGACAGGTTCCTGGGTGCCGCCGAGTACGACACCATCGCCGCGATCAAGCAGGCGGTCGGTATCCCGGTGTTCGCCAATGGCGACATCGACAGCCCGGAAAAGGCCCGGCGCGTGCTCGAGCACACCGGCTGCGACGGCCTGCTGATCGGCCGCGCCGCCCAGGGCCGCCCCTGGATCTTCCGCGAGATCGCCCACTACCTGGCGACCGGCGAGCATCTGGCGGCGCCGAGCGATGCCGAGGTGGAGGCCATCCTGCTGGAGCACCTCGACGCCCTGCATGCCTTCTACGGCCCGGAAATGGGCGTGCGCATCGCCCGCAAGCACGTCGGCTGGTACCTGGCCGACCGGCCGGGCGCCGCGGAATCGCGCGCCCAGTTCAACCGACTGCAAGACACCCAAGCCCAGCACGCCAGCATTCGCGCGTTCTTCGCGCAGCCCCCGATCGGGAAGCAGGTGGCATGAATTCGATGACCGAGACTTTGACTGGAACAGCGCCCGTGAGTGACAACGGCGACCTCAAGCAGCACCTGACCGCTCCCCTGCAGGAGGGCCAGACGCTGCGCGACAGCGTGGAAAAGGCGCTGCGCAACTATTTCGCCCACCTCGATGGGCAGCCGGTGACCGACGTCTACAACATGGTGCTCTGCGAAGTGGAAGCCCCCCTGCTCGAAAGCGTGATGAATTACGTCAAGGGCAACCAGACCAAGGCATCGGAGATGCTCGGGCTCAATCGCGGCACCCTGCGCAAGAAGCTCAAGCAATACGACCTGCTCTGATCCGCCTCATCGCCGGCGGCCCAGGGGGCTTGACCGGCGGTCTCTCTCCTCCTGATGGACATGACCATGACCGACCAGACCTCTCGCCTCCCCGTCCGCCGTGCGCTGATCAGCGTGTCCGACAAGACGGGCGTCGTCGACTTCGCCCGTGAACTCGCGGCCATCGGCGTGGAAATCCTGTCCACCGGCGGGACCTACAAGCTGCTGCGCGACGAAGGCATCCCCGCTGTGGAAGTCGCCGACTACACCGGCTTCCCGGAAATGATGGACGGCCGCGTCAAGACCCTGCATCCGAAGATCCACGGCGGCATCCTCGGCCGCCGCGGCATCGACCACGAGGTCATGAGCGAGCACGGCATCCGCCCGATCGACCTGGTCGCGGTCAATCTCTACCCCTTCGCCGCCACCGTGGCCAAGCCCGGTTGCAGCCTGGCCGACGCCATCGAGAACATCGACATCGGCGGTCCGACCATGGTCCGCAGCGCGGCCAAGAACCACAAGGACGTCGCCATCGTGGTCAATGCCAGCGACTACGCGTCCATCCTTGACGACCTCAAGGCCGGCGGCCTGACCTATGCCCAGCGCTTCGACCTGGCGCTCAAGGCCTTCGAGCACACCGCCGCCTACGACGGCATGATCGCCAACTACCTGGGCAGCATCGACCAGCAGGCCGAGACCCTGTCCACCGAAGGCCGCGCCGCCTTCCCGCGTACCTTCAGCGCCCAGTTCATCAAGGCGCAGGACATGAGATACGGCGAGAACCCGCACCAGCAGGCGGCCTTCTATGTCGAGCACGCCAGCGAGGCCTGCGTGGCCACCGCCACCCAGCTGCAGGGCAAGGAACTGTCCTTCAACAACGTCGCCGACACCGACGCCGCCCTGGAAACCGTCAAGAGCTACGAGGAGCCGGCCTGCGTCATCGTCAAGCACGCCAACCCCTGTGGCGTGGCCGTGGCCAGCGACATCCGCCAGGCCTATGAACTGGCCTATGCCACCGACAGCGAGTCGGCCTTCGGCGGCATCATCGCCTTCAACCGCGAACTGGACGCCGAGACCGCGCGCGCCATCGTCGAGCGCCAGTTCGTCGAGGTGATCATCGCCCCGCGCGTCAGCGCCGAGGCCCGCGACGTCGTCGCGGCCAAGGCCAACGTCCGCCTGCTGGAGTGCGGCGAGTGGCCCGCCGAGCGCAAGCCCGGCCTGGACCTCAAGCGCGTCAATGGCGGTCTGCTGGTGCAGAGCCGCGACATCGCCATGATCACCGCCGCCGATCTCAAGGTGGTGACTCAGCGCGCCCCCAGCGAGCAGGAACTGCAGGACCTGATCTTCGCCTGGAAGGTGGCCAAGTTCGTCAAGTCCAACGCCATCGTCTACGCCAAGGGCCAGCAGACCGTGGGTATCGGCGCTGGCCAGATGAGTCGCGTCAACTCGGCGCGCATCGCCGCCATCAAGGCCGAGCACGCCGGTCTGGCCGTGGCCGGCGCGGTCATGGCCTCGGACGCCTTCTTCCCCTTCCGTGACGGCATCGACAACGCCGCGGCCAACGGCATCACCGCGGTGATCCAGCCGGGCGGCTCCATGCGCGACGCCGAGGTCATCGCCGCCGCCGACGAAGCCGGCATCGCCATGGTCTTTACCGGCATGCGTCACTTCCGCCACTAAGGGCCCGTCCCGGCGAGGCCGCACGCGCCTCGCCGTCGCTCCAATTCAAAGTGCGGACGCCACCCGGCGGCCGCCAGAGGAACACTGCATGAACGTACTCATCATCGGCAGCGGCGGTCGCGAACACGCCCTGGCCTGGAAGGTCGCCCAGGACACCCGGGTCACCAAGGTCTATGTGGCCCCGGGCAACGCCGGCACCGCCACCGAAGCCAAGTGCGAGAACGTCGCCCTGGACGTCCTGGCTCTGGAACAACTGGCCGACTTCGCCGCTGCCAACGTCGAGCTGACCATCGTCGGCCCCGAGGCACCGCTGGTGGCTGGGGTGGTGGACCTGTTCCGCAGCCGCGGCCTGCCCTGCTTCGGCCCCACCGCCGGTGCGGCCCAGCTGGAAGGCTCCAAGGCCTTCACCAAGGATTTCCTGGCGCGCCACCAGATCCCCACCGCCGCCTACGCCAACTTCACCGAGGTGGGGCCGGCCCTGGCCTATCTGCGCGAGCAGGGTGCGCCCATCGTGATCAAGGCCGACGGCCTGGCCGCCGGCAAGGGCGTGATCGTCGCCATGACCCTGGCCGAAGCCGAGGACGCCGTGCGTGACATGCTTTCCGGCAATGCCTTCGGCGACGCCGGTGCCCGCGTGGTGATCGAGGAATTCCTCGACGGCGAGGAAGCCAGCTTCATCGTCATGGTCGATGGCAAGAACGTCCTGCCGATGGCCACCAGCCAGGATCACAAGCGCGTCGGCGACGGCGACAGCGGTCCCAACACCGGCGGCATGGGCGCCTATTCCCCGGCGCCGGTGGTGACCCCCGAGGTCCACGAGCGAGTCATGCGCGAGATCATCGAGCCCACCGTGGCCGGCATGGCCAGCGAAGGCAATGTCTACACCGGCTTCCTCTATGCCGGTCTGATGATCGACCAGAGCGGTGCGCCCAAGGTCATCGAATTCAACTGCCGATTCGGCGATCCCGAGACCCAGCCGGTGATGCTGCGCCTGCAGTCCAGCCTGGTGCTGCTGGTGGAGGCCGCCCTGGCCGAGGCCCTCGACAAGATCGAAGCCTGCTGGGATCCGCGTCCGAGTCTGGGCATCGTCCTGGCCGCCGGCGGCTATCCGGGCGACTACGCCAAGGGTGACGCCATCAGCGGTCTCGAAGCCGCCGCGGCCCTGCCGGGCAAAGTGTTCCACGCCGGCACCAGCCTGCGCGATGGTCAGGTCGTCACGGCCGGCGGTCGGGTGCTGTGCGCCACGGCCCTGGGCGAAACGGTCTCCGCCGCCCAGCAGAACGCCTATGCGCTGGCCCGGGAAATCGCCTGGAAGGGCTGTTTCTACCGCAGCGACATCGGCTACCGCGCCATCGCCCGCGAGCGACAGTGAAGCTCGCCTAAGGGATCGGCCTGTTACACTGTTACGTCAACAGACGTGACGGGCTGATCTATACTCGACGTCCGCATTTGCGAAGGGAACTCTCGTGCACCGGCTCTGGATCGCCATAGGCTTTGTGGTCAGCTGGCTGCTGTTGCTGCTGGTGGCCAATTCCGTGCAGGCCGAGAATTCGCCGGATGCGGGCTGGGCGCAATACGAGGACGCCACGGGCGAATTCTCGCTCGACGACGTCCGTGACCGGCTGTCCGCCTTCAAGCCGCTGACCACCGCCCGCGCCCACCGCCCCGCCGGCCCCGGGGCGCTCTGGCTGCACACCCGCATCCAGCCCGACACCCAGCAGCGCCTGCTGCGCATCATTTCGCCCAATGTCGGCTATCTGGACTTCTTCGCCTATCGCGACGACCAGTTGCTCAGCGAGATCCGCGATGGCCTGTCGCGGCCGCTGCTCAATCCGCAGCAACTCAGTCGCGACTTCGTCTTTCCGATTCCGCAGAGCGACCAGCCGCTCGACCTCTTCCTGAGATTCGAATCGCCCCAGCCGATGCGGATCGCCCTGACCCTGAGCAGCAGTGCCGAAGCAGAGGTTACCCATCGGCTGGTGATGTTCGGCGTGCTGCTCGGCTGCCTGGCCATGCTGGCGCTGTACAACGGCGCCCAGCTGCTCTACCACCGCAGTCGCGCCACCAGCGCCCTCACCCTGCTGCTGGTGATGCTGGTCTGCGTGGCCCTGAACATCTTCGGGCTGAGCAAGTTCTTCCTGGGCGGCTTCAAGGGCCAGACGCCGCTGCTGACCGATCTGTCGGTGCTGGCCTGCAGCGCCGCCGGGCTGAATTTCGTGGGGGCCTTCTTTGGCTGGCGGCGACTGCCGCTGTGGATCCGCCGCACGCTCAGGGGCCTGCTGGCGCTGGTCGCCCTGGCCGCCGTGGTGCGCATCGCCGCCGGCGAGTTCTATATCGGCGACTGGCTCATGGCGGTCAATGGTCTGGCGCTGTTCGCCTGCCTGAGCATCGCCCTTGAGCGCTGGCACCAGGGTGCCCGCTATGCGCGGCTGCTGGTGGTGAGCTGCGCCCTGCTGGCCCTGGCCGGGCTGATCGCCCTGCCGATCCTGGCCGGTTACGCCAATCCGCCGGTGTGGATGGGCCGCGGCCTGATCGCCAGCTGCATGTTCAGCGGCATCCTGCTCACCCTGGCCCTGGAGGAGCGCCGTCGCTATCTGCGCGAAGAGCATTTCACCCGTACCCGTGACAGAGCGGCCAACCATGCGGAGCTCAAGGGCAAGGCCGAATTCCTTTCGCGCATCAGCCACGAGATCCGCACGCCCATGAACGGCGTGCTGGGCATGACCGAGTTGCTGCAGGGCACGGCGCTGTCGGCCAAGCAGCGCGACTATGTGCAGACCATCCACAGCGCCGGTGCAGAACTGCTCAACCTGATCAACGAGATCATCGACATCACCCGTCTGGAAAGTGGCCAGATCGAACTGGAAGAGGTCACCTTCGACCTCAATGCCCTGCTCGACGACTGCCTAGACATCTTCCGGCCGCGCGCCGAGGAGCACCGGGTCGAACTGCTCAGCTTCATCCAGCCCCAGGTGCCCCGCCGTTTCATCGGCGATCCGACCCGCCTGCGCCAGATCCTGCTCAACCTGCTGGAAAACGCCTTCCAGCGCACCGAGGAAGGCGAGATCCTCCTGGTGATCTCCCTGGAAGAGGCCACCGGCCAGCCGCCACGCCTGCGCATCTCGGTGCAGGACAGCGGCACCCCGCTGGATGCGGCGCTGAGTCGCCAGCTGCTGTCCACCCACCTCGACCGCCGCGACTTCCTCGCCAGCGACACCGACAGCCTGGATTTCGGCCTGATCATCGCCCGCCAACTGGTGCTGCTGATGCAGGGCGACTTCGGCATCCAGAACAACGCCGAGGGCGGTTCCAGCTTCTGGATCAGCCTGCCTATCCCGGCCCAGGCGCTGGTGCTGTCGCGCGGCGACAGCGACTATCCGCTGCAGGACGTACGGGTGCTGGTGGTCGATGACAACGAGCTCTGCCGCAAGGTCCTGCAGCAGCAATGCAGCGCCTGGGGCATGCAGGCGGTCACCGCCGCGTCCGGACGCGAAGCCCTGGCCCTGCTGCGCACCCAGTCGCACCTGCGGGAATACTTCGACGTGGTGCTGCTCGACCAGCAGATGCCGGGCATGACCGGCATGCAGCTGGCCGCGCGCATCAACGAAGACGAGAATCTCAACCACGACCTGCTGCTGATCATGCTCACCGGCCTGAGCAATGCGCCGAGCAAGGTCATCGCCCGCAACGCCGGCATCAAACGGGTGCTGGCCAAGCCGGTGGCCGGCTATACCCTCAGGGCGACCCTGGCGGACGAGCTGTCGCGCCGCGGCCAGCGCGTCAGCGAACCCGAGCCCGAAGAACAGCCCAGCGGCATCCCCAGCGATTTCCGCGTGCTGGTGGCCGAGGACAACAGCATCTCGGTCAAGGTGATCCGCGGCATGCTGAAGAAGCTCGGCGTCGAACCCGACACCGTGAGCAACGGCCTGGAAGCCTTCGAAAAGCTCCAGCAGAACACTTACGACCTGATCCTGATGGATTGCGAGATGCCGCTGCTGGACGGCTTCGGCGCCACCCGCCGGCTACGTGCCTGGGAACAGCAGAATCATAGGTCGCGCACCCCGGTGGTGGCCCTCACCGCCCACATCCTCGCCGAGCACAAGGATCGCGCCCAGGAGGCCGGCATGGACGGCCACATGGGCAAGCCGATCGAACTCTCGCAGTTGCGCGAACTGCTGCTCTACTGGGCCGAGCGACGGCGGCTGGACGTAACCCGCGCGGGGCTCAAGGCGACTCCTTGAACCTGTCCTTGACGTAGGTGATCTCGGTCTTGCCGTGCGGCACCGGATTGCCTTCCTCGTCGAGATTGACGAAGACGATCTTGTCGATGGTGAGGATGCTCTTGCGGGTGATCTTGTTGCGCACCTCGCATCTGAGGGTGATGGAGGTACGCCCGAACTCGGTGGCGGTGATGCCCAATTCGATGATGTCGCCCTGGCGCGAGGCGCTGATGAAGTTGATCTCGGAGATGTACTTGGTCACCACCTTGGGATTTTCCAGCTGCACGATGGCGTAGATCGCCGCCTCCTCGTCGATCCACTTGAGCAGACTGCCGCCGAACAGGGTGCCATTGGCGTTGAGGTCTTCGGGTTTCACCCACTTGCGGGTATGGAAGTTCATCAGGGCTCCTTGAATTTCCAGGGTCTCGAGTCATCAGATCAGGGTGCGCGCGGTAGATTCCGGTCGACATGAGGCAGAGCGCCACCCTTTGGGTTTATCGCGATCCTCGTTATACTGCCCGCGCATCGCGGCCACCAGGCCGCCCCGCCTTCCGTTCGAGGGGCGCTGCAGCACGCTGCGTTATCCCATCCTAGCCGACCCGCCGCTGGCGCGGGACCCTCGGCGGGCATGACGCCAGGCGTTGTCAGGCTCGAGCGGAGCGTTATCAGAACGCATCAACGGCGCCCATTCGCACCTAACGAATGGAGACTCTTCAATGAGCGCTGTCCTCACGCCTGCCGCTTTCAACGATTTCAAGGTCGCCGACATCTCCCTGGCCGACTGGGGTCGTCGCGAAGTCATCATCGCCGAATCGGAAATGCCCGCCCTCATGGGTCTGAGACGCAAGTACGCCGGCGAGCAACCCCTGGCTGGCGCCAAGATCCTCGGCTGCATCCACATGACCATCCAGACCGCCGTGCTCATCGAGACCCTGGTGGCCCTGGGCGCCGAAGTGCGCTGGTCGAGCTGCAACATCTTCTCCACCCAGGACCAGGCCGCGGCCGCCATCGCCGCCGCCGGCATCCCGGTGTTCGCCTGGAAGGGCGAGACCGAAGCCGAATACGAGTGGTGCATCGAGCAGACCATCCTCAAGGATGGCCAGCCCTGGGACGCCAACATGGTGCTGGACGACGGCGGTGACCTGACCCAGATCCTGCACGACAAGTATCCGCAGGTGCTGGAGCGCGTGCACGGCATCACCGAAGAGACCACCACCGGCGTGCACCGCCTGCTGGACATGCTCAAGGACGGCACCCTCAAGGTCCCGGCGATCAACGTCAACGACTCGGTCACCAAGAGCAAGAACGACAACAAGTACGGCTGCCGCCACAGCCTCAACGACGCCATCAAGCGCGCCACCGACCACCTGCTGTCCGGCAAGCAGGCGCTGGTGATCGGCTACGGCGACGTGGGCAAGGGCTCGGCCGCCTCGCTGCGTCAGGAAGGCATGATCGTCAAGGTCTCGGAAGTCGATCCGATCTGCGCCATGCAGGCCTGCATGGACGGCTACGAGCTGGTCTCGCCCTATGTCGACGGCCTGAACGACGGCACCGAAGCCTCCGTGGATCGCGCCCTGCTGGGCAAGATCGACCTGATCGTCACCACCACCGGCAACGTCAACGTCTGTGACGCCAACATGCTCAAGGCCCTGAAGAAGCGCGCCCTGGTGTGCAACATCGGTCACTTCGACAACGAGATCGACACCGCCTTCATGCGCCAGCACTGGGGCTGGGAAGAGGTGAAGCCGCAGGTGCACAAGATCCACCGCACCGGCCTGACCGTCGATCCGGCCAACGACGACTACCTGATCCTGCTGGCCGAGGGCCGCCTGGTGAACCTGGGCAACGCCACCGGTCACCCCAGCCGCATCATGGACGGCTCCTTCGCCAACCAGGTGCTGGCGCAGATCCACCTGTACCAGGAGAAGTTCGCCGACCTGCCGGTCGCCGAGAAGACCGCCAACGTCACCGTCATGGTCCTGCCCAAGAAGCTCGACGAGGAAGTGGCGCTGGAAATGGTGAAGGGCTTCGGTGGTGTGGTGACCCGTCTGACCGAGGCTCAGGCCAAGTACATCGGCGTGACCCAGGAAGGCCCCTTCAAGCCCGACAGCTACCGCTACTGATGGCCAGCCCCGCCCGCCAGGGCGGGGCCGCTCACGAGAGAGACGCCGTGAAACCCAGTCTGAGTTTCGAATTCTTTCCCTGCAAGACCGAAGCGGGCCACGAGAAGCTGATCGCCACCGCGCGGCAGCTGGCGAGTCATGGGCCGGAGTTCTTTTCCTGCACCTACGGCGCTGGCGGCTCCACCCGCGACGGCACCTATCGTACCGTGCGCCAGCTCAACGACGAGGTCGGCGTGCCCACCGCGCCGCACCTGTCCTGCGTCGGCGACAGCAAGGCCAAGTTGCGCGAGCTGCTGCAGCAGTACCGGGAAGCCGGCATCAACCGCATCGTCGCCCTGCGCGGCGACCTGCCGTCCGGCATGGGCCTGTCCGGTGGTGGCGAATTGCGTTATGCCAGCGATCTGGTCGCCTTCATCCGCGAGGAAACCGGCGATCACTTCCATATCGAGGTCGCCGCCTATCCGGAAACCCATCCGCAGGCGCGCAGCTTTACGGACGACGTGCGCAATTTCGTGTACAAGATGCAGGCCGGTGCTGACCGCGCGGTCACCCAGTACTTCTTCAACGCCGACTGCTATTTCCATTTTGTGGAACGTGTCCGCAAACTGGGAGTCGAAGCCCCAGTGATCCCTGGCATCATGCCGATCACCAACTACAGCAAGTTGGCGCGCTTCTCCGATGCCTGTGGCGCTGAACTGCCACGCTGGCTGCGGAAGCAACTGGAAGCCTACGGTGACGACACCCAGAGCATCCAGGCCTTTGGCGAAGAAGTCATGACCGCCCTCTGCGAGCGACTGCTCGAAGGCGGGGCACCCGGTGTGCACTTCTACACCCTGAACCAAGCGGAGCCGTGTATCGCCATCTGGCGAAACCTCGGTTTTTGAAGTCGGCCACGCGAACTGGCGGCGACTTCACCCAATCGTGATTACCGCTACCGGTCATCGCCCGACTCTTCATCCAGCGCAGGATGACGAGGGCGGGCGAGACGTCCGAAACCTTTCGGACGTCAACCGGAAGCGCAACCGCGCCCCCACGTCGGCGGGACGCCGACAGAGACAGGAACCCCGCATGTCCTTCATTTCCCTCGGTCTCTCCGAGGCCCTTGCCCGCGCCGTGGAAGACGCTGGCTACACGAATCCCACTCCTGTTCAGCAACGCGCCATTCCGGCCGTCCTGCAGGGTCGCGATCTGATGGTGGCTGCCCAGACCGGCACCGGCAAGACCGGTGGCTTCGCGCTGCCGGTGCTCGAGCGCCTGTTTCCCAATGGTCATCCCGATGGCCGCCAGCACGTGGCCAAGCAGCCGCGCGTACTGGTCCTGACGCCGACCCGCGAACTGGCGGCCCAGGTCCACGACAGCTTCAAGGTCTATGCCCGTGACCTGCCCATGCGCAGCGCCTGCGTCTTCGGTGGCGTCGGCCTCAAGCCGCAGGTCACCGCCCTGGCCAAGGGCGTCGACGTGCTCGTCGCCTGCCCGGGTCGTCTGCTGGACCTCGCCGGTCAGCAGAGCGTCGACCTGTCCGCCGTCGAGATCCTGGTGCTGGACGAAGCCGACCGCATGCTCGACATGGGCTTCATCCACGACGTGAAGAAGGTACTGGCCCGTCTGCCGGCCCGCCGCCAGAACCTGCTGTTCTCGGCCACCTTCTCCAAGGACATCACCGACCTCGCCGGCAAGTTGCTGCAGGATCCCGAGCGGATCGAGGTCACCCCGCCGAACACTACCGTCGAGCGCATCGAGCAGCGGCTGTTCCGCATCCCCGCCAACCAGAAGCGCGCCCTGCTCGCCCACCTGATCACCCTGGGTGCCTGGGAACAGGTGCTGGTGTTCACCCGCACCAAGCACGGCGCCAACCGCCTGGCCGAGTACCTGAACAAGCATGGCCTGCCGGCCGCGCCGATCCATGGCAACAAGAGCCAGAACGCCCGCACCAAGGCCCTGGCCGACTTCAAGAGCAACGAGGTCCGCGTCCTCGTCGCCACCGACATCGCCGCCCGCGGCCTGGACATCGACCAGTTGCCCCACGTGGTCAACTTCGAGCTGCCCAATGTCGAGGAAGACTATGTCCACCGCATCGGCCGTACCGGTCGGGCCGGGCGTAGCGGCGAAGCCATCTCCCTGGTTTCGCCCGACGAAGAGAAGCTGCTCAAGGCCATCGAGCGCCTGACCAAGCAGAGCATTCCCGACGGCGACATGCAGGGTTTCGACCCGCAGTCCGTACCGCCGGAGCAGCCGGAAGTGCGCGCCCCGCGCGAGCCGCGTGGCAAGCCGCAGCAGAATCGCCAGAAGAAGGCCGACAAGCCGGCGCGCAGCGAAGGCAAAGGCCAGAATCAGGGCCAGAACCAGGGCAAGGCCGCCAGCGGCGAGCAGTCCGGTGCCCAGCCCCAGGGCGAGCGCAAGGGCCGTACCCGCAATCGTCGCGACCGCCGTGATCGCGACGACGCCGGTCAGGCCAATGCGCAACCCGGCCAGGCCGCGGCCCAGCAGCCGCGCAATCGCGATCCGGAAGAATTCCTGGACGACGATTACGACAACTTCGGCAACAGCGTCGACTACGTCAGCCCCTACCAGGGCAAGGGTCGCAACGGCCAGCGCCGTGGCAACGGCGGCAACGGTGCCCGTCCGGCAGCCGCGAGCAGCAATGGTCAGCAGCCCCGTCAGGGTCAAGGCCAGGGTCAGGGCGCTGCCCGCGCCCAGCGTGGCCAGCAACAGCAGCAGCCCGGCAAGCGCCGTGGCCAGAATGGCCAGCCCCGCGCCGCCCGCCCCTACGAGGCCGCACCCAGCGAGCCGCGTGCCTATGCCCAGGAAGAGCGGGCATCGAGCAAGCCGCAACCGAAGATCGTGCACAAGCCGTCGCGTGCCGACCGCCTGCCTACCCTGGAGCAGCTGGAAGACCTGCCGAGCCGGCCGCGCAGCGAGAAGCCCGCGCTGCTGACCCGCAACCGCGAAGCCTGATGAAGTGCGGGCCGCCCAGGCGGCCCAAACTCCAGGCAAAAAGAAACCCCGCCTTGGCGGGGTTTCTTTTTGGCCGTGGCAGATCAGGCGTGGGCGGCGCGCAGGGCGTCGATATAGGGCTCGGCCTGGCGATGGCTGCGGATCAGCTCGATGAAGTCTTCACCCTGATCGTTACGGGCATCCAGATCGTAGCCGGCCTCGACGAAGAAGCCGACGAAGCGCTCGAAATCGTCCGGACGCAGACCGCGATAGGCCTTGACCAGCTTGTGCAGAGACGCGGGGGTATCGTCCGCCGGCTCGACCGCGAGAAACAGCTTGATCTGCTCGTCGCTGATCTCTTCACCGATGACCTGCTTTTTATCCTTGCGCATCCTTTGGCTACCTGTGCTGGGGGATTCTTTGGAGAAAAGAGGGCCGATTCTAACCCCGCCCCTCGCCTGCCCGCCAGTGACAAAGCCAGGGCAATACCGCGACCCCGATCAAAAGTTCAATCGAATTGAGCGCGCATCCAGCGGCGATAGCGCTCGGCATCGGCGGCGCCTTCCAGCGGTGCCCAGTCGGGTCGCTCACCCTCGCCCAGAGGCACGAAGGGCCCGGCCTTGCATTCGAAGAACAGGCAGTCGCCCTCCAGGGCAACCAGCGCATGGTAGTGCCCGGGGGCGAGATCGACGCCCGGGCAACCGGCGCGCTGGGACAACTCGCGGCGCAGCCGCACCTGCCCTTCTTCGCTGAAGGTCAACAGCCCGAGTCGGCCCTGCAGCACCAGCAGACTCTCGGACTTGTGCGGATCCAGGTGGCGATGGGGCGGGATGTAGCTGTCCTCGCACATGCCCACCACCAGGCGGTGGCAGGGCTCGTCCATGGCGTGCAGGTTGTGATGGGCACGGCGGCGCGGACTGGCCGCCGCCTGCCGGAGCAGGTCGGCGAACAGCGCCTGATCGAACAGCCGGGCGGTCACAGCCCCTTCACGGCGTAGATGCCGGGCGCATTGCGCCAGTAGCCCTTGTAGTCCATGCCGTAGCCGAAGATGTAACGATCGATGCAGGGCAGGCCGACATAGGTGGCTTGCAGGCCCTTGACCTTGCGGTCGTGGGTCTTGTCGATCAGCACCGCGGTATGGACCTCGCGGGCGCCGGCATGGCGGCAGAAGTCGATGATGGCCTTGAGGGTGTGGCCCTCGTCGAAGATGTCGTCGACGATCAGGACGTCGCGATCGATGAAGGACACCTCGGGCTTGGCCTTCCAGAACAGCTCGCCGCCAGTGGTCTCGTTGCGATAGCGGGTGGCGTGCAGATAGGACATTTCCAGCGGGAAATTCAGCCGGGTGGCCAGCTTGCCGGTCAGGATCAGGCCGCCATTCATGACGCAGAAGACCACCGGATTGCGCTCGGCGAGATCGGCGGTGATGGCCGCGGCGATCCGGTCGATGGCCGCTTCGACCTGGGCTTCGTCATACAGGCAATCGGCTTCCTGCATGACCTGGCGGATGTGGGCGAGATCGGCGGACATGGGGCTTCTCCGGGGGACGGGGCGCCTGCGGGGTGGTTGGCGCGGATAAAAGGCGGCAAAGGTACAGACACCGCGGACCGATCTCAAGCGCCGCCAGGCGGCTACTATTGTCGCAGGGTACTGCCCACCTCGAGCCGGATGCTTTAATGTACCGCGGTTTTTTTGTGCGCCTGCCCTTCCTGCGGCAGGCCTTCGGGCCGCCGGTCGTACCGAAACCGCCCTCGATCCGCTGCCCTACCGTCTCTGGAGAATCCCATGCCCGTCCACGAAATCCGCCACCCGCTCATCCGTCACAAGCTCGGTCTGATGCGGCGCGCCGACATCAGCACCAAAAACTTCCGTGAACTGGCCCAGGAAGTCGGTGCCCTGCTGACCTACGAGGCGACCAAGGACCTACCGGTGGAAGAGGTGGACATCGAGGGCTGGTGCGGTACCGTCAAGGTGGAAAAGATCTCCGGCAAGAAGGTCACCGTGGTGCCCATCCTGCGCGCCGGCATCGGCATGCTCGACGGCGTGCTCAGCCTGATCCCCAGCGCCCGGGTCAGCGTGGTGGGCCTCGCCCGCAACGAATCCACCCTGCAGGCCCACACCTATCTGGAAAAGCTGGTCGGCGAACTGGACCAGCGCCTGGCCATGATCATCGATCCCATGCTGGCCACCGGCGGCTCCCTGATCGCCACCATCGATCTGCTGAAGAAGGCCGGGGCCAAGGAAATCCGCGCCCTAGTGCTGGTCGCGGCGCCCGAGGGCATCGCCGCGGTCGAGCAAGCCCATCCGGACGTGCGCCTCTACACCGCCTCCATCGACGAGCGCCTCAACGAGCATGGCTACATCCTGCCGGGCCTGGGCGATGCCGGTGACAAGATCTTCGGCACCAAGCAGAAGGACGCCTGAGCGTGACCGCGCGGGAACCGCTCTGGCGGGAGATCCTGGTCGGCGCCCAGATGCTCTTCGTGGCCTTTGGCGCCCTGGTGCTGATGCCGCTGATCACCGGCATGGACCCCAATGTGGCCCTCTTCACCGCAGGCTTCGGCACCCTGCTGTTCCATCTGGTCACCGGCCGTCAGGTCCCGGTGTTCCTGGCGTCGAGCTTTGCCTTCATCGCCCCGATCATCGCCGCCAAGGCCGAATTCGGCCTGCCGGCGGTGCTGGGCGGCGTGGTGGCGGCCGGCTTCGTCTACACCTTCCTGGGGCTGGCGGTGAAGCTGCGTGGCGTGGGCTTCATCGACCGCCTGCTGCCGCCGGTGGTGATCGCCCCGGTGATCATTTCCATCGGCCTGGGCCTGTCGCCGGTGGCGGCCAACATGGCCATGGGCAAGGCCGGTGACGGCAGCGCCCAGCTGGTGCCCTATGCCACGGCGATGATGATCTCCATGCCGGCGCTGGTCACCACCCTGCTGGTGGCCATCTACGGCAAGGGCATGTTCCGCCTGGTGCCCATCCTCGCCGGGGTCTTCGTCGGCTACGCGCTGGCCTTCGTCTTCGGCATCGTCCATACCGAGGGCATCGGCGCTGCGCCCTGGCTGGCGATCCCGGCCTTCGTCGCACCGGAATTCCACTGGGGCGCCATCCTGTTCATGGTCCCGGTGGCCCTGGCGCCGGCCATCGAGCATGTCGGCGGGGTGATCGCGGTGGGCGGTGTGACCGGCAAGAACTACCTCAAGCAACCCGGTCTGCACCGCACCCTGCTGGGTGACGGCCTGGCCACCTCCTCCGCCGGCCTGTTCGGCGGACCGCCCAACACCACCTACGCCGAGGTGACCGGCGCGGTGATGCTGACCAAGAACCACAATCCGCGGGTCATGCTGTGGGCGGCGGGCTTCGCCATGGTGCTGGCTTTCGTCGGCAAGTTCGGCGCGGCACTGCAAACCATCCCGGTGCCGGTCATGGGCGGCATCCTCTGCCTGCTGTTCGGCTCCATCGCAGTGGTGGGGCTGAACATCCTGATCCGCCATCAGGTGGATCTGTCCGAGGCGCGCAACCTGGTGATCGTCTCGGTGACCCTGGTGTTCGGCATCGGCGGCATCGTCTTCGGCAACGGCGAGATAGGCCTCAAGGGCATCTCCCTCTGCGGCCTGATCGCTATCGGCCTCAACCTGGTACTGCCCGGGCACAACGCCTGGAAGAAGGACGCCGAGCCGCCTGAGCGTCCGCTGCTCTGACGGCACCCCTCCAGATGCCGGCCTAGGCCGGCATCTTGGGTTGCTCGATGGGCTGCGGCGGCAGCTCCGCCACCTCTTCGCACAGTTCCACCAGCGCCTGCGCCCAGGCCGGGTCGTCGTTGACGCAGGGAATCAGCACCAGCTCCCGGCCACCGGCTTCGATGAACTGCTCGCGCCCGCGATCGCCGATCTCTTCCAGCGTCTCGATGCAATCGGCGACAAAGGCCGGGCACATCACCAGCAGACGCTTCACGCCGGCCTTGGCCAGCTCGTCCAGCCGCGCCTCGGTGTAGGGCTCGATCCACTTGTCCTTGCCCAGCCGTGACTGGAAGGACACCGACCACTTGCCATCGGGAATGCCCAGGCGCCGGGCCACCAGCTCGGCGGTGCGCTGGCACTGGCTGCGATAGCAGACGGCCAGGGCCTTGGCGCTGACCTTGCTGCTGTCGGGCGCGCGCAGGTCGTGGCTGCGATCCTTGACCAGCTTGCGAATGTGCCGCTCGGGCAAGCCGTGGAAGGACAACAACAGGTGGTCGTAGGGCTCCTCGAGATAGGGCTCGACACTGGCCGCCAGCGCCGCCTGGTATTCCGGACGGTCGTAGAAGGGCGGCAGGATCTTCAGCGTCAGCGGCAGCTGATGGGCCTCGATCACCCGCCGTGCCTCGACGATGGCGGTGGTGGTGGTGCTGTCGGCGAACTGCGGATAGAGCGGCGCATAGGTCACTTCGCGGATGCCCTGGCTGGCCAGGCGCTTGAGCACCGATTCCACCGATGGCTCGCCGTATCTCATGCACAACTCCACCGGACCGTGGCGCCAGAGAGGCCGCACGGCCTCCTGCAGGCGGCGGCTGAGCACGATCAGCGGCGAGCCATCGTCCCACCAGATCGACTCATAGGCCTCGGCCGAGGCGGCGGGTCGCTTGATCAGCACCAGGGACACCAGCAGACGGCGCAGCGGCCAGGGCAGATCGACCACATAGGGATCCATCAGGAACTGGTTCAGATAGCGCTTCACGTCGGGGACGTGGGGCGAATCGGGCGAACCCAAGTTGGCGAGCAGCAGAGCGTTGGTAGTCATCGTGAATCCTTGGCAGCGAGCAGGTCGGCCAGGGCCGCGTCCAGCTCGGGATAGCGAAAGACATACCCGGCCGCGAGCAGGCGCTCGGGTCGGGCGCGCTGACCACCCAGCAGGAGGATGGACAGCTCTCCCATCAGGCGCAGGGCGAAGGCGGGAATCAGCAATCGCGCCGGGCGCCGCAAGGCCCGCCCCAGCGCTTCGGTGAACTCGCGGTTGCGGACCGGCTGGGGGGCACAGAGATTATAGGGACCCTGGGCGTCGCTTCGGTTGAGAAGAAAATCGATGGCCCCGATTTGATCCTGTAAATGAATCCAGGGCATCCATTGGCGTCCATTGCCCAGGCGCGCGCCCAGGCCGAAGCGGAAGGGCGGCAGCAGGCGCAGCAGAAAGCCGTCGTCGGCGGCCAGTACCAGGCCGGTGCGCAGGTTGACCACGCGGATGCCCAGTTGCTCGGCCTCGTTGGCGATCTGCTCCCAGGCCAGGCACAGCTCGCCAGCGAAGTCGGGGCCGGCCAGGCTGTCGGCCTCGCTCACCGGTTTTTCGCCGCTGTCGCCATAGAAGCCGGTGGCCGAGCCGGAGAGCAGGACCGCGGGTTTCTGCGGGCGCCCGCGCAGCCACTCGATCAGGCGCTCGGTGGTGCCGATGCGGCTCTGCCAGAGTTCGGCCTTGCGACTGCGGGTCCAGGGCTTGTCGGCGATGGGCGCGCCGGCCAGGTTGACCACCGCGTCCAGGTGCTCGTCGCCCAGCGCGTCCAGCTGGGCGATGCCGCGCACGCCGGGTCCGCATTCGCGCGTCACCCGCGCCGGATCGCGGCTGAGCACGGTGAGCTGGTGCCCGGCAGCCGCCCATTGGCGGCACAGCGCGCGGCCGATCAATCCGGTGCCACCTGTCAGCAGGATATGCATGTCGTCACTTCCTTCTCGTATTGCCCTGCCGCCCGTATGCATCTGAACGAAGGGAAGAGGATTGTTTGGTATGGTCGTGGGTCGAAAGATCCAGAACGGTTGCCAGTCGTAGCCGTAGAGCCCTTGCGCGCGCAAACGTTCGACAAGGGCGAATCGTCAGACAAGCGAGGTCCATCATGACTGCCCCCATCGCCATCGTTGGCGCAGGAATAGCCGGACTTGCCGCGGCCCAGACGCTGATTCGCGCCGGGCAGCAGGTCCAGATCTTCGACAAGAGCCGCGGCAGCGGCGGCCGCATGGCCAGCAAGCGCAGCGAAGCCGGTGCCCTGGACCTGGGCGCCCAATATTTCACCGCCCGCGACCGGCGCTTCATCGACGCCCTCAACGAATGGCGGCGAGCCGGTTGCGCGGCCGAATGGAATCCGGTGCTCTACCAGTATCGCGACGGGCGCCTGAGTCCCTCCCAGGACGAGCAGCCGCGCTGGGTCGGGGTGCCGCGCATGAGCGCCATCACCCGCCACCTGCTGGCCGATCTGCCGGTCACCTTCGACTGCCGCATCACCGAGGTCTTTCGCGGCGCCCAGCACTGGCACCTGCTGGACGCCAGCGGCGAGACCCACGGCCCCTTCGCCCAGGTCGTCATCGCCATGCCGGCGCCCCAGGCCACCGCCCTGCTCTCCAGCGTGCCCAAGCTGGCGGCCACCGTGGCCGGCGTCAGCATGGAACCGACCTGGTCGGTGGCCCTGGCCTTCGCCACGCCCCTGCAGACCCCGGTGGAAGGCTGCTTCGTGCAGGGCAGCGAACTGGACTGGCTGGCGCGCAATCGCTGCAAGCCCGGGCGCGACACCACCCTGGACACCTGGGTGCTGCACGCCACCAGCGCCTGGAGCAAGGCGCACATCGATGCCTCCAAGGACGCGGTGATCGAACGTCTGCACGGCGCCTTCGCCGAGCTGATCGGCTGTCCGCTGCCGGCGCCGGCCTTTACCCTGGCCCATCGCTGGCTCTATGCACGCCCCGCGCAACCTCACCAGTGGGGCGCCCTGGCCGACCCCGACATGGGCGTCTTCGTCTGTGGCGACTGGTGCTCCAGCGGGCGGGTGGAAGGGGCCTGGTTGAGTGGTCATGAGGCTGCGCAGCAGCTCCTGAGCAGTCTGGATTAAGCGACGAAGCGCACGCCGTCTGTAACCTGCGGCGAATCTTTTGCCGCAGCCCCCTGTCGAAAGTTGCACCAAACTTGTACAAACAGGAAAACCTTGTACAAGAAAATACACGACAGGGGATCTCCATGCTTGCCAACTCCTCCTCCAGCCTGCCCCGCCCGCGCCTGGGCATCAGTGCCTGCCTGCTGGGTGACGAAGTCCGCTATAACGGTGGACACAAGGAATCCCGGCTCTGCAGCCAGACCTTCGCCGAGCACTTCGACTTCGTCCGGGTCTGCCCGGAAATGGCCATCGGCCTCGGCACGCCCCGCGAACCCATCCGCCTGGTGGGCGACTCCCAGGCGCCGCGCGCGGTGGGCACCGTCGACCCCAGCCTGGACGTGACCGCCGCCCTGACCCGCTACGGGGAAAAGATGGCGGGCGAGCTCACCGACCTGTCCGGCTTCATCTTCATGCAGAAATCGCCTTCCTGTGGCATGGAAAGGGTCAAGGTCTATCACGCCAATGGCCAGGGCAGCGAAACCGACGGTCGCGGCCTGTTCGCCGCCGCCATCATGCGTCTACGACCGGACTTGCCGGTGGAAGAAGCCGGGCGCCTGAATGATCCGGTGCTGCGGGAAAACTTCGTCACCCGCGTCTTCGCCCACGCTCATTGGCTGCAGCTCATGCAACAAGGCCTGACGGCACGTGCCCTGCTGTCCTATCATTCGCGCTACAAGTACCAACTCATGGCCCATGATGCCCACCGGGCCCGGGCGCTTGGTCAGTTGGTCGGCAGCATCGGCCAGCGCAATCTGGACGAGCTGGGACAGGAGTATTTCAGTGGCCTGATGGCTGCACTGAAAAAGTGCGCTACCCGTGGTACTCACTGCAATGTGCTCTATCATCTATTCGGTTATCTGCGTCGGGTCCTGAGCGACAGCGAGAAGCAGGAAATGCAACAGCTCATCGAGCAGTACCACGAGGGCGTCGTTCCTCTGGTCGTGCCCCTAACGCTGCTCAAGCACCACTTCCGCCAGCATCCGGATCGTTATGTGAACGAGCAGGCCTATCTCCAACCGCACCCCGAACGCCTGAGTCTGCGAAATGCCATCTAGCGCCTCTCCCTTGCCTTCGTCGTCCAACGCCGAAGAGCAGGACTACCAGTCCGCTCTCCATGAGGGCTGGCTGCCCATCCGGGAAATCGCCCGGCGCACCGGCGTGAACGCCGTGACGTTGAGGGCCTGGGAGCGGCGCTATGGCTTGCTGGTGCCCAAGCGCACCCCCAAGGGCCATCGGCTGTACAGCGAGGCCCATGTGGTCCGGGTGCAGCAGATCCTCGCCTGGATCGCCCGCGGCGTGGCGGTCAGCCAGGTCAAGGGACTGCTCGACGAACAGCGGCCCGCCGCGGTACCTAGCGACACGCCTTGGCAGGGCATCCATCAGGAGATGATGGACGCCATCGGCCGGCTGGCCTCGCGCGCCCTGGACGAAGCCTACAATCGCGCCGCCTCGCTCTATCCCCCGCGGGTGCTGCTGGACCAGTTGCTCTGGCCGCTGCTGCGGGAACTGGAGCGCCTGAGCCAGGCCACCGACGATGGCCGCTTGCAACAGGTGTTCTTCCAGTCCTGGCTGCGCAGCAAGCTGGGCGCGCGGATCTACCACAGCCAGCACAGCTTGAGAGGCGCCCCCTTGGTGCTGCTCAATCTTGACGACACGCCGATTAATGTGTCCCTGTGGCTCTGCGCCTGGCTGATCAGCGCCGCCGAGTGCCCGGTCGAGATCGTGGAATGGGCGGTCCCCGCGGGCAATCTGGATCGCCTGGTCGAGCAGCTGGAGCCCCGGGCGCTGGTGCTCTGCCGTGACAGTCGACCCGACAGCGAGCTGCGCCGCCAGCTGCAGACCTTCGCCAACCGCCATGCCCGCCCCTGCCTGACCCTGGGCGCTCTGGGCGAATCCCTGACCGCCGATGCCGCACCGGCGCGCAGCCCGGGGGAGGCCTTCGACCGCCTGCAGAGTGCCGGCCTCCTGCGCCAGGAACGCCACGCATGAGTCAGCTCGTCTGGTTTCGTACCGACCTGCGCACCCTCGATCATCCCGCTCTCCACGCCGCCGCCGAACAGGGTCCGGTGGTGGCCGTCTTCCTGCTGAGTCCTGCCCAGTGGCAGGAACATGACGAGGCGGCGGTCAAGGTCGATTTCTGGCTGCGCAATCTCGCCGAACTGGGCAAGACGCTCGGTTCTCTCGGTATCCCCCTGCTGGTGCGTAGCGCCGAGCGCTGGGAACAGGCACCCCAGGTGTTGCTCGAGCTGGCCAGGGAACTGGACCTCGAACACCTGCACTTCAATGACGAATACGGGGTCAACGAAGCCGCGCGCGACGACGCCGTGGCTGAAGCCTTCGAAGCGGCGGGGCTGACGGCCCATCGCTATCTGGACCAGACGCTGTTCGCGCCGGGTACGGTGCTGACCAAGAGCGGCGGCTATTTCAAGGTCTTCGGCCAGTTCAGGAAGACCTGCCTGGCACGCCTGGAAACCGGTCTGCCGACGCCCCTGCCCGCTCCCGGCAAGCGGAAGAAAAGTCTGGTCCAGGCGGATGACCTGCCCACCTCGGTCGCCGGCTTTGCGGCCATCTCGCCCGAGGTGCAACAGCTGTGGCCGGCCGGTGAAGAGGCCGGCCTGCAGCGTCTGCAGGCCTTTATCCAGGACGACCTGGAGGACTATCACCAGGCGCGGGACATTCCCTCCACACCCGGTACCAGCCAGTTGTCCGCCTACCTCAACGCCGGCGTGCTGACGCCCCGGCAGTGCCTGCAGGCGGCGGTCCGGGCCAATGACGGCCTGCTCAGCGGCGGCAAGCAGGGGGCGGCCACCTGGATCACCGAGTTGCTCTGGCGCGAATTCTATCGCCACGTGCTGGTGGGCTATCCCTGGGTTTCGCGGCACCAGCCGTTCAACCGGGATCTGGCCGCCCTGCCCTGGCGCGACGACCCCGAAGGCCTCGACGCCTGGCAGCAGGGGCGCACCGGGATTCCCATCATCGATGCCGCCATGCGCCAGCTCCTGCAGACCGGCTGGATGCACAACCGCATGCGCATGCTGACCGCCATGTTTCTCTGCAAGAATTTGCTGATCGACTGGCGTGAAGGTGAACGCTGGTTCATGCAGCACCTCATCGACGGCGATCTGGCCTCCAACAACGGCGGCTGGCAGTGGAGCGCCTCCACCGGTACCGATTCGGTGCCCTATTTCCGGGTATTCAATCCCCATACCCAGGCGCTCAAGATCGATGCCCGGGGCGATTATGTGCGCACCTGGATACCGGAGCTGGCCGACCTCAAGGGCAAGGCCGTGCACACCCCCGGGGGCCGTTACCTGACGCCGCTGGTGGACCTGGGCGAGAGTCGCCAGCGCGCCCTGTCCGCCTACCGTGGCATGGCGCGCAAGACGGAAACGAAAAAGCCGGACTAGGTCCGGCTTTTTTCATATCGGCCCTGGATCAGAGGGTATGGCTGTAGAACAGCGCATAGGACTCGATGCCATCGTTGGGCTGCTTGATGCCGGCGTTGGAATAGTGGGTCGCGCGGATGCCGACGCGCTGGGTGTCGCCGAACTTCAGGCCCAGGCCGATGCGGTCTTCGAAGTTGAAGGCCGAACCCAGGTCCTGTTCGCCGACCTTGGTGCTGGAGAAGACCGAGACGCCGATACCGGCCTCGACAAAGGGCTTCACCTGACCCTGGCCGAATTCGTAGACGAACACCGGGGCGAAGGACAGCGAATGCTGGTCGGAAGAATGGCCGTTGTCACCTTCCCAGTAGGTGTAGCCCGCATCCCAGTAACCGGTCAGGCGGCCGGTGGAGCTCTGCCACCAGCTCTTGTCCCAGTTCCAGCCGGCACCGATGCGGTACGTCATGCCGCTCTGGCTGGTGGCGCCGACCGCCCCGGTGATTTCCACAGCCTGTGCCGCTGCCACGCCACCCAGCGAAAGCGCGGCGGCTACTGCGACGGAAAGCAATTTGTTCATGAGAGTGCCCTTATGGATGTTTCTAGTTTTTACGAACCGCCAGCATTGACCCCTAAGTCGTGAAGGTGTTCACAGGCTGGGACATTTTTACCTACAAGGTCGGATGCTAGTCGCTGGACAGGCATTTGGCGAGCAAAACCCGGGCAGAAAAGTCAGACGAACGCCTTTACCTCGGCACCTGCCGGCCAGAGTTGCGGCAGTACCGCCTCCAGGTCGGCGGGCTCGCCGGACGTCCAGATCCGCGTCGGGCCGGCGGGTCCACGGGCCAGGCGCGCGTCCCGCGCCAGCAGACTCTGCAGGCGCCGGGCCACGGCGGCGCCGGTGTCCACCAGGATGATTTCCGGCGGCACCAGTTCGGCCAGCAAGGGGCGCAGGAAGGGATAATGGGTGCACCCCAGGATCAGGGTGTCGCACTCTGCCGTCAGCAGCGGCTCGAGAAAATCCTGCAGCAGGCGCCGGGTCTCGGGACCGTGCAGATCGCCGCGCTCGACCTGCTCCACCAGTCCCGGGCAGGGCTGGGTGAGAACCTGGACGCCCAGGGCGAATCGGTCCAGCAAGGCCGCGAACTTGGCGCTCTGCAGCGTACCCGTGGTCGCCAGCACCCCGACCCGGCCATTGCGGGTGGCAGCGGCCGCCGGCTTCACCGCCGGCTCCATGCCGACGATGGGCCAGTGGGGATAGCGTTCGCGCAGATCGGCCACCGCCGCCACGGTGGCGGTGTTGCAGGCCACCACCAGGGCCTTGGCACCCTGGGCGTGCAGCCGCGCCGCGATCAGCTGGCAGCGCTCGCGGATGAAGGCGGGGGTCTTTTCCCCATAGGGGATATGGCCGCAGTCGGCGATGTAATGCAGGGTTTCCGCCGGCAACAGCTGGCGGATCTCCGCCAGCACCGACAGGCCGCCGACGCCCGAGTCGAAGACTCCGACCGGCGCCTCGTCAGCCATGGCGGGCGCCGCACACCGGGCACCCCGGATCGCGCCGGACGCGCAATTCGCGGAAGCGACTGCCCGCGGCATCCACCAGCAGCAGTCGTCCCACCAGCGGCTCGCCGAAGCCGGCCAGCAGCTTGAGCGCTTCCAGTGCCTGCAGACTGCCCACCAGCCCCACCACCGGACCAAGCACCCCGGCTTCGCTGCAACTGAGCTCGGCTTCGCTGCCCTCGCCATAGAGGCAGTGATAGCAGGGACTGTCGGCGCGACGCGGATCGAAGACGCTGAGCTGGCCTTCCAGGCGAATGGCCGCGCCACTCACCAGCGGCCGCCCGGTGGCCACGCAGGCGGCATTGACTGCCGCCCGGGTGGTGAAGTTGTCCGAGCAGTCCAGTACCAGGTCCACCGCGGCGATGCGCGCCGCCAGGCTGTCGGCGTCCAGCGCCTCGCGCAGCGGCACCAGGCGCACCTCGGGATTGAGCGCCGCCAGACGTTGCAGGGCGGAATCCACCTTGCCCTGGCCGATGCGGCTCTCGTCATGCAGCACCTGGCGCTGCAGGTTGCTCAGGTCCACCTTGTCGAAGTCGGCCAGGTGCAATTCGCCGACACCGGCGGCAGCCAGGTAGAGCGCCACCGGCGACCCCAGCCCGCCGAGGCCGACGATGAGCACCCTGGCGTCCTTCAGTCGCAATTGTCCGGCGATATCCACCTGGGCCAGCAGTATCTGCCGGCTGTAGCGCAGCAGTTCGCCGTCGCTCAGCATGGCCAGCGGCCTCCGCTGATGCGCGCGTGACCACCCAGGTCCTGGCGACTCTCGACCTCGATGAAGCCCTGGCGCACCAGCAGTTCGCGTACCGCGGCGGCCTGCTCGAAGCCGTGTTCCAGCCACAGCCAGCCACCCGGCTGCAGGTGCGCGGGCGCCGCCGCGATCAGCTCGCGGATGTCGTCCAGTCCATCGGTGCCGGCCACCAGGGCGCTGCGCGGCTCGAAGCGCACATCGCCTTCGTCGAGATGGCGATCGCTGCCGGCGATATAGGGCGGATTGCTGACGATCAGCTCGAAGCGCTGTCCGGCGAGGGCGGCGAACCAGTGACTCTGCTGGAAGCCGACGTTGCCCAGCCGCAGGCGCTGGGCGTTGCGTTGCGCCAGCTCCACCGCGGCCGGGATGCGATCCACGCCGCTGACCTGCCAGCGCGGTCGTTCATGGGCCAGGGCCAGGGCGATGGCACCGGTACCGGTGCCCAGATCCAGCACCCGCACCTCGTCGGCCAGGGGCAGCGCCAGGGCGGTTTCCACCAGCACCTCGGTGTCGGGACGCGGGATCAGGGTATCGGGGCTGACCTCCAGGTCC
Source organism: Pseudomonas sp. MOIL14HWK12:I1 (assembly GCF_000510705.1). Taxonomy (NCBI): domain Bacteria; kingdom Pseudomonadati; phylum Pseudomonadota; class Gammaproteobacteria; order Pseudomonadales; family Pseudomonadaceae; genus Pseudomonas; species Pseudomonas sp. MOIL14HWK12:I1. Next base: position 62,605 of record NZ_KI783309.1, on the reverse strand, counting down.
AGCGACCAGAAGCCCTGCTGGCCGAGGATATAGGCCACCGGCTCGCCCTGCCGGCGGCGTTCGAGATCGGCCTGGAACCGTGCCAGGGCCTCGCGCGGCACCAGCTTTTCCGGCCAGGTGCGCAGGTAGCTGCGTGGCTTGTCCAGGGCGGCCGCCAGCAGCAATTCCACGTCGAGGCGGGCACTGGGCGAATCCGGCAACTGGCTTTCGCGCACCAGGGCGCCGATGGTGGCCATGGTTCAGTCTCCCAGGGCCGCCAGCTGGTCGGCCTGGTATTCCTGCAGCAGCGGGTCGATGACCTGCTGGACGTCGCCGTTGACCACCTCGCCGAGGGAATAGAGGGTCAGGTTGATGCGGTGATCGGTCACCCGCCCCTGGGGGAAGTTGTAGGTGCGGATGCGCTCGGAGCGGTCACCCGACCCCACCAGCAGCCGGCGGGTGTCGGACATTTCCTTGTGCGCCGCCGCGTCCTGCTGGTCGTTGAGCTTGGCCGACAGCCAGGCCATGGCCTTGGCGCGGTTCTTGTGCTGGGAGCGTTCCTCCTGGCACTCCACCACGATGCCGGTGGGCAGGTGGGTGATGCGCACCGCGGAGTCGGTCTTGTTGACGTGCTGACCGCCCGCGCCGGAGGAGCGATAGGTGTCGACGCGCAGATCGGCCGGATTGATCTCGATGGCCTGCTGCTCGTCAGGCTCGGGCAGCACCGCCACGGTACAGGCCGAGGTGTGGATGCGGCCCTGGGATTCGGTTTCCGGCACCCGCTGCACCCGGTGCGCGCCGGACTCGAACTTGAGCTTGGCGTAGACGTTGTCGCCCTCGACCCGGGCGATGACCTCCTTGAAGCCGCCGTGCTCGCCCTCGTTTTCCGAGAGCACTTCCAGTCGCCAGCCCTGGCGTTCGGCATAGCGCGAATACATGCGGAACAGATCGCCGGCAAAGATCGCCGCCTCGTCGCCACCGGTACCGGCGCGGATTTCCAGGAAGACGTTGCGGCCGTCGTTGGGATCGCGCGGCAGCATCATGCGCTGCAACTCGTCTTCCAGTTCCTGCAGGCGCGCCTTGGCAGTGCCGACCTCTTCCTCGGCCATCTCGCGCAGATCCGGATCGCTGTCCTTGAGTAGCGCCTGGGCGCCCTCCAGGTCGGCCTGCACCTTGCGGTATTCGGTGAACGCCTGGCTGACCGGCTCGAGTTCAGCGTATTCCTTGGAATAGGCGCGGAACTGGGTCTGGTCGCTGATGACTTCGGCGTCGCCCAACAGCGCGGTCAGCTCCTCGAAGCGGTCCTGCAGACCGTCGAGCTTGTGCAACAGAGAGGTCTTCATGTCTTGTCCAAACCCTCGTCGAGGGCGAAGAGTTCCTGAGCCAGGGTCAGCGCGTCGACGCGTCCCTCGGCGGATAGTTTCTTGAGCTGCACGCTCGGTGCGTGCATCAGCTTGTTGGTGAGGCTGCGCGCCAGGGCGGCCAGGGCTTCCTGGGGATCGGCGCCATTGGCCAGCTGGCGCTGGGCGCGAGCCAGTTCGTCGTCGCGGATCTGCTCGCCCTGCTGACGATAGGCGCGGACCACGTCCACCGCGGCGCGCTCGCGTAGCCGCTGCATGAAGTCGTCGACCCCGGCTAGCACCAGCTTCTCGGCGGCCTGGGCCGCGCCCTGGCGACTCTTGAGATTTTCCGCCACCACCTCGTGCAGGTCGTCCACCGTATAGAGGTAGACGTCTTCCAGCTCGCTCACCTCCGGCTCGATGTCGCGCGGCACGGCGATGTCGACCATGAAGATGGGCTTGTGCCGACGCTGCTTGAGCGCCCGTTCCACCGCGCCCTTGCCGAGGATGGGCAACTGGCTGGCAGTGGAACTGATGACGATGTCGCTGTTGACCAGTTCGTCGGGAATGTCGGCCAGGAGCACGGTATGGGCGCCGAATTCCTCGGCCAGGTGGCTGGCGCGCTCCAGGGTGCGGTTGGCGACGACGATGCGGCGCACGCCCTGTTCGTGCAGATGGCGGGCGACCAGGGTGATGGTCTCGCCGGCGCCGATCAGCAACGCCTGGCTGCGGCTGAGGTCGCTGAAGATCTGCTTGGCCAGGCTGACCGCGGCAAAGGCCACCGACACCGGGTTCTCGCCGATCGCCGTGTCGGTGCGCACCGCCTTGGCGGTATTGAAGGTGGCCTGGAACAGCCGGCCCAGCAACGGCCCCACGGTGCCGGCCTCGCGGGCCACGGCATAGGCCGACTTGAGCTGGCCGAGGATCTGCGGCTCGCCCAGCACCATGGAGTCCAGCCCGGCGGCCACCCGCATCATGTGGCGCACCGCGGCTTCGTCCTGGTGCAGATAGATGCTGGCGCGCAGGTCTTCCAGGGGCACCCGGTGGTACTGGGCGAGCCAGGCCAGCACGGCGTCCGCCAGGCTGGGCTCCAGTTCCAGGTAGAGTTCGCTGCGATTACAGGTGGAAAGAATCGCCGCTTCGCGACTGTGGGTGGCCTGCTCCAGCTGGCGCAGGGCCTCGACCGTCTGCTCTGGAGTGAAAGCCACGCGTTCGCGCACCTCAACCGAGGCGGTCTTGTGATTGATGCCGAGCGCGAGAAAGGCCATGGACGCAAGCAGTCGAACGGATTGGGAAAGCCGAACATTGTCCTACGCGCGGGCGGTGGCGACAACCAGCAGCGACGAGACGTCGGACAATCGCCGTCATAGCCTGGGCGAATGAATCTTGCCGGGCAAAAGGCGTCAACAGCCTCGACCACCGCACTTCTCGGCCCGCCGCTCCGCATGTGCGACGCGGCCACGGCGACTCTTGTGGCATGATGGACCGACTGTAAAAAGGCCGCCCTGACCCTATGACCAGATACCTCGCGCTGCTGACGACCGCCCTGCTGCTCGCCGGCTGCCAGAACCTCGGCCGGCAGCCGACGCCCGCCGCCGCCATCCCGCCGCCCACCGCCAAGACCAGCACGCCGCAACCGGCCGGCTCCTTTCGCGAAGACACCCTCTATGACCTGCTGGTCGGCGAGCTGGCCGGTCAGCGCAACCGTTTCGACATCGCCCTGACCAACTATGTCGAGCAGGCCAAGTCGACCCAGGACCCAGGGGTCGCCGAGCGCGCCTTCCGCATCGCCGAATACCTGGGCGCCGATACCCCGGCGCTGGAAACCGCACAGATCTGGGCGCGCAACGCCCCCGACAACCTGGATGCCCAGCGCGCCGCCGCCATCATGCTGGCCCGCGCCGGTCGCTACGACGAATCCATGGCCTATATGGAGCGCGTGCTCCAGGGCCAGGGCGACACCCACTTCGATTTCCTCGCCCTGTCCGCGGCGGAAACCGACGAGACCACCCGCGCCGGGCTGCTCAAGAGCTTCGATCGACTGCTGGCCAAATATCCGCGCAACGGCCAGCTGCTGTTCGGCAAGGCGTTGCTCTTGCAGCAGGACGGCCGCGCCGACGAGGCGCTGAAACTGCTGGAGCGCAATCCGGCGGCCAAGCGCGAAGTCGCCCCGCTGCTCCTGCGCGCGCGCCTGCTGCAGAGCCAGGACCGCAGCGCCGAGGCCCTGCCGCTGCTCGAAGCCGGCATCCGCCAGCACCCGGAAGACCGCCGCCTGCGCCTGGCCCATGCCCGGCTGCTGGTGGAGCTGGATCGCCTGGACCAGGCCAAGCGCGAATTCGCCGAGCTGGTCACCCAGTTCCCGGACGACGACGACCTGAGATTCTCCCTGGCGCTGGTCTGCCTGGAAGCCCAGGCCTGGCGCGAAGCCCAGATCTATCTCAAGGAACTGCTCGAGCGCGGCAGCCACGTGGACGCCGCGCACCTCAACCTGGGGCGCAGCTACGAAGAACTCGACCAGCCCGAACAGGCGCTGGCCGAATACGCCCAGGTCGGACCGGGCACCGACTACCTGGCCGCCCAGCAGCGCCAGGCGGAAATCCTGCTGGGCAGCGGCCGCATCGCCGAGGCCCGTCAGCGCCTGGCCGACGCCCGCAAGCGCCAGAGCGAATACGCCGTGCCGCTCTATCTGCTGGAAGTCGAAGGCCTGGCCAGTGCCGACCAGACCGCCCTCGCCGACCAGACCGTGCAGCAGGCCCTGCAGCAGTATCCCAACGACCTGAATCTGCTCTATGTCCGCTCCATGCTGGCGGAAAAGCGCGGTGATCTCGGTCAGCTGGAAGCCGATCTGCGCTATATCATCGCCCACGACCCCGACAACGCCATGGCGCTCAACGCCCTCGGCTACACCCTGGCCGATCGCACCCCGCGACTGGCCGAGGCGCGCCAGCTGATCGACAAGGCACACCAGCTGAGTCCGGACGATCCGGCGATCCTCGACAGCATGGGCTGGATCCGCTATCGCCAGGGCCAGCTGGCCGACGCCGAACGCTATCTGCGCCAGGCCTACGAACGCTTCCCCGATGCCGAGGTGGCGGCCCACCTGGGCGAGGTGCTCTGGGCCCAGGGCAAGCGCAGCGAAGCGCGCAAGGTCTGGCGCGTGGGCCTCGACGCCGACGCCGATGACGCCATCCTGCGCAGTACCCTCAAACGCCTGACTGGAAGCGAAACCCTCCGATGATCCGCCTGCGTACCCTCTTCACCCTGTTGCTGCTCGCCCTGCTGGCCGGTTGCGCCAGCACCTCTCGCCAGGAGGCCGTGGAAGGCCAGGGCAACGCCGCCCAGTGGCAGGCCCATAAAAAACGTATTGCCGCCCTCGACGGTTGGCAGATCGACGGCAAGGTCGGCATCCGCGCGCCGCGCGATTCCGGCAGCGGCACCCTGTTCTGGCTGCAACGCCAGGACTACTACGACATCCGTTTGGCCGGCCCCCTGGGGCGCGGCGCCACCCGCCTCACCGGGCGTCCGGGCGCCGTCACCCTCGACGTCTCCGGCCAGGGCAGCTACCAGGCCGACTCCCCCGAGGCCCTGCTGGAACAGCAGCTCGGCTGGCGCCTGCCGGTGTCGCATCTGCTCTGGTGGGTGCGCGGCCTGCCGGCCCCGGACAGCCGCAGCCAGCTGACCCTGGACGCCGACAGCCACCTGGCGCGCCTGGTGCAGGACGGCTGGACCGTGGAATACACCCGCTACACCGAGCAGAACGGCTACACCCTGCCCGAGCGCCTCAAGCTCACCGGCAAGGACCTGGAAGTCATCCTGGTGGTGAAGACCTGGCAGCCGCGCGAGCTGGGCAAATGATCCCAGCGCCCGCCTTCACCCTGCCGGCGCCGGCCAAGCTCAATCTCTTCCTGCACATCCTCGGGCGCCGCGCGGACGGCTATCACGAACTGCAGACGCTGTTTCAGTTTCTCGACTGGGGCGATGACCTGGGCTTTGCCGGACGCGACGACGGCGAATTGCAGCTGCACGACGGCCTGCCGGGCGTCGCCCCCGAGCAGAATCTCATCCTGCGCGCCGCCCGGTTGCTGCAGCAGGAAAGCGGTACCCGGCAAGGCGCCGATCTCTGGCTGACCAAGCGGCTGCCCATGGGCGGCGGCATCGGCGGAGGCAGTTCGGATGCCGCCACCACCCTGCTCGGCCTGAATCACCTCTGGGGCCTGGGCGCCAGCCTCGACGACCTGGCGGCCCTGGGACTGCGCCTGGGCGCCGACGTACCGGTGTTCGTCCGCGGCCAGGCCGCCTTCGCCGAGGGCGTGGGCGAAAAGCTCACCCCGGTCGCACCGCCGGAACCCTGGTATCTCGTGGCCGTGCCGCAAGTCTCTGTAAGTACAGCAGAAATTTTTTCAGATCCGCTGTTGACACGGGACACTCCCGCCATTAAAGTTTGCGCCGTTCTCAAGTGGTCAGGTCGAAACGACTGCCAGAGTACGGTCGAAAGGCGTTACCCAGAAATTCGTAACGCTTTGATCTTGCTAAACAAATTTGTTTCAGCTAGATTAACCGGCACTGGAGGTTGCATATTTGGAAGCTTTCCAAATAAGACCGAAGCTGATACAGTAGCAAGCCAGCTACCAGCATCACTTCCAGGCTTCGTAGCCAAAGGCAGCAACACTTCCATGTTGCACCGGGCGCTAGCAAGTCTGACCAGAGAATGAGTACAGCTAGTACTCTGCAAGATACAGGGGCGTCGCCAAGCGGTAAGGCAGCAGGTTTTGATCCTGCCATGCGTTGGTTCGAATCCAGCCGCCCCTGCCATTTTCCTTCCAAGACCCACCTCAAGCCGCAGGAACTGCAGCGTGTCCAAGATGATGGTCTTCACGGGGAACGCCAACCCCGATCTGGCACGGCGCATCGTGCGCCAGCTGCACATCCCTCTCGGTGACGTCTCCGTCGGAAAGTTCTCCGATGGCGAGATCAGCGTCGAAATCAACGAGAACGTTCGGGGCAAGGATGTCTTTATCATCCAGCCCACCTGCGAGCCGACCAACGACAACCTGATGGAACTGGTGGTGATGGCCGACGCCTTCCGCCGCTCCTCGGCCACTCGTATCACCGCAGTCATCCCCTATTTCGGCTATGCGCGCCAGGATCGCCGTCCGCGTTCCGCGCGCGTCGCCATCACCGCCAAGGTCGTGGCCGACATGCTGACTGTGGTGGGCATCAATCGCGTGCTCACCGTCGATCTGCACGCCGACCAGATCCAGGGTTTCTTCGATATTCCCGTGGACAACATCTACGGCTCCCCCGCCCTGGTGGATGACATCGAAGACCAGCGTTTCGAAAATCTGATGATCGTCTCCCCGGACATCGGCGGCGTGGTGCGTGCGCGTGCCGTGGCCAAGAGCCTGGGTGTGGACCTGGCGATCATCGACAAGCGTCGTCCCAAGGCCAACCAGTCGGAAGTGATGCACATCATCGGTGACATCCAGGACCGCACCTGCGTGCTGGTCGACGACATGGTCGATACCGCCGGCACCCTGTGCCACGCGGCCAAGGCCCTGAAGGAACACGGCGCCGCCAAGGTCCTGGCCTACTGCACTCACCCGGTGCTGTCGGGTCGGGCCATCGAGAACATCGACAACTCCGTGCTGGACGAGCTGGTGGTGACCAACACCATTCCGCTGTCCGCCGCGGCCCAGGCCTGCAGCCGTATCCGCCAACTGGACATCGCGCCGGTGGTGGCCGAGGCGGTACGCCGGATCAGTAACGAAGAATCCATCAGCGCGATGTTCCGTTAAGGAACAGCCGCTCTGGAAGCGCCCCGGAAGGCCGTGACGGTCTACCGGGGCTTTTTAGTCGGTAGGGCCGTAGAACTGGTCGCAAGTCTCGGTCTGCCGATTCCTTATCCTGGAGATTCACAATGGTTGATTTCACTCTGAATGCCGAAGTGCGTTCCGACCTGGGGAAAGGTGCGAGCCGCCGCCTGCGTCGTAATGCCGGTAACGTTCCCGCCGTGATCTACGGTGGCGACAAGGCTCCGACCTCCATCACCCTGGTCGGCAAAGACCTGGCCAAGATGCTGGAAAGCGAAGCCGCTTTCGCCAGCGTCATCACCCTGAAGGTCGGTGGCAGCAACGAAAGCGTCCTGGTCAAGGCCCTGCAGCGTCATCCCTCCAAGGGCTACGTCATGCACGCTGACTTCCTGCGCGTCATCGCCGGCCAGAAGCTGACCGCCCACGTCCCCCTGCACTTCATGAACCAGGAAACCTCCGTGGGCGTGAAGCAACAGGGTGGCGAGATCCTGCACACCATCAACGAAGTCGAAGTTTCCTGCCTGCCGAAAGACCTGCCGGAATTCATCGAAGTCGACATGGCCAAGGTCGAGCTGGACCAGATCGTTCACCTGAGCGACCTGAACGTCCCGGCTGGCGTCGAGCTGGTGTCCCTGGCCCACGGCAGCGATCTGCCGGTTGCCAGCATCCACATGCCGCGCATCCGTGAAGAAGCTGCTGACGGCGCTGCCGAAGAAGGCGCTGCCGAGTAAGTTCTCGCACGCCTGAAAGAGAAGGGCTCCTGACATGACTGCCGTCCAACTGATCGTCGGCCTGGGTAATCCGGGCCCCGAATACGACCAGACCCGGCACAATGCAGGGGCCCTTTTCGTTGAGCGGCTGGCAGCCGCCCAGGGCGCGAGCCTGGCTGTCGACCGCAAGTATCACGGCCTCGTGGGGCGCTTTCGCCACGCGGGCAACGATGTTCGTCTGCTCATCCCCACCACCTATATGAACCGCAGCGGCCAGGCCGTGGCGGCGCTCGCCGGCTTTTTCCGCATCCCGCCGGCGGCCATCCTGGTGGCCCATGACGAACTTGACCTGCCACCCGGCACCGCGCGCCTCAAGACCGGCGGCGGCCACGGTGGGCACAACGGGCTGCGCGACATCATCGCCCAGCTCGGCAATCAGAACGGCTTCCAGCGCCTGCGCCTGGGCATCGGCCATCCGGGCCATGCCAGCCTGGTTTCCAACTTCGTGCTGGGCCGCGCACCGCGCAGCGAGCAGGACCTGCTCGACACCAGCATCGAGGCCGCCCTGGAGGTGGTACCGGCGCTGCTGGACGGCGACCTGACCCGCGCCATGCAACGCCTGCACAGCCGCAAGGCCTGACCTACCCTACCCTCTTCCTTTTCTTCCGCGAGGACACACACCATGGGATTCAATTGCGGCATCGTCGGCCTGCCCAACGTCGGCAAGTCCACCCTGTTCAATGCCCTGACCCAATCCGGTATCGCGGCGGAAAACTTCCCCTTCTGCACCATCGAGCCCAACAGCGGCATCGTGCCCATGCCCGATGCGCGACTGAACGCCCTGGCGGAGATCGTCAAACCCGAGCGGGTGATCCCCACCACCATGGAGTTCGTCGACATCGCCGGCCTGGTGGCGGGTGCCTCCAAGGGTGAAGGCCTGGGCAACAAGTTTCTCGCCAACATCCGCGAGACCGATGCCATCGCCCACGTGGTGCGCTGCTTCGAAGACGAGAACGTCATCCACGTGGCCAACTCGGTGGACCCCAAGCGGGACATCGAGGTGATCGACCTGGAGCTGATCTTCGCCGACCTCGACAGCTGCGAAAAGCAGCTGCAGCGCGTGACCCGCAACGCCAAGGGCGGTGACAAGGAAGCCCTGGCGCAAAAGGCCCTGCTGGAACAGCTGATTCCCCACTTCGAGGCCGGCAAGCCCGCCCGCAGCCTGATGAAGGGCCTGGACGAAGAGCAGAAGCGCCTGGTGCGCAGCTTCCACCTGCTGACCAGCAAGCCGGTGATGTACATCGCCAACGTCGCCGAAGACGGCTTCGAGAACAACCCGCACCTGGACGTGGTCCGTGCCATCGCCGAAGAAGAAGGCGCCGTGGTGGTGCCGGTATGCAACAAGATCGAAGCGGAAATCGCCGAGCTGGACGACGACGAGGAAAAGCAGATGTTCCTTGAGTCCATGGGCATGGAAGAGCCGGGCCTGAACCGGGTGATCCGTGCCGGCTACGAACTGCTCAACCTGCAGACCTACTTCACCGCCGGGGTGAAGGAAGTCCGCGCCTGGACCGTCCGCGTCGGCGCCACCGCGCCCCAGTCGGCCGCCGCCATCCACACCGACTTCGAAAAGGGCTTCATCCGCGCCGAAGTGGTGGCCTATGACGACTTCATTGCCTTCAAGGGCGAGAACGGCGCCAAGGAAGCCGGCAAGTGGCGCCTGGAAGGCAAGGACTACATCGTCAAGGACGGTGATGTCATGCACTTCCGCTTCAACGTCTGAGTCACGGCGAACACCAAGAACCCCCTCCTCACCGCAAGGTGGCGAGGGGGTTTTCTTTTGCGCGGCGATTGGCTGTCGCCGCGCAAAGGCACGGCTCGCGGGACGTCGATTTGGCACAATGACCGTCGCTCGACCGCCCGCTTGGGCTCTTTCCGCCGCCTGGATGCCGCCATGAATTTCGAAGACCTGCGCCTGTTCGTCACCACCCTGAACGAGGGCAGCTTCACCGCCGCCGCCGACAAACTGGGGCTGTCCAAGCAATTCGTCAGCCGGCGGACCATGGCACTGGAGGAAAGTCTGGGGGTGCGGCTGCTCAATCGCACCACGCGACGCCTGCAGGCGACCGAACTGGGGATGCTGCTCTATGAGCGGGCGGTCAAGATCCTCGAAGACGTCAACGACACCGAGGAATTGCTCTCCAGCCGGCGGACGGTGCCCCAAGGGGTGCTGCGGGTCAGTGCGCCCATGACCTTTGGCACCCTGCACCTGAGTCCCCTGCTGCCGGATTTTCTTTCAGCCTATCCGCAGATCCGCCTGGAGCTGGATCTCAATGACCGGGCGGTGGATCTGCTGGCGGAGGGCTATGACATGTCGATCCGTATCGGCACCCTGGCCGACTCCAGTCTGATCGCCAAGCGGCTGACCGAGATGCAACTGGTGACCTGTGCCAGTCCGGATTATCTGCAGAAGGCGCCGCCGCTGCTGCAGCCGGAGGATCTGGCCGAGCACAGCTGTCTGCTCTATGGCCATGGTCGCCAGGTGGAATGGCGCTTCCAGCGTGGGGGCAAGCCGCTGGTGCTGCCCATGCAGGGTCAGCTCCGGGCCAACAACGGAGAGGTGGTGCGGGATGCGGCCATCGCCGGTCAGGGCATCGCGGTGCTGCCGACCTTCATCATCGGCGCGGCGCTGGCCTCAGGGGCGCTGGTACAGGTGCTGGAAGACTTCGCCCTGCCCAGCGCGGCGGTCTATGCGGTCTATCCCCAGCATCGTCAGTCGGCGCGCATCGTCCAGCTGTTCTCGGACTATCTGCGCGACCGGCTGACGGTTCAGCCGACTCACGCCGCGGCGCCGCGGGTCGGTTGACGCTGGGGCCACTGCTGCAGGGTCCGCTCGGCGCCGTCGGCGGCCAGGCGTTGGCCGTCCAGGCGCTGTTGCTGGCGCTGGATCGAGGGTTGCAGACTGCGCTCGGCGCCGTTTTCAGCCAGGGCACGGCGCGGGTCGAGACGCTGTTGCTGACGTTGGATCGACGGCTGCAGACTGCGATCGGCGCCGTTCTCGGCCAGGGCACGGCGCGGGTCGAGACGCTGTTGCTGGCGCTGGATCGACGGCTGCAGACTGCGATCGGCGCCGTTTTCAGCCAGAGTACGATCCTGCTGCTGGTGCTTTTCGATCAGCGAACCCAGGGGGCGCAGGGCGCTTTCCTCGGCCTGGGCGGATTGGGCGATGGCGGTGGTGAGCAGGGTGGCGGCGAAGAGGGCGGCGAGGGCTTTCATGGCGAGTACCTGTGTCGGGTGGGTGTGGACTCATTGTCGCCAGCCCACCCCGCGCCTAGAAATCGTCCCTCGGGATAGCGATCATCGACCGCGCTGATGATGGCGTTCAGGCCCGCGCCTGACGCTGCCGCATGAGGAACAGGCCCCAGACCGCCAGCGCCGTGGCCGCCAGCAGGCACCCGGCCAGGCTCACGCCGGTCCAGCCGAAGTGTTCGTAGAGTCGCGCCGACAGCAGCGAACCCAGAGAGCCGCCAAGGAAGTAGCCGGTCATGTAGCCGGCGTTGAGGCGGCTGCGCGCCTCCGGGCGCAGCCGATAGACCACGTTCTGGTTGCTCACGTGGCTGAGCTGCACGGCGAGATCCAGCACCAGGATGCCAACCAGCAGCGCCGCCAGCGACTGCTGGGCGAAGGCCAGGGGTAGCCAGGCCAGGGTCAGGGAAGCCAGACCGATGCTGGTGGCGAGACTGCCCTTGCCCTGGTCGGCCATGCGTCCGGCCAGGTTGGCGGCCAGGGCGCCCACGGCGCCGGCGAGACCGAACAGGCCGATGGTGCCGTCGCTGAAGCCATAGGGTTCGGCGGCGAGCAGAAAGGCCAGCGGCGTCCAGAACACCGCGAAGACGGCGAAGCCCAGGCACCCCAGCAGGGTGCGCAGCCGGTGCAGGGGCTCGTCGCGCAAGAGCTCGAACACCGACCCCAGCAGCCGCGGATAGCTCAGGCCCGCCGACTGCTGATAGCGCGGCAGCGCCAGGCGCAGGGCCAGGGCGGTGGCCAGCATCAGACCGGCCGCCACGGCATAGACGGTGCGCCAGTCGCCCAGGGACGAGAGCGCCCCGGCCACGGTGCGGGCCAGCAGGATGCCGAGGATGAGGCCGCTCATCACCGTGCCCACCGCCCTGCCCCGCTGCTCCGGCGCGGCCAGGGTCGCGGCGAAGGGCACCAGCACCTGGGCCACCACCGAGAAGAGCCCGGTCATGGCGGTGCCCAGCAGCAGCCAGGTCAGACTGGTGGCGGTGGCGCTCAGGGCCAGGCCGGCGGCGGCGATCACGCTCATGGTGACGATCAGTCGCCGGCGTTCCAGCAGGTCGCCCAGGGGCACCAGCAGCAGGAGTCCGGCGGCGTAGCTGAGCTGGGCGGTGGTGACGATGCTGCCGGCCTGGGTGTAGCTGAGGTCGAAGCGCTGGGCGATGGTGTGCAGCAGCGGCTGGTTGTAGTAGTTGCTGGCCACGGCGATGCCGGTGGCGACGGCCATGAGCAGGGTCAGCCAGCGGCTGAGAGGAGGCGTGGGGTTCGACATCCGCGGGGGTCCGGCAAGGAGGAGGCTAGTCAGTATCGGACAACGGCGGCTATCGGTTAAATGAATCGTTAAGATAGCCTTGATCTCATTTCAAGATAGCGCCATGAATCTCAAGCAGCTGGAATTCGCCGTCGCCCTGGCCGAGGAACGCCACTTCACCCGCGCAGCCGAGCGCTGCCATGTGGTGCAGTCGGCGCTCAGTCACCAGATCGCCCGCCTGGAAGCCGAGCTGGGCGCCACCCTGTTCGAGCGCCTGCCGCGCCAGGTGCGCATCACCCCTGCCGGCGAGGCCTTGCTGGTGCATGCGCGCCAGGCGCTGGCGGCGGTGGAGCGCTTGCAGCAGGACGTGGCCGCCGCGGTCGGCGCCATTCGCGGCACCCTGACGCTGGGTCTGATCTCCTCGGTGCCGCGCCTGGATATCGTCGAGTTGCTGGCCACCTTCCATGCCCGTCATCCCCAGGTGGACATCCGCCTGCGCCAGGACAAGAGCGAGACGCTGCTGGCGGCGGTGCGCGAGCGGCAACTGGATTTCGCGCTGATCGGGCTGTCGCGCCAGGTGGCCCTGGAGGCGGTGGACAGCCGCCTGCTGCTCAGCGAGGAACTGGTGGCGGTGTTGCCCGCCGCGCACGGACTGGCGGGGCGAGAAAGGCTGTCGCTGCACGAGCTGGTGGATCTGCCGCTGGTGGACCTGCCCGCGGGCAGCGGCGCGCGGCGGCAAACCGACGAGGCCTTCGCCGCTCTGGGCCTGCCCCATCGGGTGCGTTTCGAGACGGGCAACATGCAGTTGCTGGAGCGCTTCGTCCGCCGCGGCCTGGCGATCGGCCTGGTGCCCCAGAGTATCGCCAGCACCTTTGCCGGCCTGGCCCGGGTGCCGGTCAGCGATGCGCCCCAGCGTAACGTCCACGCCATCTGGTCGCCGCTGCCGACGCCGGCGACACGGGAATTTCTCAAGGTACTGGAAGAGGCGCTGGCGGATTAGCTGTCGCGCATCGGTCGGCCGCCGCGAGACGCGAGTGACAGCCTGGCAGCGGCCCTTGCTAAGCTGTCAGGCCCGTACCGCCGGAGATTTCAGCCATGCAGATCACGCGCATCGTACCGAACATCGCCACCGCGCAATTGGCCGCCGCCAAGGTCTTCTACGGTGAGCTGCTGGGGCTGACGCTGGCGATGGACCATGGCTGGATCCTGACCTTCGTCGGCGCCGGCCAGACCACTCCCCAGGTCAGCTTCGCGATGGAAGGTGGCTCGGGCACGCCGGTGCCGGAGTTGTCGCTGGAAGTCGATGACCTGGACGAGGTCTTGCGTCGATTGGAGGGCGCGGGCTACGTGCCGGAGTACGGTCCGGTGATGGAGCCCTGGGGCGTGAGACGCTTCTTTGTCCGCGATCCTGGTGGGAGGCTGTTGAATTTCCTGGAGCATGTTTGAGGAATGACCGCCGGGCGCTCGCCGGGTGGTCCGCCGGTACGGCCGCGGCTAAAAGCCCGCGCAGAAACGTAGCCTGGAAAACGGCGCAGCCTTTTCAAAGGGGTGACGTCGTCGTGCGGGGCGTGCCCTCACCCCAGCCCTCTCCCGGAGGGAGAGGGGGTTATTCGAGCAGGCGTGCAGCTCCATCGGAAACGTAGAACCGTAGCCTGGAAAACGGCGCAGCCTTTTCCGGGGGTGGCGCCGTTGCGCGGGGAGCGCCCTCACCCC
>NZ_KI783309.1:0-48440 GCF_000510705.1 Pseudomonas sp. MOIL14HWK12:I1 | reverse complement strand
TCGAGCAGGCGTGCAGCTCCATCGGAAACGTAGCCTGGAAAACGGCGCAGCCTTTTCCAGGGGTGAGGTCGTTGCGCAGGGGTGCCCTCACCCCAACCCTCTCCCGGAGGAAGAGGGGGCTAACCGAGCCGGTGTTCAGCCGCGGCAGAAAGCTCGACGGCCTGTGGAGCTACCCTCAGCCCTCGCTGACCGGCAGTCGGCGCACGAAGTTGCCCACCCGCCAGGCCAGTTGTTCTCCCTGGCACTGCACCAGCAGGTTGCGCACCGGGTAGGACTGGCCGGCGACGCTGGCTTCGGCCTGGGCTTCGCTGGCGCCGTCCAGGTGGTTGCGGGCGAGAACCTGATAGCTGCCGGTGGGGCAGCGTGCCGCCGCTTCGCCCGCGCAGCCGGACCAGCTACCGAAGACCCCGTTGCACTGCACCAGGTAGGCCGTGCTGCCATCCCTGAGGTAGGCGTTGTGGGAGCTGGCGCAGCCGGCCAGCAGGGCGAGGAAGCCGGCGCAGGCCAGCAGGCGGAGGGTATGGCGAAGGGCGGCGAGGTTCATGGGAGTGGCTCCAAACAATATGGAGCCATCCTAAGAAGCCAACCCCCTCCCCCATAAATCGTACCGGCGGATAGCGCTTATCGACGACGCTGATGGCCGCGGCGCTAGGGGTTCTCGCCCATGAATCTGATGATCTCGCCGCGCAGCCAGCGCTCGCCCGGGTCCTGGTCCTGGGCCGCGCGCCAGACCAACGACAGCTTGGCCGGGACGATGGGAAACGGCGGTTCCTCGAGGCGCAGACTGCCACCGGCGGCCAGCGCCCGGGCGGCGTAGTCGGGCACGGTGGCGAGCAATTCGCTACCGGCCAGCAGGGCGCCGAGGCCGTTGAAGTGGGGGACGCCCAGGGCCACCTTGCGACTGCGGCCGAGGCGCGCCAGGTCGTCGTCGATGTTGCCGCAGAGATCGCCGGACATGGACACCAGCACATGGGGCCGGGCGCAGTAGTCGTCCAGCGTCAGGGGCGCGGGATCGCGGTCGGCGCGGACCACCAGGGCGCGGATGTGCCTCAGGGTGCGGCACTTGGCGTTGGCCGGCAGCTGGGTGGTGTAGCTGATGCCCAGGGACACCTCGCCACTGGCCAGCAGCCCGGGCAGGAGCAGGAAGTTGGCGTTGCGCACCACCAGCACGCAGTGCGGCGCCACCTCGCGCAGATGGGCCAGCAGCGGCGGCAGCAGGCCGCACTCGACGTCGTCGGACATGCCCAGGCGAAACACCGCGCGACTGGCGCCGGGGTCGAAGTCGTCGACCTCGCTCAAGGCATTGGACAGGCCGTCCAGGGCCGGACGCAACCGTTCGAGAATGGCCAGGGCGCGCGGCGTGGGCTCCATGGCGCGACCGCTGCGCACCAGCAGGGGATCGTCGAAGAACTGTCGCAGGCGCACCAGGGCGGCGCTGATGGCCGGCTGGCCAAGAAAGAGCTTTTCCGCGGTGCGGGTGAGGTTGCGCTCGTGCATCAGGCTTTCGAACACCACCAGCAGGTGCAGGTCGATGCGGCGCAGGTCGTTGCGGTTCACGGCATCCCTCCGCGAAGGTCAGGCGCCGGGAGAGGCGCCTGACTTCGTTTACCTTACTTGGCGGCCAGCTTGGCGTAGCTGGTCATCAGGTTGCGGTAGTTGGGGATGTGGTTGGACAGCAGGGCGCCCAGGCCCTCGATGTCGTTGCGCCAGTCGCGGTGCAGTTCGCAGGCCACGCTGAACCAGTTCATCAGCTGCACGCCGGCGGCGCTCATGCGTGCCCAGGCGGCCTGCTGCACGGTCTTGTCGAAGGTGCCGGAGGCATCGGTCACCACGAAGACGTCGAAGCCTTCGGCGATGGCGGCCAGCGCCGGGAAGGCCACGCAGACGTCGGTCACCACACCGGCAATGATCAGCTGCTTGCGGCCGGTGGCCTTGATGGCGGCGACGAAGTCCTGGTTGTCCCAGGCGTTGATCTGGCCGGGACGGGCGATGTACGGCGCCTCGGGGAACAGCTCGATCAGCTCGGGCACCAGCGGTCCGTTGGGGCCCTGCTCGAAGCTGGTGGTGAGGATGGTGGGCAGACCAAAGAACTTGGCGCTGTTGGCCAGGGCCAGGACGTTGTTCTTGAAGTCGCTGGGGGTGAAATCCTGCACCAGGGAGATCAGACCGGCCTGGTGGTCGATCAGCAGGACGACGGCATCGTTCTTGTCGAGACGGTTGTAGGGCTTGCTCATGGTGGAGTCCTCGGGGGTGGTGGTTGATGAGGTAACGGGCTGTGCTAGGCGCCGCCCAGGAGATGGCGGATGGCGATGGGTACGCCGGGGGTCTGGTATTGCCGCGCCGCCGCTTCCAGGCGCTGTTCGCCCTGGGTGACGCGGTGGTGGTGGCGCAGGTGCTCCAGCCAGGATTCGTCGCAGAAGAATTCCTGCCAGCGGCGCGGCTCGGCGCTGTCCTGCAGCAGCGCCCAGGAGAAGGCGCCGTTGCGCCGGCGCATGGCGCCCACCGCCTGCATGGCCTGGCGAAAGGCCGGGCCGTGCTCGGGGGCGATGTCGTATTCCAGGGTGACCATCACCGGGCCGCGCTCGCGGTCCAGGGAGTCGTCGAGGATGGGCGCCGGCCAGTGCAGCGAAGGCGCGATGTCCGCCGCCGGGGTGACCGGCAGGCGCAGGCGCCAGGTCAGCCCGATGCCAACCAGCAGCACCCCGGCCGCCGCGCTCAGCGCCACGCTCAGGGAGAAATGACTGGCCAGGGCGCCCCAGAGGAAGCCGCCCAGGGCGCTGGTGCCAAAGAACACCAGGATATAGACGGCCAGGGCGCGGGCGCGCACCCAGGCGGGTACGGCGGTCTGGGCGGCCACCTGCAGGCTGGAGAGCACGGCGATCCAGGCCAGGCCGCTGGCCAGCATCACCGGCAACAGCCAGGCGAAGTCGCGGATCCAGGCCAGGCCGAGCAGGACCAGCGCATAGAGGGCACTGGCGCCGGCCACCAGCAGGTCGCTGGAGAGTCTTTCACGCAGGCGCGGCAGGAGCATGGCGCCGCCGATGGCGCCCAGGCCGACACAGCCGAGCAGGATGCCGAAATCCAGGGCGGTGCCCTGCAGGGCCTGGCGTACCAGCAGGGGCAGCAGGGCCATGCCGGCACTGGCGCCGAGGAAAAACGCGGCGGTCCGGGCTAGCACCACCTGCAGCTGGAGCGAGCTGCGGGCATAGCGGAAGCCGACCCGGACGGCGCCCAGCAGGCGCTCCGCGGGCAGCACGGCGGCTGCAGGTTGGCGTCGCCAGGTCAGGAGCGCGACGATCACGGCAAAAAAGGAAACGGCGTTGAGGGCGAAGGTCAGCCAGGGACCGGCCAGGCTGACCAGCACCCCGGCCAGGGCCGGGCCGAGGGCGCGGGCCACGTTCATGCCCAGGCTGGACAGGGCGATGGCCGCCGGCAACTCGCTCTTGTCGACCAGCTCGGGGGTCAGCGCCGACCAGGCCGGCAGCATCAGCGCGGTGCCCACGCCCATGGCCAGGGTCAGGCCCAGCAGCAGCGGTACGGTCATCCAGCCGGCCAGGGTCAGGCCGGCCAGGGCCAGGGCCACCGCGGCCATCCACAGCTGCACGCCGAGCAGATAGCGGCGCCGGTCGACGATGTCGGCCAGGGCGCCGGCCGGCAGCGCCAGCAGGAACATCGGCAGCGCCCCCGCCACCTGCACCAGGGCCACCGCCAGGGGGCTGGCGGACAGCGAGGTCATCAGCCAGCCGGCGCCCACCTCGTGCATCCAGGTACCGATGTTGGAGGCGATGCTGGCCAGCCACAGCCAGCGAAAGGTGCGCTGGCGCAGCGGCTGCCAGGGCGAGGCGGCGTTGGGAGTCACGGCGGCGGCGGTCATGGCGGCGCTCCTCAAAAGCTGAAGCAGGAGCAGCCGAAGGCGCCCCAGAAGCCACTGAAGTCGCTCACCGGCACCCGGCTCTGGCGCGCCCGCTCATGGCCGTGGCCATGCACGGCACAGGCACCGGCGCACTGGTGCACGGCGGCTTGCAAGGGCGCACCGGGTTTCCAGTGACCGGGCACCTTGACCACCGGCGACCAGTCCGGCGTGACCGGCAGGGGCGCCGGCCCCAGGCGATCGAATTCCTCGGCGCCATGGACGATGCGGCCACCAACCACGGTGAGCACCGACTCCAGGTGCTTGATGGCCTCTTCCTCGACCGTGAAGAAGTCTGCCGAGAGCACCGCCACGTCGGCCAGCTGGCCCACCCGCAGCTGGCCCTTCTTGCCCTGTTCCGAGGAGAACCAGGCACTGCCCTGGGTGAAGAGTTGCAGGGCAGTGGCCCGTGGCAGGCCTTCCTGATAGAGCGCAAGACCGCCGACGGTGCGGCCACTCACCAGCCAGTACAGCGAGGTCCAGGGGTTGTAGCTGGACACCCGGGTGGCGTCGGTCCCCGCGCCCACCGGCACGCCTTCGGCCAGCATCCGCTGGATCGGCGGGGTCTGTTCGGCGGCCTGGGCGCCGTAGCGGTCGACGAAGTATTCGCCCTGGAAGGCCATGCGGTCCTGGATGGCGATGCCGCCGCCGAGCGCCTTGACCCGCTCGATGTTGTGCGGGCTGATGGTCTCGGCGTGGTCGAAGAACCAGGGCAGGCCGTTGAAGGGCACGTCGCGGTTGACCCTCTCGAAGACGTCGAGCATCCGCGAGATGGATTCGTCGTAGGTGGCGTGCAGGCGGAACGGCCAGCGCTGCTCCACCAGGTGGCGCACCACGGGTTCCAGATCGGCTTCCATGGTGGGCGGCAGGTCCGGACGCGGTTCGAGGAAGTCCTCGAAGTCGGCCGCCGAGAAGGCCAGCATCTCGCCGGCGCCGTTGTGGCGGAGGAAGTCGGTGCCCTGGTGCAGGGTGACGCTACTGGTCCAGTTCTTGAAGTCGGTCAGCTCTTCCTTGGGCCTCTGGGTGAAGAGGTTGTAGGCGATGCGCACGGTGAGCTGGTCGGCGTCGGCCAGTTCCTGGATCACCTGATAGTCGTCCGGGTAGTTCTGGAAGCCGCCGCCGGCGTCGATGGCGCTGGTCAGCCCCAGGCGATTGAGTTCGCGCATGAACTGGCGGGTGGAATTGACCTGGTATTCCAGCGGCAGCTTGGGCCCCTTGGCCAAGGTGGCGTAGAGGATCATGGCGTTCGGCCGGGCGATGAGCATGCCGGTGGGCTCGCCACGGGCATCGCGCTGGATCTCGCCGCCTGGCGGATTGGGCGTGTCCCGGGTGTAGCCCACGACCCGCAGGGCGGCGCGGTTGAGCAGCGCCCGGTCGTAGAGGTGGAGAATGAACACCGGGGTGTCCGGCGCCGCATGGTTGAGTTCGTCCAGGGTCGGCAGGCGCCGCTCGGCGAACTGGAATTCGTTCCAGCCGCCCACCACCCGCACCCACTGGGGCGCCGGGGTGCGCTCGGCCTGGTCCTTGAGCATGCGCAGGGCATCCGCCAGCGAGGGCACTCCCTCCCAGCGCAGCTCCAGGTTGTAGTTGAGGCCGCCACGGATCAGGTGCAGGTGGGAATCATTGAGGCCGGGGATGGCGCGGCGCCCGCGCAGGTCGACCACCTGGGTGGCCGGGCCGCGATAGGCCATGACGTCGCTGTCGCTGCCCACGGCGATAAAGACGCCGTCCCTGATGGCGACCGCGGTCGCTTCGGGGCGCTCGGGATCGACGGTGTGGAGCTTGCCGTTGTGCAGGATCAGATCGGCGTGTTGCATGTGGCCTCCGGGACCAGGGTCAGAAGCCCGGGCGCAGGGCGCCCGGGAAGGTTCAGCGGGCGACGAAGGCCAGCAGGTCGCGGTTCAGTTGCTCGGCGTGGGTCACCGCGAAGCCGTGGGGCGCGCCGGCGTACACCTTGAGTTCGGCGCCGCGGATCAGCTGGGCGGCGAGCTTGCCGGTGGTTTCGAAGGGCACCACCTGGTCGGCGTCGCCGTGGATCACCAGGGTGGGTACGTCGACCTTGGCCATGTCCGGGCGGAAGTCGGTTTCCGAGAAGGCGGTGACGCAGTCCAGGGTGCCCTTCAGCGACGCCAGCAGGGCGATGTTGAGGGTCTGGGTGAAGACGCCCGCGGAGACCTCCTGGCCCTTGTTGGTGCCATAGAAGACCGGGGCGAAGTCGGCGAGGAACTGGGCGCGGTCCTTGAGCAGACCACCACGGATACCGTCGAAGACGCCCTGGTCGACGCCCTGGGGGAAATCCGGCTTCTGCCCGAACAGCGGGGTGACGGCGCCGAGCAGCGCCAGCTTGGCGACCCGCGCCGAACCGTGGCGCGCCAGGTAGCGGCTGACGTCGCCACCGCCCATGGAGAAGCCCACCAGGGTGACGTCGCGCAGGTCCAGGTGCTCGATCAGCTCCTTGATGTCGTCGGCGAAGGTGTCGTAGTCGTAGCCGTTCCACGGCTGGCCGGAACGCCCGAAACCGCGGCGGTCGAAGGCGATGGCGCGATAGCCGTTGGCGGCCAGATGGTGCATCTGGTAGTCCCACATATCGGCGTCAAGCGGCCAGCCGTGGCTGAACAGCACGGGCTTGCCGCTGCCCCAGTCCTTGAAATAGATCTCGACGCCGTCGCGGGTGGTAAAGGTGCTCATGGTTGTTCGCCTCTAGCGGTGGGGGGAGTGGAAAAGGCGCCCGAGCGGGCGTTGAGCCAGGGCGCGCACAGGCGGCTCACCCTCGGCATGATCAGGAACACCACCAGTGGCACGATGCACAGGGTGATCAGCAGGTTGCTGGGCACCGGGCCGGCCAGCAGCGGATAGCGCGCGAACAGCGGCTGCCACAGCGGCGGGATCAGCATCGTCAGGGGCGCGATGACCAGGTAGGTGAGCACCGCCTGCTTCCAGGCCGGTGGCTGGCGCACGCCGGGGCGTGGCGGGGTGAACCAGAATTCGGCGTCGGCATGCACCTCGGGCGCATCGGCCTCGCGCAGCAGCGGCGCCACCTCGGCGATCAGCGCCTGGCGCTCCGGCGAGGCCAGCCAGGCCTGCAGTTGTTCGACGTCGGCGAAGCGCACCAGGGTGGTGAAGGCGGCGCCCTCCTCGGCCGGCGGGATGACGTCCACGCCGAGGTGACCGCAGGCCGCGCGGGCGGCGGTGACCGCGCGCTGCAGCCAGCGCTGATAGGCCTCGTGCTGGCCGGCCAGGGGCTGGTGGCGGATCACCAGGGTGACGATGCGGCCGTGCGCCTGGTGCAGGTCCTGCCCAAGTGCGGCGCTCATGACAGGGCCCTGGCGAATCCGCCCTGGGCGGCGTGACGCCTGGCCAGCCGCGCCTCCAGCGAGTAGCGACCCGGTCCGGTGAGTGCCAGGGTGCCGAACAGCACCAGCAGCAGCCAGCCGAACTGGCCCTCTTCCAGCGACCACTGCGGATGCACCACCAGCAGGGCGATCAGCAGCAGCCCCAGGATCGGCAGGCAGGCCAGGCGCGTCGCCCAGCCGAGGGCGATCAACAGCGGGCAGAGCACCTCGGCGAAGACGGCGAAACCCAGGGTCGGCCAGGCGCCCAGGTGCAGCGGGTCCTCGATCAGCCCGAGCTGCTGGCGGAAATGCAGCGCCTTGGGCAGGCCGTGCACCGCCAGGAGCAGTCCGGCGCCACCCAGGCGCAGGAACAAGAGTCCCAGATCCAGTCGCGTCTCGCGCATGGCCCATCCTCCTGATGAGAGAGTCGGCTGCGAGAAAAGCCCCGCGCCGTCGATGGGGCGGACTTTCGCCCGGACGCTGGGGAGCGGCCTTGGACGTCTGTGCTGGTTTTTGTACGCCTGTGCTGTGGCGTGCAGGTGAAAGGATTCAGGTCACAACAGCGGCCTGAACGTGCTGAACAGTCAACTCATGCGTGACGGTAAAACGCCGACCAGCTACTTAATCGATTTCAAGGTGGACAGTAATCTGCGCCCATCGCATCCAAGCCGGATGCCAGACCTTTAAAGGACAGCTGACGATGAACACCACCCAAGCCCTTACCGCCACCACCGGCCGCCTGCTGCTCGCCAGCCTCTTCCTGTTCAGTGGCGTGGGCAAACTGCTCGCCCCGGCCGCCACCAAGGGCTACATCGCCGCCATAGGGCTGCCTTTCCCGGACCTCGCCTACCTGGGCGCCCTGGTGGTGGAGCTGGGCCTCGCCAGCCTACTGCTGATCGGCTATCGCACCCGGCCGGTGGCCCTGGCCATGGCCGCCTTCACCCTGGTCACCGCCCTGGTGTTCCACAGCCACTTCGCCGACCAGAATCAGCTGATCCACTTCCTCAAGAACGTCGCCATCGCCGGGGGCCTGCTGCAGGTGGCGGCCTTCGGCGCCGGGGCCCTGAGCCTGGATGGCCGGCGACCGCTGCGGGCGGCCCGGCTGGCCTGATCGCCCTCGCTCGTTGCGCCCGCCTGGATCCTTGGGTTCAGGCGGGCGCTGTCACATCCAGCATCCTGGCGCAGGCCTCGCGCACCAGCTCGAGGAACAGGCGCAGTCGCGCCGGGTAGACCCGGGCGTAGGGATAGATGAGATAGATCGGCAGGGGCGCGGCCTGCCATTCGGGGAGCAGATGCACCAGGCGCCCCGTGGCGACGTCCTCGCGTACCATCCAGTGCGACAGCGCCGCGCAGCCCAGCCCCCGCACCACCGCATGGCGGGCGACGAAGAGACTCTCGGTGGCCAGCCGCGCCCGCAAGGGGATCAGCCGGCTTTCGCCAGAAGAACCCAGCTGCAGGCGCAATTCGGTCTGGTAGAACTGGGTCATGGCGATCCAGGGCAGCGCCGTCAGCTCCTCGGGTGCCCTCAGCGTGCCTGCCAGGTCCGGCGCCGCCACCAGGATGCGCTGGACATCGCCCAGGCGCACCGCCACGGTGTCCGGATCCTCCACCGCCCCCACCCGAATCGCGCAGTCGACGCCATCGGCGACGAAATTCGGTGCCCGGTCGCTGAGCACCCAGTCCACCTGCATGCCCGGATAGCGGCGCAGATAGGTCTCCAGGGGATCGAGCAACTGCTCCTGGCCGAAGGCATGGGGCATCACCACCCGCAGCCGTCCCTCGGGCTCGGCATGGGCGCCGTGCAGGGCGGCGGCGAAGGCCTGCCAGTCGCCGAGCAATTGCTGGGCCTGGCGATAGCAGCGCTGGCCATCCTCGGTCAGGCGCAGGGCATGGGTAGAACGCTGCACCAGACGCACCTGCAGCGCTGCTTCCAGTGCCTGCAGGCGCCGGCTGACGGTGGGCTGGGTGGTGCCGAGCTGGCGCGCGGCCGCCGACAGACTGCCGGCCTCGACGATGCGGACGAAGGTCTCCAGCAGGTCGAGACGGTCGTGGGAAAAGGTACTGTTCATACGGCCTACGTATACCCCCTGTACTGGACGTTCGGCTACAGGTCGCGACGGCTCTGGTCGAGAATGCGCTCATCGTCTTCCCACCGGATGAACCGCCATGACCGATATTCCACTCCCGCATAGCCAGAACTCAGCGCACCGTACCGGCCTGTCCCCTGCCCTGCTCGGCCTGCTGGCCACCGGCGCCGGCCTTAGCGTGGCCAACCTCTATTACAGCCAACCCCTGCTGGGCACCCTGGCCAGTGCCCTGCCCGCGCCCGCCGCCGATGTCGGGCTGATCCCCACCCTCACCCAGCTCGGCTATGCCCTGGGTCTGCTGCTGCTCGCACCTCTGGGTGATCGCTTCGACCGCCGCCGCATCATCCTGGCCAAGCTGGCCGTACTGCTGCTGGCGCTGCTGGGCGCCAGCCTGGCGCCGGGCCTGCATGGGCTGCTGCTGGCCAGCCTGGTGACCGGTCTGGCCGCCACCGTGGCCCAGGACCTGGTGCCCGCCGCCGCGACCCTGGCGCCGCCGGCCGAGCGCGGGCGCATCGTCGGCACGGTGATGACCGGCCTGCTGCTGGGCATCCTGCTGTCCCGGGTGGTCAGCGGCCTGGTGGGCGAATGGCTTGGCTGGCGGGCGGTCTATCTGTTCGCCGCCCTGAGCATCGCCGCCATCGGCGTGGCGGTCTGGCGCGGCCTGCCCGCCTTCGCCGCCACCACCCAACTCAGCTATCCGGCCCTGCTCGGCTCCCTGGGCGCGCTCTGGCGCCGCCATGCCGCCCTGCGCCGGGCGACCCTGGCGCAAGGCCTGCTGTCGGTCGGCTTCAGCGCCTTCTGGTCGACCCTCGCCCTCTATCTGCACGCCGGGCCCTTCCAGCTGGGCAGCGCCGCCGCCGGCGCCTTCGGCCTGGCCGGTGCCGCCGGTGCCCTGGCCGCGCCCTGGGCCGGCCGCCTGACGGATCGCCATGGCTCGGAGTGGGTAACGCGGCTGGGCATCGGCCTGGCGGCCCTGGCCTTCGCCAGCCTGCTCCTGCTGCCCTGGCTACCAGGCGTGACCGGTCTGGTGCTGCTGGCGCTGGCGACGGTGGTCTTCGACCTGGGCGTCCAGGCCACCCTGATCGCCCACCAGGCCCAGGTCTACGGCCTGGAACCCGAGGCGCGCAGCCGACTCAACGCGGTGCTCTTCACCGGCATGTTCATCGGCATGGCCAGCGGTGCGGCCCTGGGCAGTCTGCTGCTGGCCCGGCTGGGCTGGAATGGCGTCGCCGGCCTGGCGCTGGCCACCGCCCTGCTGGCCCTGGCGGTACGGCTCTGGCCTGGCCGTCCGCGCCCGGTTCGGTGATCGCGGACCAGGATCTGACGCCACCCAGCCCGAGACATCGTCAACCAGGATAGGACGACCATTCTCCTCCCAGCCCGTTAATCAAACCGCAGCGCCACAGTAGGATGACTTCCATGGCGTCGGTACAGACCGCGCCCCCTTCAGACAAGGAGCCTCATCATGCTGGCCATTCGTAAAGCTTCCGATCGCGGCGCCGCCAACCACGGCTGGCTCAAGTCCTTCCACACCTTTTCCTTCGCCAGCTACCGCAATCCGGCGGAACAGGGCTTTTCCGACCTGCTGGTGATCAACGACGACACCGTGACCGGGGGCCAGGGCTTCGGCGAGCACCCGCATCGCGACATGGAGATCTTCTCCTATGTGCTCGAAGGCGCCCTGGAGCACCAGGACAGCCTGGGCACCGGCTCGGTGATCCGCCCCGGTGACGTCCAGCTGATGAGCGCCGGCAGCGGCGTCAGCCACAGCGAGTACAACCACTCCGCAAGCGAGCGGGTGCACTTTCTGCAGATCTGGATCGTGCCCAACGTGCGCCGCGCCGAACCGCGCTACCAGCAGCAGCACTTCAGCGCCGAGGCCAAGCGTGGTCGCCTGGCCCTGATCATCTCGCCGGACGGCGCCGAGGGTTCGCTGGAAGTGCGCCAGGACGCCCGCGTCTACGCCGGGCTGTTCGACGGCAGCGAGAGCGCCCGCCTGCAACTGGCCCCCGAGCGCCATGCCTATGTGCACGTCGCCCGCGGCAGCCTGGAGCTGAACGGCGTCCTGCTGCAGGCCGGTGACGGCGCAAGGCTGCGCGGCGAGCGCGAGCTGCAACTGGCCCACGGCACCGACGCCGAGGTGCTGGTGTTCGATCTGCGGCCCAACGAACTGCCGCAAATGCCCTGACCCTGTCTGCGCCTAGGTAGTAGCAGGCGCCAAGCCCGGAGGCCGCTCAGTCGGCCTCCCCGTGCCGAGAACGCGCCATGAGCACCCAAGCCCTGACCTCCCTGGTGGCCGGTAACGCCACCCTCTGGCTGACGCTGAACGTCTTTGGCGAACAGCTGGGCCTGCCGGTACCGGCCTATCCCTCGCTGGTGGTGATGGGCGCGGCGGCCGATGAGGCCGAGTTGCTCCTGGCGCTTCTGGCTACCGTGGCGGTCACCGGGGTGGCCGATCTGCTCTGGTACTGGGCCGGTCGGCGGCATGGTGCCTGGCTGCTGCGCCATCTGCCGGGGCATGTCCCGGCCGCCACCCGCTTGCCCGGCCTGCTGCTGGTGGCCAAGTTCATTCCCGGCGCCGCGGCCCTCGCCACCCTCAGCGCCGGGGCCAGTGCCATGCCCCTGCGGCGCTTCCTGGCCTACGACCTGGGCGGCGCCACCCTGTGGATCGGCTCCGGTCTGGCCCTGGGTCGGCTGTTCGAGGCGCACATCCTGGCCCTGCTCGACGGACTCCAGGCCTATGGCCCGGCGCCCCTGCTGCTCGCCGGACTGCTCGGTCTCGCCCTGCTGGGCTGGCACCTGCTGGCCCGCCGGCACGCTCGGCCAAGTCCGTCGCGACAGTATTGCGCCTAGACGGTTGCCGTCTTAACGCTAATTAACGATAGCCAACTCGCACGTCAGACAACTGCACGGAATCATTCTCATCCAGGCGGTCGCGCCACGCGGCTGGTTTGATAGGGAGAGCGCCATGTCCATGACCGTCGATAGCACCCTGGCTCTATCCAGTACCCGACTGGTCGGTTTGGCAGCCTGGCAGGAACGGCTGGCCAAGGAAGTCCTGCTGCAGCATCTGGAGCGCGGCATCAGCGTCAGCCAGGTCGCCTCCGTCTGCGGCCTGTCGCGCAGTCACTTCACCCGCCAGTTCAAGCTCAGCGCCGGACTCGCCCCCCTGGAATGGTTGCGTCAGCAACGCATCGACCGGGCCCGGCACCTGCTCGCCGAGCACCGACTACCCCTGGCGGCGATCGCCCTGGAGTGCGGCTTCTTCGATCAGGCGCATCTGAGCCGGGTGTTCACCCGCGCCGTCGGGGTCCCGCCGCTGGCCTGGCAACAGCAGGCCCTGGAGCGGCGGTTGCTGACGGAACTGGCGCAGGTGCAGCCGCAGCATGGCCAGCAGGCGGTAGCCTAGGGCCGCCCCGCTGCCTTCGACCAGGATCAGCGACTTGTCCACCAGTTGCCCCAGCAGGGGGATGAACAAGGCCTCCTCCAGCCCGCGCTGCGCCGCCAGGCGCAGGGCCTGCTGACGACTGAAGCGCTCGCCGGCCTCGGCCAGGGTCGCCAGCACGGCGAATTCCGACTCGCTCAGGCTGTGCAGACTCCAGTCGAGCATGGCGCCAAGGCTGCGCTGGCGTTGCGCCGCCGTGCGCCGTCCGGCCACGCTCAGGTAATAGCCGCCGTCGAGTTGCGCCAGTACCCCCGCCAGGCCCAGCGCCGCCACCTGCTCGGCCAGGATCTCCAGCGCCAGGGGCACGCCTTCGCTGCGGCGGCAGATCTCGCCCACCAGCTGCACGTCGGCCGGCCGCAGTTGCAGCCCCGGCAGGCGCGCCCGGGCACGTCGGACGAACAGGCGAAAGGCCGGCTCGCGCATGGCGTCGCGCAGTTGCCGCGCGGGTGGTTGCGCGACCGGCAGCGGCGCCAGGCGCAACACGGCCTCGCCTTCCACCCGCAGGGCTTCGCGACTGGTGACCAGCACCCTGAGTTGCGGACAGCCCTGCAGCAGGTTTTCCACCAGCCAGGCCGCGGGTTCGACCAGGCGCTCGGCGTTGTCCAGCACCAGCAGCATGCGCCGCGTGGCCAGCGCCTCCTGCAGCGCCGGCAAGCCACTACCGCTGGCCAGGCCCAGGTCACTGGCGAGACGGTCCACCAGCGCCATCATGTGGCCCAGCGCCGCAAGATCGAGACTCTGGATCCCGTCGGCGAAGTCTTCCAGCGTGGGCAGCAGGTGCTGGACCAGCAGCGACTTGCCGACCCCTCCGGTGCCCACCACCGACACCAGGCGACGTTGCGCGAGCAGACGGCGCAATTCGACCAGGCTGGTGTCGCGCCCCTCCAGGGGCGTCAGGGGCAGCGGCGTCTCGGCCAGCGGCGTGAGGTCCGCTTCGTTCAAGCGCTCCACCGCCAGGGCGAAGCCGTAGCCGCGCTGCCGGGCGCTGAGAATGGGATCCCGATCGCTGTAGGGCCGCAGCACCCGGCGCAGGGCCGAGATGTGCACCCGCAGATTGATGTCCTCGACGACGGCGCCGGGCCAGACCCGGGCCATCAGGGTTTGCTTGCCGACCAGCTCGCCGGGGTGCTCCAGCAGCACCCGCAGGATATCCAGTGCGCGCCCACTCAGGGGCAGCGGCCGCTCGCCATCCAGCAGCAGGCGCCGGCGCGCATCCAGGACCAGGCCGCAGAAGCGGAAGGCACTGGCGTCTTCCAGGGACTTGGGCTCTTGCATGACCATGTCGCGCCCCCTCGCTGCGGGTACTGCGGACACCTGGCTCCGCAGCCCCTCACCGGTAGGCGCCTCTCCTTGCCGATAGGTATGACCATTCTGGCCGCTGCCCAGGCAAGGCGTATGACGATCTACGGCCAGAAGCTGCCATCGATGGGCGTGATACCGCCATCCGCAGCTGCGTTCAGCTGAACTGGTAGCGGTACTGCGCCGGGGTCAGCCCCAGATGGCTCTGGAAGGCGGCGCGCATGCAGCGATCGCTGGCGAAGCCGCTGCGAAAGGCCACAGTCTTCAGCGGCAGCTCGGAGGTCTCCAGCAATTCGCGCGCATGATCGATGCGCGCCCTGAGCACGAACTCCAGGGGCGTCATGCCGGTGTCGCGCTTGAACACCCGGGCGAAGTTGCGGGTGCCCATGGTGGCGAGTTCGGCGAGCCGGCTGATCGAATACGCCTGGTCGATGTTCGCCACGACATGCTGCTGCACCCGGGTGATGGCGGTGGTCGCCTCCGGCTCGTCGAACAGCGGACTGAACTGGGCCTGCTTGCCCTGCCGCTGGGTCACCACCACCAGCACCTTGGCCACCTCCCGGGCGATGGCCTTGCCGTGGTCTTCGGCCACCAGCGCCAGCGCCAGGTCGATGCCGGCGGTGACTCCGGCCGAGGTGAGCAGCGGGCCGTCGCTCAGGTAGATCTCGTCGGCGGTCACCTGGGCGCGGGGAAAACGGCGCGCCAGGCGTTCGCGATAATTCCAGTGGGTGGTCACCCGCCGGCCATCGAGCAGACCGGCGCTGCCGAGCAGAAAGGTGCCGGTGCAGACCGCCCCGTAGCGCGGGCACTGCGCGGGCACCTGCCGTAGCCAGGCCGCGACGTCGGGATGGGGCTCCAGATAGGCACCCGGCCCGCCGGGCACCAGCAGCAGGTCGTAGGCCCCCGGCGGCTGCTGGGTGGTGAGCTCCGTGCGTATCGTCATGCCATTCGAACAACGCAGGGTCCGCCGCCGCCCCGCGGCGATGGTCACGATGCGATAGTGGTCGGCCGCCGGCAGATAGCGATTGGCGATGGAGAACACCTCCACCGGCCCGGCGAAATCCAGCATCAGCACCTCGGGGACCAGCAAGAAAGCCACTGTCCTCGTCATGGCGATACATCCTTATCCGTGTTGCAGTTTGTCCTTGGACGCTGGAGCGTCCGGGTGACGGTAGGGACGAGGATAAGGATCTGTCCCCCGAGGACAAGCAGTAGCAAAAGGCCATCTATCTACCTTTTGCCACGCGCGATCAGGGGCCAACGAAAGGAAGGCCTCTGGCTCAGGGTTCTTGTGGACCTGCTATTGGCGCTACCCCCGCCGCAACCTGATCAGCGTGATCTCGCTCGACGCGCCGAAACGCAGTGGCGGGCCCCAGTAGCCGGTGCCGCGGCTGATGTAGACGGTCAGTCGACCCAGGCGGTGGATGCCGGCCACCCAGGGTTGCTGCAGGCGCACGAAGTGCATCCAGGGCCAGAACTGGCCGCCGTGGGTGTGGCCGGAGAGCTGCAGGTCGGCGCCGGCGGCTTCGGCCTTGGGCGCCGAGCGCGGCTGGTGGGCCAGCAGCAGGCGGAACAGGCCTTCCGGGGTGCCGGCGAAGGCGGCCGCGGCGTCGCTGCGGTGGCTGGGTACATAGAGCGGCGCCGAGTAGTCGGTGATGCCGGCCAGCACGAAGGGCGTGCCCTGGTGCTGCAGCACCCGATGCTCGTCGAGCAGCACGGTCAGGCCCTGGTCGCGCCAGGTGCGCACCCAGGCTTCGGCGCCGGAATAGTATTCGTGGTTGCCGGTGATGGCGTAGGTGCCCAGGCGCGCCTTGAGCCCCTGCAACGGCAGGAATTCGTGCTGCAGTTCGGCCACGCTGCCGTCCACCAGGTCACCGGTGATGGCCACCAGATCGGCGTCCAGGCCGTTGACCCGGTCGACGATGCGCTGCAGATAGCCGGCCTTGATGGTCGGGCCGATGTGCAGGTCGCTCAGTTGCACGATGCGCAGTCCGTCCAGGCCGGAGGGCAGGCTCGGCAAGGCCACTTCCACTTCCTTGACCCTGGCCGTGCGGCGGGCGTTGTAGACGCTGCGCAGGGCCACCAGCAGCACCAGTCCCAGCACCGCCCAGGCACTGCCGACGCGCCAGGCGGCGTCCAGCGGCTGACCGATGAGGCTGGCCAGGGCCACCACCAGACCGCGCAGCAGGCTGAACACCGCCAGGCTGGAGAACACGCCCATGGCGATCAGCGCCGCCCAGGCCAGCAGGCGCGACTGCATGTCCCGCGAACGAAAGCCCAGGGGCACCAGGACGAAGGACAGCAGCAGCAGGGCCCAGAAGGGTAGCTGGGCGGCCGGTGTCAGCCCGAGGTCACCGATGACGCTGAGGCCGATGAACAGGTGCAGGGCGAAGAGAACCAGATACATCATGGCGCGGGAGCGGAACATGGAGGGCCCTGAGGCGAGGAAGAGGTCTTACCTTAGCACCCCGCCGGTCGCCCCTCGGAGCCCCGGTGTGTTTCCGGCTACAACGATTCAGCCGGCATTCAGCGCTGCTCCGCCTCGCCGGCCTGGGCCGCCTGATCCGCGCGCCGGCCCAGGTAGAAGCCGAGCCAGGCCCAGAGCGCCGCGCAGCCGGCACCCACCAGCGCCGGCAGCCAGGCGCCGTGGCCGAGCAGATCCAGCAGACTCTTGGCCCAGCCGCTGGCGGCGTCACCGGCGCGATAGACCACGGTGTCGATGAAGTTCTTGGCCTTGTACTGGGTCTCGGCGTCCAGCGGCGCGAAGAGCATCTCGCGACCCGGGCGGATGAAGGCGTATTCGCCGATCCGCCTGACGATCATCAGCCCCGCCAGCATGGCGAAGGTGGGCAGCAGCGCGAGGCCCAGGAAGCCGATGCACATCAGCAGCGGCACCCCGGCCAGCAGCACCCGCACCCCGAGGCGCTGGGCCAGGCGACCGGTGATCAGCACCTGGCTGGCCAGGGCACCGGCCTGGACCACGAAGTCCAGCAGGCCGAACACCTGCACCTGGCGAGCGCGATCGGGAAACAGCTCGGCCACCAGTCGCGCCTGCTCGAAGTAGAGAAAGGTGCTGACCGTGGCCAGCAGGATGACGAAGGCGCTCACCGCCAGCAGATAGGGCGAGGCCAGCACCCGGGTCAGGCCGCTGAAGGGATTGCCGGCCACCGGGCGACGTGGGCTTTCGGTCGGCGGCGCACCCGGGCGTCCGGCACCGCGGGTCTCGCGCCAGCCCATCAGATAGGCCTTGAGCCTGAGCGCCAGGAGCAGCAGCGCGGCGGCCAGCAGCGCCAGGCCCGCTTCACCGATCAGGGGCGCCAGGGCGGCGGCCAGCACCGGCCCGAGCAGCCCGCCGACACTGGCCCCGGCGGCGATGAAGGCGAACAGCCGCCGCGCCTGGGCGCCGTCGAAGACATCGGCCATCAGACTCCAGGCCACCGAGACCACGAAGAGGTTGTAGACCGAGATCCAGACATAGAAGGTGCGTGCCAGCCAGACGCTGTCGCCCAGGCTGGCGAAGCAGGCGGCGAAGGCCAGGAGGTTGAGCGCGAAGAAGCCATAGACCCAGTCGACGAAGCGAATCCGCGCCACCCGCGAATTGAGCCAGGCGAACAGCGGCACGGCGAGCAGCATCACCACAAAGGTGGCGGTGAACAGCCACTGCAGATTCTCCACGCCGCCGGCGATGCCCATGGCCTCGCGGATCGGCCGCAGCATGAAGTAGCCGGCGAACAGGCAGAGAAACAGCGTAAAGCCCGCCAGGGCCGCGGACGACTCACCGGCGCGGGCGTCGAGGACGCGACCGAGCCAGTCCTTCATCTAGGCGAACAGCCCGGCGATGGCCTCGCGCTGGCGCGCATCGGGCAGCCGCCCGCGTCCGGCCTGGAGGTTGTCGACCATGTAGCGCGGATTGCTGGTGGCGGGGATCACCGCGGTCACCGCCGGGTCGGCGAGGATGAACTTGAGCAGCAGCTGCGCCCAGCTGGTGGCGCCCAGTTCGGCCGCCAGCGGCGGCAGTGGCTTGCCACGGGTGCCGGAGAGCAGGTTGCCGCGCTGGAAGGGTCTATTGATCAGCACGGCGATGCCCTGGTCGCGGCAATAGGGCAGCAGGCGCTTCTCGGCTTCGCGCTCGCCCACGGAATAGTTGAACTGCACGAAGTCGACCTTTTCCTTTTTCAGGGTAGCCAGCAGATCGTCCAGCGCCGCCTCGCGATAATGGGTGACGCCCACGTAGCGCACCTTGCCGGCCTGCTGCTGTTCGCGCAGCAGGGCCAGCTGGTTGGCGGTGTCCTGCAGGTTGTGCACCTGGACCAGATCCAGGCGTTCGGTCTGCAGGGCCTTGAAGCTGGCGGCCAGTTGCGTCGCGCCGCGTTCGCGGCCGGTAGAGGAAATCTTGGTGGCGAGAAAGACCTTGTCGCGGGCCTGGGCCCGCCTGACCAGCTCGCCGGCCACCCGTTCGGAATTGCCGTAGCTGGGCGCGGTATCGATGAGGGTGCCGCCGCCGTCGAGCAACGCCTTGAGCACCTCCTGCAGCGGCGCCAGGGCGGCGTCGTTCAGGTCGACATCGAGATTGCCCGAGGTGCCCAGGCCGATGACCGGCAGCGCCTCGCCGGTGCGCGGGATCTTGCGGGTCAGCAGCGGCTCGGCGGCCTGGGCGCTCTGCCACAGCCAGGGCGCGGCGGTCACGGCCGCAGCCAGGGCGGTGGTGGTCTGCAGGAAATGGCGACGGGTCGGCATGGCGGGCCTCGCGACGATCGGATTCGGAAAGGTGACCCTTGAGTTAAGCGGTTCTTCCAGCCGATCGCCCGCCCGGCTCATTGCGGCATGTTGCGGCGCTCTCGCAGGTTGAGTTGAGCGCAGCGAAGCCCAACACCGCCCAAGATTGGACATCCCTGTTGGACTTCGACAGAGGAGCCGTCTCAACCCAACGTACGTACTGGCTCCCGTAGCGTGGACAACGGCGAAGCCTTGTCCACTGGTTAGCTCTGACTGCCCAGCGGAAAACGCTACGCGGTTTTCCACGCTACGGATTGGCGGCATCCTGGCCCGCAAGGATGTCGTGATCCGCTGGTGGCAGGCTGCCGTCGCCGCCCAGGTAGCGGTCGTAGAAATCCCGCACCGTGACGTTCTTGTGCTTGGCTTCGAACATGATGTCGAAGCGGTCGAGGAACTGGCAGGCGTAGCGGTTGCACCAGTCGTTCCACATCATGTCGCTGTGGGCATAGAGCAGCCGCTTGCTGATCTGCTGCAACAGGAACTTGATGTCGATGCGCTCGCTGGGCGAGACGCCCATTTCCATCAGCGCCTCCGGCGGCTGGGAGTAATGCATGGCCGGACGCACCCCGCGCCAGCTGTCGATGATGCGCGCTACCCGTGGCTCCCAGGGATCGATGTAGGCCTCCTCGTGGATCCAGCAGTGGTGGATGTCCAGCACCACCGGGGCGAGGTCGGCCAGTTGCAGGCAGTCGTCGACGCCATAGGTCTTTTCGTCGTTCTCGAAGGTGATGCAGTTGCGCGCCTCGCTGGAAAGACGTGGCCAGACCGCGCGGATGCCCGGCACGCCCAGGCGACCGGCGATGTGCACGTTGCACTTGAAGTCCTGGAATGTCTGGCCGTAGCCCATCAGGCGGATCATGTCGGCGTGGTATTCGAATTCCTTCAGGCTGTTCTCCACCACCTCCGGGCGATCCGAGCCCAGCACGCAGAATTGCCCGGGGTGCAGCGACAGCCGCACATCGCGGCGGCGGGCCAGCTCGCCCAGCCGGCCGAAGCGATCCTCCAGCAGCGCCTGCAATTCCTGGGAGCGATAGAAGTAGGCGAATTCGGCGTGGCTGTAGAAGGGCAGCAGGTCGCTGCTCAGGCGCAGCATGCGCAGATTGTCCGGCAGGTCGGCGACATGCTCGACGAATCTCAGCTGGGCATCGAGGTTGTGGGTGACCACGTCCAGCAACTTGGCCTCGGCGGCGGCGCGCTCGACGCTGCCCAGCCAGCGCAGGGTGGTGGTGCGGGTATTGAAGGCCCGCTCGACCTGCTCCAGTTCCTTGAGCGACAGGCTGCGCTCGGGGTGACGGTACATGCAGGCAAAGCCGATTCGATACATGGGACGCTCGGGTCGATGACTATAGGGATTAGTCCGCGCGGCGCCGCTTGGGTGCGGGTGGGGTGATGGGTGGAGGGGTGTCACCTGGAAATGTGGTGCCTGGGCGTACCCTCACCCCGGCCCTCTCCCAGGGGGAGAGGGGGTGGTATGGCAAGGGGGGTGACGTTCTCGATGTATCAGCTTGAGCGGCGGCAGCCAGTGGAAAACGCTGCGCGGTTTTCCACGCTACGGGAATCGAGACTATCGCGGCCATGGCGGTCCGCCGATGCGGCCGCTCCTACAAGAGCCTCATCCGCTGTAGGAGCGGCCCATGGCCGCGATCGAGTCCCTACCCCAACCCTAACCCATCGTTAAAGCAGGCAGCGGTAGGGTGGAAAACGGCGCAGCCTTTTCCACGCGTGCTCGGGCTGCCCTACCCCGGCCCGAACCACTGTGTCAGGGCATGCAGCACCAACCCCACCAGGCCGCCCACCAGGGTGCCGTTGATGCGGATGAATTGCAGGTCCTTGCCGACGCTCTGCTCCAGTTGCTGGACCAGTTCGTCGGTGTCCCAGGCGGCTACCCGCTCGGCGATATAGTCGCCGATGCGCTGGCGGTTGCGGTCGATGAAGGGCGGCGCCACCGCCATCAGCTGCTCGTTGATCCAGCGTCTCATGGCTTCGTCGCGACTGAGCGTCTCGCCCAGTTCGGCCAGTAGCCGGCCCAGGCGGCGGCGGATGCGCGAATCCGGCGCGGCGAGATCCGCCTGCAGCCAGTTCACCAGTTCGTCCCACAGTTCCTGCAGATAACCCGCCAGCGCCGGGTGCTCCAGCAGCCGGTCGCGCAACTGTTCGCCGCGCAGGCGAAAGGCCGGGTCTTCCTTGAGACGCTCGATGAAGCCGACCAGATAGCCATCGAAATGCCGCCGCAACTCGTGCTCGCGGTCATGGCTGATCTCGCCGATCAGCCGCGACACCGCCTGCACCACCTTGATCGCCGACCAGCGCCCGACCCGCTCGTCCAGCCCCAGGTATTTGAGGGTGCGCAGTTCGCCGCCAATGGTGCGGGCGATCAGCGCCTGGGTGTCTTCGTCCTGCAGCAGGCGATCGATCTCCTGCAGCACCTCGTCGAGCACCGCCTGGTGGCGGCCGTCGGCGGTCAGCATGTCGAGCAGTTCGCCGGACAGCGCCGCCACGTCCAGGCGCTGCAGCCGCTCCACCGCCACCCGCCGGATGAAGGCCTGCACCCGCACCTCGCGCAGGGCTTCCAGGGAATAGCGGGCGACGCCGGTGGCCTGGCTGGCCACCGCAGCGGCGTTGTCCGGCTGACGCAGCCAGCCGGCCAGGCGCCCGGCGGCGTCCAGTTCCTCCAGCTTGGCCAGCACCTGAGGCGTGGCGAGGAAGTGCAGGCAGATGAAGTCCGACAGCTTGCGCCCGACCCCGGCCTTGTTGCGCGGGATGATGGCGGTGTGGGGAATCGGCAGGCCCAGCGGATGGCGGAACAGCGCGGTCACCGCGAACCAGTCGGCGATGGCGCCGACCATGGCCGCCTCGGCGAAGGCGGCGGCGTAGCCCCAGGCCGGATGGCGGGCTTCGAGGGCGGTGGCCAAGCAGTAGAGCGCCGCCGCCAGGAACAGCAGCAGCAGCGCGATGAGCTTCATGCGCCGGACCGGGGTGAGGCCGTCGCCGGAGAGTGTGGTCATGGAAAGGGGACAATCCTCGCGCGGGATGATCCCCGCATCCTACCCCAGACTAGAGTCTGACCCAGCGCTCCTCCTGCGCCGATTGCCGCGCGGCCTGGGCCAGGCGTTCCACCTCCCAGGCCTCCTGGAAGTCGACGCCGGTATGGCCGGGGTTGCCGCCCAGGGCCTCCAGCAGCGAGCGGACCTCCAGGGTCTTGAGTTCGTTGTAGCCGAGCTGGTGGCCGGGGGCCGGGCAGAAGGCGGCGTAGTCCGGCAGGTGCGGACCGGCCAGCAGGGTACGGAAACCGGCCAGGCCCGGACGGTCGCCCACCTGGTAGAGGCGCAGTTCGTTGAGGCGCTCCTGGTCGAAGCTGAGGGTGCCGCGGGTGCCGCAGACCTCGAAGGCCAGGCGATTCTTGCGCCCGTGCTTGAGCCAGCTGGTGGTCAGGGTGCCGCGGGCGCCATTGGCGAAGCGCAGCAGCAGATGGGCCTGGTCGTCGATCTCCACCGTGCGGGTGCCGCCCTGGTGGGGCCGCTGGCCATGGGCGGTGTGCAGATCGGCGCACAGCGCCGCCACCGGGCCGAGCAGAAAGCGCGCCAGCGACAGGATATGGCTGCCCAGGTCGGCCAGGGCGCCGCCGGCCTGGCGGGTCTCGCAGCGCCAGGTGAAGGGCCCCTGGGGATCGCCCATGAAGTCTTCGCTGAATTCGCCGCTAAAGCTGACGATCTCGCCCAGCTCGCCGCTCTGGATCAACTCGCGCGCCTGCTTGAGCATGGGATTCTGCAGGTAGTTGTAGCCGACCCGGTTGACCACCCCGGCCTGGCGCGCGGCGTCGCGCATCCGCGTCGCCTCCTCCAGGCTGACCGCCAGGGGTTTTTCGCAATAGACCGCCTTGCCGGCCGCCAGGGCCGCCAGGGCCATGGGCGCGTGCAGCAGGTTGGGGGTGGTGATGGCCACCAGCTCGACCTGGGGATCGGCGATCAGGCGCTCCCAGTCGCAGCTGCGGACGAAACCCCAGGCGTCGGCGCAGCGGGCGGCGCGTTCCGGATCGGCGTCGGCCAGGGCCACCAGCCGCGGACGGACCGGCAAGCTGAAGCTGCTCGCCGCGTGATGGAAGGCCTGGGCGTGGGCATGACCCATGAAGCCGGTGCCGATCAGACCGATGCCGATGTCGCGCATGTCGTTCTCCGTCAGAGGTATGGAAAGACCCGGCCGGCCAAGCCAGTAGCCGGCCGGGTAACAGGAAGGGTGGGTGCAGGCTTGCCCTCACCCCGGCCCTCTCCCGGAGGGAGAGGGGGAAAGCGGTCGGGTGCAGGCGCGGTCCTCTCCCAGGGAGAGGGGGAAAAGCGGTCGGGTGCAAGCGTAGCCCTCTCTCAGGGGAGAGGGGCAAGCGCCAGCCCTAGCGCTTGGCCTTGCGCTTGTTGCGGTACTGGTCGATGACCACGGCGACCACGATGATCAGCCCCTTGATGATGTCCTGGACGTAGGCGTCCACTCCGAGAAAGGTGAAGCCGCTGGCCATGGTGCCGAGGATCAGGGCGCCGATCACGGTGCCGGTGATGCGCCCTACCCCGCCCGCCAGGCTGGTGCCGCCGATCACCGCCGCGGCGATGGCGTCCAGTTCGTAGGACATGCCCATGCCGGCCTGGCCGGTGGCGGCGCGGGCCGAGGCCACGACCCCGGCCAGGCCTGCCAGCAGGCCGGCGATGCTGTAGACGATGATCAGGTGCTTCTTGACGTTGATGCCGGAGATGCGCGCGGCCTGCATGTTGCCGCCGATGGCATAGGTGTACTTGCCGTACTTGGTGTAGCGCAGGGCGATGTGGAAGATCACCGCCACCACCAGGAAGATGATCACCGGCATGGCCCCGGCGCCAATGGCGGTGTAGTTGTCGGACAGCATGCTGATCGGCTGGCCTTCGGTGTAGTAGCGCGCCAGGCCGCGAGCCGAGACCATCATGCCGAGGGTGGCGATGAAGGGCGGGATGCCGGTGACGGCGATGATGCTGCCGTTGATGGCGCCGGCCAGCAGCCCGACCCCGAGGCCGGCCATGACCGGCACCCAGACCGGCAGGTCGGTCAGCGAGGGAAACACCGCGCGGCCGAAGTCCGAGGTCTGGGCCAGACTCGCCGCCACCATGGCCGACAGCGCCAGCACCGAGCCGGAGGAGAGGTCGATGCCGGTGGTGATGATCACCTGGGTCACGGCGATGGCCAGCAGGCCGATGATCGAGACCTGCAGGATCATCAGCACCAGGCGCTGGGAGTTCATCAGGAAACTCTGGTCGCGCAGCACCCAGCCGAAGGCCTCGAAGGCCAGGCCGATGCCCAGCAGCACCAGCAGGATGCCCAGTTCGGTGGGGATGCGGCGCCGCGGGCGCGCGGTGGGTAGCTCGGCGGTTTTCTTGTCCAGGAGGGCACTCATCTTGTTCTACCTCGTTATAGGCCGGAGGCGGCGGGCAGGCACCCGCCGCGCGTGACGCGTGCTAGTGCAGTACGGGATTGCCCGAGGCCAGGTGCATGACCCGCTCCTGGGTGGCTTCGCCGCGATCGAGAAAGCCGGTGACGGTGCCTTCGTGCATCACCATCACCCGGTCGCTCATGCCCAGGACCTCGGGCAGTTCGGAAGAAATCATGATCACCGCCAGGCCCTCGGCGGCCAGCTTGGCGATCAGCCGGTAGATCTCGGCCTTGGCACCGACGTCGATGCCACGGGTGGGCTCGTCGAGGATGAGGATGCGCGGGCGGGTCATGAGCCAGCGGGCGATCAGCGCCTTCTGCTGGTTGCCGCCGGAGAGGTTGGCGATGCACTGGTCCAGCGAGGGGGTCTTCACCCGCAGTTGCTGGCGCATCTCCTCGCAGAGCTGATCGAGGCGCTGCTGCTGCACGAAGCCGCCGCTGGCGAAGCCGTTCAGCACCGCCACCTCCATGTTTTCCCCCACCGACAGGCAGGGAAAGATGCCGGTGTCCTTGCGATCCTCGGTGAGCAGCGCCAGGCCTTTCTGGATGGCGAGGCAGGGATCGTTCATGCGCACCGGCTGGCCGTCGATGCGGATCTCGCCGGCGGTGGCCGGGGTCACCCCGAACAGCGTCTCGGCGACGTTGGTGCGCCCCGAGCCCATCAGCCCGGCGATGCCCAGCACCTCGCCGGCGCGCAGGTCGAAGGAGACGCCGGAAAACACCCCGTCCAGTCCCAGGTCGCGCACCGACAGCAGCACCTCGTCACGCGGCGCGGTGCGCTCCGGGAACAGCTGGGTCAGTTCGCGCCCCACCATCATGGCGATCAGGCCATCGCCGTTCATGCTGTCGGCGCGCTGCAGGCCGATGTACTGGCCATCGCGGAACACCGCGACCTCGTCGGCGATCTGGAACACCTCGTCCATCTTGTGGGTGATGTAGACGATGCCCTTACCCTGGGCCTTGAGGTCGGCAATGATGGAAAACAGGTGCGCCACCTCGGTCTCGGTGATGGCCGAGGTGGGTTCGTCCATGATCAGCACGTCGCTGTCGTAGGACACCGCCTTGGCGATTTCCACCATCTGCCGCCCGGCGATGGACAGGCTGCCCACGCTGTCTTCCGGATCCAGGGCGATGCGCAGCCGGTCCAGCAGGGCCTGGGTCTGGCGACGCATCTTGCCGTGGTCCACCAGGTGCAGGGCATTGAGCGGTTCGCGACCCAGCCAGATGTTCTCGGCGATGGTCATGAAGGGCATCAGGTTGAGTTCCTGGTGGATCATGGCGATCCCCGACTGCAGCGCCTGCAGCGGCGTCTCGAAGCGCACCGGCACGCCGCGCAGCCGCACCTCGCCGGCATCGGGCTGGTAGATGCCGGCGATGATCTTCATCAGCGTCGACTTGCCCGCGCCGTTCTCGCCCATCAGCGCCAGTACGGTGCCGGGACGCACCCGCAGCTGCACGTGGGACAACGCCTTGACGCCGGGAAACTCCTTGGTGACGTCGACGATTTCCAGCAGGTATTCGCTGGGTGCGGCCGTGGCCGCAGGGGCGGGAGCTGTGGCAGGGGTGGCGGAACTGAGCATGATCACGATCTCCTCGCGGGCGCCGACCGGGCGGCGCGGGCCGCTGGTCAGTGAGGGGTGCGGGGCGCAGGGCTGGCCGTGACGGCATTCGCCAGGTGCGGGCAGGTGCCCGGCGGACAGGAGATCGGAGACCCATGCAGGGACAGGAAGCGGGATGGCATGACGGCACCTTTTATTCTTGTTGAAGGGCGCGCTCGCCGAGGCAAGCGTGCCGCTGTACGTCTTGGCTTGTTCTCGACTCTATTGGAAAATAAATTCCAGTCAATATCTTTTTGGAATTTTTAGGTGATAACGCTTACCGGTCTCCAGCCCGGCCGGCGCCGGGTGGAAAGACCCTGAATAGACGAAACGGGCAGTCCGCTGCCGGACTGCCCGTTTCGTGTGGAAAGCCGTGCTGGCGCGGCGCCCTGCCCTCCTTTCAGGGCGACGCCGGCGCCTCAGGTCATTTGGTCATGGCCTGGAATTCGGCGACGTTTTCCGGGGTGATCAGGCGGAAGGGAATCAGCACGTTCTGCTCGCCCGGGGTCTTGTTGATCATCTTGAGCGCCGCATCGAGGGCCCCTTCGGCCTGGCCCTTGGCGTCCTGGAACACCGAGACCGTCACCAGGCCCCGCTTGATGGCGGCGAGACCATCCGGCGTACCGTCGACGCCGGTGACCAGTACGTCCTTCTTGCCGGCCTGGCGCAGGGCCATGGCCGCGCCGATGGCCATCTCGTCGTTGTTGGCGAAGATGGCGTTGAGCTCCTTGCCGGCCAGCAGCCAGTTGCTGGTCAGGTCCATGGACTTGTCGCGCTGCCAGGCCGCGGTCTGCTCCTCGACGATCTTGATGTCCGGGTACTTGGCCAGGACTTCCTTCACCCCGGCGGTGCGGTTATGGGTGGAGTTGTTGGCCAGATCGCCCAGCAGGATGGCCACCTGGCCCTTGCCGCCGAGCTTGTCCGCCACGTACTGGGCCTGCAGGCGGCCGGCTTCCTTGTCGTCGGAGGTCACCGCCACCACGCCCGCCGGCAACTTGGGATCGTCGGGGCGGCGGTTGATGTAGACGATGGGCACGCCGGCCTTGGTGGCGGCCTCGGTCAGGGTCCGGGTGGCGGCGGTGTCCACCGGATTGACGATGACCGCATCGACCTTCTGGCTGATGAAGCTCTGCACCTGGCTGAGCTGCTTGACCACGTCGTTGCGGGCGTCCTCGAATTGCAGCTGCACGCCGTCGGTCTTGGCCTTCTTGGTCATGTATTCGCGCACATAGGTGAGGTAGTTGTCGTCGAACGACGACATGGTCACCCCGACCTTGAGGTCCGCCAGGGCCGCGCTGCTGCCCAGCAGCAGCGACAGCGCCAGGGTGGCAAAGCGAGTTTTTTTCTGCATGGTTCAGGCTCCATTCGTGGGGTGACGATCAGCAAGGGGATCAGGCAGGCGCAACGGCCAGGCGCACCTCGGGCGCCACGCGGTCTTGAACCGGGCGGAGCCTGGGCGGACGCCGGACAGGTGGGGATCAGTGGGGGCGGTAGAACACCGCGGCGCCGGGCGAGGCGCAGAGCACGGCGCCGCTGCGCTCGTGGCAGAACAGCCGGCCCAGCAGGGCGAGCAGCCGGGAGGGACGCTGCACCTCGAGGCGGTGCACGGTAGAGAGGGCAAGACGGAAGGAATGCGTGGAGTGGTTCATGTGACGGCACCTATTATTGTTGTCGGGGCGCACGGCCCTGGTGACTCGTGTGTGCAACTGCTCTCGACTCTATTGGAAATTTAATTCCACAACAAGAGCAAAATAGAAATTTCATTCGACATTCGCGGACGACCACTGCGCGCGGCCCTGGGCACCTGCCCGCGGCCGCTCCGCCGTCTCTGCGAGGCTCTCTACCGCAAGACTTTCGCCCGTTCGGGCACTCTGCCGCGCCGCCTCCAGGATCGCCTGGCAGGCCAGGGTTTCCCGCGGCGTGACCGGCAAGGGCGCGCCCTGGGTCAGGGCGGCCAGCCAGCTCTCGTAGAACAGGTCCCAGCGGCCCCGTTCGCTCGGCACCCGCGAGCGCTCCTCGCCCATGCTCAACCAGCCCCAGCGCTGATGCTCCTCGGCGCCCCAGCTGGCCTTTTCGCTGCGTGGGGTACGGCCCTGCCGTAAAGCCTCGGCCTGGCCGTCCAGGCCATCGACGCTATAGACGCCCCGCTCGCCGACCACCCGCAACCGCTGCGGACAGCGCTGCAAGCCGCTGCCCGAAAGGTGCGAGACCACCCCCGAGCGATGACGCAGGGACAGAAAGAATTCCCGCTCCCGCGCGGGATCGCCACGGGGGAACTGCGCCTCGGCATAGACCCGTTCGACCGGCCCGAACAGCAGCAGCGCCTGGTCCACCAGATGGCTGCCCAGTTCGAGGAGCAGGCCCGCCTCGGTGCCCAGGCCCGCCGCGGTCAGGTCCGTCAGTTGCAGGCGCGACTCGAAGAGGCGTACCCGGCCCAGGCGCTTCTCGCGCAGCAGGCGGGCCAGGGTAAGCAGATCCGAATCCCAGCGGCGCGGTTGATGGATGCAGAGCGGGACGCCGAGCCGTTCGGCCAGCGCCAGCAGCTCCTCGGCCTCTGCCAGTGTCCTCGCCAGCGGCGACGCGCAGACCACCGGCAGGCCCCGCAGCAACGCCTCCCGCACCTGCGCCGCCCGTTCGCCGAGGGGCGTGGCGATCACCAGGCTGTCCACCCCGGCGGCGATCAGACCGGCCATGTCGGCATGGCAGGTGACGCCGGGATACGCCCTGCTCAGCTCGGCGCAGGGCGCCGGCGAGCTGGTCACCACCCCCACCAGCTGGGCGCCCGGGGTGCTGGCGATCAGCGGCGCCTGCAGCAGGCGCCCGGGGCCGTCGTAGCCGACCAGTCCGATTCTCACGTGCGGAGCCTCCCCTGCAGGCAGCTCATCCCCGCGGGCGACCTAGTCGTAGAAGGCCGGCCGGCTGGGCAGGGTCACCGGCTCGATGGCGCCGCTGTCCTGCGCCTTGATGCAGGCGTCGGCGGTAACCGCGGCGATATAGCCGTCCCAGGACGATGGCCCGGTCAGCTGGCCGGCGGCGAGGTCGTCGATGAAGGCCTGCAGCTCCACGTCGTAGGCGGCGATGAACCTGTCCTTCCAGTCCATGAGGATCTCGTTGGACAGCCGCGCCTCGCTGCGCAACTGCACCGAGGTCGGCTCCGGCAGGCGGGCGATGCCGCGCTCGCCGACGATCTCGCACTGGATGTCGTAGCCGTACTGGCAATTGACGAACACCTCGACGTCGATGCGCACGCCCTTGGCGGTCTCCAGCAGCACCACCTGGGGATCGCGCAGGTGCTCGCGCGCCGCCGGCGCCTTGCGCGGGAACACCACCTGGGCGGACACATAGTGATCGTCCAGCAGCCAGGCCAGCACGTTGATCTCGTGGATCAGGGTGTCGGTGATGGCCATGTCGGTGCTGTAGTGCTCGCTTACCGTGGGATTGCGGTGAGCGGCGTGGATCATCAGCGGCGCGCCGATGCGATCGGCGTCGACCACTGCCTTGAGCTGGCGATAGCCGGCGTCGTAGGGCCGCATGAAACCCACCTGCACCAGCCGCTTGCCGTGGGCCTGCTCGGCCTCGACGATGCGCCGGCAGCCCTCGGCGGTGGTCGCCAGGGGCTTTTCGCAGAACACCGGCTTGCCGGCGGCGATGGCGGCCAGCACGTATTCCTCGTGGGTCGGGCCCCAGGAGGCGACTAGCACCGCCTGGACGTCCGCGGCGGCGATCAGCGCATGGCCGTCGGCATAGACCTCCGCGGCGATGCCCAGCTCCTGGACCACCCGGGCGGCCTGCTCGGCGTTGATGTCGGTCACCGCCACCACGCGGCTGCCCAGCAGGGTGTGGCTCAGGCGGCGGATGTGTTCGCGGCCGATGGCGCCGGTCCCGATGACACCGATGTTCAAGGTCATGACTTCATTCTCCGATTTGGACTTGTTGTGGAGTGAGCGGCGATCAGTACTGGCGGGCCTGGGCGGCTTTTTCCCTGAGCACCCGGGCGACGGTGGCGATCTTTTCGCTGGTGGAGACCTCCGCGCCGCCGACCCGCCACCAGGACAGGTAGCCGTGCAGCATGGTCTTGGGCAGCACCTTGATGTCGATCAGGGTGGAAACCGTTTGCCGCCGGGCATCGGTCAGGGCCGCTTCCAGCTCTTCCAGGGTGCGCACGCTGTAGGTCTTGCAGCCGTAGGCGGCGGCGCTCATGGCGAAGTCCACCGGCACGAAGTCGCCGTCGAGCCGGCCGGTCTCCGGATTGCGGTAGCGGAATTCGGTGCCGAAGCTGCCCATGCCATGGCCGACCTGCAGGTTGTTGATGCAACCGAAGGTCATGTTGTCGAGCAGCACCACGTTGATCTTGCGCCGCTCCTGGATGGAGGTGGCCAGCTCCGAGTGCAGCATCTGGTAGGAACCATCACCCACCAGCGCATAGACCTCGCGCTCGGGCTCGGCCAGCTTCACCCCCAGGGCGGCGTTGATCTCGTAGCCCATGCAGGAATAGCCGTATTCCAGGTGGTAGGTGTTGACGCCCTTGCTCTGCCAGGCGCGCTGCAGGTCACCGGGCAGACTGCCGGCGGCGGCGACGATGATGGCGTCGTCGTCCAGCCGCTCGTTGAGGCGGCCGAGCACCTGGCTCTGGGTCAGGGACGAACCGGTCAGGCGGACGAAT
Source organism: Pseudomonas sp. MOIL14HWK12:I1 (assembly GCF_000510705.1). Lineage (NCBI taxonomy): Bacteria > Pseudomonadati > Pseudomonadota > Gammaproteobacteria > Pseudomonadales > Pseudomonadaceae > Pseudomonas > Pseudomonas sp. MOIL14HWK12:I1. The sequence goes on along the minus strand of NZ_KI783309.1, from coordinate 17,885 downwards.
TCCTCCAGCACCGCGCGCGGCAGGTCGTCGTCGATCTCCGGTACGAAGTCGGCGCCGGTGTAGCCAACCGCATAGACCCGTTCCACCTCCTGGCGATAGCGCTCGCGCGCCTCTCCGACCTGACCGCCCCAGCCGGCGCGGTAGTCGGTAGCCCCTAGCGCCTCGGTCAGGGCCAGGAGGGCTTCGCGGGCATCGGCCACCATGGCCAGGCCGTCGAGCTTGCCGGCGTCGAAGGCGGCCACGTTGAGATTGAGGAATTCCACCTCGGGATGCTGGTAGAGCCACTTCGAGGAGGTGGTGAAATCGGTGTAGCGGGTGCCCACGCCAATGATCAGATCCGCTTCCAGGGCCAGCAGGTTGGCGGCCAGGCAGCCGGTCTCGCCGATGCCGCCGACATTGAGTTCGTGACTGGAGACGACCGCGCTCTTGCCGGCCTGGGTCTCGGCGAAGGGGATCTCGAAGCGCTCGGCGAAGCGCTGCAGGGCCTCGGCGGCGCCGGAATACTTCACCCCACCGCCGCAGATCAGCAGCGGCTTGCGCTTGCGCCTGAGCAGTTGCACCGCCTCCTCGATGGCGGCAGCCACCGGCGGCCGGCGATCCAGGCGATGCACCCGCTTGGCGAAGAAGTAGTCGGGATAGTCGTAGGCCTCGCCCTGGACATCCTGGGGCAGCGCCAGGGTCACGGCGCCGGTCTCGGCCGGATCGGTCAGCACGCGCATGGCGTTGATCGCCGCGCTCATCAGCTGCTCGGGGCGGTTGATGCGATCCCAGTATTTGCTCACCGCGCGAAAGGCATCGTTGGTGCTGATCGACAGGTCGTGGAATTGCTCGATCTGCTGCAACACCGGATCGGGCTGGCGACTGGCATAGACATCACCGGGCAACAGCAGCAGCGGAATGCGGTTGGCGGTGGCGGTGGCCGCGGCGGTCAGCATGTTGGCCGCGCCCGGGCCCACCGAGGAGGTGCAGGCATAGATCTGCCGGCGCAGCTTCTGCTTGGCGAAACCGGTGGCGGCATGGGCCATGCCCTGCTCGTTACGGCCCTGGTGCACCACCAGGTCACCGGCTTCCTGCTCCAGCGCCTGGCCCAGACCGAGCACGTTGCCGTGGCCGAAGATGGTGAAGACGCCGGCGACGAACTTGGTCTCGACGCCATCGACGCTGAGGTACTGGTTGTCGAGAAATTTCACCAGGGCCTGGGCCATGGTCAGACGTTGGGTGCTCATGGCTTCTCCCCGGTCACTTGGCGGTGGGCATGCTGAATTCGGCGCCCTTGGCGATGCTGTCGGGCCAGCGCTGCATCACGCTCTTGTAGCGGGTGTAGAAGCGCCAGCCTTCCTCGCCATAGGCGTGGTGATCGCCGAACAGCGATCTCTTCCAGCCGCCGAAGGAATGCCAGGCCATGGGCACCGGGATGGGCACGTTGATGCCGACCATGCCCACCTTGATGGTGCGGGCGAAGGCGCGGGCGATGCCGCCGTCGCTGGTGAAGCAGGAGACGCCGTTGCCGAATTCGTGGGCGTTGATCAGCGCCACCGCACTGGCGAAGTCCGGCACCCGCACGATGCCCAGCACCGGGCCGAAGATCTCTTCCTTGTAGATGGTCATCTCCGGGGTCACGCCGTCGAACAGGGTGGCGCCAACGAAGAAGCCATTCTCGGCGCCGGGCACCTTGAAGTTACGGCCATCGACCAGCAGCCTGGCGCCCTCCTCCACCCCCTTGGTGATGTAGCCCTCGACCTTGGCCTTGTGCTGACCGGTCACCAGCGGGCCCATGTCGGCATCGGCTTCCACGCCATTGCGTACCCGCAGGGCGTCGATGCGCGGCAGCAGTTTTTCGATCAGGGCATCGCCCACCTCGCCCACCGCCACGGCGATGGAGATGGCCATGCAGCGCTCGCCGGCCGAACCGAAACCGGCACCGATCAGGGCGTCGGCGGCCTGGTCCAGGTCGGCGTCGGGCATTACGATCATGTGGTTCTTGGCGCCACCCAGGGCCTGGACGCGCTTGCCGCGACGGGTACCTTCCTGGTGGATGTATTCGGCGATGGGCGTGGAGCCGACGAAGGAGATGGCCTCCACGTCCGGGTGCTGCAGGAGGGCGTCCACCGCCACCTTGTCACCCTGGACCACGTTGAACACGCCATCCGGCAGCCCCGCCTGCTTGAGCAGCTCAGCGAGCAACAGGCTGGCGGAAGGATCGCGTTCGGAAGGCTTGAGGATGAAGGTGTTGCCGGTGGCCAGCGCCATGGGAATCATCCACAGCGGCACCATCACCGGAAAATTGAAGGGGGTAATGCCGGCGCACACGCCCAGCGGCTGGCGCAGGTTCCAGTTGTCGATGCCGCCGCCGATGTTGTCGCTGTAGCCGGTCTTGGCCAGGTGCGGCGCGCCGCAGGCGAATTCCACCACCTCGATGCCGCGGGTCACCTCGCCCATGGCGTCGGACAGCACCTTGCCGTGCTCGCGGGTGATCAGCGCCGCCAGTTCCCTGTGGTGCTGGTCGAGCAGCTCCTTGAAGCGGAACAGGATGCGCGCCCGCCGCAGCGCCGATTGCTCGGACCACTCGGGAAAGGCCGCCTTGGCCGCGGCGACGGCCTGGTCCACGGTCTGCACCGTGGCCTGGGCGACCCGCGCCTGGACCACTCCCTCGGCCGGGTTGAAGACGTCGCTGAAACGCTCGGCCTGGGTCGAGACCGCGCCGTTGATGTAGTGCCCGATGACGGGGGTGTCGCTCATGTTCTGGCTCCTGGTGTCCTGGGGGTCGCCGCTGCGGCGCGAGCGAAAGGGATTAGCGCGTCAGCAGCCACTCGTGCTGCGGATCGTTGTGGAACTTCCAGACGCGCCGGGGGCCGGCCATCACGTTGAGGTAATAGGACTCGTAGCCATAGGGCACGCTGACCGGGTGATAGCCGCGCGGCACCAGCACCACGTCGTGGTCCTCCACCGCCATGGCCTGGTCCAGGTCGCGCTCGTCGGTGTAGACGCGCTGGAAGACGAAGCCCTGTCCCGGATCGATGCGGTGGTAGTAGGACTCCTCCAGCAGACTCTCCGCCGGCAGGTTGTCGCGGTCGTGGCGATGGGGCGGATAGCTGGAGGAATGCCCGGACGGGGTGCGCACCTCCACCACCAGCAGCGAATGGGCGGCCGCCGTGTCCGGCAGGATGTCGCAGACATAACGGGTATTGGCGCCCTTGCCGCGGGTGGATCGCTGCATGCTCGCCGGCTCGATCAGCCGCGGCGGCAGCCGATCCTCCGCCACCGGATTGCCCGGCGAGGTGCAGATGGCGACTTCGGCGGTGCTGTCGGCGGTCACCCGCGCCTCGCTGCCGGGCGGCAGGTAGGCGGCATAGGGCGAGACGTCCTCGAAGACGCTCTGGCGACCGGCCAGTCCGCGCCAGGCGAAGTCACCCAGTTGCGGATGCCCGCCTTCGATACTGGCGCCGCCGCTGAGCAGCACGATGCAGACCTCCAGGTCACCCGCCAGCACCGGCAGGGACTCGCCCGCTTGCAGGCGATGGGCGGCGAAGCCGACATAGTCCAGGGCACCGGCCGGGACACTGACGATGTCGCGGGCGCTCTGGTCGGCTTTGACGAGCAGATTCATCACAGGTCTCCTCAGGCAGTGGCCTGCGCCACCAGCTGGCGCAGATGGTCGTAGCCCTTCTTGGCGTATTCGTAGGCCGGCGCCACCGCCGGGTCCTGCTCGGCTTCCACCACCAGCCAGCCCTCGTAGCCGGCGGCCACCAGCACCTTGAGCAGCGCCGAGAAGTCGATGTCGCCATCCCCCGGCACGGTGAAGGTGCCGTTGAGGATGCAATCCGGAAAGCTCCACTGATTGTTGCGCGCCAGCTGTACCACGGCCTTGCGCACGTCCTTGAAGTGCACATGGCAGACCCGGTCGATATGTTGCTGCAGCACGCTCAGGGGATCGCCACCGCCCATGTAGCAGTGACCGGCATCGAACAGCAGGCCGACGTCCGGGGAGGTCAGCGCCATCAGCCGGGCGATGTCCTCGGGCGCTTCCACATAGGCGCCCATGTGGTGGTGATAGGCCAGGCGCAAGCCCTGGCTCAGGGTGAAGGCGGCCAGCCGATCGAGCTTCTCGGCATAGGCCTGCCACGCGGCGTCGCTGTGGAAGCGCGGCCGCTCGATCAGGGGAATCCGCTGGCCCTGGATGGAGCCGGCCACCTCGCCATAGACCAGCACCCTGGCGCCGTTCTCGGCCAGCAGCCGGCAATGGGGACGGATCGCCTCGATCTCGGCCTCGACGTCACGGTGCGCCAGACCGCTGGAATACCAGCCGGACACCAGCTCCAGGTCATGCTCGCCGAGCACCTCGCCCAGCGCCTTCGGCTCGCTGGGAAACTTGCCGCCCAGCTCGAAGCCCTGGAAGCCGATTTCCTTGCCCTCGCGCAGGATGGTTTCCAGCGGGGTGTCGCCGCCCAGGGCCGGCAGGTCGTCGTTGGCCCAGGAGATGGGGTTGATGCCGATCTTGAGTTGTTGTTGTGCGGTCATGTCAGCCTTGCTCGTCAGGAGGCGATCAGGCGCGGGCGTCGCGCCAGGCCTGGATCAGGAATTCGAAGTTGCTGCGGATCTGCGCGATCAGCGCGCGGTCGTCGATCTCGCCGGCCAGCCAGGCCCGACTCGGCTGGGCGAAGATGGTCCGGCCCACGGCGAAGCCCTGGCAGCGCTGGCTGGCACTGGCCTGCCGAAAGCCTTCGGCCAGCTCCTCGGCCGGGGCGTTGAGGCCCAGCAGCACCACGCCCTGGCAATGGGGATCGCGCTCGGCGATCAACTGGTCGAGTTGCCTCCAGACGGCGGCCGGCTGCGCCTCGATCTTCCACCACTCGGGATAGATGCCCAGGTTGTACAGCCGCTTGATGGCGCGATAGAGCACGTCCGGCCGGCTGGACGCATGGTTCTTCGGCGGGATGACCTCCAGCAGGAGTTCATGACCGCTGGCCTGGGCCGCCTGGTACAGCCCCTTGAGCTGGGCCTCCTGCTCCAGGCGCAGCAGCGGCTCGTCATCGGGGTGGAATTGCACCAGGCACTTGATGATCTGCTCGTTCGGCCAGCTCAGCAGGGTGCTGCCCACCGAGCGACCATGCTCGAAGGCCAGGGGTCGCGAATTCTGCAGCTCCACCGGCCGGGCGATCCACCAGCCACGGCCGCTGGCGGCATTCAGGGCGTCCTGGCCGAAGCGCTCGTCGGCCAGCAGCCCGACGTCCGCCGCCACGCCCTGACCCGCCAGCGCCTGCTCGACCTCGGCGATGGCCTGGACGAACAATTGCTTGAGCGCCGGAATCCGCGCCGGATCGGCGCCCACCTGCTGGGCGCTTTCCACCAGCTGGTAGCGGTGATCGAAGGCGAAGATGAACAGCTGTTGCCAGGCGCGGCGACGGACGCTGACCCGGTGCAGCCGGGTGAGCACGGGATCGAGGTCGGGCCGGGTAATGGGCACCGGGCTGTGGTGGAGGTAGTCCAGTTCGGCCAGGGTCGGCATGGCCGGGGCGCAGCCATGGCGCGACACCACCAGCCCGCCGCAGGCATTGGCCAGCCGGCAGCATTCGGCATCGTCGCCACCGGTCAGCCAGCCGCGCAGGAAGCCGGACATGAAGGCATCGCCCGCGCCCAGCACATTGAGTACCTCGACGCGGATGCCGCGATGGATCTCGCCTTCCTCGAGACGCGCCGGAATGGCACCGTGGAGCACCGTGCAGCCCTGGGCGCCGAGCTTGACCACCAGAGTCGCCGCGGTCACCTCGCGCACCCGGCGCAGGGCGGTGAGCAGGTCTTCGCTGCCCCCGGCGATCTGGAATTCCTCCTCGGTGCCCACCACCAGGTCGAAGCGCGGCAGGATGCGCTGCACATGGGCGCTGACCTCGGCACTGGCGATGAAACGGGTCTCGCCATCGGCCTTGCCGGTCAGCCCCCAGAGCACCGGGCGGTAATCGATGTCCAGCACCCGCTTCACGCCATTGCGCTCGGCATAGTCCAGGGCCCGGCTGCTGGCCTGGAACACCCCCTCGGTGGAGAAGTGGGTACCGGTGATCAACAGCGCCTTGGCGCTGGCGATGAAGGCCTCGTCGATGTCGTCCGCGCCCAGCGCCATGTCGGCGCAACTCTCGCGATAGAACACCAGGGGAAAGGTCTCGCGGTCCTTGATGCCCAACAGCACCAGGGCAGTAAGGCGCTCGCGATCCACCTGGATGCCGCGGATGTCGCAGCCTTCCTGCGCCAGCGTCCGGGTCAGGAAGCGCCCCATGTGGTCGTCGCCGACCCGGGTCAGCATCGCCGAGTTCAATCCCAGGCGCGCGGTGCCGAAGGCGATGTTGGCGGAGGATCCCCCCAGGTACTTGGCGAAGCTGCTGACGTCTTCCAGCGGCGCCCCGATCTGCTGCGCATAGAGGTCGACGCCCAGTCGCCCCAGGCAGATGACATCCAACTGGCGCCCGCTGGCGAAGAAATGATCACCCATGGGTGGCTCCTGCTTATTGTTATCGGCCAACCGCGCGGACCCGAGGGGCCGAACGTGTGAGTGAGCTCAGGCTAGAACGACGCCGCGGACAAATCAACAAATTTTCCACATGAGATTTTATGGAATTTAATTTCCATAACTGGCGTACACTGCTCCTGCCGCCCCACTTCGACGCCGCCCGGCGAATGGGTTAAGTTGCCGGCACAAGAATCCCTACCGTGAGATAGCCCATGTCCTCCGACTCCCCGGCCGACGACCCCCTCAGCAGCGCGCCGCTGGCCGATCCGCCCGGCAACGTCGAGCAGTTGCTGGCCTGCATCGCCCGTGACTACGAGGCCCTGCCGCGCCAGCTGAAACGGGTGGCCGCCTATGTCAGCCAGCAGAGCGACAGGGTCATGGTGGATCGCATCAGCGATATCGCCGGGCAGTGCGAGGTGCACCCCTCGGCCATCGTGCGCTTCTCCCAGCGCTTCGGCTTCAAGGGCTTCAGCGAGATGCAGGCGCTGTTTCGCGAGGCCTACACCCACAAGACCACGCCGGTGCAGAACTACCAGCAGCGCATCCGCAGCATGATCGCCAACAAGAGCCAGCGCGCCAGCAGCGGCGATCTGGCCCGCGAATGCATCAACGCCACCCGCTCGGGTCTGGATCGACTGGCCGAGGAACTGGACGACGCCGCCTTCGACAAGGCCGTCGACCTGCTGGTGAACGCCGAGAACATCTATGTGGTGGGGGTGCGCCGCTCCTTCGCCGTGGCCGACTACCTGGTCTACAACCTGCAGCACACCAACAAGCGCATCCACCTCATCACCGGCCTGGGCGGCGGCTATCGCGAGCAGATGCGCAGCATAGCCCAGGGCGACCTGCTGATCGCCATCAGCTTCAGCCCCTATGGCAAGGAAAGTCAGCAGTGCGTGCGCATCGCCCAGCACCACAAGGCCAAGACGCTGATCATCACCGACAGCAACCTCTCGCCCCTGGCCAAGCGTGCCGATTCGCTGCTGCTGGTCAACGAGGGCAGCGCCTTCGCCTTCCGCTCCCTGAGCGCCACCCTCTGCCTGTGCCAGGCGCTGTTCCTGGCCCTGGGCTATCGCCTGGAGCTGAAGATGGACGAGATCCAGTTGCCGCTGGACGAGGACGACTAGCCGGGAGCGGCCGGACGCAGCAGCCGGCCAGGCCCCGGCAGGGCTGCGCAAACGCTTGATCGACAAACAGAAATTTCTTGAGCAGAAGGCTTGACAGCCACCGGCGCCTTGCCAATAATGCGCGCCTCGGATGGCTACGTAGCTCAGCTGGTTAGAGCATAGCATTCATAATGCTGGGGTCCGGGGTTCAAGTCCCTGCGTAGCCACCACCTATTTTCAAGGGTCAGCGTAAGCTGGCCCTTTTTTATTGCCCACGAAAAAGTCCACCGTGGCACCGCTCTTAGTCCCCTCTCCCTCCGGGAGAGGGCCAGGGTGAGGGCACCGCCGCTCCCTCTCCTGAACAGCCTGCCCGCCCCACGGATAAGTCCTGCAGAAGCAGACCCAAGCCGCAGGTAGCGCCGCTCTTCGTCCCCTCTCCCCCCGGGAGAGGGCTAGGGTGAGGGCCCTCTTCACGCCAGACCTCAGCCCCGCCCATGAAAAAGCCCGGCCTAGGCCGGGCTCGATCACCGCGCAAGCAGCTTACAGCGCGACCTTCTGCTTGCTCTCCACCTCTTCCACAGCCGCTGCGTCCTGGGTGTCGATGGACTGCACCAGCGCCTTGGAGCTGAAGGCCCGCAGGTCGCGCAGGAAGTTGTCGCGCCAGGAGGCCAGGTCGGCCTGGCGGATCACCCGCATCATGTCCTCATAGCGCGACTTGCGCTCTTCCAGCGGCATGCGCAGCGCCCGGTCCAGCGCCTCGGCCATGCCGACATGGTCATAGGGATTCACGATCAGCGCGGAGTTGAGTTCGCGCGCCGCTCCGGCGAAGCGCGACAGCACCAGCACGCCCGGATTTTCCGGGTCCTGGGCCGCCACGTACTCCTTGGCCACCAGGTTCATGCCATCGCGCAGCGGCGTCACCAGACCCACGTCGGAGGAGCGGAACAGCCCCATCACCGTGCGCCGGTCATAGCTCTTGTTCAGGTAGCGGATCGGCGTCCAGTCCAGCTCGGAGAAATGCCCGTTGATATGGCCGGCATGGCTCTCCAGCTGACGGCGGATGTTCTGATAGGAGACCACGTCTGCCCGCGACGAAGGCGCGATCTGCACGAACTGCACCGCCCGGTGATGCTCGGGGAAATGCTCCAGCAGCTTCTCGAACGCCTGGAAGCGCTCCACCAGCCCTTTCGAGTAGTCGAGTCGGTCGACGCTGACGATGGTCTTGTAGGGCACGCCCTCGATGCTGCGCGAGATGAACTGGCGCCGCGTGCGATAGGACTCGGCCTGCTTCTGGATGACGTCCGGCATCACGCCGATGGGATAGACGCCCACCCGGAAGTTATGCCCGTAGGCGGTCAGGCTGCCGTCCTTCTCCAGCACGCCGCGTACCTCGCGGGTGATGTAGTCCTGGAAGGCCAGCTGGTCGGTGTCGGTCTGGAAGCCGATCAGGTCATAGAAGCACAGGGTCTTGAGCAATTCGTTGTGTGGCGGGATCGCGGTGAGGATCTCCGGCGCCGGAAAGGGAATGTGCAGGAAGAAGCCGATGCGATTGCGGATACCCAGCATGCGGCAGGCTTCGGCGAAGGGAATCAGGTGATAGTCGTGCACCCAGATGATGTCATCGGGCTTGAGCAGGGGCTTCAGGCGCTCGGCCATGGCCATGTTGACACGCCGATAGCCGTCGTACTCTTCCCGGTTATAGCGCGCCAGATCGATCCGGTAGTGGAAGATCGGCCAGAGGGTGGCGTTGGAGAAACCGCGGTAGTAGTGGTCGTAGTCGCGCTTGGTCAGGCCAAAGGTCACGTAGTCGATGTTGTCCTTGGTCTGGGTCTTGGCCGGCCCGTTTTCCTTGACCGTCTCGCCGTTCCAGCCGAACCAGATGCCGCCCGACTTGCGCAGCGCATCCAGTACGCCCACTGCCAGACCACCCGCGGTCGCCTTGCCTTCTTCGATCGGGGCCACCCGATTCGATACCACCACTAAACGGCTCATCCTAATCTCCTTGCTTATAATGTGGCGCGAGGTCACGGCTCAGCTGCTGCAGCCAGAGGGCTACCGCTTCCACCGAAGGTAGGCGGGTCTTGGCGACCGTCTCCCCCTCTCCTACCTTGACGGTCAGACCGCCTCGCGCATTGACGACAGTGAACCCCTCTTCATCGGTACGATCGTCGCCGAGAAACACCGGCAGGCAGCCGGCAAAGGGTTCCAGTTCGAGAAAACGGGCGATGGCCTCGCCCTTGCTCGCCGCAGCGGGCTTGAGTTCGAAGACGCACTTGCCCGGTTGCAACTTGAATTCGGGATGGTCGGCGGCGATGCCTTCGGCCAGTTCGCGCACCAGGGCTTCCTTGTCCGGCGCCTGGCGATAGTGCAGGGCGAAGGCCACGCTCTTGCGCTCCAGCAGCAGGTCCGGATGGTCGGCCAGGGCCGCTTCCAGGCGGGCGCCGACCTGCGCCAGCACCGCGGCGTCCAGGGTCACCCGATGGATCTCGCCTTGGGGATCGCGCCATTCGGCACCATGTACGCCAGCCGCCGGCAGTTGCAGCGGCCTGGTGAATCCGTCGATCTCCGCCAGCGGTCGCCCGGAGACCACGGCGACGCCATGGTGGCGCGCCAGCTGCTCGAGCGCAGCGAGAGTTTCGGCGGGAATGAAAACCTGTTCCGGACGTGGCTGCAGTTCTGCCAGGGTGCCATCCAGATCGAAGAAGAAGGCCAGCGGCTGGCCCGATGAGGTGAGGCTGTCGAGGTCGATCATGGAAGGTACGACTGCCGGGTCACCGTATGGTTCGTTCACACCTTCCGGCAGTGCCGAGGAATTCCCCTTGCCGGCTCGTAGTCGGATTCAGGGAGATGCTCTAGCAGCCCTGCCTTTGGAGACCACCATGAACAAGCCCGATATCACCAAGACCCCCGAAGAGATCGACGACATCCAGGACCGCATGGGCGACATGCGCGAACTCGACTTCAGCGATCGCAAGGACGAGCGTCAGGGCCGTGCCGGCGACGAGATGGATGAACGCGACTACGAAGGCCAGTTTCCCGAAGAGCGCGTGCGCCAGGCCGGCATGACCGGTGGCGAGACCCTGGATCATCAACCGACCATGGACGACGCCAGTCCGGAGACCTTGCTGGACGAGACGGGTGCCCGCTCGCCAACCGACTACGGCGATGCCTGGCCCAACGACAAGGAGCTGAGCGTGGTCGAGGACAGCGACATCGGCGGCGGCTCCGGCCAGGACGAAGCCGAACTCGGTCGCAGTCATCCCCTGGACGGCCAGGCCTGGGACGGCGAAGCCGACGAACCCAACGAAGCCGAGACCCAGAGAGACGCCCGCTACGCCGATCTGGATGCGAACGACGAAGACCTCGCCGGGGACACCGGTCTGGACCTGGACGAAAAGCGCGCCGATCACTGAGGCCGCTGAAGGCCTAGTCGAGCAGCGTACAGGCCATCACCAGCGCATCTTCCCGGCCGCCGACCGCGGGATAATAGTCCCGCCGGCGGCCGATCTCGTTGAAGCCATAGCGTTCATACAACCGGTAGGCCGCCTGGTTGCTGGCGCGCACCTCCAGAAAGCACTCGTTGGCCTTGGCCTTGCGTGCTTCCTGCAGCAGGTGTTCCAGCAGCCGCAGGCCGAGACCACGCCCCTGGCTTTCCGGCTTGATGGTGATGTTGAGCAGATGGGCCTCGTCGAGGATGACGTTGATCACCCCGTGCCCCACCTGCTGCTCGCCGGCCGTCATCACCCAGCAGTCGTAGGACTTCAGCGCATCGCTGAAGATGCCGCGGGTCCAGGGATGGCTGAAGGCCTGATATTCGATCTTCAATACCGTGTTCAGATCGGCTTCGGTCATCCGCCGAAAGCTCACCGCATCGTTCATTGCTGTTCCATCCAGCGGCGCCGCAACGGGCGCATGGCTTGCCAGAGCGCGGCCTTGGCGGCCGGCTCTTCCATCAAGATATCCAGTCCCGGCACCAGCCAGGCCGGTCCCAGGGCGGTGTCCTGCTCCACCCCCGTGAGCTGCGCGTCCGCGACGCCACTGCAGCGCCGCGCGGCGCCGCCGATCAGCCAGAGGCCCAGGCCTTCGCCCAGGCGCTCCTGGTGCCCCGAGACGAAGCTCTGCACGAATTCGGCCGCCGCCGCCGGGCCCTGGTCGAGTTGGCCGCTGTTGAGCAGCGGCCAGCGAATGGGTTCTTCACTGACGATCCGCGGCGTATCCGGCAGGCCGGCAGCGCGCAGCAGATCCCGCAGCAGCAGATAGGCGGGATCGCGCGAACCCAGGGTGTCGCCGGTGGGCAACTCCAGCAGCAGCAGGCAACGCCCGGCCTGGAGCAGCTGCAGGGCAAAGCGCGGCGCCGGCTCCCGCGGTGGCAGCGGCGCCCGCTCCGGTTCCGGCTCGGCCATCGGAGTAGCAACGGGCTTCAGCGCCGCGGGTCGCGGGATCTCGATACGCGGCCGATGCGCCGCCGGTGCCTCGGCTGCCGCAGCGACCGGCACGGCCTTGGCCACCGGCTCCGGGCGGACCACCCGGGCGGCGACGGGCGCCTCTTCCGGCTCCTCGACCCACAGGGCTTCCGGCCGCGAAGGCGCGGCGAAGGGCAACACCGTGCGCGGCACCCAGACATCCAGCTGCAACGCCTGCAGATAGGCGCGACGACGCGCCTCGGCGGTAAGCGAGGGGCTGATGGAGGGGGCGGGGTCGGACATGGGCGGATCCTTCGGACACGCGGCAGGATTATGCGGGGCGGCATTGTCGCGCGGATCGCCGCGGATCGAAAGGCCGCCCTGCCCATCGGTCCCACCGCGGTCACATCGAAGGCTCTGGCGTCTGGAGTACAATGGCGCTTTTGTCTGGTGCGGTCCCCGCCATGATCGACCCCAAACGCGTCCTGCGTACCCTCGCCGAACACTGGCACCTCATCGACCCGCTGTGCGCCCACTTCGACAGCGGCACCCTGGGCCTGGCCGAGTTGCGTGCCCGCCTGGCCGAACAGCTGCCCGAGCGCACGCCGGCCGACCTCACCGCCCTGCTCGACACCTGGATCCGTCTGGACATCCTGGTGCCGGTGGCCAAGAGCCCCAATCGCTTCGAACTCAATGGCCAGATCCACGACTTCCTCGGCTATCTCAGGCGCGAACACCGCCTGGGCCTGTGCCTGGAGATCGAAGCCTACCTGCGCCACCTGGAGCGCCTCGCCGGCCACATCCGCGAAGCCTTCGACAACCGCGACGGCCCCGACCTCGTCCGCCAGCTGCGCCTGCTGGACATGCGCGTGCGCGATGTCCTCAAGAAGCTGGCCAACGACGGCCATGCCCTGGAGGGCGTCGCCGAGCGGGCCAAGACCAGCGATCGCCAGATCCCCCTGCGCCAGCGCTATGCCGAGGTACTGGCCACCTGGGACGAATACGTCGAGCCGATGATCCAGCTGGTGGCCGCCAACGGCGCTTTCGAGCGCGGCGTCCACCGCGTCGAGCAGGTGCTCCTGCACCTGCTGGGCGAACAGCAGCGCCTCGGCCAGCTGGTCGACGATGACCTGCTGCTGCGCACCCAGGCGCGCATCCTGGAGATGCACAACGCCGCCCAGCTGGCGCTCAGACGTGCCCGCGAATTGCTGCTGCCGCTGCGCGAGGAAGCGCGTCGGCACAATGCCGTGACCCGCGGCGCCGCCCTGGCCCTGGCCACCATCCGCCGCAAGGGCCTCGACGCCGTGCCCCAGGCCGCCCTGCCCCTGTTCAGCCGGCCGCAGAGCGTCTTTCTCGGCACCACCGCCCAGGTGGAAAGCTATGTCTACGCCCTGGCGCGCTTCGAGCCCAAACCGGCGCGCTTTCCCAGCCAGAGCGGTCGCCCGCGGGACAGCGAACGCCCGGCCGCGCCCCGTACCGCCCGCGAGATGCTCGATCTCTGCCAGGACGCCCTGCCGCTGCCGGATCTCATGGCCTGGCTGCTGGAGCAGGAGCCGGCCGGCGACACCGACGAGCTGCTCTACTGGTTCTCGCGCCTGTCCCGCGATACGCGCTTCCAGCGCCAGCGCCTGGATCGCCGCCACTACGACACCCTCGAACACCGCGTCAGCCTGTGCTCCTACGCCCTGACCGCCCGATCCCTCGCGAGCGACGCCCATGCAACTTGATCTCAACGAAATGACCCAGCTCGCGCCCATCTTTCGCGAGCTGTTCAAGGGCTATCACCTGTCCCGCAGCGAGCCCGAGAGCTACGCCCAGCTCAGCCAGCAGCAGGACCAGTACCGCGCCCTGTTCCGCGCCCTCGGCTTCGAACTGGTCTGCGATCCGCGCGGCTTCTACTACTTCGTGCCCGAGCAGATGGGCGCCCAGGTCAACAAGACCGCCCAGCGCCTGGCGCTGTTCACCTTCATACTGGTCGAGCACCTGGCCGACCAGGGCCGCGACCCCCTGGCCGTGCTCGACGGCGGCACCCTGGGCCGGCACGAATTGCCGGCGCTGCTGGACAAGTACCGCGACCTCTTCCTGCAGGCCGAGGTCACCACCCAGGAAGAGCTGGAGGAAAAGATCCTGCGCCGCCTGACCCAGCTCGGCTTCGCCCTGGACAGCAACGGCACCTACCGCTTCCTGCCGCCCATGCACCGCTTTCTCGATGTCTGCCTGACCGTGCAGCAGGATCGCGACCTGGCCGCCGGTCTGCATGCCAGCGACCTACCGCTGCCGGCCCCGACCCTCGCCAGCGACGAAGACGGCAGCGAGCAGGAAGGCGCCGACGAGGATGACGAAGAGGCTGCCCTGGCCCGCGCCATCGCCGCAGAACGGGAGTTCGACCTATGATCCGCTACGGCATCAGCCGCTTCGCCCTGCTCAACACCGCCGGCTACAGCCTCGGCCTCTTCCCGCTGGAACAGCCGCTGTCGGTCTACGGCGCCAACAACCTGGGCAAGAGCGCCTCCATCAACGCCCTGCAATTCCCCATCCTGGCGCGGCTCTCCGACATGAGCTTCGGCAAGTACAGCAACGAGCAGTCGCGCAAGTTCTACTTCGCCACCGACACCAGCTACATCCTCATCGAATTGCGCCTGGCCCACGGCCCCCACGTCATCGGTGTGGCCGGTCGTGGCCCGGGCGGTGGCTTCGGCCACCAGTTCTTCGCCTATGCCGGCGAACTGGACCTGGCCCACTACCAGCGCGACGGCGCCTGCCTGCGCCAGCGCGAACTCTTCGCCAGTCTGGAGCGCGCCGGCCTCAAGGCCTATGAAGTCAAACCCGAGGAATTGCGTCGCCTGCTGGTTGGCGGCCATACCAGCATCCCGCTGGACCTGACCCTGATCCCGCTGCGATCCACCAGCGAACAGAGTCTCAAGACCTTCCGCGCCCTGTTCATCAACCTGCTGCACATGCGCGAGATCACCGCGGCCAAGCTCAAGCAGCTGTTTCTCGATGCCTTCGAGCACAGCCTGAGATCCGGCAGCGTCGACTACATCGCCGCCTGCGAGGAAGCCTTCCGCGACGTGCGTCGCATGGAGCAGGACTACCAGTCGCTGGTCGCCGCCGGCCCGCTGGTCGAAGCCCTGGCCAATGGCGTCGAGCAACGCGACCGCCTGAGGGGCAAGCTGCATCGCCTCTCGCCGCTGCTCGACAGTCTGCTCGGCACCTGGCAGCACTACGCCCTGGACCGCCGTGACGAACTCCTGGCCCAGACCGAACACTACCGCCAGGAACAGGACGGTCTGCAGCAGAGCCAGCGCGACGGCACCAGCGAACTGATGCGCCGCGAGCGCGAGATCAGCAGCCTGCAGCGCTGGCTCGCCGAGCTGGCCCAGCTCAAGCACCGCTTTGCCCTGGTGGACTCCACCGCGCCCCTGGAAGCCCAGTTGCTGGCCGCCAAGGACGCCCACGACGAACTGGCCGGCGCCCTGTCCCAGGCCCGCCAGTTCAGCAGCGAAGACCTCGACCAGCGCGTCCGCGAACTGGAGCAGCGCCTCAAGGCTATTCGCCAGCAACTCGACCACGCCGACAACAACAGCTACGCCCGCCTGCGCGAGGAATTCAGCCAGGCCGACGTCGACCGCCTAATGCGGCTGTTCAATGGCCAGCTGTTCAGCCTGCCACTCGGCCCCAAGGGCGTCGAACTGAGCGAGGACGGCAACTGGGTAAAGACCTTCGAAAGCATCCTGGCGCGCTTCCAGGGCGATCGCCTCGAATTGCCGGGCCTGTCCCTCGACCTGTCGGGCATTGAGCCACCCACCCTGCAGGCCCTCGCCGATCGCGCCGCCCTGCGTGACCAGAAGGACCGCCTGGAGCGCGAACTCAAGCAGCTCAAGGCGCAGCAGGGTGTCAGTCTCGACCGCCAGGCCAGCAAGGCCCAGGCCGAAGCCCTCTACCAACAGGTCCTGGATGCCCAGAAGGCCCTGGAAGACTTCCGTCGCTGCCAGACCCTCGGTGCCGAGGAAAACGAAAAGCTCGAACAGCTGGCCCAGCTGGAAGCCGCCCAGGACGAACTGAGACGCGCCGGCGACGCCTTCACCGAACGCGTCCAGCAACTCTCCGCCAAGCTGCAGCTGATCGGTCGCCAGCTGGCCGACCTGGAAGCCAAGGACCGCACCCTGGCCGACGCCCTGCGCCGCCGCCAGCTGCTGCCCACCGACCTGCCCCAGGGCACGCCCTTCATGGAGGCGGTCGACGATTCCCTGGAAAACCTGCTGCCGCTGCTCAACGACTACCAGGACACCTGGCAGGCCCTGCAGCGCGCCGACACCCAGATCGAGGCGCTCTATGCCCAGGTCCGCCTCAAGGGCGTCGCCAAGTTCGACAACGAGGAAGATCCCGAGCGCCGCCTGCAGCTGCTGGTCAACGCCTATGCCCATCGCCAGGACGAAGCCCTGACCCTGGCCAAGGCCCGCCGCGCCGCCGTCACCGACATCGCCCGGACCCTGAGAAACATCCGTAGCGACTACGACAACCTCGAACACCAGCTGCAGCTGTTCAACCGCGAGATCAATCGCAAGCAGGTCTCCAACCTGGAGAGCTTCCGCATCGTCCTGGCGCCGAACAAGGAGGCGCTCAAGCACATCGACCAGATCATCCACAGCGCCGGTCAGTACGAGGAAGGCGAAACCCTGTCGGTCTTCGATCTCACCCAGGACAGCAGCCAGGACCAGAAGAACGAGGACGCCAAGGAATACCTGGCACGCCTGGTGGCCGCCAACGGCAACCAGCTCGGCCTCAAGGACCTCTTCGAACTGGCCTTCGAGATCACCAAGCAGGGCGGCCAGCCGATCCTGCACACCGACATCGACGGCGCCGCCTCCAACGGCACCACCATGACCATCAAGGCGCTCACCAACATGTACCTGTTGCTGCACCTGATGGACCGGGAGCAGGCCGCCAAGATCCGCCTGCCCTACTACCTGGACGAAGCCGCCGACATCGACGAACGCAACCAGCAGGCGCTGATCGAGACCAGCCAGCAACTGGGCTTCGTGCCCATCCTGGCAAGCGTCAAACCCCAGGTCAGCGCCCAGGTCGCCATCGACCTCGAAGGCGGCAGCGGCCCCGGCGGCATCTACATCGACGAAGCCGACTGGAAATACATCGCCAAACGCGACCTGGCCCTGCCCGAACCTGCGTGAGCCCCTGCCAGAACGCAAAAAGCCCGGCATCTGCCGGGCTTTTTCTTGCTCTTGTAACGCTGCGATAGGTTAGTTGAGCGCAGCGAAGCCCAACATCCAGCTGATCGCGGCCATGGGCCGCTCCTACAGCATGCCTCCTTGTAGGAGCGGCCGCATCGACGGACCACCATGGCCACAACAGCCCGGCGCAGCCGGGCGGTTGTAGCTCTTGTGCTCTTGCAGACACAAAGCAGTCCCTGAAATCCGGGAAGCATCCTCAAGCCCTCGCCGCACCGCTTCTAGTCCCCTCTCCCCCCGGGAGAGGGCTAGGGTGAGGGCCACCTCAGCGACCTAGCCCCAGGCTTTCGCTGGCCGATCATCTGCCCCCAGCGCCTAGGCATGCTGACGTCCGGCCAAACTTTTCCCGCCCCAAAGACAACACCCCCGCCAGAATGAACTGAGCGGGGGTGCTGGGTGTTAGGCGCTTGACGATGACCTACTCTCACATGGGGAAGCCCCACACTACCATCGGCGATGCATCGTTTCACTTCTGAGTTCGGGAAGGGATCAGGTGGTTCCAATGCTCTATGTTCGTCAAGCAATTCGGTTGGCTGGCCAGGTGATGGAGCTGCCTGGCTGGCCCAATTGGGTCTGTGATCGAAGTAGACGTATCGTCTTTGGGGTCTTGCGAACCCACGCGCCCGTT